>JAVEZY010000030.1:0-35606 GCA_034002745.1 Gammaproteobacteria bacterium
ACGGTGGACTGCTTCCCCGCGCAGGACTGATATAATCTGCGTTCCTCAATGCTGGCGTAGCTCAGTCGGTAGAGCAGCTGATTTGTAATCAGCCGGTCGGGGGTTCGATTCCTCTCGCCAGCTCCAAATATTGAACAGGCAGTTGCGCGCTGCGCGGTGGTCGATCTGGGTAGGACCGCATTGGCCGCGATTATCGCCCAGCCCTGCCGCGCACACTGTCCGGCCGGTCAGGGCCGGCGCGAAAGGTGCGTTCGCCTGACAGGGGTTCGGTTCGCAGCGCCGTTTTCAGTTTCGCGAACTTACACCAGCATCCCCTGCCCGGACGTGATTTTGCGGTCCGCGTCGCGCACCATTTCATCGATGTCCAGGTATTCGGGAATGGCGATGCCGCGCTGTGCGGCGGGGCGCTCGGCGATGGCGTTCAGCCAGCGCGCGAGGTGGGGCAGGCCATCGATCGAAACGCCGGCCCATTTGTAGATCCGTGCCCAGGGCCAGGTGGCGATGTCGGCGATGCTGTAGTCGCCGGCGAGATATTCGCTCTTCTCCAGGCGCGTGTCGAGCACTTCGAGCAGGCGGCGCGATTCGCGCTGGTAGCGATCTATCGCGTACGGGATCTTCTCCGGCGCGTAGCGATAGAACACGTTTGCCTGTCCCATCATCGGCCCGATACCGCCCATCTGGAACATCAGCCACTGCATCACGAGTGAGCGGCCCTTCGCGTCGGTCGGCATGAGACGGCCGGTTTTTTCGGCGAGGTAGACCAGAATCGCTCCGGATTCGAAGACGACGAAACCGTCCTCGCCATGGTCGATGAGCGTCGGAATGCGTCCGTTCGGATTCAGTTCGAGATACCAGGGCTCCTTCTGCTCCTTTCTGTCGAAGGAGATGGGACGCACGCGGTATTCGAGTCCGAGTTCCTCGAGCGCGATCGATGCCTTGTGGCCGTTCGGTGTCGATGCCGTGAACAGTTCGAGCATGAGTGCCTTCCTTGTCGACTGGGAGAGCCAACCGCATAGCCTAGCATGGCGCTTCCGGGGATAGAGAAAAGCCAAGATGAGTGAATGCGGGCACCTGCCGGCGCGGTGATTGTCAGGTGGATGGAGCAATACGGCTGCTCACATGCCATCTCGATCCGTCGGACTATCGTGCGCGCTGCCGCGCGGCAGGCAGGCGCATCGCCGGACGGCGCGACAGCGCCCGGGACGATGCCGCTCTCTCGCCACTCTCCCGCTGAAAAGTTGCATTTTTCCTATTACTTTCAATCTGATGCCTTCGGCATTTCTCTTTTCTCTACCCTCTTTTCTATGTTACGTTGTCGGTGCATTTCGTACGTTTCGGCAATGGAATGCTTTAAGTCACCTACGATGGTTGGTCTTCAATGAATCAACGCATGAGGAGGGCTTATGGCAAGATCTGCGGACAGAGATGCATCATCCGATGACGGCGCCATCTGTCTCGGCTCCACAGTCATCGTTTTCATCGTTTATCTGGTAGCGAACGCAATTTTCTAGGGCAGGAAGCTGTGTCCCGGCGGCTTCAGCCGCCGGGATTTCCTGAGTCAGCAATGACCGGCTCCCTCGTGCTTGCACACGGCTCTTCGCGTTGCTCCCTCCGCCTCCTCTCTCTATGATTAGCGAATCGGGCGGCCGGGCTGCCCCGTGCGCCAGAGAGGACAACAACGAATGCACGCGAGGCTCCTGTTTCGATCTGCTTTCCGCCGGGTTGCACCCTTCAGGTTTGCGTTGGCCTTGCCGGGCTTCCTGCTGCTCACGGCCTGCAACAGTGGCAGTGACAGTCATCCGGTAATGGTCCAGGGCGCGCCGGCGGTCGGTGTGCTGAAGGACGCGCCGCCCGAGCCGCGCGCCCGAGTTCACGCCGTCACCACCGCTGCGGGTACGGGCGGCTCGATCAATCCCGCCGCGACCACGGTGAGCGAAGGTGAGACTGCGTTGCTGACGGTGCTGGCCGAGCCCGGCTGGATGATCGATAGCGTCAGCGGCTGTGGCGGCGAGTTGATCGCGGGGCACCGCTACCGCACCGCGTCCCTTAGCGCGCCATGCACGGTCACGGCAGTCTTCGTTGCACAGAATCACAGCGTGAGCACCGTTGTACGCTCCAATCGCGGCGGCACCACCGAAGGTGATGGTACGTTCGTTCACGGCACCGAGGTGACCGTGCGCGCCCTGCCGGAATCGGGATTCGAGTTCATCGCCTGGACCGAGGGCAGCACCATCGTGTCCACCGATGCGGAGTTCACCTTCACGCTGGAGGCGAATCGCTCGCTGTCCGCGGATTTCGACCTCGCCCGCAATGTTACCCAGGTGCGCATGCCGCCTGCCGGTCTCGTGACCCTGTTCGAAGCCCACAATGCGCCGCCGGGCGTTGTGTTTGCCGTCACCGGAGAGGCGCAGGCGAGCGACGGCAACGAAGCCATCTGGCGCTCGGAGGATGGTGGCGGGAGTTGGACGCGGGTGGCCGATGTCCAGGCGCGGTTCATTTCCATCGGTGTCGATGATCCCGAACTGGTCATCGCCGGCACGGACGACGGCTATCTGCTCTCGCGCGACGGCGGACGGCAGTGGAGCGAGGAAGTGCTGACGCTGCCTGGCGGACAGGCTGTGCGGCTTTCCGCGGCTGGGCTGGCAAGCGAAGCGCAGGGGATATACGCGGCCTCGGCGGCGGTTACCACGGCGGGTCTGTATCGTTCGCTCGATGGCGGTGCGTCCTGGGTGCGCGTGATCTCAGCGGCGCAGGCGGGTACGCTGGCGGATGCGCAGATCCGCCATGTCGAGGTCTCCCGGGCCGATCCGCTGATCGTCCATGCAGCCACCGGATCCGGCGACAATATCTGGCGTTCGGTGGATGGGGGCGCATCCTTCTTTTCCATTCGTGCCGGTATTGCCGATGATCGACCGCAGGTCTTCGATGCCGGCGTGCGCAGCGATCCCGCCGATGCCGCGCGCATCCTGGTGGAAAACCACGTCAGCCTGAATGGCGGCGCCGACTGGACGCAGATCGTTCTGCCACCACGTACGGTGGAGCTGAGCAATCCCGATGATCCGGATGTTCCCTTCGAGGTCGAGCTCGGCGAGGAAACCATGTCCCCGGGCAACACTGTGTGGCTGGATGGGGCGCTGCTGCGCGTGAGCGGAAATCGTCTGCTGGTGTCGCGCGATGCCGGTCTCAACTGGGAGACCCTGTTGGATCTCGTCGGCGCCACGGGCGATTTCGATACCACCCGCCTGCATCTGGCCGCCGATGCGCTTTACCTGCAACTGACTGGTGGACCCAACTTGATTCACCGGATCGATCTCGGCCTCCTCGATTGAATGGGACGCTCCCCTTATGGGGAGCGTCCCATTGCCCCATTACCACATTTTCAGTGCGCAAATCGGTGCCGCGCGACGCTTCCGTTCGTTTTGCTTCCCGCCCAAGCTGCTGGTTCTTCGAGCGAAATTTACGCGCTTTCGCTTACGTATTGACCCTTAATCCACGTGGATGGTATGGTGATTAACGTCAACGATCTTAATGCCTTAGCGAAATACTAGGAGGAACTATGAGCAAGAAGCGCGACGTTGCAGCCGATGATGCCATCCTGGTTATCGGCATCACTCTCATCTGTGTCATCACCTGGGTTGTCGGAGCCATGTTCGGCTGAAAATCCCATCTGCCCAGAAGGGGGATGCCTCGGCATCCCCTTTTTTTTGTGCGGTAAACGGGGTAAGGGGGACGCTCCCCTGAAGTAAAGGGGAGTGTCCTCTTTACTTCAGGGGAGCGTCCCCTTGGAACCGCACGGGCAGTTCGAGTCGTCGTATGGCCTCGGCCACTGCTTCGACGGCGGCCATGCGGGCGAACGGCTGGCGTACCGCCAGCACGATGCGGCGCGAGGGGCGTGGTGCGCGGAAATCGATGGCGCGCACCAGCGGACTGGCGTGTGATCCGACGAGCGCGGTGGCGGGCATGACCGAGATGCCGATGCCCGAGGCGACCATGCTGCGAATGGTTTCCAGCGAGTTCCCCTGTTTGCCGCTGCTCGGGGGGCGTGAGAACTCCCGGCATGCCTCGAGCACCTGATCCCGGAAACAGTGCCCGATACTGAGCAGCAGCAGATGCTCACCGTCCAGTTCGTCGATGTCGACCGCGCGTCTCCGGGCCCAGGGGTGCCCCTTCGGCACGATCACCTTGAACTCCTCTTCGTACAGCGGGATCAGGTCGACGCCCGGCGCTTCGTAAGGCAAGGCCAGGATTGCCGCGTCGATCTGACCGCTACGCAGCATCTGATCCAGCGTCGTCGTCATGTTCTCTTCGATATCGAGCGGCATCTTCGGGGTCAGGTGGCGCAGTTCGGCTACCAGGCCGGGGAGCAGATACGGGGCGATGGTATGGATGACGCCGAGATGCAGGGGGCCGGACAGCGGATCGGCGCTGGCCCTGGCGATCGCCGTGACCCGGGCGGCCTCGCTCAGCACCCGCCTGGCCTGGGCCACGATGCGCTCGCCGAGCGGCGTCACCAGGATCTCGCCGTGTCCCCGTTCGAAGATCTGTACGCCCAACTCGTCCTCCAGCTTCCTTATCGCGGCGCTAAGGCTCGGCTGGCTGACAAAACAGCGTTCCGCGGCGCGTCCGAAATGGCGCTCTTCCGCCACCGCTACTACGTATTTCAGTTCCGTCAGTGTCATGTGCGGGTGATAGATTTTTCCTATCGAGTCGATCCTAACATAGTATTGGCCCCCGCCGACCCGCCCGGCCTAACATGGCAGCACATTCAGGAATTTCCTTAAGACGAGCAAGGAGACGGACATATGTTGCCGAATCGCGAGGGCAAGCGCGTACCAAGGGTCGACTTCCGGGTGCGCGAGAACAATGAATGGAAGACCGTCAGCAGCGACCACATCTTCAAGGGTCGTACCGTGGTGGTATTTTCCCTGCCGGGGGCATTCACACCCACCTGCTCTTCCACCCATCTGCCGCGCTTCAACGAGCTCGCGCCAGCGTTCTTCGCCAACGGCGTGGATGCGATCGCCTGCATCTCGGTGAATGACACTTTCGTGATGAACGAATGGGCCAAGGATCAGGAGGCAGAAAACGTGACTCTGATTCCCGACGGCAACGGCGAATTCACCGATGGCATGGGGATGCTGGTCGACAAGAGCGATCTCGGCTTCGGCAAGCGCTCCTGGCGGTATTCCATGCTGGTGCGTGATGGCGTGGTTGAAAAGATGTTCATCGAGCCGGACAAGCCGGGCGACCCGTTCGAGGTTTCCGACGCTGACACCATGCTGAGCTACATCAATCCGCAGGCGAAGAAGCCGGATCAGGTGGCGATCCTCACCCGGGAGGGCTGTGAATTCTGTGCCCGAGCCAAGACGCTGCTCGACGAGCTCGGTTATCGCTACGCCGAGGTGCCGCTGCCGCATACCAGGCGCACGCGGGTGGTTGGGGCGATCGCCGGCGCGAAGACGGTGCCGCAGGTCTTCATCAATGGCGAACGCATCGGCGGTCTCGAAGAACTCGAGCGCTGGGCGAAGCGTGCAGCCTGAGGACAGCCGATGAAACGGATCGAAGTCGATGTGGCGGTCATCGGCGCGGGAACGGCGGGGCTTGCCGCCTATCGCGCCGCGGCCGCCGCCGGCCGGCGCGCAGTGATCATCGAGGGTGGTCCCGGTGGGACCACCTGCGCCCGGGTCGGCTGCATGCCGAGCAAGCTGCTGATCGCGGCGGCGGAGGCGGCTCATGGGGCATCCCGCTGGCCCGAATTCGGCTTGCGGCTGGAAGGCGCCCTGCGCGTGGACGGACGGGCGGTGATGGAACGCGTGCGCCGCGAGCGTGACCGCTTCGTCGGCTTCGTCCGCGAAGGCGTGGAGCGCATTCCGGAGGAGGACCGCATCCACGGCTATGCCCGCTTCGAGGACGACCGGACACTCTCGGTGGGCGAACTGCGCATCCGCTTTGGCAGGGCGGTGATCGCCACCGGCTCGTCGCCGGCGGTGCCGGCCATGCTGCGGGAGGCGGGTGAGCGGCTGCTGGTCAACGACGATGTATTCGAATGGAAGGATCTGCCGCGATCCGTGGCGGTCTTCGGTCCCGGCGTGATCGGCCTGGAGCTCGGTCAGGCGCTACATCGGCTGGGCGTGCGGGTGATCATGTTCGGGCGCGACGGACTGCAGGGACCGTTCAGCGATCCGACCCTGCGCGATTACGCGATCCGTCACTTCCGCGACGAGTTCGAATTCTATCCGCACGCGCATGTGCAGGTGGTGTCCGAGCTTCCCGATGGCGTGGCGATCATGCATCGTGACGAAGAGGGCCTGGAGCGGCGCGAAGTCGTCGACTATGTGATCGCGGCGACGGGACGCAAGCCCAATGTCGACTGGCTGGGTCTGGAGCGGACTTCGCTTCAGCGTGACGAGCGCGGCGTGCCCTTGTTCGATCGTCACACCATGCAGTGCGGGAACAGTCCGATCTTCATCGCCGGTGATGCCGACAATGACGTGCCGCTGCTCCACGAAGCGGCCGATGAGGGGCGGATCGCCGGGCGCAACGCGGCCCTGTGGCCGGACGTCGAGCCGGGACTGCGCCGTGCGCCGCTCGCCATCGCTTTCTGCGAACCGCAGATCGTGATCGTCGGGGCGAAATTCGCCGATCTGGCTCCAGGCGCCTTTGTCACCGGCGCAGCGTCCTTCGAGAACCAGGGCCGCAGCCGCGTGATGCTGCGCAACAAGGGCATGATGCATGTGTTCGCCGCTACCGACAGCGGGCGCCTGCTCGGGGCCGAGATCTTCGGACCCGATGCCGAGCACCTCGGCCATCTGCTGGCCTGGGCGCTGCAGGCCGGATTCACCGTGGAACGGACGCTGGAGATGCCGTTCTACCATCCGGTGGTCGAGGAGGGGTTGCGCACCGCGTTGCGGGCTGCGGATGCGGCATTGCGCGAACACTGGAAGCGGAGCGGCTGAAGGGTCGATCCGCGCTTTCAGTGATGGCGCAGGAACAGGCCGCGGCTGATGTCGCCAATGCTGATGATGCCGACCAGACGCCGGCCTTCGGCGACCGGGATGCGCCGCAGGTTCTTCAGTCCCATATGGGATGCGGCCTTCAGAACGGGATCTTCGGGGGAAACCGACATCGGATCAGGCGTCATCACATCCCCGGCCGTCATCTCGAGCAGCTTTGCGTAGCCGCCTTCCATCGCCTCGAAGTCGCGGGCATGCACGGCGTCGTGCAGGTAATCGCCGTAATTCGGGTAGAGGGGTAGCAGCACGTCGCGCAGGGTGACTATGCCCGTCAGATCACCCCGAACGTCGACCACCGGAATGGCGCCGCAATGGCGCATCACCATCCGGCCGATCACCGTCTCCACCGTATCGTCCGGCGTCGCGGTGACAACGCCGGGCGTCATCAGCTCGGAAACCTTCATGGCGCGACCTCGCTTCGGTTAAGGACCGCATCAGCCTTTCATTGAAACAGAGCAAAGAGAAAGGGCACAAGTGGAGGGTGAACGTACGGCCCTGGGCGCAGAGGAAAGATGAAAGATACGAGCAGAAAGCAAACGAACGGACGGGGTCGTATTGATCCCTCCTTTCCTCTGTCTTCCTCTTTGCTCTCTGTCGCATGCCCGTCAGGTATACTAGGCGCATGCGGGCGGAGCATGATCCGGTCTAGAAATGGCGGCCGTTCAGAGACGGAAGGCGGGGTTGTTTCTGGTGGCGCTGGTCGCCCTGATGCTGGTTATTGCCGGCCTTGCCTGGCGGCATTATGACGCCGGTGACTTCTGTGAATCCGCCGACCGGGAGACTATCATCGCGCGCTATCCGGCGCTGGCCGAACTGGCGGACCGGCAGCGGCAGGAGACCGAGCGGCTGCTCGCCCTGCAGCGAGCTCAGGACATGGCGGTCAATCTGGAGTTGAGTCACGACCGGATCTCACCCGAAGAGGCCTTGCGCCTCTCGCTAAATCAGGTCAATGAGATCGCCAGTCTGAGACGCATGCACCGCGAAGCCTTCGTACAGGCCTGCCGCGAACTTGGCGGGCATTGACCAGGACGGGGGCGGACCGGCGGAGCCGCGCGGCGGTCGATCACGGACCCGTCAGGCGCGGAAATCCTCGGGATGGGTCGAGAGAGAAATCACGCGTGGACCGAAAGTGTCAGCCGGCCGGTCGCTGGCGCGCGCCATATGCGCGGCGCGTTCGCGCAGCGCATGCACGGTGGTGGACAGCACCGAATGCACGATGAAGTCCGCGTGAACGTGGTAGTAGAGTATCCGGCAGGTCACGGGATCCTGCAGGCCGGTTCGCGCCGTCGGTTCGAAGTCGGTCCAGGCCAGCACAGGCAGATCATAGAAGGTGCGGTCAAGACAGATCCAAGTCTGCTGATCGAGTACCATATCCATTCCGCGCAGACCGGTCAGCGGCAGACGCAAGGGCAGGTCGGCGCGCAGCAGGCCGAGTCGGACCCGATTGTAGATCGGGGCGTCGATGCTGCTGGTTTCAGAGTGCAGGGCGGGTATGTGATCGATGCTGAATTCCATGGGCTCACGCAGGTTTCGCTCGTCCGTTCCCCGAAGTTAACGGCCGCAAATGGCCTTGCTGAAGCAGCATTTTCGGCGTCGGGACGGAGCGACGCCGCGTGAATCGAAAAACCATCAGGAGATCATTCGCATGTACCGGCCGGGGACCCCGCTGACCGGTTCGTCGCCACGCGTCATGCTTCTCGGCAGCGGCGAACTGGGCAAGGAAATCATCATCGCGCTGCAGCGCCTGGGAGTGGAAGTGATCGCGGTGGATCGCTACCCGAATGCGCCCGGGCATCAGGTCGCCCATCGCGCCCACGCCATCGACATGACCGATGCGCGGGCCCTGCGCGCTCTCGTCGAGCGCGAGCGACCGCAGCTCATCGTTCCGGAGATCGAGGCTATCGCGACCGCCGCGCTGGCGGAGATCGAGCAGGAGGGGTTGGCCGAGGTCATCCCCACCGCCCGCGCGGCGCAGTTGACCATGAATCGTGAAGGCATACGGCGTCTCGCGGCCGAGAAGCTCGGCTTGCCGAGTTCGCGCTACGCTTTTGCCGACAGCATCGAGGAAGTGCGAACGGCGATCGATGACGGCATCGGTTATCCCTGCATCATCAAGCCCTTGATGTCCTCATCGGGCAAGGGGCAGTCGACCGTGACCGGACCGGAGGATATCGCCGGCGCCTGGGACTATGCGGCGAGCGGCGGCCGCGTGGATCAGGGCCGCGTGATCGTTGAGCAAATGTTGAGTTTCGATTTCGAAATCACCCTGCTCACGGTGCGGGCGCTGGATGCGGACGGTCGTGTCGGGACCTGGTTCTGTGATCCGGTGGGCCATCTGCAGCGTCACGGCGATTACGTGGAGAGCTGGCAGCCCCAGCCGATGTCGGCGCGGGCGCTCGAGCGGGCGCGGGAGATCGCCGGTTGCATCACCGGGGAACTGGGCGGGCGCGGCATCTTCGGCGTCGAGCTATTCGTCCAGGGCGATGAGATCTGGTTCAGCGAAGTCAGCCCCAGGCCGCACGACACCGGCCTGGTGACGATGATGACCCAGTGGCAGAGCGAATTCGAACTTCACGCCCGCGCGGTGCTGGGGCTTCCGGTCGATGTGTCCATGCGCACGCCCGGCGCCAGCGCCGTCATCTATGGCGGGATCGACGGTCGGGCCGTGATTTTCGATGGGGTGGACGAGGCGCTGCACGTGCCAGGTACCGAACTGCGGCTGTTCGGCAAGCCCGAATGCTATCCGCGCCGCCGCATGGGTGTGGCGCTGGCGCGCGCAGGCGACATCGACACGGCAAGGGAGCGCGCTCGGACCGCGGCCGCGCGGGTGCGGGCAAGGCTGCCGGAGGAGGGGGACGCTCCCCTGGTTTAGGGGAGCGTCCCCTCTAGTCCTTCAGTACCGCCGCGCGCAGCCGCAGCAGTTCCTCGCCGATGGCGGCTCGTTTCCAGCCGGAAAGCAGGCGGCAGGGTTCATTGCCGCGGATGAGATCGACCAGATCACCCCTGGAGGCGAGGGTGGCGGCATCGATTCCCAGCTCGGCAGCGCGTCGCGCTGTCGCCTGCGACATGCCGGTGTACAGCCGTTCTTCCGCTTCATCCAGAGGCGCGGGTCTTCCGCGCGGCGTTGGCGCCGGGCTGGCTTTCCTGCCGGCGGCGATCGCGGTCAGCAGCGCTTCGCCATGGCGATTCAGCATCTGCCTGCTCAGGCCGCGTATCTCCTGAAGCTCTTCGATCCCTGCCGGCATGCGGCTGGCGATCTCGATCAGGGCGTCGTCGCGCAGCAGCCATCCGCGCGGCCGGTTCGCGCGTTGCGCCGCGGATTCGCGCCAGGCGGCGAGTTCGCGCAGCACGGCGAGCTGTTGCCCCGACATCCGCTGCGTGCCGCGCACTCGCAGCCATGCCGACTGCGGATCGCTGCGGTAGCGCGTCGGGCCGGTGGTGGCGGTGAAATCCTCTTCCAGCCACGCCAGCATGCCGCGTTCTTCAAGGCGTCGGCGGAGGTCCAGATAGAGCGGGCCGAGGAAGCGGACATCGTCGGCGGCATAGTCGAGCTGCTCGGACGACAGTGGCCGCCGGCTCCAGTCGGTGCGGGTGTGCGCCTTTTCCAGTTTCGTGCCCAGCACTTCCTCGACCAGGCGGGCGTAGCTGGCCTGCACGGGATACCCGAGCAGCGGCGCTGCGATCTGGGTGTCGAATACCGGTGATGGAAGCTCGTTCCGCAGCAAGTGAAAGATCTCCATGTCCTGATGGCAGGCATGAAAGATCTTGGTCACTGACGACTCGTAGAGAATGTCGAGCAGCGGATCGAGCTGTGCCTGAGTGAGCGCGAGCGGGTCCACGCAGGCAATGGTGCCGGGCGCGGCGAGCTGCAGCAGACAGAGACGCGGGTAGTAGGTGTCCTCGCGCATGAACTCGGTATCGAGCGCGATCCACGGCTGTCCCTTCAGAGCCGAACAGAGATCGTCCAGGCCTTCGGGGGTGTCGATGTAGCTTGCATGCAGAGGGGCGCTGATGTCGTTCATGGGCTGGAGCCGAGAGAAAAGAGGAAAAATGAAAGAGGAAAGCCGATGCGGGCCTTCGGTCTAGTGATCGACAGGGCGGGGCATGTGTGCGTGTTTGCTTTCATCTTTCATCTTTTCACTTTCCTCTCGCGCTCAATCCGGCCCGCTGGCCGGGTCGCCATGTTCTCGCATCAGCTGTTCGAGCCGGCGCTGCCGTTCTTCGAGATCCTCGGGATCGTGCTCCGGCGCTTCGCGGGCCATGACCTCGACCCGGGTCAGGATTTCGTAGCCGGTCGGGATGCGGAACATCGCGGCATCGTGCGCCGCGTTCGTTTCGATGCGTGTGACGCGATGTACCTCGCGGCCCCTGGCATCCAGCGTGCGCAGCGGAATGCCGAGACGCGGGTAGTGATCATCGATCATATCGGTGACGGCATCGCACAACCGATCCGGTTCGGTGAGCTGGATCAGGACGCGTTGCTCCACGTCGTGGGTACCGGCCGCCATGGCCTGGATGAAGCGTCGGATGTCTTCATTGTCGAGCGCCGCGGGCGCGAGGTACTCGTCGAAGCAGCGACGGCCGTCGACCAGCACGCGATAGTGCACCGTCTCGTAGCCGGCGATCGCAGGACCCGCACCCATGCGTTCGAGTCGCAGCGCCGGCGGGGCCACCGATGCGAAATCGAAATCGCCATGCTCCTGCTGTCTGGATGCCGGCGACTGCATGTCCATGGCGTAGCGCTGTTCGGTATCGACGGCATGGATGCTCCGGGCGTCGAAGTCGAGCAGCACGTGCACCGAACTGTCGGCGCGTTCGATGCGTGCGCCATCCTTGCCGATACTGATGCGAATCTCGTTCAGGCCGGAGTCGACGCTTTCGATGATCGCGTCGGCATGCGCTGTAGCCACGGCCCCGGGAAGGACCAGGGCGAGGATCAGCGCGGGGAGGGTATTACGCGAGTGAAAGCGCATATCGAATCGATGTCGGTCGTGTAGCGTACAGCTGGCTACAGCCGGCAGACCTCCATGTCGAGCGCGCCCAGGCTTTCCAGGGTTGCCGGGCTGGTGATGACCGCTTGGCTCGCGCGTTCGGGGCGCAGCCAGGTGCCGGCGACACGCAGCAGGTCCTCCAGCGTCACCGCAAGCACGCGGGCACGGTAACGCTGCCGCTGTTCCGGTGTGCGGCCGTAGAGGCCGTTATGAAAAGCGCTCTTCGCCTCGCCGGCCGGAGAGCCGGGCTTGTCGATCGAGCCGATCACGCCGAGGATCGCCTCCTCGAGCTGGCGACTGGAATGACCGCCGGCCAGAAGCCAGTCGATGGCGCGGTCGAAGTCCTCCAGCGTGCCGGTGAGTCGCGGATCCCGATAGGAGTAGAAGCGGAACGCGGCGAGATCGCCGTCATGTCCCGCGCCGCCGCCATAGGCGCCGCCCTGCTCGCGGATGGCGCGGTGCAGGAAGCCGTTGCGCAGGAAGGGGCCGAGCACTTCCAGTGCCGGCGCATCCGCGTGTTCCAGCGGTACCGTTGGATAGACCCGGGCGCAGAAGTTGACCTGGGTGCTGGTGATCCACATCTGCCGCACCTGGCGCGCGACCGGTTCGGATCCGAACGGATTGAAACCTGCTGCCTTCGCTGTCTCACCCTGCCAGATGGCGGCCAGTTCCTCCACCAGCTGTTCGCGCCGATGTTCTTCTCCGACCAGGAGGAAGCGACGCGGCGCTTCGATCACCCGGCGATGGATCTCGCGCATATCGTCGGCGAAACGCTCCAGCATCTTGTCATCGACAAGGTCGTCGTCGAGCGCCTTCAGTGCGCGGATGCCTTCCAGGCCGCGCAGCCGATGACTGATCGCCGCGACCGGACTCATGCCACTGCTCGCCGCGGTCATCGCCAGCGAATGCCCTTGTCCGGTCACGCTCTGTTCCATCCGGGCCCGTTCCTGGGACACCAGTTCCCGCAGGCGGGTGTGTTCGTCGAAGCGGACGCTCTCCAGGGTGTCGCGCATGAGTTGCGCGAACTCAGTGTGCCGATCGGCGAGGGCCTTGCCCGAAAGCACGAAGTGCGCGCGGATATCCTGCACGTCATCGATGCGGCCGCGCATGGAGGTGTAGGAGTTGATGCCACCGCAGACACGATCCTGCCGGAGCTGGGTCTGCAGGTAGTCGCTGCCGCCGCAGCCCACTTCGGTGAGGGAGCGCGTGTAATGTGGAAGACGGTCGAGCAGTTCGTCTTCCAGCATCGGCATTTCGGCGATGATCTGCTGATAGACCAGGCCGTTGGTGCCCTGCGCGTAGAAGGTGAGCGGCCGGCCGGCGACGCCGGTATCGTCGCCGTGGGGAATCGGCATGTCGGTGGGAATGTCCTCCCTGCCCACGCGCGGCAGGATGTCGGGATCGTCCTGTCGTGCCTGCCGCTCCGCCAGCTCCGCCGCGCGCTCGATGAGTCGCTGGCGATCCGCGTCGTCCAGCCCGGTTGCGATCGCGGCGAGACGTTCGGCCTCCTCCGCGGCCTGTCTGCGTCCCAGCTGCGGATCGGGCCGCAGCGTCAGCCGCACTCGATGCGTGTTGCCGAGCAGCAGTGAACGAACCAGGCGGGGAACGAAATCGGGATCCTGGACCTCGGCGCGCAGCCGTTCCAGCGTCGGATCGAGATGCAGCGCCTCCACCGGATCGCCGCGATGAATGGCGGCCGGCAAGGCGCTCAGGATCAGCTGCAGGCCATAGGGATAGCCGTCCCCGCCGATTTCGCGGCGATGCAGTTCGAGCTGGTGCAGGGCAGCTTCGGCCTGCTCCTGCGGCACCCCTTCCCGCGCGATCCGCTCCAGCGTATCGAGCACCAGTCGTTCGATGTCCTCGGCCCGCTCGGGTTCGCTGCCTTCCAGGCCGCAGACGAAAACCATTTCGCGACTGCCGTCCTCCAGGCCGCACAGCGGCGATGGCGCCGAGCCGAGAGAGCTCGTTTCCAGCGCGTGGCGCAGCGGCGAGGCGCTGTTGTCGAGCAATATGCCGGTCAGCAGGTGCGCGCGCAGCAGTTCGTCGAGTTCCGTGCTGCGGCCGAGCAGCCAGCCGAGCACGACGTGCGTCTTCTCCGAAGTGTCTTCTTCCTCGAGCGCGTAGTCGGCGCTGGCGGCGATGGGCGCCGACAGCCGCTGCTCGTCGCTTACCTCGATGACCTCATCGAGACGTTCGAAGCGCTGCAGCGCCCGCTCCTCCATGCGCTGCTGGTGGCGCACCGCCGGAAGCGAGCCGAAGGTCATGAAGATGGCGTTCGACGGATGATAATGGCTGCGATAGAACTCCTTCAGATCCTCGTAACGCAGATCGGGGATGTGCTCGGGATCGCCGCCGCTGTTGTAATGGTAGGTGGTGGAGGGAAACAGGTGTTCGCTCAGCGTCTGCCACAGCACGCTGACCGGCGAACTCATGGCGCCCTTCATTTCGTTGAATACCACGCCCTTGTAGACCAGCGGGCTGGACGGATCGGCGGGATCCTCGACTTCCAGGCGGTGCCCCTCCTGGGCGAAATCCAGCTCATCGAGCCGCGCGAAGAACGCAGCGTCGAGATAGACATCCATGAGGTTGTAGAAGTCCTTCTCGTTCTGGCTGGCGAACGGATAGGCGGTCCAGTCGCTGCTGGTGAAGGCGTTCATGAAGGTGTTGAGCGAACGCCGGATCATCATGAAGAAGGGGTCGCGCACCGGATAGCGCTCGCTTCCGCACAGGGCGGTGTGCTCCAGGATGTGGGCGACGCCCGTCGAATCCATGGGGACCGTGCGGAAGGCGACCAGAAACACGTTCTCCGGATGATCGGCAGCCAAATGGAAGTGCAGCGCCCCGGTGCGACGATGGCGGTACTCTTCCACGCACAGGCCGAGCGAGTCGATACGCTGGCAGCGGACGTATTCGAATGCTGGGTGGACTTCCGGGCGGACAACGGCAGACGCCGCTGCACCGACGGCAGGGCTGTCGTCAATTGGCTTCATGCGAGAAAAGGCGCTCCTGGAGCGGATGAATCGCCTATTCTACGGCCTTGCCGCCAGACACGCCAACGGTGGCGGCGCGCGTTCAGCCGAACAGATCCACCGCCAGCCGGTACTGCTCCCTGGCCCGCTCCATTACCGAGTTCACGAACTCGGGCTCGGGATCGATGCCGAGCGCTCGCCAGGCAGTGCCGTCACTCAGCAGCCGCGCGGACGGAGAAGCGTAGAACGCTCCCTGCTCGCTGTGATTCGAGATGGCGTCGGCGACGTGAAGAATCGCGGTCTCGAGATGCATTTTCCCGGTGCCCGCGGGCTCGTGATGATGGCGCACGGCGTCCACCAGATTCGACGGCAGATGCCACTGATCGAGCAGCAGTGCGCCGAGATCGGCGTGGTCGAAGCCGAATGCGGCGCGCTCGCGACGGGAGAGCGTGGTCTCATCTCCCTGCGCCGAGAGCAGCAGATCGCGGATCGTTTCCGGCTCGCGATGATAGACGATCAGGCTGCCGATATCGTGCAGCAGGCCGGCGATGAACAGGCGTTCGGGATGGAGCACCCGGCACTGCCGCGCCAGATCGCGGGCGATGATGCCGCAGTAGACGCCATGGCGCCAGAAGGTATCGATGTTGACGATGAAGTTGGGGATGCGCGAAAACGAGGTCGTTGCCGCGGCGGCCACCACCAGATTGTACAGCTCGCTGCTTCCGATCACCGCGACGGCCCGCGAGACGGTGTCGATGCGCCGCGAGAAGCCATAGAAGGGGCTGTTCACGATTCGCAGCAGGCGCGCGGTGAGGCTTGGATCGCGGCAGATCACGTCGCCCAGTTCCTGGGCCGATACTCCGTCATCTTCCATCAGTTCGAAGATCCGGATGCAGATATCCGGCGGCGATACCAGCGCCCCGATGTCGACGATCCAGTCCGCGGCGGTCTGGGTGTCTGTGGGGGCCGGCCGCGCCCTGCCCATGATTCCTGTTCTCATCGCTGCTGACTCTCTGCGTGGAATTGCCTGCTGGTTCCCCCTTGTTAGCGGTCCGTTGCCGGCGATAATTAGCGGGAAAACGCGTTCGGGATCGCACTGCGGAGCCTGGCGGCGGATGGCCCCCCGGTAAACCGGGCGGAAGGCGGCGAAATGGCGCGGTTTGCCCGCCGGAGCAGGGAGCCGGAGCTCCCGCGAGCGCCGCCCGGCACGCTTGCCGGCGGCCTGCTAGACTGTTGGGCGAACCCTCCGAGTAGATCCTGCAATGGCCCTATGGGAACAGATTCTGTTGGGAGTGCTCGCCCTGCTCGTGCTGTTCTGGATGGGCCCGGGCGTAAAGTCCGCCATGGAACGCAGCCGCGAAGCGCCGCGTGACTGGCGCGGGGTGCTCATTCCGGTGGGCATGGTGGTCCTTTTCGTACTCTTTCTGATTTCCATGGTCCGCAACTGAACCGATGGAGGAGCGATGGAGCGCTTGAAATACCTGCTCGCGCCGATTCTGCTGTCGACGCTTGCATGGCCAGCCTGGGCGATGACCTATCGGCTGCCGCCGCAGGACGAGGATCTGGTCGGCAAGGTTGCGATGGTCGAGGTCCGCGAGGGCGAGACGCTGATCGATATCGCGCGCGAGCACGGCCTGGGCTACAACGAAGTCGTCGCCGCGAATCCGGGCCTGGATCCCTGGGTGCCGCCGACGGGCGCCGAGGTGGTGTTGCCCACGCGCTACATTCTGCCCAGCGGTCCCCGTAGCGGGATCATCATCAATATCGCGGAAATGCGTCTGTACTACTATCCGGCGCCGGCGCCGGATGGATCCGGCATGGTGATGACCTTTCCCATCGGGATCGGCCAGGAAGGTTGGGACACGCCGCTGGGCATCACCCGCATCGTATCCAAGGCGGAGGATCCGCCCTGGGTGGTGCCGGCTTCCGTGCGTCGGGAGCACGAGGCGGATGGAACGCCGCTGCCGGCGGTGGTGCCGCCCGGACCCGACAATCCGCTTGGCCGCCATGCCCTGCGCCTGGGCTGGACCAGCTACCTCATCCATGGCACCAACAAGCCGTTCGGCATCGGCATGCGCGTCAGCCATGGCTGCATCCGCATGTACCCCGAGCATGTCGAGCGTCTCTATCATATGGTGAAGATAGACACGCCGGTGTGGATCATCGATCAGCCGGTGAAGATCGGGCGTTCTGGCGGTGAACTGTTCGTCGAAGCCCATCCCCCTACATCACAGAACGCCCCCCCTGCGGATCATCTGTCCACCGTGCTGGCGGTGGTCGATGCGGTGACCGTGCCCGAGGAAGGGGATGCCGCACGCGAAGCGGCGCATGGCATCGCCACGCGGCTTACCGGTGTACCCGAACCCGTGGGGCGTCTGGTTCCACCGACGACGACGGCAGTGGATGCGCGTGGCTGGGTGCTGCAACTCGGAGCATTTGCCGATGGCGCCAATGCGGCGCGGCTGGCCCGTGAGCTGGCGGATGTGGGCATGCCGGTATCGGTGATGGCGCATGACAATGGACTGTGCCACGTGCTGGTCGGCCCCTATGCAGAGCACTCCGAAGCAATGGTGGCTCTGGAGGGTTACCGGCGTGACAGCGGACGTGATGGCGGCGAGGTGTTGCCGGCGGAACGTCCCGGCATGCTGGGAGAATGCGTGCTGGCGGGTCGCTGAAAATGCCGGCGGACGCAGGTCGTGCTTTGATGCATCCGGGCCCGCGCTCGACGCATTCCGGAAGCGACGAGCGAGGCAGCGGGCGTTCGTGAGCGCCCGCTGCTCCGTTTCTTACTTGGACTGCGAGCGCTGGAACATCCGTTCTGCCTTCTCCTCGGCGCGAGCAGCAGCTTCCTGCGCGGCGCGGGCATCGGCGGCCGCCTGCTGGGCGGTGCGCTGTGCTTCCTGGGCGGTCTGGCTGGCGCGCGTGGCATCGTTACGCGCCTGCTGCGCAGCGCTCAGCGCTTCCTTGGCGGTGCCCAGCGCTTCATCCGCCGTGGTCTGAGCCGAGGCGGCTTCGCCCGAAACGCGGTCCAGGTCGGCCTGGCTTATGGTGGCGCAGCCGCCGAGCTGAAGCGCCAGCATGGCGACGGTCCCCGCGATGGCGAGTGACTTGATCATGGTCACAATCTCCTTGTTGTTCGTGTGATTTGGTGCCGGCTAAAACATTACCCGAACGGCCGGGGGTTGTCACTGTCAGCAAATGGCGCCACTCGCGCTAATTTGACCTGTTCGCGCTCCTGCCGGCAGAATGGCGCACACGACGGCAATGGCGCTCGCCTTCCGTTCTTATATTTGTTGAGAGATGCGTGCTCATTCGTGAACGACCCCTGCAGCCATACGAGGCGCAATGGTGCCATCCGAACCATGCAGCGCCATGCCACTGGCTGCATCGCGGCGCTGCTCGCGCTGCTTTCCGCCGCCGCCTCGGCGCAGATGCCCGACATCTATGACGAGGATTTCGAATACGAGGAGACGCTGCTCATCGCCGACCCGCTCGAGCCCTTCAACCGCGCCATGTTCGCGTTCAACGATAAGGTGTACTTCTATGTGCTCAAGCCGGTGGTGCGGGTCTATCGGCATGTGCCGGAACCGGCGCGGGTATCGGTAGGAAACTTCTTTTCCAACCTGCGCGCGCCCATCCGCATGGCCAATTCCCTGCTGCAACTCAAGCTGGTCGATGCCGGCAACGAGCTGCTGCGGTTCGGGGTCAATTCCACTGTCGGTATCGGCGGGCTGTTCGACCCTGCGGGCCGCTATCTGGGCATCCGGCGCGTGGACGAGGATCTCGGCCAGACCCTCGGGCATTATGGCGTCGGGCAGGGGTTCTACATCGTGGCGCCATTCCTCGGCCCGACCACGCTGCGTGACGGCGCCGGAAACTTTGTCGATGCCTGGTATCTCGACCCGGTGATGTATGTGGAGGACGATGGAGTTGCCACTGGCCTGTTCGCGCTGGACAAGGTCAACGCCGTCTCCATCGATCGCGATACCTACGAGGAGATCACGCGCGAAGCGTTCGATCCATATACCTTCATCCGGGACGCGTATGTGCAGCGGAGAAGCGCGGCGGTGGCGAGGTAGACGCGGAGAGAGAACAGTTGAAAGAGAAAAGATGAAGGGAACAGCCCTTGCCCTGGTTGTTCCGCCGCCCGGGCGCGGCGACGGTCATCGATTTCAGGGGGTTGTCCCCGCTTGCTGGCATTCGGGTGCTTCTACTTTCATCTTTTCACTCTTTCTCTCATCATCAGCAGTATTCCAAAGCCGATGAAGCCGGCGAAGATGACCAGCATCCACCCGGCGATGCTCAGTCCGAGGAAGCTCCACGCAACTTCGGCGCATTCGCCCGATCCCCGGAAGACCATCTCGATCACCCGCTGCAGCGGAAAGTTCTCGAGCATGTAGTCCAGTCCCGGCCCGCAGGCGGGAATGCGGTCTTCGGGCAGATTCTCCAGCCATACATGACGCGCGGCCACCCCGCCGCCCGCGATCGCTGCCAGCATCACCAGCGCGGCATACAGCCGCTGGCCGATTCGGCCGGGATTGTGTATCGCGGCCACCAACAGGATCAGGCCGAGGACGATCACCGCCACGCGCTGCATGATACATAGCGGGCAGGGCTCCAGCCCCATCCCGTGCTGCATGTACAGGGCCGTCACGATGAGCAGAGCGCAGACGATGAAGCCGCCAAGATAGAGCGGGCGGGCGCCGGCAACAGTGATTCGGGTCATGAAGTCCTCGATGTCCGTGAATCGCGCCGGATGGCGAGCCGGGCGCCTCGCATGGAGTCGGGCGGCGGCGCCGGCGAAATCAGGATCCCATTGTACGGGAAACCGGCAGGGGACGGATTACCAGTAGTGTTCGGTGGTGATGTGTCCCGGTTCGGTACGCTTGTTGCGCCGCAGTCCGCGCTCCTCGAGGATGCGGATGCTGTCGCGCACCATGCCCGGATTGCCGCAGATCATGATCTGCGAATCGGCGGGATCGATGCGCAGTCCGGCGCGCTGCTCCAGTCTGCCGTCGGCGAGCGTGGCGGGGATGCGGTCGCGGATGGCGAAATCCGCATCCTCCCGGCTGACATAAGGCACATAGATCAGCTGGCCGGGGTGTCTTGCTCCCATTTCCTCGATTTCTTCGCGGTAGCTGAGCTCGCGCGCAGTGCGTGCCGCCTGTGCGAGCACGATGGTTTCGAAGCGGGACCAGGGCTCCGGCGTGCGCAGCAGCGAGATGAAGACGCCAATGGCGGTGCCGGTCGCCAGCAGCCACAGATGCCGCGCATCCGGAACGTCGGCCAGCGTGAAGTGACCCGCTGCCCGCGCCTGCACCTGTACTGCATCTCCCGCACGCAGTGCGCGCAACCTGTCGGTCAGTGGGCCGCCGGGGATGGTCACGAAGTGGAATTCGAGCGGGCGCTGTTCGGGAGCATTGACCAGCGAGTAGGGTCTTGCGACACGCTCGCCGTCCACCTCGAGGGCGAGCTGAGTGAACTGGCCGGCCTGGAATGGCTCGACCGGCGCGTCGATGTAAAGCGTGTACAGATCGTCGGTCCAGTGCTTCTTGCCGACCACCTTTCCTTCGACCCATTGATTCATTACAGCCAGCGCCTCGATACGAAACCCCCGATTATACCCGATCCCCCATTGTTCAACGGCATTCGCCGCTGGAGCCGGGCCGGCAGCGGCGCCTGTTCACCCATTGTGTATTGTCGAGCGCGGCCTCGGCGAATACCGCACCGGTGATGTCGGCGTTGACCAGGCGCGCTTCGGCCAGGTTCGCGGAGGTGAAGTCTGCGAACAGCAGTCGTGCGCTTTCCAGGTTGGCGCCGCGCAGCGTCGTCCGCTCGAGCGATGCCTTTTCGAGGATCGCCTGCTGCAGGTCCGCGCGCGACAGATCGGCGCCGTCGAAGATGGTGCTCACCGCTCGCGCCTGGGCAAGCTTGGCGCCGCGCAGGACGGCGCCAGAGAAATCGGCGTCAGACAGATCGGACTGATAGAAGGAGGCGTTCGCCAGCTGTGCGCCGCTGAGATCGGCGCCCGTCAGGATGGCGCGGTTGAAGGTCGTGCCGTTCATGATCGCGCCCGACAGACTGGCATCGGCCAGATTCGCGCTGACCATGCGCGCGTTGTCGACCATGGCGCCGTCCAGGCGGGCGCCGGAAAGAGTGGCGAAGTCCAGGTCGACACCTGTCAGCATGGCGCCGGAGAGATCGGCGTTCTCGAGCTTGATGCGGGTCATGATCGCGCCCCGCAGGTCCGCTCCGGCGAGATCCGCGCCGCGCTTGTCGCAGTTGATCCAGATCACGCCGGGCGCGGGCGCGCTCTCGCACGCGGCGAAAGCATTCGTCTGAAGCAGCGGGAGCAGCAGTGCGCCTGCCCGCCAAACGCTGAGCCTCATGTTCACTCCGTGCTTCTCCTGCCGTTGGCTTTCGGAGTTTAGCAAAGTCGTTGCATCCTTGCCGGATGACCGGCTCGCATGTCACGTCATGCTGGCGGATAATGGCACGCTGCAGGCACACGGAGCGAAGCCAGATCATGAGCGTGCAAGTTCATCGGCCGGCTGCTGTCGAGGAAGCCCCGGGACTCACCGCCCGCCGCATCGAGCCTGTTCCGGTCGCCGAGGGGGCGATACTCGGCTGGGAGCAGTTCTCGCTGGCCGCCGGGGCGGGCCGCAAACTGAGTCTTGCGCCAGGGAGCGAAACCATCGTCTACGTCCTGTCGGGTGCATTGCGCCTGAGCGATGTGCCGGGCATCGGCGGAGCGGTGGTGGCCGGAGGCGCGCAGTGGCTTGCCACGGGGCGCAAGATCCTTCCCCTCCAGACCGCGGTCGGCGGCATATCCGCAAAGGGTATACGTTTCAGCCTGCGTCTGCCGCGCCATCGCATCCCGGGTATCGAATTTCTCCAGCTCGATGCGGGTGGCCTGCCGCTTGTGCCGATTACCGGCGGATGCATGAGGACCATCGCGGACGCCGACGTCGGATTGCATCCGGTGGCTGCGCTGCGCTGCTTCGACGTGCAGCTCGAGCCGGGCGCCGTCTGGAATGCCGCCTTGCCGGAAGCGGCTTTTGCCTTGATCTATATGGTGACGGGATCCGCGGCGATCATTGGCCGCGACATCGATGAAGCGGAAGCGGGAATCGTCGAGGATGAGCGCCTGCTGCGCCTGGAAGCGCGCGAATCCTGCCGGTTTGTGGGAATGGTCGGGGAGAGGAGAGAGAAAAGATGAAGGAAGGGACTCTTTTACTTTCCTCCTTGGATCCTTTTTCTTTCCCCTGTCATCCGACCAGGCGCTGGAATATCAGGAACCCCGCCACATAGGTTCCGGCGGCCGCGCCGAGGCTGCTGGCGAAGAAGATCAGCAGGATGCGCGAGACCCGATTCTCCCACCAGCCGCGCAGGCGGGTGGTATCCTCGCGAAGCCGGCCGAAGTCGGACACCTGCGGCTTGCGCAGCCAGGTTTCCAGGGCCGCAGTCACCATTCCGGCGCCGATGACGGGATTGAGCGAGGTCAGTGGCGCCGCAAAGAAGGCCGCAATCACCGTGAGATAGTGCGCGCCGGCGATCAGCGTGCCCAGGGCCGCCAGTCCGCCAGTGATCAATATCCAATCGATCACCATCTGCTTGCCGAGCGACGGGCTGTGTGCAAATCCTGCTGCGAAGCCGGCGAGGACGGCGATCACGATCCCCCAGGATACGAGGCTCGGCCAGCGGCTCGGTGGCGGTACCTCGTCGAGCGCGGCGAGGGGTTTCTCCAGGCCTCCGTTGCCCGGGTCCTCGAGGAGCGCGGACAGGTGCTCGCGCATCCCGCGCAGATGACCCGCTCCAACCACCGCCAGAATATGTCGATAGCCGTTGCCCGTGCTCTCGGCGGCAAGGCGCAGTGACATGTAGCGATCGCGTTCCTCGATGAGCGGTATGTACAGCTCGCGCGCTTCCTCGGCGAACTGGGAAACGATGGATTCGAGCATGTCGCCCTGCTTGAGCTTTTCGATTTCCGCTTCGCTGATCTCGCGACGGCTGAGCACACTGTCGACCAGTCCCGCGATCAACTTCACGCGGCTCCACCAGCCGACGCCGCGGTAAACGCGTTTCATGGTGATGGCGATCTCGCGATCGACCAGCAGCACCGGCAGCCCTTGCTCGCGCGCGCCTTCCACCGCAGCGCGCATCTCCGCGCCAGGATCGGTGCCGAACTGCATCGCCATGCGCTGCTGATAGGCGCCGAGCGCGAGATTGGCGATCACCAGCAGAGTCTTGCGCTTGCGCAGGACTTCGAACAGGTTCATGCGGGCCAGCGCGTCGGCGTTGATGATGGCGTTATGACGGCTGGGGCAGAGTTCGACCGCGATGGCGTCGAAGTCGCCGCTCTCGAGCAGTTCGCGCACCTTGGCGGCGCTGGCTCGCGACACATGGGCGGTGCCGAGGAGGGTGATTCTCCTGTTCTCGTGCTCGATGACCAGCAGCGGTTCGGGGCCGGCCTGGTCCTGGATTTCCACGGATGCTTGCATCTGATCTCAAGGGTGCGGCGGCCGCGGCCGGTTCTTTTAGAGTAACGAAAAGGCCGGCCGGGAGACAGCCGGAGTCATGATGTGCGCTGGAGGCGATCCCACGTCCGACGATTGCTGGTATTGTAGCAGTATCCTTTCGTACGGACTCAGCCTGATGGCGACATATAACCCGATTCCGCGGGGACGGGCGGTAATTTCCCGGCCACCCCGCGGCACGAGCGCATGCGCATGAACTATGGCGGCAAGGTTCTGGGCGCGTTCTTCGGATTCCTTCTCGGCGGGCCGCTTGGTCTCATCATCGGTCTGCTGGTGGGGCATTTTTTCGATTCGCGATTGCGTCGTGCCGGATCGCGTCCGGGCGTGCAGCAGGCGTTCTTCATCGCGCTGTTTTCCATCCTCGGCCATCTCTCGAAGGCTGATGGGCGTGTCAACGAGGACGAGATCCGCCTGGCCAGCGACGTCATGGCTCAAATGGGCTTGCCGGAACCGCTGCGCCAGCAGGCGCGTGAGCTGTTTCGCCGCGGCAAGGAGCCCGCTTTCTCGCTGCACGCGGCGCTCGACGATTTCGTTGCAGCAACGCGGTTCCGGCCCGAACTCGGATTCGTCTTCGTCGAGATCCTGCTGCAGGCGGCGCATGTGGACGGTGCGCTGCACCCGGATGAAGAGCGCATTCTGCGCTCGATCTGCGATCGCCTGGGTTTTCCGCCCGGGGAATTCGAGCGGCTCGACCGGATGGTGCGCGCGGCCATGGGTGCGGCGGGCGGCCGGTCCGGTCGCTCTCCCGATCCCGGGCCGGAATGGGCCTATCGCGTGCTCGGCTGCGAACCGGACAGTCCGGATGCCGAAATTCGCAAGCGTTACCGCACGCTGATGAACCGCCATCATCCGGACAAGCTGATCGCCAAGGGCATGCCCGAGGAAATGGTGCGACTCGCATCCGAGCGTACTGTCGAGATTCGCAAGGCTTACGACATCCTGCGGGCGGCGCGCGGGTTCTGAACAGCCATCGAGCACTCCTGCATTCGTTCGCTGTGGCGGGAATTTCGATCCTTTGTCTTCTGGGCGCACGAATGCGCGCTGATCATGATGATGGTGCGCCGCAGGCGGGCATAGTCTCTCCGCTTGTTTCTTTCCTCTTTCCCGTCATTTCCGCGGCAATGCGAGTCAGGCACGATATCGAAAAATTTCGATACGGATCAGTGCCTCGTTCATGCCGCTCATGGAAGCCTTGTGACGACCTCACGGCCGTTATGGTAAACTGCGTGCAGTCGCGCCCCCCACGGAGAGAAGCTATCAGCATGGCGATTTCAGCCGCCCGCAGGCCGATCATGACCCTTTACTCACGGGCTGATTGCCCGCTCAGTCATCGTGTCCGGATCGTACTTGCGGAAAAGGGCATTGCCGCCGACATCATCGACGTCGACGTCAATAACCCTCCCGAAGACCTGATCGACATCAACGCCTACCACTCTGTTCCTACGCTGGTCGACCGCGATCTGGTGCTCTACGACTCCATGATCATCATGGAGTATCTGGATGAGCGTTTTCCGCATCCGCCGCTGATGCCTGTGGATCCGGTCTCCCGCGCGCGCACCCGCATGATGCTCCATCGCATCGACCGGGACTGGTACGGGCTGGTCGCCGATCTCAGCGGCGACGATGCCGAACGTGCCGAGCGGGCGCGCAACGTGCTGCGCAACGATTTCACCATGCTGGCGCCGATCCTGTCGAAGAAGCCGTTCTTCATGAGCGACGAATTCGCGCTGATCGAATGCGTGGTGGCTCCCATTCTCTGGCGCCTGCCGGTCTATGGACTGGAAATGCCGTCACAGCTGAAGCCGTTGCTGCGTTATGCGGAGCGCATCTTCAATCGTCCCTCTTTCCGTGCCAGCCTCTCCGCGGCCGAGCAGGAACTGGTTCGCTAGGCAAGATGATCGTGGAAGGGACCAGCATGACATCCAGCCGTCCGTACATTCTGCGGGCGATGTACGAGTGGATCGCCGACAACGGTCTTACGCCGTATATCCTGGTGAATGCCGACTTTCCCGGCACGGTGGTGCCGGCGCAGCATATCGAGGACGGCCGCATCGTGCTCAACATCGCTCCGCGCGCCGTCAACGACTGGTATCTCGACAACGATTGGCTGGGGTTTTCCGCGCGTTTCAGCGGTGTGGCGGAAAGCGTGCGCATTCCGGTCCAGGCAGTGCTCGCGATCTATGCGCGCGAAAACGGCAAGGGCATGGTGTTCGAAAAGGAGGAGGGTGCGCCGACGCCAGCGCCCGAACCACCGGAGCCTCCCCGGCCGCGCAAGCCGCATCTTCAGGTCATCAAGTAGCGCGGCCCGATCCCTGCCGGGGTCTTGGTGTCACCCTTTCCTCTTCATTCCGCCAGCGGCAGTGCCTTGTCGCGATTGAGGATGTTGCGCGGATCGAACAGTCGCTTGATGCCGCGCATCAGATCGAGGCTGGCCGCGTCGAGTTCGCGAGCGACGAAATCCCGTTTCTCCAGGCCGACCCCATGTTCTCCCGACAGCGTGCCGCCGAGGGACAGCACCAGATCGAACACTTGCGACAGGCAGGGAGCTGCGTTCGCCATCTGCCGGGGGTCGTCGGGATCGACGAGCAGATTGACGTGAATGTTGCCGTTGCCGGCATGACCGAAATTGACGATTTTCACGCCGCTCTGCGCCGACAGCGCTTCCAGGCCGGTGATGAGCTCCGGAATGCGCGAAACCGGTACCACCACGTCCTCGTTGATCTTGCGCGGCGCCACCTTGCGCAAGGCGGGTGACAGCGCCTTGCGCGTAGCCCAGAGCGCGGCGGTCTCCGCAGCGTCCCTTGCCGCCGCGAATGCGAGCAGTCCATCGACCGTGGCGGCGTTTCGCACCGCTTCGACGGCCGCATCCAATGCACTCTCGGCGCCGTCCACCTCGATCATCAACAGTGCGCCCGCCTTCTCCGGCAACTTTGCGTCCGACCAGTCGCGGATCATCTCGATCGCGCTCGCATCCATGAATTCCAGTGCGCAGGGTGTTTCCGGCTGGGCCATGATCGCCGATACGGCCGTGGCCGCGGCATGGATGGAATCGTAGACCGCCTGCAGCGTGCGGCGTCCTGCGGGCAGAGGCGTGAGTTTCAGGGTGGCTTCGGTGATGATCGCGAGCGTGCCCTCCGAGCCGATCAGCAGTCGCGTCAGGTCGTATCCGACCACTCCCTTGCTGGTGCCGACACCGGTGCGGATTTCCTCGCCGCCGCCGGTGACGGCGCGCAGGCCGAGGACGTTCTCCCGAGGCGTGCCGTACTTCACCGCCCGTGGCCCCGCCGAGTTGTAGGCGAGGTTGCCTCCGATGGTGCAGAAGGCGGCACTGGTCGGATCCGGCGGCCAGAAAAAACCGGCGTTGGCCGCTGCATCCTGCACCGCCTGGTTGGTGACGCCGGGCTCGACCACCATCAGCCGGTCGCCGGGTGCGAAACGCAGGATGCGGGTCATGCGTTCGGTGGATACGACCAGGCCGCCATGGACCGGTACCGCGGCGCCGGTGGTGCCGGTGCCACGCCCGCGCGGTACCAGAGGCACATCGTGCCGATTGCACAGGCGGACCAGCGCCAGCACCTCTTCATGGGTTTCGGGAAAGGCGACGGCATCAGGCAGCCGGTGACGCCTGCTGTTGTCGTAGCCGTAGGGCCAGCAGTCCGCAGGATCGGTGAGCAGCCTGTCGCCGAGCAGCTGCGCCAGCGCATCCTTCACCCGGGCGTCGATCCGGCTCAACTGAGATACTCGAAGACCAGCACGATCATTCTCACGCCGTCCACGCGCTGCGCGATGGCGGCGGCACGCTGGCCTTCCTCACGGCTGACGCGGCCCATCAGGTAAACGATGTCCCTTTCGGTAACGACCTTGACGTGGACACCGGGAATTCCATCCTCTCCGAGCAACGCGCTTTTCACGCGCGCGGTGGTGCGGGTGTCGCGTGTTCGCTGCGCAAGCAGGGATGGTGCGCCGACCTTGAGATGATCATGCACGCTCGCCGCTTTGGCGTTCGCGCGCACATGCGCCAGCACGCGTGCATGTGCCGCTTCATCGGGCACCTGTCCGGTGAGCAGCAGGACGCGGTTATAGCTGGTGGCCGACACGTTCACGTCGGTGGCGAGCGCGCGATCGCCGTTGATGGCGTTCATGACCCGCATCTCCGCGCCCTGATCCTCGAGCACCACCGCTGGCGGCCGGCGCTCCGCGACCACCGCCGTGCCGGCCACTCCCGCCGCCGTGCCGGCGACCAGCAGCGGCGCGGCGCATCCCTGCAGCAGAAGACCCGCGATCAGCAGCAGGCCGGCACTCGTCCCTATCGTCCTCTTCATCGTCCCCATCCTTCATCGACGCGAAAGGCGTCGACGATCCAGTCGAAATGCAGTCCGTCCACGTCGGGACTGGCCGCGATCACATCGAACCTCACCGGCGGCATTCCCCCTTTGTGTTGCAGGAGATAGCGCTGCGCGGCGTGGAGCAGGCGGCGCTGTTTGCTGGCAACGATGCTTTCCATCGCGCCGCCGAAGCGTCGGCTGCTGCGGTAGCGCACCTCGACGAAAACCAGATATTCGTCGTGCCGCATGATCAGGTCGATCTCCCCGCCATGACAGCGGAAGTTGCGTCCGATTTCGCGCAGGCCGTGGCTGCGCAGGAATTCCGCCGCCGCTTCCTCCGCGGCGCGCCCGATGTCCACCGTGCGCCGCGGTCCGTTCATCGTGACGGCGACGTCTCAGTCGTAGGCATGAGGCACTCCGCTGCCGAAGCTCGCCCAGCGCAATTCGCGGAACACATTGTTGCGCTCATCCAGACCCAGCGTCCCGGTACGACCAATGAACCGTTCGTAGCGGAACAGCCGCAGCGTGGCCAGTGCCGGAATCAGTTCATAGGTGTCCGCGCCGAGCGCGTGCAGCCGGATCTGCTGTCCGTTGGCCTCCGGCCACAATCGTTCCATGTCGCGGCGGGCAGCATCGTCGGCCGCGAGGATCCAGGGCATGTCGCAGAAGATGACGCCATCGATGTCGCGGTCGGCGCTTCGCTCCACCCGTCCGCTGAACACGTGCGAGGTGCTGTACACCGGCAGATCGCCCGCATAGTGGAAGCGCAGCTGCGGCCTGATCAGTCGGGCCTGGCGCGGGAACGCGGCCATGAATATGAAATCGGCATCGCGGCGCCGGTACGGCTCGAACTGCAGGCGCCGCTGCAGCGCGGTTTCGAGCTCCGAGCGCCGCCGGTCGCTGTCATCGAGGTCCAGCAGAGCGCGGATCTGCTCGGAGAAATCGTTGTTCTCGGCGGGATAGGTCCGCACTTCGAGCACGGTACCACCGAGCGCTTCCCAGTCGTCCCGGAACGCTTCCAGCACCCGCTGTCCCCATTCGCCCTCCGGTATGAGCGCAAGCGCACCGTCGTGTCCATCGAGCCATGCCCGCCCGGCGACCTGGCGTGCTTCGTCCTCTGGTGCCAGGCCGAACTGGAACAGCGGCCGGTTGTCGGTCCGCGCGTGGCTCTCGACATAGTTGAGGAGCAGCGTGGGCGTGGTGCTGCGTTCCGCCGCAACACGGGTGACCGCCTGGCGCGTGAGCGGCCCGACTACGAACTCGGCGCCGTCGGCGATCGCCTGACGATAGGCTGCTGCGGCCTGATCGGCATCGCCAGCCGTGTCATAGAAACGGATGCTCGGCTGATAGGCGCGATTGTCGCGCTGATAATGCGCGGCAAGAAACCCATCCCGCGCCGCGCGACCCCATTCGGCGGCGGGGCCGCTCTGCGGCAGCAGGACGGCAATCCTCGTGGGGCGGACCTGCTGCTGGCGCTGCAGAGCGATCACCAGTTCCACGATCTCCCGGGAAGCGGGATGTCCTTCATGGCGCGCGTTCCAGTCGGCGATCATGGTCGCGGCGTCGGCAATGCCGCTCTGTGCGGCTCTGGCGATCAGGGCAAGCTCGCGCCAACCGGAAAATTCGTCGGTCGGGGCGCCGGATTCGGCCTGCAGGGCGGCATCGGACACGGAACCGAGCGCCTGCCAGAGCTGATGCTGGTTCGCGCGCTTCGTCTCTTCGTCCCGCAGCAGCGGATCGAGCAGCGAGCGTTCGCGTGCGGAGTCGAGTCCGCGACCGCTGCGCAGCCAGGCACGCGCCCGCAGTTCGTGGATCTCCGCGCGCCAGGCGTCGGATACGGCGACGGTGGGCTCGTTCTCCAGAGCGGACAGCGCGTCGCCGACGCGGTTCTGCGCCAGCGCCAGTCTCGCCTCCACGATGCTCGCTCTCACCATGAGTGCGCCGCCGAGCCGGTTCCGATCGATGCCCGACCAGACCTGTTGCGCCGATGCGAATTGATTCCCGTCGAGCAACACCGCGGCCGCTTCGAGCAGGAATGCGTCCCGCCGCAATTCGGAGGATTGCTGGGCGAGCTGCATGTACAGGTGCGCCGCGCTTTCGTGTTCACCGCGTTCGCGTGCCTGTTCGGCGCGCGCGAGAAGCTGGCTATCAGTGCCCGGAAGACCGGTCTGCGGCGGCACCGCCGCGCAGCCGGCAAGCGCGAGTGCTATGATCAGCGCCGCATGCCGCGGCCGCAGGCGCAGGAAACGGAAACCCGGAGATCGTGCTGTAGCGGGGCGGGAAAGCATGGAGATCCAGTATCCAAGCGGGTATGAGGGGTGTCAATCGGTGTCTGAGGCCGAATCCGGGGTATTGTACATCGTCGCCACGCCGATCGGTCATCTCGACGACATCGGCGCCCGTGCGCTGCGCGTGCTCGCGGAAGTCGACGTGATCGCCGCCGAGGATACGCGTCACAGCGCCCGCCTGCTGCGCCACTACGGCATCGCCACGCCCATGGTCGCGCTGCACGAGCACAACGAACGCGCGCAGGCGCCGCGCGTGCTGGAGCGCCTGCGCGGCGGCGCGGCGGTGGCGCTGGTGACGGACGCGGGCACGCCGCTGATCAGCGATCCCGGTTTTCACCTGGTGCGTCTCGCGCAGGAGGCGGACGTGCGCGTGGTGCCGGTGCCCGGCCCTTCCGCCATCGTCGCCGCGCTGTGCGCCAGTGGGCAGCCCGTGGATCGTTTCGCCTTCGAAGGCTTTCTTCCTCCGCGCGCCGGGCCACGCGCCGCGCGCCTCGCCGAGCTCGCCGCCGAGCCGCGCACGCTGATCTTTTTCGAGGCGCCCCATCGCGTCGCCGACGCGCTGCGGGCGATGGCGGAGGCGTTCGGCGCCGCGCGCGAGGCGAGCTATTGCCGCGAGCTCACCAAGCTGCACGAGACCGTGCGCCGCATGCCACTGGGCGAACTCGCGGCCTGGGTGCGCGGCGACGGCGAGCAGCAGCTCGGCGAGATCGTCATCGTGGTGCAGGGCGCGCCGGCCGCCGGCGCCGACGAGGCCGAGGCGCGCCGGGTGCTCGAAATGCTGCTGGAGGAACTGCCGCTGAAGCGCGCGGCGGCGCTTGCGTCGCGGCTGACAGGGGTGAGCCGGAATGTGCTTTATGCGTGGGGGGTGGAGGGGAAGGGTACGGACAGGTCGGATGATGGCCAATGATACGCTACAAGCATCACGGCCAACCGTAACTTGAACTTGCCAAGCCGACATGTAGTACCTATACAACAGGGTGCTTCAATTGATGCGGGTAAGAATGCAAAGCATATCCTGGTAATTCGATTTCGCAGCAAAACTGTCGGAAATCATTGAGCAAAGTATTTCTTGCCCACACGGTTTCCCCATGCTAATTGTGTCTATACCTGCATGGTGGCGCATTACCGCACATTATCGAAAGCAATAAAAGCGATGATCTGAAATTTTCAGAGGGGGCGGTCGGTGATACCGACAAGAAGCAGACATGTCATCTGGATTCTGATTTTCGCCTTTGCCAGCCTTGTTTCAGTTCCCTTCAGCGTCCAGGCCGCTATCTACACCACCTGGAACTACGACGTCCCGAACGGCATCGTCACCCGCACCGAGCCCAACGGCATCGCCATCGCCTACCACTACAATGCGGTGAACCGCCTAAGCAAGGTAGTGATCGACACCGGCGGCACGCCTTCGGAGCTCAACTACTATTACGACGACCTCACCGACCAGCTCGAGCGCCAGACCTACCCGGGCGGCGGCCAGCTCTACAGCTACGACGACTTCGACCGCCAGGAGACGGTGAGCGCCTTCGGGGCGCTGCTGCACTTCTCCTACAACTATCAGGACCGTGTCACCTGGATCATCTACACCGGCAGCAAAGGGGCGGTGTGCTACGAGTACGACCCGGATGGACGCATCACACGGGTAGGCCGAGTGTAACACTTCTTGGTAATTGCAATAGCACACAGATTCTCCATTCTGGCGAGGGAGCTCGGCAGATATAGTATTTCTCGGTGTGTGAAGTGGCGAAGTGATGCCGAACTGAATGTCTCGGGACGAGGGGATCCATCATGACATTCCTTAGCGTATGTAGAGTTGTCGTTTTGATCATGGCGTACGCATCCGTATCGGCGTATGCGTCTGTAACCTTCAAGGACCTACGAACCCCAGATATGGGAAGTGTCGATTATTCGTATACAGAGGACACTACCATCCCATTGGCGGAGGCACGCTCAGATAAGTCATCGGCGAAGCTCATTGGAGGATTGGATGGCTTAGGGGCGAAGGCCGTGGATATTATCGAGTTCCATCCTTCAGTGCTGTTGCGGCGAGATGGGTCGCATATTAGTCCGAAGCTATCTCTACCTGAGGGGAAGCGTCATGCTTCTCTAGAAATGGGGAATGAATTGTTTGTCTTGTACCCGATGGCACTGGTTGGAGATGATCAATCAGGATACCTGCATGCCGAGTTCGTTATTGTTAACTATCCCGGATCCTATGCGCGATTTTCTTTTGATGTCGACTCTGGGCTGATAGCGGGTACGGTGAGCGTTGATGGATTAGCTTACCGCTTACTCCCGCTTGGTGCGGGTGACCTCTTGGCTGTTTTTCAAATACAGAGCCCGACAATACAGCTTTCAAAGCGCGCCTCCGTTTCGGAATCGGTCAAGGCGATTGAGAAGGCTCATAGCAGGGTGGAGGCTTTGGCTCTCTATCAGCCGTTCAGGTATCACAATCAGGGTTCAATGGTAATCGTTAAGGGGACAGATTCCGGATTAAGAGGAGTTCGCGTCGAGCGACCAAAGACATTGGATGGCGCGGCGATTGCTGACTTGGTAACCAAGCTATCTCCACTGACGGACGCTACAGGGGACGAGGTGTTCGAAGTCACAAAGAGGGAATCCTGGGGAGACCCGGAAAAAGGGAAGTTCCACAGGGTGAAGTTTCGTCAGATGCTGCGGGGGCTGCCTCTTAGGAAAGAGAACATACTTGAAGTTTCAAGCGACGGGAGAATAGTAACCCTCCAAGTGATGATCGCTGATGAGACGTGGATCTCCAGAGAACCGCCGATAGTTGATACGGAAGAACAGGCTTTGGAGTTGGGCATCCAGGAACTCGTTAAGAGAGGTTTTAGTCGAAATGACATCGTGAAATCAGAGTGGGGCTACTTCTTTGGTTACGCGGTGACGTCAAAGCATAACCTTTCTCCGATGTTGTACTCGACATTTAGGGTGAAATCGGCCGAGGGTAGGAGCGAGGGATATATTGTTAGTGTCAATCTTCATAATGGCGAGGTGATCGTAGCGTCAACCAAAATTCCGTTTTTGGCGAATATCTACAAGCCTAAACCACCATATACCGCTCCAGTTGAAGTTGGTCCGGAAACTACGATGGTGTGGCAGGATACAGGATCGGGTCACGTTTGTGTCTCCGTTGATATTGATGATTGTACCCCGCCAAATCCAATTAAACCTGAATACTCCAAGCCTAAGGACTATATTTCCGAGCTGAGAGGCCTGTGGAACACTTACGCCGGAGGCATTTGCTGTGACAACATGAATGATCCGATTGCGTTGATTGCGGAGTCTGACGCGGCAGAAGACTACCTGGCCTATTGGGATGCAGATATCGCTACATTGGTATTCTCTCCCGGTATAAGTCAGTATCCAGATATAGTTGCTCACGAGCTAGCACACGCATATCTCACGGCTTATAACCCGACATTTTTTACTAGTGCGGTGACAGCCGCTGCCGCTAGCCCTCCTGATTACACAGGCTACGCCATCATGGAGGGATTAGCGGATGTTATAGCTTCGCTGTATTCAGAGCTTACTACATACTCTGGTGACATCGGGAGTGATGCATGGTTGCTCGGAGAGCTTCCTGGCGGAGCTGTTAGAGATCTTACTGTATCCGCTGACTGGTCGTTGCTAGACGACGAACGACATCCTTTCCACGCCAGAGGTCTGTCGGTAGGGAACTTCATGTATCGCTTGAGAAATACTAACGCGGCCTCGATTGAGCGACTTTTGCGTCTGGCATTGCAGATTTCTCAGGTTATTGATGAGGGAGATGACGATCAAATTCGAAGCGACGATATCAAAGTGGCGGCGTCATCTGCAATGGGGGTCGGAGATACCGCTCTTGCTCAAGCGATCGATTATATGTGGTTTGAGCCCCTTCTGCTTATCGGAGCTGACGTAGATCATTGGACAGACCCAATCATCGATGAGAGCACTTATGGACATACTGTGACCGCTGCCAGTTGGAAATTGGATGTATTGCCAAGCAATATTCCGGGGCTATTCGACGGTCTAATACATGTCTTCTCAAGTTATGGAGATATGGCCGACGCTTCATATTTTTACGCAGAAGATGAGGTGTTCAAGTTAGGAGATCAGGCGTTCACTGTGGAGGCGTTTATTCATACTTACGGCCCAGCGCCTACGCCTAATCCGATATTTACTAATAATCTGCCCTTAGGGGATCCTGATCATTGGGCCGTGCAATACAAATGGGATAGTGGCTACAGTAGGATTCAACTGAGAGTCGGATCTACAAGTGTAGAGAGTTCAAAGATATGGCCTAACATTGACAATTATTTTCAAGTCGGGTTTGAGCACATCGCCTTGGTTAGGATAAGAGATCGTGGAATTGTCTACTTCAATGGCACACCTGTTATCGATGAGCCAACTATTTTTTCTGGAGTAATATTCTCGACAATAGGGGATGAGCGGGTGTCTTTCGCAGGATGGGAATATGGAGATAATCCAGGGACTGGGCCGTTATTTGGATATTGGGACGAAATAAGGGTTAGCAGGGGAGCTCGATATAGCGACGCGTTCTCGAAACCTACTAGCAAGTTTCCGCGGCCCAGCTTCCTGTCGCCATAAATCTGATAGAACGGAAGTGCCGCCTCCAATGCCTTATAATGAAGGCCCCGGCTATCGAGTCCCAGGTTGTGGCGATCTTTAACTCCGGCGGTGCAGTGGCCTGAGCCGATAATTTGTGGTCTATCAATTTGTGAGTCCTCTAGTTTAACTGAGGGAGGCTTGCAGATGAAAAAGCATTTTACCGAGGAGCAGATCGTCCGGATTCTCCGGGAGTTCGACGCCGACCGAAGCAACGGTCCGGGAGCTGTATCGACGGCATGACATCACGGAACAGACATTCCAGCGCAATAAAGTAAGGATGCATGGAGGTTTCGGATGCCCGCATGCTCAAGGATCTGGAGTTGGCTCGCCAGCACCGGTCCTTGTAATTCCGCGCCGGTACCTATACTTTGGACCGTGGGAGTCGGCCGGACAGTCGCTCGCGGCGTGCCGCGGGAGGAAAGTCCGGGCTCCGCAGGGCAGGGTGCCAGGTAACGCCTGGGCGGCGCGAGCCGACGGAAAGTGCAACAGAAAGATACCGCCGGTGCTTCGGCGCCGGTAAGGGTGAAATGGTGCGGTAAGAGCGCACCGCGCTGGCGGTAACGTCAGTGGCACGGCAAACCCCACCCGGAGCAAGACCAAATAGGGGAACGATGGCGTGGCCCGCGCCGTTCCCGGGTAGGTTGCTAGAGGCGCGTGGTGACATGCGTCCCAGATGAATGACTGTTCACGACAGAACCCGGCTTACAGGCCGACTCCCAAGTTTACTGTTCCCGCGTTCGGTGCCCGGGTGCGTCCCGGGCCCCCGTTCGGGGAGTGAAGGCGGGCAGGGTCAGACCCTGTTTGCTGCCAGACGGCGGGCGCCGGCATCCGATGGGCCCCGCATCGGGATC
>JAVEZY010000031.1:0-34317 GCA_034002745.1 Gammaproteobacteria bacterium
CCCGCCTCAGCCTGCTTCAGGAACCCAATGATCTGCTCTTCCGAAAACCGCTTCTTCACGTCCGTTCTCCTTGCTGAAAACGGACTCTACTAACTTCACCCTGGCACTGAAAATGGGGAGCAGGTCATCTGCGTCCTTCCAGGATTCTGACGTCCATTCTCGCTCCCAAGAAAGCATCCCCGCACGGATATGGCCGATCGATCCCGGTGACGGTCGCCGTCTATTCTGCGTTGCACTGGAAAAGGCCAGCCTGAAACCACTCGGCCAAATAGGCTGGAGGCGGCCCTTCATCCTCTCCGTCAAAGCGGCTCGATATTCGAACGGCCGAAGATCGCCTGCATGCTGCAGATCTTGCCGGCTTCGTCGAAGTTCATTACTTCGATGATGTCTATCCGCACCGGCGTGCCACGCAAAGCGACAACGACAGAAATCGCCATCGCCGCCGTATTCGAAAAGGATGCACGAATCGGCCCATCGAGCTGGAACCTTGCACCGGTGTTTACGGCATTACGGTAAAACGCGACAAGCGCCTCCCGCCCCTTCTTCACCCCCAGCCCTACCGGATCCTCGATGCTTGCATCGTCAGCGAAGAGGTCCACGATCGCCTCAGCATCTCCCGCATTCAGAGCCTCAAGATAAGCCTGCAGTGCGGTCTGCATCTGAGTCTCGGTAAGCATTGCGTGCCTTTATCCCCGAAATCACCTGCTGCGGGCTCTCACCTGCTGCAGGCAACCATACCTATGTCATTATTCTGGCATGGACGCCACCTGCCACGCGACCGCTCTGGCGATCACCATCCATCCTGTGCCCTGCAAGAGAACGACAGCAGCGAGTCCGAGAACGCCCGCAATTGCCATCGTCTCCAGATCAAACCACCTTAGTCGCGTACCAGCAGCATCGCGCCTGCGATCGGTCCGCCTCCATTCGACACCACGGCTACGCGCGGATCGCCTTGCACCTGGCGCGCACCGCCTTCGCCACGCAACTGGATGACAGCCTCAGCAACGTGGATCATGCCGTGAAGCCGTCCGCCCGAGAGCTGACCACCCCCGGTGGCCAGCGGCAACTCACCGTCGAGTGCGATGCGGCGGCCATCGCCGACAAACTCCGCTGCTTCGCCACGCCCGCAGAAACCCAGCGCCTCCAGCCACAGCAATGACAGAAAGCTGAACCCGTCATAGAGTTGGGCGACATCCACATCGGCAGGCTTGAGGTCGGTCCGGCTCCACAACCGCTTGCCGGCGGCTTCCGCCGAGAAACGCGTGAGATCGTCCAACTGGTCCCAGCTATCGCGCGTGTGCAGCGCACCCGACATCGCCTCGACCCGGACTGGCCTGGACTTGAGATCGGGTACCGTATCCCGGTGCGACACGATGACCGCGATCGAACCATCAATGGGCACGTCACAGTCGTACAGGCACAGGGGCGTCGAGATCATTCGCGCATTCATGTACTGGTCGAGCGTGAGCGGATCGCGGTAAACCGCACGTGGATTAAGCCCAGCGTTGCGCCGGGAATTAAGCGCGATCTGCGCCAACTGTTCGCGCGTCGCTCCGAACTCGTCAAAGTAACGGCTGGCGATCATCCCCACCCAGTTCGCACCCGATGGTGCAAGAAACGGAGCCAGGTATTCCATGAACCCGGTGACGCGGGCAGGCGCGCCAGTCGGTGCCGGACGTGCCGAAGCAGGGACAGAGGTTTCGGTCACCGTCCTGAAGCAGATGACGTGTCTGGCCTGCCCCGACGCAACCGCCATGCATGCGTTGAGCACCCCGCTCAGCTGAGTCGACTCGATGCCGCCGTTATACCAGTTGAGCTTGAGTCCGAGCGAGTCCTTCAACTGCCCCACGGACACCGGCGAGAACCCGGGCAGACCGGGCTGAACGCCCGGCCAGCAGGAAATCCCGTCGATCTCCCTGCGGTCGAGTCCGGCATCATCGAGCGCCGCCAGCACCGCCTCCAGCGTAAGATCCAGCCCGCCGCGGCCAAGTCTTCGGCCCGCGGCGGACTGGCCGACCCCGGAGATGACCGCCTGTCGCTCCGGCACCTCGGTAGCCATACGCTCAGTTGGCCCCGGCAAGGTCTTTGTTCGACGAGCTGGCTGCAAACAGCTTCGCCACATCGCCGCTGGTGACCGGCCGGCCATCGCGGTTGGACGGATTGTGTCCGCCCTGGTTGGCTATCGGACTCACATCGACATCCTTGGCCTTAGCACGGAGCGCACCGACGGTGCAGTCCTCGCGGTTCAGCACCTTGAACGGATCGAAACCGAACTCGCGCATCGCATTGAGGTGGGTGATCTTGTCGATCGACTCCTTTGGCAGATGCTTGATGGTCGGCCACAGCGCCTCGGGTGCATTCGGCCACAGCGAATCCGAGTGCGGGTAGTCGTTCTCCCAGGTGATCTTGTCGAGGTTCATATGTTGCGTGTTCTGCAGGCCGAACTTGTCATCGATGAAGCAGGTGATGAAGTTGCGCTTGAACAGCTCGCTCGGCAGGAGGTCGCCGAAATTGGCATTCGTCCATGCCTTGTGATGCTGGTAGGTGAAGTCTGCCCGCTCCAGCAGGTAGGGCACCCAGCCGATACCGCCCTCGGAGAGCGAGATCTTCAGGTTGGGGAACTTCTTGAAGGTATCGGAGAACAGCCACTCGGAAGTCGCATTGGCAATGAACATCGGCATGTTCACGATCCAGACGTCGATCGGCGCATCGGCAGCCGGGTACGGTGCCGCCGCGCCCGAGCCAATGTGTACGCTCAGGACGATGTTGTTGTCTTCCAGCACCCTCCACAGCGGGTCCCAGTGGCCGGAGTGGATACTGGGCAGCCCCTTGGCAGACGGAACGTCCGGGAAGGAAATCGTGCGGCAGCCCTTCGCAGCCACCCGCTTGGCTTCGGCAACGCAGGCGTCGATATCCCACAAGGGCAGGATGGCCAGCGGAATGAAGCGCCCCGGCGCACCACCGCACCACTCGTCGATGTGCCAGTCGTTATAGGCGCTGACGACCGCCTTGGTGAGTTCCTTGTCGGTTGCACTGAGGAAGAACGTACCCGCAAACATGGGGAAAGTCGGGAAGCAGATCGCCGACAGCACGCCATTGACGTTCATGTCGTCGATGCGCTCCTTGAGCGAATAGGTGCCCTTGCGGATCTGCGAATACGCAGCAGGCTCGCAGCCATACTCCTCGGGCGGGCGACCGACCACCGCATTCAGGCCGATGTTCGGCACGGAACGGCCCTCGTACACCCACGAATCCTGCCCACCGCGCATGCTCGACATCTTCGGAGCCTTGTCGAGCAGCGAAGCCGGCATGTGATTCTTGAACAGATCGGGCGGTTCGATCACGTGATCGTCCACGCTGATCAGGATCATGTCGTTCATTTCCATTGTCTTCTCCTATCCCCCGAAGGGTAACTCGTTGTCATTGCGACGGGTCGGCCCGCCGAGCCTTGCTGCATCGTAATACGCAGAATGTCAGGGCTCGAACTCCACCAGGCAATTGTTCAGCACAAGCGCCCCGCGCTCCTGCGATCTCATGCGAAACACGGCACCGCCCGGCGCCTGGTGCCAAAGTTCGATCTGCATCGTTTCATCGGTGAACATCGGGCCGACGTAACGCACGGCCAGCTTCCTGAGCCGGACCGGGTCGTTATCGCACACCAGCTTCAATATGCCCCGCCCCGCGAGCCCGAAACATCCGAGGCCGCGCATCATCGACTTACCGGCTCCGACATCGGAAGCCGCCGCGATTTCCTTGCTCAGACGAAAAACGGCATTCTCATCGTCGTGCGGCGTCCGGATTTCGATCGTGGCGTCCGGCGCCCGATCCTCCGGAACCTCGACTTTGACCGGCGCATACGGCTTGCCGCCGAATCCGCCATCGCCCTTCAGGATCGTGGTAACCGAGATGGCCACCAACGGCGTTCCATCCTCGCTGCTCAGCAGTTGCTTCTGCACCATCACCGCACCGCGCCCCACCCCGCGGTCGAAGATCTCCTCGACGCTCTGGGTGACCACCACCACTCCCTCGGGCGGCAACGGCCGATGCACGACGATCCCTTCCTCGGCGTGAACGATCTGGCGCCAATCGATGCCCGTTTCCGGGTGCATCTGCCAGAACTCCCCGTCAGCCAACGCAACCGCGTTCATCGGCAGGGCCGCGGTGCCATCGAGAAAGGCCGCGTCGTCCTGCCGCATGGCCTCCCCGGTACCGGCGCCGAACCCCCTGGCGAAGCGGATCGATTCGTTTCGAGTATAGCGGCGGGTCAGCGGCGAAAAGTGCCACTGAATCAGTTTTTTATAGTCGATCGGCACGACGTGGTTTCCTCACCCGGCAATCAGGACGCGTTCAGGCCACGCCCTGGGTTTTCCTGGCAGCCGCCATCGACGCCTGCATGCCGGCCTCCACGATCGCCTTGTGCTCTTCGCTGGCGTGGCTAAGCTGGTGCGTATCAAAGTGGGCCATGATCGAATTGCGGAATCCCATCATGTCGGCGGTGCGATTCAGCGAGCGCTTGAGCATGCGCATGCTCATCGGCGGCGCTGCCGCGATCTGGTTGGCCAGCTTGAGGGTGAAATCTTCAAGTTCGGCACGCGGCACGACATGGTTGACCATACCCCACTGCTTGGCGTCGGCCGCAGTGATCCGCTGCCCGGTGTAGAGCAATTCCTTCGCCTTGCGCAGGCCGAGAACCCATGGATGCACCAGCACCTCGACTGCCGCCGCGCCCAGGCTGTGATTCACTGGGTCGCTGAAATAGGCGTCGTCCGAGGCGACCATCAGGTCGCACATGTTGGCCACCATGAAACCGGCGGCTATGCAGGCACCCTGCACCTGCGCGATGGTCGGTTTCGGGAAGTCCCAGAGACGCAGCGCATTGCCAAGATAGTGCTCGCTCTCCCATTGCCAGATCTCCTCGGCGGCAGTGAGACGGGCACGCGTGGACGTCGGATCGGTCAGATCGTGGCCCGCGGAGAAATGCTTGCCCACGCCGCCGACAATCAGCACACGAATGCTGTCATCGCGCCTGGCGCGCTCCAGCGCGTCATCGAGTTCGGCCAGCAGGGCTTCGGATTCCGCGTTTGCCTGCTTGGGCCGGTTGTGACAGACCCGCGCCACCGGGCCAAGCACCTCGTACGTAATTTCCGTGTAGTTCATTGATCTATCTCCGATAGAGCGCATCAGGCGAGGAATTCGGCATAGCCGTTATTGAGGGCGATCACGTCGCGCTCGACCACTTTGACCCGGAAGGCCACCTTGCCAGGTTCGACGTCCCACACCTCGGTGCGCAGGGTCTCGCCCGGGAAAACGGGGTTTGCAAACCGGACGTTGAGCTTGCGCAACCGGCTGGCGTCCGATCCGCAGCGCAACTTGAGGATGGCCCGCCCCGCCACACCATAACTGCACATGCCATGGAGAATGGGCCGATCGAAACCGGCCGCACGCGCCACCTCGGGGTCGATATGAAGCGGATTGTCGTCGCCGGAAAGGCGATAAATCACGGCCTGTTCGGGACGGGTGACGAGCTCCACCGCGGCGTCGCAATCCCTTCCGGCAGGCATCGGGTACGGCACCGGCTGCCCTTCGGCCGTACCGCCGAAGCCACCATGGCCGCGCATGAAGATGGAGAACCCGGTGGTCGCGAGCAGTTCTCCGCTCTTCTCATCGTGAATCCTGCGCGACAGATACATCACTGCCCCCTTGTCGGGCCCCTTGTCGTAGACCTCGTCGACCGACTCGACGCCGAAGACCGTACCTTCGGCCGGCAGCGGCCGATGGATCGTCAGGAACTGCTCGCCATGCAGGAACAGGTTCAGGTTCAGGCCATAGTTCGGATCAGCCATCCAGCGGCTGTCCCCGGCGATCACGGTGGCGAACATCGGCAGCAGTTGGCACCTGCGCTCGAACACGAACTGCAGATCCTCGGGCGCCAACGGATTCTCGGTGGCCGCACCCACGCCCAGCGCATACAGGATGGCGTCCTTCCTCGTGTATCGCTGCACCACCCGCCCGCTCGATCGGCTCTTGATCAGTTCGTAATTCAAACTCACTTCTACCTCCTTCCTGCCTCGTCGCGACGCCCGCCCTGCCTTCCGCGGCTCGTTCCTGGCCACCATATAAACTGTCACTTCGTCAGTTTTTTGCTATCATAGCAGAACATTTTTCATGACTGCCAATCAGTTTTTAATTATTTCTTGATGTCGCCTCATGGATTGCAGCGCACTCCCGGCTCATTGCGTGCGGCTGCAATCGGGCACCCGCACCCGCACCCGGACACGCAGGACCACCACTACTCAACAGGGGAACACCGATATGGCACTACTTGAAGGCAAGGTCGCAGTCATCACCGGCGCAGGACGCGGCCTCGGCGCCACATACGCGAAGCGCCTCGCACGGGAAGGCGCGGCGGTCGTAATCAACGACATCGGCCTCAACGAAGCAGGCGAGTCCACCGCCGAAGCGGTTGCTGCCGAGATCCGCTCCCAAGGCGGGCGCGCCGCCGCGCATACACAGGACATCTCCACCACCGAGGGCGGCAACAGTCTGCTCCAGTGCGCACTCGACCACTTCGGCGCAGTCGACATCCTGGTCAACAACGCGGGCATCCTGCGCGACAAGAGCCTGCTGAAGATGGATGAGGCCGACTGGGACATCATCCAGAAGGTGAACCTGAAGAGCATGTACACGGTCACCAAGCCGGTCTTCGCCTGGATGAAGGAAAACGGCCATGGTGGCGTGATCGTCAATACCAGCTCGGTCTCGGGCATCGTCGGCAACTTTGGTCAGTCAAACTACGCCGCATCCAAGGCCGGGGTATGGGGCTTTTCGAATGTGCTGGCACTCGAAGGCGCCAAGTTCGGCGTGCGCGTGTGGACCCTTGCACCGGCTGCCACTTCGACCCTGACCGCTGCGCTGTTGAGTGAAGAATTGCAGAAGCAACTCGCACCCGAGCATGTCGCCGAGGTGCTCCTGTACATGGTGAGCGAGCTGTCGGGAAAGCGCACCGGCCACACCATCTTCGCGTCCGGCCAATCCATTCGCGAACTGAAGCTCGTTCCCGCCGAAGGACTGCGCAGTGCAGGCACGATGCTCGACGCATACACGATCGCAGCCGGCGAGGACAAGCTCTACCGTCCGGAAGCCGCGCTCAACGTGATGGATTTCGCCCAGTAAGCGCAACTGCGCCCACTCCCGACGCTGCAAGGCGTCTCCTTCAGGAATAAAGACCTATGAGCAACAAGGCACTTATCGCCGGCGTGGGCATGGTGAAATTCACCAAGCCGGGCAAGAACGAACAATACGACGTGATGGCGGCGCAGGCCGCGCGCAACGCCCTGAGCGATGCCGGACTAAGCTACGACCAGGTCCAGCAGGCTTACGCAGGCTACGTATACGGCAATACCTGCTCCGGCCAGACCGCCCTGTATTCCCTGGGCATGACGCAGATCCCCATCATCAACGTCAATAACGCGTGCTCCACCGGTTCCACTGCGCTCTATCTCGCGCGCCAGGCGGTGATGAGCGGCGTGGTCGATGTCGCGCTGGCGGTCGGCTTCGAACAGATGGGCTCAGGCGCGCTCACGGTGGACACCTCGCGCACGCCGATCACCTGGCGTATTGACGAGGCTACCCGGAACATCCGCGGCTTCGACGAGGAAGTGCCCCCCGGCCTGCAGTACTTTGGTGGCGCCGGCGCCGAGTACCTGGAGAAGTACGACGTGGGTGCCGAGTTATTCGGCCGCATTTCGGTGAAGGCGCGCAGACACGCGGCGCAGAATCCCTATGCACTGTTCAGCACGCCGCTGACTCTGGAAGAGGTGATGTCCTCCCCTCACATCTTCGGACCGCTGACCAAGTTGATGTGCTGCCCCCCAACCTGCGGCGCGGCTGCGGTAGTCGTCGTGTCGGAGAAGTTCGCCCGCGAGCATGGTATCAGCAACACGGTCGAGATCGCCGGCATGGGTCTCTCGACCGACTCGCCCGCCAGCTTCGAGTCCGGCAGCATGATGAACGTGGTCGGCGCCGGCATGACGCGCAAGGCCTCCACCGACGCCTACACCCAGGCCGGGATCGACATCGGCGACATCGACCTCGTCGAACTGCACGACTGCTTCTCGCCCAACGAGGCGATCTCGTACGAAGCGCTCGGTCTCTGCCCCGAAGGCGGTGCGGAGAAGTTCGTGATGGACGGCGACAATACCTACGGCGGCCGCGTGGTCACCAACCCCTCGGGCGGCCTGCTGTCCAAGGGGCACCCGCTCGGCGCCACCGGCCTCGCGCAGATCACGGAGATCACCTGGCATCTGCGCGGTCAGGCCGGCGATCGCCAGGTCAAGGATGCCCGCCTTGGTGTACAACACAACGTCGGCCTCGGTGGCGCTTGCGTGGTGACGGTTCTGAAGCGGTAAACCGGCAAGGGCATGAACGGAACACTCCATTCATGCCCTTGTTGATCTTCAAGCTCCGCGACGGGGCTCGTTCGACAGGGTCAGGTGTCGCGCGCCAGCGAGAGAAACTCGGTGCGCAATCCCAGGTTCGGACGCAGCTCACCCAACAGTGCAGAGGTGATGGTTTCCTCGCCGGCCGCGCGTATGCCGCGACTTTCCATGCATAGATGGCGGCAGCTGATCACCACCCCGACGGCCTTGGGTTGCAGGTGTTCCATGATCGCATCGGCAATCTGGGTCGTGAGCCGCTCCTGTACCTGGAGACGCTTGGCAAAGCAGTCGACCAGCCGGGTAAACTTGGACAGGCCCACGATTTTTCCGTCGGGCAGATAGCCGATGGTCGCCTTGCCGAAGAAGGGCGCCAGATGATGCTCGCAGTAGCTGTAGACCGGGATGCCGCGCACGACGATCAATTCGCTGTATGCCTCGGCCCCGTCCTCGAAGACCTTGAGTATCGAGGCAGGGTCCTGCCGATAGCCGGCGGCCCATTCCTTCCACGCCTTTTCTACCCGGGCGGGGGTTTCATGCAGGCCCGAGCGTTCGGGATCTTCACCGATGCTTGCCAGGAAGCGATACCAGTCTTTTTTGCCGAAATGTTCATGACTCATGGTAATTCCCGTTGAGGTGTCTCGTTGTATGTCCGCTCCCGGTCAAGAGCCTGCGGTCGATGCGCGAATTGCTCACGTACGTGAGCGCGGCATGCCCAGTCCTTGCTCCGCCACAAGGCTGCGGTGCACTTCGCTGGTGCCTCCGTACAAGGTCATGCCGATCGACTGGCGATAGCCGATCTCGACATGACCGAGCCCGTCCCTGCCCGGGAACAGGGACTCGGGCGCAGCGAGGTCCATCAGATCCGCCGCGTCGGCGCGGTAATGCTCGGTGCTGAAAAGCTTGGACATGGGCCCGAACGCCACCCTGCCGGGCACGCCGTCGGCAGCCGCCCACAACGCGCGGTAGCACAGATCCGTCGCCACCACCTGGTGTACCGCCACCCGCGCCAGCCGGCGCCTTGCATCCGGCTGCGTGATCAGCGCCCGGCCGTCGCGCACGGCCGTCTTCGCCCACGCCACCGCATGCCGGTACATGTTGGAGAAGCTGAGGCGATACTGATTTCCGCCATGCTCGATCTCGAGGCTGGCGCTCATCACCGCAGTCCCGCCGTTCACCTCGCCGATCCGATACCGGTCCGGAACCCGCACCTCCGAGAGGTAGGTGAGGTTGGAACGCTCGTCCTGCATGGTGTGTATCGCCTGGATCTCGATGCCGGGCAGATCCATCGGAACCAGGAACAAGGTCAGCCCCGCGTGCTTGGGCAACTCCGGCGCGGTGCGCACGAGCAGGAAAATGTAGCCCGCCACATCTGCGGCAGTGGTGAAAATCTTCTGCCCGTTCACCAGCCACTCATCGCCACTGCGCTCGGCCCGCGTTCGTGCGGCGAACACATCGGACCCACTCGAAGGCTCGGTGAAGCCCAGACATGCCACTGCGTCGCCCGACGCGAATCGGGGCAGAACTTCGCGCTTGAGGGTCTCGCTCCCGAACATCATCACGGTCTGAGCCACCTGGTTGGTCACCGGCCCGGTGATGCGCTGCCAGCCAACCTCCTCGAAGACCTCCTCGAGTGCCGCCACGTCGAACACCGACTTCTCCCGCCCGCCGTATGCCGTGGGCCAATGCGGAAAGAGCAGGCCGGCCTGCGCCAGCTGCTTGTGAAAGCCCTGGTGATAACCGGCCACCGAGTGATGCGCATGAGCCTTGAGTTCATCCGTAAGGTTCGCAGCGAAGAAGCGGCGGACCTCGTCTGCGAACGCATCCGCCGCCTTGCCGAGACCGAAGGTGACGCTCACCTCGCCGGCATCCGGCAGCGGTACCGCCGGCCCGCCGCCCCACAGGCGGTCGGCTACCGCATGGAGTTCGAGTTGGGGATCGCCTGCCAGCAGGCTCCAAGCCTTGGCTCGACGGTAGTACAATTGGATGTCGTACTCCAGCGACACACCATAGCCGCCAAAGGTGCGGAGCGCCTGCGCCACCACCCGGGCCGACGTCTGCGCCGCCCACCACCATGCCATCGAGACGAGGGCAGCAGCATCGTGCTCGTCATGAGCGATCGCGGAGATCGCATGCCATACAAGCAGGCGTGCACCGTCGACTTCGGCCAGGGCATCGGCAAGCGGATGGGCAACGCCCTGAAACGAACCGATCGGCTTGCCGAACTGGTGTCGCTCTACCGCATACGCCGCCGACATTTGCAAGGCCTGATGCGCCACACCGACCAGCATGGCCGCCTTGAGGAGCTTCCACTCCTCGATCGCGGCCAGAAAGGCGGCGCGCGCCGCCCGCCCGGAGGCGAGTACGCGGCGCTCGCCTTCCGCGTTCGCCCCTGACAGCACCACCGATGCGAAAGGCCCGGAACCGAGATTGGGCACAGGCCTCCCATCCAGCCCCCGGATCGCCACGACTTCGCCGCCGTCTAGGGCCAGGACCACGCCACCCTCCACGACGGTGGCCACACGCGTCTCGTCGGGCCTCAACTCCTGGGGCAACATCACCACGATCCCGCCATCGAGCGCGGCCTCCAGCAGTTCCTTGGCAGGTTCGCCATCGAGGGCGGCAAGCAATCGGGTCGCGGGAAGCGATTCGGCAAACGGCACGGAAGCGAGGCAGCGTCCCATCTCTTCCGCCACCAGCGCCGCGTCGAACAGGCTCATCCCGCCTCCGCCCGCATGCTCGGGCACGCGCATCGCCGCAATCCCGAGGGCATTCAGCTGCGCCCACAGCCGCGAATCGAAGCCGCCCGCTTCCGCGCGCCGGACACGTGCCGGACTGGACTCGGTCTGCAGCAACCTGGCCACGGAACTGCGCAGCATCTGCTGCTCGACTGTCAGGTGGAGATTCATTGGACAGGCTTCTCCTGTGCACCATCACACGCATCGAGAACGGCGAGCGGTTCCCTCGAGGTGACAGCATTTCTTTATAACTGATATATTATCAGTTCACAGAGATTTGCCAAGTGTGCCTGGACGGTGGAAACCCTGTGCGAACACGGGCGCCGGCCACCACACCGGATGGATCGCTCCATCCACCTGCGTTGGGAACGGGTTTCCATACGAGGGCAGCCACCGCCCCGAAACGGCCTTGCTGAGAAAGACCATGGAATACGAATCGACGAACACGCTCACGGACACAGGCTCACTCTGGCAACTGGTGCAACTGCGCGCACGCACCACGCCGGACGCCCCCATGCTGATCGATGCCGACGATCGCAGCTGGACCTTCGCGGAGTTCGCCCATGATGCGGAACGCATGGCTGCCGGCCTGCACGCACGCGGCATCGGCGCCGGCACCGCGGTCACCTGGCAACTGCCGACACGAGCGTCGACCGTGCTGCTGTCGGTCGCGCTCGCACGCCTGGGTGCTATCCAGAACCCGGTGATCCATCTCTACGGCCGCAAGGAGGTCTCGGCCATCCTCGCGCAGAGTCGATCGGCCTTTCTCATCGTCCCTGATTCCGCCCAGGACCCGGATCGCAATCTGGCCAGCCAGGGACAGGCCATCTGCGACACCCTTACCGCACCGCCGACGATCCTGCCCTTGACAAGCGAGATCGCACTCGACGACACCCGATCGTTGCCGCCCCCGCCTGCGGACTGCGCCACGCCACGCTGGGTCTACTACACCTCGGGCACTACCTCGGCACCGAAGGGCGCACTGCATACCGATGCCAGCCTGATCGCAAGCGGTCGTGCCTTTGCACAGGCGCTGGGCGTCAGCCAGGCCGATGTGGGATCGATCGCATTCCCGTATGCGCACGTCGGCGGCTCGATGTACATCATCACGCTGCTCGTGAGCGGCATGTCGGCGCTGCTGCTGCCGAAATTCGTCCCCACGGAGGCGGTGCACGCCTTCCGGCGTCATCGGGTAAGCGCCGGCGGTGGCAGCACGGCACATTACCTCGCCTGGCTCGCCGAACAGCGCAAACGGATCGGCGAGCCCCTCGTCCCGACACTGCGCGTGCTGGCGGGTGGCGGGGCTCCTAAACCGCCAGAGCTTTACTTCCAGATCAAACGCGAACTGGGGTGTACCGTGGCCCACAGCTACGGCATGACCGAAGCGCCCATGATCGCGGGCGGATCACCCTGCCATTCCGACCAGCAACTCGCTTACACCGACGGCGCCCCGGTCGCCGGCATGGAAATCCGCATCGTCCGTCCCGATGGGACGCTGGCTGCGCCCGGCGAGCCGGGCGAGATCCGGATCAAGGGGCCAACGGTATGCAAGGGGTACACCGATCCCGAACTGACCCGGGCCGCCTTCGACGAAGACGGGTTCTTTCGCACCGGCGACCTGGGGCTATTCGGCGGCGACGGTCACATCATGCTGACCGGGCGCCTCAAGGACGTGATCATCCGCAAAGGCGAGAACGTCTCGGCGCGCGAGATCGAGAACATCCTCTACCAGCACCCGAAGGTCGGCTTCGTCGCCGTGATCGGCCTGCCCGATCGCGAGCGCGGAGAGCGGGTGTGCGCAGTAGTCGAGCTGCACAATCCCGACGATCCCCTCGGTTTCGACGAGATGGTGCGCTTCTTCGAGGCTGCAGGGACGATGCGGCAGAAGATTCCCGAGCAGCTCGAGATCGTCGACCAGTTGCCGCGCAACGAATCGCTCAACAAGATCCTGAAGTTCAAGCTGCGCGACATGTTCGCCAAGCCGAAATGAGAAGACACGAACGGATGCCCACTCCCGGCTACCGCAACGATGCAGACTGAAGCGCAGGCCAGGCGCCGTCACCCACAGTGCCTGGCCGCATACCCCCCCACCCGGACACCCTGCAACGGAGACCAGAAACCATGATTGAACAGAAGATCCGCCTCGACGGCAAAGTCGCGTTCGTGACCGCCGGTGCCAACGGTATCGGCGCCGGCGCGGCAATGAATATTGCCCGTTTCGGCGGCGACGTCGCCATCGCCGACATCGACACGGAAAGGGGCGAGCGCGTCGCCGACTCGATTCGTGCGCTGGGCCGGAAGGCCATGTTTGTCGAGACCGACGTGTTCGACACAGCCCGGATCGAGCGCGCGGTCGCGCGCACCACAGAACACTTCGGGCGCCTCGACATCCTCGTCAACAATGCCGGCGGCACCCGTCGCCGGCCCTTTGTCGCGCAACCCGAACACAGCTGGCGCCGGCTGATCGACCTCAACTTCGTCAGCATGCTGGCTGCCACCCAGAGTGCAGCCAAGGCGATGATCGCAAGCGGCAACGGCGGCACCATCATCAACATCGCCAGCAGCGAGGGCTTGCGCGCGGCCCCCGGTTACGCGGTCTACGCGGCATGCAAGGCCGCCATGGTGAGCTTCACGCGCACCATGGCGCTGGAGCTTTCCGATCATGGAATACGGGTGCATGTGCTGGCTCCGGACATGATCGACACCGAGGGACTGCGGGCCGTCTCCGCCATTGCCAGCCCGCAGGAGAACGCGGCGCGTGACCGCTACATCCCGCTGCAACGTGTGGGCGAAGTGGACGAGATCGCCGATGTGATCGTCTTCCTCGCTTCCGGCATGGCGTCCTACCTGACCGGCGTCACCATCCCGGTCGATGGCGGCACCACCGCCTCCAGTGGCTGGACCCGTACCGAAGGCAGCGGGGACTGGAGTCTCTACAACCGTTGAATCGGCCCTCCGACCCATTGCAAGAACCCCAATCGGGCACCATGCATATGACACCGCTCCCCCCGCCTCCCAGCGACACACTGCCCCGCTGGTTCCGCTGGGCCATTGGACACAAGGCGGAGTCGCACTTCGTCGAATCCGACGGCAACCAGTTGCACTATCTGTCGTGGAACCTGCACGAGACGAGCAAGCCCCTGCTCGTCTTCGTGCATGGATTCAGGGCGCACGCGCGCTGGTGGGATTTCATCGCGCCCTACTTCATTGCGACCCACCGGGTGGTCGCCATGGACCTTTCCGGCATGGGAGACAGCGGCTGGCGCGAGACCTATACGGCGAACGTACTCGCAGGCGACGTTTCGAGTTTCATCAGGGCGCTGGGGCTCGGTCCGGCCATCGTCGTGGCGCACAGTTATGGCGGCCTGTGCGCCCTTCGCGCCGCAGCAGATTGGCCGGAACTGATCCGTCATCTCGTTGTAATCGATACCTTCTTCATCTTCGACGACATGCCGCTGCCCACGGACCCGGTCCGGATTACCGGCCACCGTGTGTTCCCCGATCTCGAAACGGCACGTACCCGCTACCGGCTCATGCCGCCCCAACCCATGCCGCTGGCGTGCACGGTGGACCATGTTTTCCGCCACTCCCTTGTCGAAACCGAAGGAGGCCTGCGCTGGAAGTTCGACGGTGGGCTGCAGCAGTCCGGCGCCCATCGGCATGATAGTGAAGCGCTGCTGGCCCGGATCACCACACCGGTCGATTACATCCTTGGCGAACTCAGCTCCCTGATCACCGCGACCCACGCCCGACGGGTGCTGGACGCCCTGCCTAGCGCGCGCGGACCGATCGCGATTCCGAACGGGCATCACCACCTGATGCTCGATCAGCCGATTGCGCTGATCAGCACGCTGCGTGCACTGCTGTCGGTGAGCAAGGCTTGACGCCGTCGACATGTCGATGTCAGTGCGCCGGATGGTCACGCTCAATCGATCGGGGCACGCACCTCACCTTCAACCGCGTGCCTTGCTGGCATCCGCAAGAGCAGCACCAAAGGCACGGCGGCGAGCGTGATCCACATCATGAGCCTGAAGTCCTGCAAATAGGCCAGAGTGGCGGCCTGACGGGTAAGCTCGTTGTTGATCGCCACCAGCCCCTCCGGCGTGCTCAGGTCGTGAGCGCCGGCCTCAACCGCCTGTTTCAGTGCAAGACTGAACGGGGTGATGTACTCGGCGAAGGCCGCGTGATTGGCCTGGGTGCGTTGCGCAAGGTAAGTAATCCCCACCGAGATCCCGATACTGCTGCCGAGGTTGCGCAGCAGACTATAGAGCGACGTCCCCTCGTTCCTGTAGTGCGACGCCAGGGTCGAAAATGTGACGGTGGACAGGGGCACGAACAGGAAGCCAAGACCGAGGCCCTGCACGATGCCATTGGTCACGATGTCCCAGGCTTGCGTATCGTTGTTGAAGCGACTCATCTCCCAAAGGGAAAAACTGGTCAGACCAAGACCAACCAGGATCAGGAAGCGCCCATCGACCCTGCCCGACAACCTGCCCACCACCATCATGCCGACCATGGTGCCCACGCCGCGCGGAACCAGCAGGGTGCCAATATCGATCACGGGATAACCCAACAGGTTGAGCATGAAAGGAGGCAGCAGCGCCATCGTGGATAGCTGGATGATGCTGACAGTGAAGATTGCCGCCAGACCGATGCTGAAGTTGCGATCGCGGAACAAGCCCGGCTCGAGAAACGGATGATCGTGAGTGAAGATATGAACGACGAAAAGATACAGCGCGGTACCCGCAAGTATCGCCTCGGTCCATATCTCACGGCTGGCAAACCAGTGGAGCGATTCGCCGCGGTCGAGCATCATCTGGAAGGCGCCAATCGCAATTGCGAGCAGGGCAAAGCCGAACAGGTCGAAACGCCGTGCGCGGTCGACCGCTGTCTCCTGCACGAAGGCTGCGAGACCGAACCACGCCAGCAGTCCGAACGGCAGGTTGATATAGAACACCCAGCGCCAGCTGTAATACTCGGTCAGCCAGCCGCCCAGCGAGGGCCCGAGAATCGGCCCCACCATCACCCCGACGCCCCACATCGCCATTGCCGAGCCATGCTGCTCGCGCGGATAGGTGTCGAGCATCACCGCCTGCGACAGCGGAACGAGGCAGGCCCCGAGCACGCCCTGCAGCAGACGGAAGACCACCAGCTGGGTGAGGTTCTGTGCCGCTCCGCACAACATCGAAGCCACCGTGAAGCCCACCACCGCCCACATGAACAGGCGCTTGCGCCCCAGGCGTGCGGTGACGAAGCCGGTCAGCGGCATGAAAATCGCGGCCGCCACGATATACGAGGTCAGCACCCAGGAGATCTGGTCCTGCGTTGCTCCCATCGCCCCCTGCATGTCGGGCAAGGCGACGTTGGCAATGGTGGTGTCGAGCGCCTGCATGATGGTCGCCAACATCACCGAAACAGTGATAAAACCCCGGCGGGCGCGGTCCGACTGCGTGACAATCGTCACCGCGATCCTCGCCCCGGCTCAGAGCGCGCGACCGAACACCCGGCGGCGATGGCCGGTGTCGATCTCGACGATCGTGCTCAGGCCCGCGCGCAGCGGCGGCATCTCGGGCGTGGCCTCGAGCTTGATCCGCACCGGCACGCGCTGGGCAATCTTGACCCAGTTGCCGGTCGCATTCTGCGCGGGGATGACCGAAAACTCGGCGCCCGTTGCCGGACTCAGGCTCTCCACCACGCCCTTCCAGGCGATATCGGGATAAGTATCGACATGAATGTTGACGGCTTGCCCAGGATGAACGTGGGTGAGATCCGTTTCGGTAAAGTTGGCCTCGACCCAGAGGTTGCCGGTCACCACCAGTGCCATCGCAATCGAACCCGCAGCGACGTACTGCCCGGGCTTGGGTGACTTGCTCACCGTCCCCGGCATTGAGGCACGAACCTCGGCCCGTGCGAGGTCGAGTCTGGCCTGTTCCAGTTCGGCCATTGCTGCGCGATAGCTCGGATGAGTTTCGGCAGGGGTATTGACGCTGCCCCCCAGCGCTGCCGCAATTCGGGTCAGCTCCCGCTCCAGGGCGCCAATTGCCTGTGCGGCGAGGGCCGCTGCCTGGTTGGCATCGTCGAAGCGGGATGCAGAGATGAACTTCCGGTCCACCAGGTCGGCCTGACGCCGCTGGTCCTTCAGCGCAAAGGAATGCCTTGTGCGGGACAGGGCGATCTCCGCCTCTTTCTCGCGGTAACTCGCCTTGAGCACAGCCAGATCGGTCCGCACCTGTGCCAGCTTGGCCTCCGCCCTGGCCACTTCCAGCAGGAAAGGCGCGGGGTCGAGCCGAAACAGCGCCTGGCCGGCTACCACCACCTGATTCTCCGCAACCAGCACTTCCCGGATCGTCCCCGACACCGCGGCGCTGATCGGCACCTTGTCCGCCTTGACGTAGGCATTATCGGTTTCAACGTAGCGACCGCCCTTGAGATAGACGACCGCTGCGACAATAAGGATGCCCGATGGAACGACCAGCAGCAGCATCAGCCGCCTCAGGAGGCGCAGGCGAGTTCGTGCGGCTTCGCGCGAGGCTGCGACCATGTCGCTCGGGGTGTTGCTCATGAACAGTCGGCTCCTGGAACGAGGTCGCTTCGCGGCTGCCTAGCGCGAGCCCAGGTTGTCGCGCATCCTGCTCAAGGCAGACATGACGATGGTGGCGTCCTCATCACTGAGGTCGCGCAAGGCATCCGCCCGGATAGTCGCACCGACTTCCTCGATTGCCGCAAGATGAGGGGCCGCCGCTGACGTGAGGAATAACTGATAGGCCCGCCGGTCAGACGGGTCGGGACGACGTTCGACCAGCCCGACCTCCGCCAGTTGGTCCACCAATCGGGCGAGGGTGATCGGCTGTACTTCAAGCAACTCGGCCAACTCGACCTGCCGAATACCTTCGCGCCTCGCGACGAAAACCAGCACCCTCGCCTGCGCCATCGTGAGCGAACTGCCTTCCAGACGGCGCTGAAAGTTCTGCCGCATCAATCGGGACACATCCGCCAGCAAGAAACCCAAGCTTTCCCGCGAAGACTCCATGATGCCGTTTCACAATTAGTAAGCATTACTTATTATATGCAATACATGCTTGTTCATGCAAACCGACCAGCCACCATCGTTCACCGGCACCAAAGAACATCACCACCCGTTGCACGCCCACCAGCATCTATCCCCGCCCATCACACGGAGTCACATCATGATCATCGACCTTTCCGGTACCACCGCCGTCGTCACCGGCTCCACCGGTGGCATCGGCCTCGCCATCGCCAGGGGGCTGGCGGATGCTGGCGCTACCGTCGTCGTCTGCGGCCGCGAGCAAGGCCGTGTCGACGCGACCCTGGCCGCACTGAGAGAAATCGGGGCCGGTGCGCGAGCCAGGGGCGTCGTCGCCGACCTTACCAACGTTGCAGGCTGCCAGGCCTTGATCAGCGCCGAACCGCAGGCCGATATCCTGGTGAACAACCTCGGTATCTACGGTCTCAGGGACTTCTTCGAGATCGGCGACGAAGACTGGGAAGCAATCCTCCAGATCAACCTGATCAGTGGCATCCGCCTGTCACGCCATTACGCGAAGGGGATGCGGGCCAGGGCCTGGGGCAGGATTCAGTTCATCTCCAGCGAGTCCGCGGCAAACATTCCGGCCGACATGGTCCACTACGGCGTCAGTAAGGCCGCGGTGCAGGGTTTGTCCCGGGGCTTGGCCAAGGTTCTGGCAGGTAGCGGTGTCACCGTCAATTCGATTCTGCCCGGCCCTACCCGCACCGAAAACCTCACCGCCTTCATCGCACAGATGGCTGCAAGGCGAGGCATTTCTCCCGCCGAGATGGAAACACTGTTCCTCAGCGAAAGCCGCCCTTCGAGCCTGATCCGGCGCTTCGCCAGCCCGGAAGAAGTGGCCAACCTCTGCGTCTACGCCGCCTCGCGACAGGCCGGTGCCACCACTGGCGCCGCCTTGCGGGTCGAGGGCGGCATCGTCGAAAGCATCATCTGAGGCTCCACGCCTTCCGGCCCACGCCTTGCACCGAGAAAGCGCATGCGCCAAACGCGTCACCGCGGCATGCTGGCCACAGGTAGCGATGAAATCGACTTAAGCTGACTATTTGTTATCTTAACTGATAAATGCAAGTAATTTTCCTGTCAAAATCATGGACATAAAATAGATAAATGATAGACAATCAGTAAGACATGCGACCAGACCGAGCTTGTTCGTGGCGTCGCAACTACTTATCCCGATCCATGGAGCTTCAGATGACATATCCCCGTTTCCTTGATGGCAAGCCGAAGATGTTGCTCATTGACGGCAAGCATGTGCCCGCACTGTCCGGCAGGACCTTCGAGACCATCAACCCGACCAACAGCCAACGGTTGGCGACGGTTGCCGAGGGAGCGCCCGAAGACATCGATCTCGCGGTGAAAGCGGCGCGTCGTGCATTCGAAGGCGAATGGGCGAAGTTCAAGCCTTACGACCGGCAGGTGGCCCTGCTTCGCCTTGCCGATCTGGTCGATCAGCACGGCGATGAACTGGGCACGCTGGATACCCTCGATATGGGTGGGCCCGTGGCATGGGGGGCAAGTCGCCGCCAGCGATCTGTGGCCATGCTGCGCTACTACGCAGGGCAGGCCACGGCCGTGCATGGCAGCACGATCGAAAACTCCCAGCCTGGCGAAATTCTCACGTACACAGCCAAGGAGCCTTTGGGCGTCGTGGGGGCGATCATTCCGTGGAACGGGCCGATTTTCATGGCGGTCTGGAAGATTGCCCCTGCACTTGCAGCCGGATGCACCGTAGTCTTGAAGCCCGCCGAGCAGGCACCTTTGTCATCACTTCGGCTGGGTGAGTTGTGTCTGGAAGCGGGTATTCCGCCAGGAGTGGTCAATATCGTTCCAGGATTCGGTGCTGCCGGTGCAGCCTTGGCGGAACACCCGGACGTCGACAAAGTGACGTTTACCGGTTCAACTGAAGTCGGTCAGAAGATCATTCGTGCTTCGGCCGGTAACGTGAAACGCGTGACGGTCGAGCTTGGCGGCAAGTCTCCCAATATCGTATTTGCCGACGCCGACATGAAGGCTGCCATACCCGGCGCGGCGATGGCCATCTTCGCGAATTCGGGCCAGATCTGCAGCGCGGGCTCGCGGTTGTTCGTCGAACAGAGCATCTACGACGAGTTCGTCGAAAAGGTCGCCGAATTTGCCAACGCGCTTCGAGTGGGCGACCCGATGGACCCTGCCACGCAGATGGGACCGGTGGTGTCGCAGGAGCAACTGGATCGAGTGCTGGGCTATCTTGGCGCCGGTCGCGAGCAAGGCGCCCGTGTTGCAGCCGGCGGAGCGCGCGTCACCGACGGCGCACTCGCCGAGGGTTACTTTCTGCGCCCGACGGTATTCGCGAACGTGGCGGACCACATGCGGATCGCGAAGGAGGAGATCTTCGGCCCTGTGGTTGCGGCGATGCCGTTCACCGATATCGACGAGGTTGTGAGGCGTGGCAACGCAACCACCTTCGGCCTTGGCAGTGGCGTCTGGACGAGCAGCCTGTCCAATGCGCACAGGGTGGCGAAGGGACTCAAGACCGGTTCGGTGTGGGTCAACTGCTACCAGCAGATGGACCCAGCGATGCCGTTCGGGGGCTACAAGATGAGTGGATTCGGGCGCGAAGGCGGCGCCGCCCACGTCGAAGAATTCATGAACACCAAGTCGGTTTGGATCAAGACCCACTAACCGAGGAAGCGCGTGCGCCACGGGATCAATCGAACAGCCCCTGTTCGCCCACCACGCGCCGCATGGTCCGGACCAGCAGTTAAGCCGTGGGCGAAAAACTGCGGCCGGACAGTTTGACGATACTCACCGCAGCCTTGAGGGGCGTTTCCAGTTCCTCCACCGGAACCACCTTCAGCACCTTGAGCCGTCCGTCCGCCACCTCGTCGCGCACGATCCCCCAGGCCGTCAGCAGAACAGCATTGCTGTTGAGGGCCACCGATTTCTGGATGGAGGTTTCGTCGCAGACGAAACGACCAAACTGGACCGTCGGATCACCGGCGCCATAGATCTTGGGTAACACCGACAGTCTCTCGGTCGCCATGCGCGGTGATATCAGAGGATAGACTGCAAGCTGGCCAGGACCAACTTCATCGAATGCGGCCAGGGGATGACCCGCACGCACGAAGAAGCGTACCTCGATCCGCGCCAGGGCTTGCATCGAAACGTCTGGACGGTCATCGAACTGGTCGGTGTTACCCACGAAGAATTCGATCTGCTCATTCAGCAGTTTCGGCAGCAACTCGAGTGAACTGCTGCACTCGAGCGCAATGTGCAACTGCGGATGCTGCTGAACGATATCGGCAACTGCAGATGGAATGATGGTGGCCGCAGCTACCGGACTCGCACCAAAAGTGATGCTGCCGAGATTGGCACCACGGATCAGTTCAACATCCCGTGCCAGGCTGTTGGCCTGGAGCAGCAGCGCCTGGGCCTGCTCAAGGACCAGCTTGCCGGCCGGTGTCGGGACCACCTTCACATGACTGCGGTCGAAGAGCCTGAGCCCCATCTCGCGCTCGAGCGCCTGAATGCTGCGGGTCAGCGCCGACTGCGTGATACACAGTTGCGTGCTCGCGCGCGCAAAGCTCCCCTCGGTTGCCAGCACGAGCGCATGCTGAAGCTTGCGCAGATCGGTCGGTACCCGGTTGAAAGTGGTGTCGCTGGAACTCATAAGATCCTCGGATGAATAGCCCCGGGAGAGCATCAAACACGCTTGATGTCCGGGCAGGGCACAGGCTCAGTCAGAGAATCCCTTCTGCCTGACGATCTGACGCATGGTCTTGACCAGAAATGCTGCGGTGGGCGAAAACACACGGTCGGCAAGTTTGACGATACAGAGTGTGGGGTGTCGGCGCGCGTCTAAAACTACCCAGCGGTGCGCGTTGAATTTTACCCAGGCACTTTAGCTGCTCGTCATGGAGCAGCCGATGTTCAGTGTAGTCGAGTTGCTGACCGCGAGTGTGCGCAGAGAAGCCCGCGAAGGGCGTAGCCCGAAGCGGGCTTCTCTGCGCGGGCGCCGGGTCAGAACGGTTCGTCCTCGGTGAGGGGGCCGCGCTTGGATTGCTCACGGTCCTTGATCCGCGACCGCGCGCTGGCCGAGCTCTGACGGAAACGATAGGACTCGTTGCCCGTCTCGACGATGTGGCAGTGATGGGTCAGCCGGTCGAGCAGTGCCGTCGTCATCTTCGCGTCGCCGAACACGCTCGCCCATTCGCCGAAGCTCAGGTTGGTCGTGATCATCACGCTGGTGTGCTCGTAAAGCTTCGAGAGCAGGTGAAACAGCAGCGCTCCGCCGCTCTGGCTGAACGGTAGGTAGCCCAGTTCATCGAGAATCACCAGGTCCATGCGCAGCAGCGAGAAGGCGAGCTTGCCGGCTTTGCCGGCCGCCTTCTCCTGCTCAAGCAGATTGACCAGATCAACGGTCGAGTAAAAGCGCACCCGCTTGCCGTGCTGGGTGATCCCGGAGACGCCCAGCGCCGTGGCCAGGTGCGACTTGCCTGTGCCGGTGCCACCGATGAAGACGACGTTGTGGGCCTGCGCAGTGAAGTCGAGCGTGGCGAGTTCCTGGATCAGTGCCCGCTCCACCTTCGACTGCTCGAAGTCGAACCCGGCCAAGTCCCGGTGCACCGGGAAGCGGGCTGCCTGCAGTTGATAGCGGATCGAGCGCAGGTGACGGTCGGTATGCTCGGCCTCGAGCAGGTGCTCGAGCAGCCAACCCGAACTCTGACACCCGAGCTCACTCGTGGACACCAGCTCCGCCCAGGCATCGGCCATCCCGTACAGGCGCAGGGCTTTCAGTTCGGCAAGCACATCACGCATGGCTCACCTCCGCACGCAGCCGGTCGTAACGCTGCGGGTCTGCCAACGGTGTTTCGCTCAGGGTCAGTACCGTGTCGACGGTCGGCGTGGCAGGAGCTGACTTCAGGCGGTTGAGCACGTTCTCGATGTGCTCGGGGCTGGGACGGCCCGCCTCGAGCGCCAACTCCACCGCCACGATCACCGCCCCCAGGCCATGCTGAGGCACGGCGGCGAGCACCTTCGCCATGACCCGATCTCCGCCTTCGCGCTTGAGCAGCAGTGCGCGCAGCGTCTGCAGTGGCGCGGGCATGTCGGCGAAGGGTGCGCCGTTCCTGAGCGCACCGGGTTTGCGCTCGATCAGCGGCAGATAGTGCTGCCAGTCGTAGCGCGCTTCGTTGCGCGTGAAGCTGCGCACGTGACGGGCCACGACGGTGTCGTGCGCGACGAGCTCGATCTGCTCGGGATACACCCGGATGCCGACCATCTGCCCCACCAACTCGCACGGCGCTGAATAGCGGCAGCGCTCGAACGTGACCAGGCAGGTGCTCGACACCTTGCCGAGGGTCTCCACGTAGCCGTCGAAGGGCGTGATCATCGGCATGAGACTTGGCTGCTCCCGCTCGAGCATCTCCGCCAGGCTGAGGTCGTACTCCGGATGCTTGAGCTCCTGCCACAGGCTGCGACACTTCGCCAGCAACCACAGGTTCAGCTCGGTGAAGGAACCAAAGCGCGTCTCGGCCGCCTCCTGCCAGATCCGCCGCCGGCTATCCTGCACGTTCTTCTCGACGACGCCTTTCTCCCAACCGCTGGCGACATTGCAGAAGTCCGGTTCGAACAGGTAGTGCGAGGCCATCGCCGCAAAGCGTGTATTGACCACCCGCGCCTTGCCTTTCTTCACCCGGTCGACGGCGGTCTTCATGTTGTCGTAGATCCCGCGCCGGGCCACGCCACCGAGCGCGGCAAACGCCCGCGCGTGCGCATCGAACAGCATCTCGTGGCTCTGCGTCGGATACGCCTGCACGACAAAGGCACGGCTATAGCACAGCTTCAGGTGCGCCACGAGCACCTTGCGCCACACCCCACCGATGACCAGATGCTCCTCGCTCCAGTCGAACTGGTGCGCCTCTCCCGGCTCGAACTGCAGCGGAACAAAGGCCTTCGCGACCGATGCACCGCCTTCGGCCTTCCAGCGCCGAATGAACTCGGTGACGCGGCTGTAATCGCCGTCGAACCCCTGCGTCTGCAACTGCGCAAACAGCTTCAGCGCCGTGCGCCGGTCCCGTTGCGGTCGCCGCGCATCGGTCTCCAACATCTTGACCAGCTGCCCCGCGTACGGCGCGATCTTGGTGTCGCCGACCTTGCGTCGGTGCTTCGGCTCAACACCCTCGGGCGCCTTCAACCACTTGGGGATCGTCTTGCGCGTCAGCCCCGTGCGACGCTCGATCTCCGAAAGCGTGAGCCCCTCCCGGTAGTACAGCCTTCTGACTTTCCCCAGCAGATTCATGGTGATCATCTCCTCTGTTCCCCGCTCCTCGACGGACGCGGCGGAGGTTAATCACCTGGGTACTTTTCAGCGCGCAGACCCCGCGAAATCTGGGTAGTTTTCAGTGCGCGTCAACACCGAGGCCTTCTTTTCTGCTGTCTCCACTTGGGCACTCCTCTGTTGTGGGAATCCTTGGGCTCGCCACCGGCCGCCGCTAGCGTGGCAACGAACCCGTTTTCTTTGTGCTTATGCTGGATCGGCGCCAGCTTGATGTCCAATGAATTAGATAGACAATTTCAATGACTTTAACTCATTAAATTACCCATTTGGCGTCCGCCGCGCCGCGATCGTGCAACCAGGGCACAACCCAGGCGCAGCGCACCGATGCACCGCCGCCCGTGTCTGTACACCGCCGTCCAGGCCACCGGGCGTTCCCTCGTCACGCCAATGCCAAATCGCACTAAACTGTTATTATGCCAGTTATTAGCGGAAGCGGGCGGCTTCGCCAGCGCCGCTGAACGGGTTCTGCCACCTTGAGTTTTCTGGAGCCAGACCTTCGCTGATGAACAGGATGAGAACGAGATGAAACAACCGACACACAGTCACTTTTTTGCCGGTGCCAGCGGCAACCGGATCGCGGCGGACGTCGGCGGGCATGAAAACGCGCCTGCAGTCGTTCTCCTTCACGGGGGAGGTCAGACCCGGCATTCCTGGGGACAAGCGCAACTCGACCTGATCGAGGCCGGCTATCACGTGGTTTCGATGGACGCACGCGGTCACGGCGAGTCCGACTGGGTCGGCGAGGATGAATACTCGCTGGAACATCAGGTGGACGACTTGCGCGCCGTCGTCGCGGCCCTCGGCAAACGCCCTGCGCTGGTCGGCGCATCGATGGGCGGCGTCGTCTCGCTGGTTGCCTGCGGAGCCAACGCCGACCTCGCCAGTGCGCTCGTCCTGGTCGATGTCGCGCCACGGCTCGAGCATGACGGTGTCGCCAAGATCCGCAGCTTCATGCATGCAAACCTCGACGGGTTCGCAACGCTCGAGGAGGCCAGCGAGGCAGTCGCCGCGTACAACCCCACCCGCCCGCGTCCGCCTACCCCCGCCGGCCTGCGCAAGAACCTGCGCCAGCGCGACGACGGTCGCTGGTACTGGCACTGGGACCCGAAGATGTTTGCTGGCAAGCGTCACGCACCCCTGGCCCACATGCAGGAGCGCATGCTGGATGCCGCCGACCGGGTCCGGATCCCTGCGCTGCTCGTGCGCGGGAAACAGAGCGACGTAGTGAGTCCCGCAGCGGTGAACGAGCTTCGGGAATGGATGTCGCATCTGGAATATGTCGATATCGAGGGCGCGGGTCACATGATCGCAGGCGACCGCAATGACGCGTTCAACTCGGCCATCCTCGGCTTCCTGAGCAGGCACGTGCCGGCCGGCATCCCTGCCGCGGGCATCCATCCTCCCCTCTCGTCGAGCCGGTCATGAACACGGAATCGGCCACCACGGCAGACACCGTCCCCCAGAGAGCGGACGAAGACGGCAATACCCAGCGTAGCTGGTATGCGCTGGGCATCCTGACCCTGGTCTATGCGACCCATTACCTCGATCGGACCGTTCTGGCCCTGGTCATCGAGCCGCTGCGCCAGGAGTTCCGGTTAACCGACATCGAACTGGGGATGCTCACCGGCTTGGCCTACGGCGCCACCTTTGCGTTGGCCGGCATTCCGATGGGGCTGCTCATCGACCGGGGCAACCGCGTCCGCCTGCTGGCCGCAATGGCGGCAACCTGGAGCGCGATGACGGCCGCCTTCGGTCTGGCGCAGGGCTATGCCCACCTGATCCTGGCACGGATCGGCCTGAGCGCGTCACAGGCAGGCGGGTCACCCTGCAGCCTGTCGCTGATTTCAGACCTTTTCCCGCCGCACCGCCGAGCGACGGCCATCGGAATCTTTTTCCTGAGCAGCGGGATCGGAGCTCTGCTCATCATACTCGCCGGCACGGTCGCCGCCCGCTTCGGCTGGCGTACCGCAATGATCGCCGCAGGCATGCCCGGCATCGTGCTGGCCCTGATCCTGCTGCTGACCGTGCGCGAACCACGGCGGGGCGCAACCGATCCGGCGGCAGCGAGTACCGAAAAGCCGCCCCGGCTCGGACAAGTCTTGCGTGCCATTCGCCAGAGCAAGGCACTCATCCACCTTATCGTCGGTTTTTCATTCACCGCAGGCGGCATTGCTGCCGTGAGCAGCTGGTTCGGTGCCTTCGTCATGCGCTTTCACAATCTGGAGATGGCGCAGGTCGGCATTGCGATCGCACTCGCGGTGGGCATCGCAGGCGCATTCGGCTCATCCATCGGTGGCGCGGTCAGCGACACCCTTTCGAAAACCAATCCTCGGCGCCGCCTGGACGTTGGCGCCGTCTCCTGCGTACTGGCGGCCGGATTTGCAGCTTCCGCCCTCACCGCGGGAACTCCCGTCCTGGCCATCGGGCTACTCGCGCTGTCCAACGTCTTCGCCTTCGCGGTGTTCCCGTCCGTCTTCAGCACGATGCTGTCGCTGGCCGGAAACAACATGCGCGGAACCGTGGCGGCAAGCTCACAGGTCTGCTCCAACCTGGTGGGCTACGGCATGGGCCCCTTCATGGTGGGCCTCCTCAGCGACCAGATCGGAGGCGAGCAATCGCTGCGCTACGCGATGCTCACCGTCACCTCCGTTCTCTTCCCCTTGGCGGCCCTGCACCTTGTGCTGTCCGCACGGCATGTCAGGCGTTAGACTTCCTGCCCCTGACACCGTACTGTCAATGTGACAGCCACTCCAGCCATGAAAACCCGAGCCAACAGCCCGACCAGCGCACTGGTCGACCAACTTGTCGATGAAGTGATTCGCCTGCGCGGCAGGGTGCTGAGCGCCACGCGCGAAATCAACGAAAAGCGCGGGCTACGCAGCCACTCGCAGGGCCTGATCATGTCTGCCGTGGTGCATGCAGCCGAACCGCCCACCGTTGCCCGGATCGCACGCAGCCTGGGGCTCACCCGGCAGTCGGTCCAGCGCACGGCGAATGAACTGGTGGCGGACGGGTTGCTGCAGTTCGAAGACAACCCGCATCACAAACGGGCCAAGCAACTGGTTGCGACGGCCCACGGACTTGCGCTGCACGCGCGCGAATCGGAGACCCGCGTGCAGTGGATGGAGCAACTCGGCCACACGGTCAGCGAATCCGAGCTTGCACAGGCGGTTTCGACCCTGCGCCGTATCCGCCGCTACCTCGAACACCCGGAAGCCGCTGCCGCGGCAGACCGTGGGATGGGCGATCCGCCCCCCGCAGCACCGTAACCTGAGCGAGCTGATTGCATGGACATTCCCTTCTTGAACAACGCCGGCAGCGGCACATTACGCCGCAGGGTCATTCTCGCGGCAACCGGTCACGCAGTCCTGGCCGGGGTTGAGGACGATTTTCACCACTTCGTCGTCAAGCTCGAACACGACGGCAGCCACGTCACCAACGTCGGCGCCGAGAGCAGGCGCACCCCCTGGGTGACCTGCCCGCAGTCGAGCATGCTGCTCAAGGAGTTGATCGGCGTCCCGCTCACGACCGAGATCCATGCCGGCACGCGCCACATCGATCCGCACAGCCAGTGCACGCATCAGTACGACCTCGCCCGGATGGCCCTGGCCCAGGCCGTACGCGGTGGACGCAGGCAGTACGACATCGAGGTGACCGACCCGGTCGACGGCATCCGCCGAGTCCTCCTTGCCCGAGACGGGCAGACGCTCATCGACTGGCGGATCAAGGGCGTCCTCCTGCTTTCACCCCCCGAACTGGCGGGAATCAACGTGCGCAAGATGAACATGCAGGCGCTCGCGGCCAGTGACCAGGAAATGGCCGAAGCGGTTTCGGTGGTGCGCCGTGCGCTGATGCTCTCGGAAGGGCGCGGAATCGACTACGACCGCATCCCCGACCCGACCGTTTTCGCCGACCGGATGTCCGGCGCCTGCTATTCCTTCCAGCCCGGACGGATTCCGTTCGCCACCCGCAACAAGGGCACCGTGCGCGACTTCACCGACACTCCCGATCTCCCACTGAAGGGTTTCCCGGCCTGACCCGGCCGGCCGCGCCGGCGGAAGCCGCAGAGCCCTCGCCGACGTTCGCACCAGGGAGCGCGTCAGACGCTGCGCACGCCGAAACGCTCGAACATCGCCTGTGCGCGCTCTTCCTCGGTACTTGAATCCACATGTGCCATTCCTGCCACCGCATTGGGGTCGCATGCGCGGCGCAGCGGGCCGGGTTGGAACAGGTTGTCGATCACCTGGCGCGCCGCCACCTCCGGCGCGACCCCGCCCGCCCCGGCAGCGGTCGGCATCGCGGCCTGATGCTCAGCCATGGGGCGATACAAGGGGAACTCGATCGCATCCGGCGGACGATGGGCAATACTGGTGCGCAGCATGTCGGTATCCACACCACCGATCGGAATCTCGATGACCCGCACGCCGAACGGGGCCAGTTCGATACGCAGGCCCTCGGTGAAGGCACTCAGCGCCACCTTGCTGCTGCGGTAGATCGAATAGAACGGCATCGGCATGTAGGCCCCCATGGAGCCAATGTTGCAGATGATGCCGTTGCCGACGGCACGCAAGGCCGGTATCGCACGCCGGGTGAGTTCGACGACCCCGAAGAAGTTGGTTTCGAACGTCCGCCGCCATTCATCCAGTGGGGCCTCCTCCACCGGCAGGTAGGGACCGCGGTAGCCCGCGTTGTTGATCAGGATACGGAGATCGGATGGCGGCATGTAGTCACCCAGTCCGGCCACATCCAGCCGTACGACCTCGACCGAACCCGCCAGCCCGCGCGCGTCCTCGATCAGTCCACCAGCGCTGGACGGGTCGCGCACTCCCGCGATCACGCTGAATCCACGCACGGCCAACTCCAGCGCCAGCGCTTTGCCGAGCCCCCGGTTGGCGCCGGTTACCAGCACCCTTCCCTTGTTGTCCATTTCCACTCCCGAACACTCATCACGAAATGCAAACCGTACTCGCAGGCGTTCCGCTCCCGCCGAGTTGCATCCAATATTTCATGTTGACACCTTACTGTCAACATGAAATATTGTTGTCAAATAGGCGCAGCAAGGGCTGCCCTTTCAATGAACCCGCGCATTGCACACCCAAGGAGACGATTTCATGTGGGACTTTTCGACCGATCCGGCATTCCAGGCCAAGCTCGACTGGATCGCAAAGTTCGTGCGGGAGGAATGCGAGCCGCTCGATCGCCTTTTTCCCGGCATGGGCGCCCCCTATGACATGGCGAACACGAAGGCGCGTGCCATCGCCCGTCCCCTGATGGAAGAAGTGAAGCGTCAGGGCCTTTGGGCCTGCCATCTCGGACCCGAACTTGGCGGCCAGGGCTATGGTCAGCTCAAGCTGGCACTGATGAACGAGATCCTGGGTCGCGCCCAGTGGGCGCCGACAATCTTCGGCACCGCAGCGCCCGACACCGGCAATGCAGAGATCCTCGCGATGTTCGGCTCGGAGGCGCAGAAAAAGCGCTACCTGCAACCACTGCTCGATGGCGAGATCGTCTCCTGCTACTCGATGACCGAACCGCAGGGTGGAGCCGATCCGGGTGTTTTCACCTGCCGTGCGGTACGCGATGGGAACGAATGGGTGATCAACGGCGAGAAATGGTATTCGTCGAACGCGCGTTACGCTGAATTCATCATCGTGATGTGCGTCACCAATCCCGACGTGCCGGTAGTGCAAGGAGCCTCGATGTTCCTGCTGCCCCGAAACACTCCCGGGGTCAACATCGTTCGCAACGCCGGAGTGCATGGCGAACCGCCCAACAACGAATCGCACGCCTATATCCGCTACGAGAACGTCCGCCTGCCCGCCGATGCGCTGCTCGGCGAGGAAGGCAAGGGTTTTGCCGTGGCCCAGGCCCGGCTCGGCGGCGGTCGCGTCCACCACGCGATGCGCACCGTCGGCGAATGCAGGATGGCGCTCGAGATGATGCTGGAACGTGCAGTCAGCCGACACACCAAGGGTTCGAGGCTGGGCGACAAGCAGTTCATTCAGGGCTATCTGGCGGATTCGTGGATCGAGCTGCAGCAGTTCCGCCTCCAGGTTCTGCACACTGCTTGGCTGATCGACCAGGGGCACGACTACAAGTCGAACCGGGCGGCCATTGCCGGCATCAAGGTCGCTGCGGCGAAAGTTTTCCACGACATCGCCCAGCGCGCAGTCCAGATGCACGGCGCCATGGGCGTTTCGGAAGAGATGCCGCTGGGCAACATGCTGATCCGTGCGGCGATGATGGGCATCATGGACGGGCCGACCGAAGTGCACAAGATGACCATCGCCAAGGATCTGCTCAGGACGGCGAAACCCGCCGAGGGTCCGCTCCCGAGCGCAAACCTGATCACCCGCACCGAGGCCGCACGCGTCAAGTACGCCGGTCGCTACTGATTCCGTCGCCTGCGGGCATGACGCCCGCGGGCCTGGAACGTTCAACCAGAGAACCTGACCAATGACCGCATCCTTGCCGGATTTCGACGGCCTGCTGAACTGGGACACCCTCCTGGACTGGATTGCTACCCAGTCCCTGCCCGGCTCCGGGCCGATCACCGCCGTCGAGCAACTGACCGGCGGCTCGCAGAACAATCTGTTCATGCTGTCGCGAAAGGACACACGTTTCGTGCTGCGCCGTCCGCCCAAGCATCTGCGCCCCAACAGCAACGAAACCATGCTGCGCGAGGCACGTGTGCTCTCCGCACTGAAAGGCAGCTCCGTCCCCCACCCCGAGTTTCTCGCCGCCTGCGACGACACCTCGGTCATCGGCTCCGCCTTCTACCTGATGGCCCCGCTCGACGGCTTCACGCCAATGGGCAAGCTGCCCGGCAGCTACGCTACCCACGCCGAATGGCGGCGGGCAATGGGGCCGGAAATGGTCAAGGGTGCCGCCGCGCTCGGTGCGATCGACAACGTCGCTGCGGGGTTGTCCGATTTCGGCAAACCCGACAACTGGCTCGAGCGCCAGGTTTCGCGCTGGCGCGGCCAGCTCGACGGCTACCGGGAGATGCCCAATTACCCCGGCAATGCGCTGCCCCATATCGACAGTGTCGGCAGCTGGCTGGAACGCAATCGCCCGACCCAATGCCAGATCGGCATCATCCATGGCGATTTTCAGTTCGCCAACGTGATGTTCGACCGCAATGCCCCCCGCCTGATCGGGCTGATCGACTGGGAGCTTTCGACTCTCGGCGACCCACTGCTCGACCTCGGCTGGCTGCTGACGAGCTGGATGGAACCAGGCGACCCGCTCACGGGCGGACGCACCCCGGCGGTCGAGCCATGGCAGGACTTCGTGTCACGCAACGACCTCGTCCGGCTCTACGGCGAGCTGAGTGGTCGCGACATGTCGGTCATGCCATGGTACTTCGTGCTGGCCTGCTTCAAGCTCGCCTGCCTGCTCGAAGGCACCTACGCGAGGGCGTGCGCCGGCAAGGCATCGACCGAGATGGGCACCCTGCTCCACAACTACGCGATCTGGCTGATGTCGAAGGCCGCGCAGTTGATCGAATGACATGAACCAGTCCTCGTACCCCGGCCGGACGGTGCTGGTAAGCGGCGGCGCCCAAGGCATTGGCCTTGCCTGTGCCCGCCGCTTCGCGGCAGCCGGCGCCACTGTGGTCATCGCCGATCTGCTCGACGAAGCACTTGCGCGCTCCCACAGCAACATCGACTTTGCCGCGGCGTACATACAGAGCGATGCCGGCATGCCGGAAGCCGTGCGCACGCTCGTCGACACCGTCGTCGCACGATTCGGCGGCATCGATGCCTGCATCTGCGCCGCTGGCATGAGCGGGCCCAACCTGCCCTTCTGGGAACTGACGGATCTTGACTTCGACCGCGTACTGGGTGTGAACCTGAAAGGCCCGTTCATGCTCGGCAAACTGATCGGCAAACACATGATCGATACCGGCCGTCGCGGATCGATCATTCATATTTCCTCGGTGGGCGGCCAGCTTGCGGTCGACACCCAGTCGGCCTACTGCGTGAGCAAGGCCGGGCTCGACATGTTGACCAAGGTCATGGCGGTTGCCCTGGCGCCCCATGGCATCCGTGTCAATGCCGTGGCCCCCGGCCCGGTAGACACCGGGATGACCGCAGGCCTGCAACGGCAACCGGGCCTGATGAAGCAGGTGCTCTCACGCACGCCACTCGGGCGTTTCGGCACCGTAGAGGAAATGGCGGGCACCGCCTTCTTCCTCGCCGGTACCGACGCCGGATTCATAACCGGACAAACGATATACGCCGATGGCGGACGCCTGGCGCTCAACTACCTCATGCCGGACCAGCCTCCACCATCACCGGATTGCGTATGAACACATCCAAGCCCCAGGAACGCGCAGCGGCGCTCAGGGCTCCGCTGGTTTGTCATTTCTTATCGCATCATTAGCTAATAATATGTCAGTTCATAGGGGTGTAATCTTACCCTGCCCGGCGTGCTTCCCTGCACCAGTCGGGAGGAGCGCGATCACCCAACGGAAGCGTATGACCGGAGCGCACGAATCATGTGCACATGCCACCACCCACAGCGACGGCCGGTGCACGTGGCCCGGCGCGAACCTAAGCTCGAAAAACCACAGGAGAAACCGCATGACTCAGCGCAACAACGCCCTCGAAACGCCCATGCTCATTGAGGCTGCGATCTGCCCGTATCGCGGCGGCGAGCCGGTATTCGACCTGCAGGGAATGATCCGCGAGGCAAAGGCGTGCCTCGCTGCGGGTGCAACCCTCGTTCACCATCACCACGACGGAAGGCTGGATACCGCCGGCGCAATCGAGGAAATGGTTGCCCTGAGCAAGGCCGTGCTCGCCGAATTTCCGCATGCGATCATGAATCCGAACCCGGCCAAGGGTGACGATGTGCGCGACAACGCGGCGCATTTCATCCCCATGTTCAAGGCGGGTGCGCTCGGCCTGGTACCGGTCGACCCCGGTCGGCAGATTTCCCCGCAACTGGATGAGAACGGCCTTCCGTTTGGCGACAACAAGGTTCACTCGACCTTCAACGACGCGAACTACATCCTCAAGCTTTGCCAGCAGCACGACGTCCCGCTGACGATCGGTGTGTATGAGCCCTACAACCTGCGCTGGGCCCTCGCCTATGCCGAGGCCGGGAAATTGCCTGCAGGCTCGATGGTGAAGCTGTATTTCGGCGGTCGCTACAGCCTGCACACCCTGGGCAAACGCGCCCTGAACTTCGGCCTGCCGCCGACAAGGGAAGCCCTGGACGCCTACCTTTCGATGCTGGACGGAAGCGGGCTGCAATGGAGTGTCGCCGTCATGGGCGATGCCCTGCTCGATACACCGCTCGCACGCCATGCGATCGAACGCGGCGGTCACCTCCGGGTCGGCATCGAGGACATGGCGGGCAGGTCACCTGCCTCCAATCGCGAAACCGTCGAGATGGCGGTGGATCTGGCCAACAAGGTCGGACGCCCGATCGCGCGTCCTGATCAGGCCTGGGCAATCCTTGGCCGGAACAGCGCGCCGATGGCTGCCGCGGCCTGAAGACGCCGCCCCCCGCAATCTGTCTCCAGCGGAGGCAGATTGCGGGGACTTCGGGCAAAGCGCTTGTTTCCTTGCCGTGATTTACCGCGAGCGACGCATTCGTCGTTCGCGGCAGCACCGCCGAACCGCACCGGAATCTCCGGTTACTAACTTTCCCGTAAGTAGTGTCATGTGAGCGATAATATGCCCCATGAAATGCAAACGACCTTCCGACGGCCGTGCCCTCGATCATCACACCTTGCAGGTGATGCGGCAGCAGGCTGTCAAAGCA
>JAVEZY010000032.1:0-33024 GCA_034002745.1 Gammaproteobacteria bacterium
TGGCGCTCTCTAGGGGAATCGAACCCCTGTTCCCGCCGTGAGAGGGCGGTGTCCTAGGCCGCTAGACGAAGAGAGCTGGCTGGATCCGACGCGGAGGTGGCAGTAGGCCGGGCGTCGAATTTCGGCTATTATACGGCTCTTCCGCGAATGTACAAGCTGTTGAAAACAATTTAAGAATAAGTCTCCAGGGAACCTGCCATTAGCAATCCTCTCGTCATACCTCGCTCGGAACACACCATTTCCCGGGCCGGCATCAGTGAAAATGCGCTCAAGGTACTTTACCGCCTGAAGGAGGCCGGGTACGGGGCGTATCTCGTCGGCGGCTGCGTGCGCGACATGCTGCTCGGCCGCGAACCGAAAGACTTCGATGTTTCCACCGATGCAAAGCCGGAGGAGGTGCGCCAGCTGTTTCGCAACTGTCGGCTCGTCGGCCGGCGTTTCCGTCTGGCGCACGTGCATTTCGGGCGCGAGATCATCGAGGTGGCGACCTTCCGCGCGCTGCAATCCGAAGCGGATGACAGCGAAGAGCGGCTGATCGAGAACGGTCGCATCATTCGCGACAATGTCTATGGCACGATCGAGGAAGATGCCTGGCGACGCGATTTCACGGTCAACGCCCTGTACTACAACATCAGCGATTTCAGCGTCGTCGATTACGTGGGCGGGATGGAGGATCTGCGCGCCGGAGAGCTGCGCCTCATCGGAGATACCACGACGCGCTATCGCGAGGATCCTGTGCGCATGCTGCGCGCGGTGCGATTCGCGGTCAAGCTCGGCTTCCGCATCCATCCCGATTCCGAGGCGTCGTTGTTCGAGCTGGCGCCCCTGCTGGCAAGTATTTCTCCGGCACGACTCTACGAGGAAGTGCTCAAGCTGTTCCTCGGCGGTGTCGCCGCGCAGACCTTCGAGGCGCTGCGGCACTACCGCCTGTTCGAGCACCTCTTCCCCCGTACTGAAGAGGTGCTTTCCGAGTTGCGCGAAGGTCCGGAGCTGGAGCTGCTGAATCGCGCGCTCGCCAATACCGACACCCGCATTGCCGAGGACAAGCCGGTGACGCCGGCTTTCCTGTACGCGGCGCTGTTGTGGGGGCCGGTGCGGATGCGCATCGCGGAGCTGCAGGCCGGTGGCATGGCCGAGATGCCGGCGCTCCAGCAGGCGAGCCGGGAGGTGTTCGAAGAGCAGAGCCGGCACGCCATTCTGCCGCGCCGCTTTTCGACCCAGATGCGTGAGATCTGGGTGCTGCAGCCGCGCCTGCAGCGTCATGCCGGCAAGCGTGCGGCGCGCATGCTCGAGCATCCCCGATTCCGCGCCGCCTATGATTTTCTGTTGTTGCGGGCGGCGGCGGGCGAGCCGGTCGGCGAGCTCGCAGAGTGGTGGACACGATTCCAGGAAACCGACGAACAGGGGCGGGCAACGCTCGCCACACCGTCGACAGCGGCTTCCGAACAGCGTCCGCGCCGGCGGCGGCGCCGCAAGACGCGCAAGCCCTCGCCACCGGCATGAGGTGGCCCGGGACTGCTGCCGCGGTCTCGGCCGGGGTTATACTGAAGCCGTGGTCCGCTTGAACCATCGAACCTTCATGTCCGAGCGCACAGACCGAGCGCACTTTCACTCCGCAAGCGGGGTACGCGCCTACGTCGGCATCGGGAGCAATCTCGGCGAACCGATCGAGCAGGTGCGACGCGCCGTGGTTGCGATGCAGGCATTGCCGCATACGCGCCTGGTGCGTCTGTCATCGCTGTATCGCAGCGCGCCGCTCGGCGACGCCGATCAGCCCGAGTACATCAACGCTGTCGCCATGCTCGATACGCATCTGCACCCCAGGCAACTGCTCGCTGCCCTGCACGACATCGAGGCTGCTCAGGGTCGCGATCGCGGCGCCGGCCGCTGGGCCTCGCGCACCCTGGATCTCGATCTGCTCGTGTATGGCGACGAACGCCATGCGACGGAGGATCTCATCGTGCCTCATCCCGGCATAGCGGAGCGCGAGTTCGTCCTCCATCCGCTCAGCGAGGTCGCTCCGGAGCTCGATATTCCGGGTTTCGGTCCGGTGGCGGAGCTTGCCCGCCGCTGCGACCCGCGTGGCCTGCTGCGAATCGAGGATGCGTTCGCATGAGCAGTGAGCTGCGTCACGACTATATCGTCGTCGAAGGGCCGATCGGCGTTGGCAAGACCAGCCTGGCGCGGCGTCTCGCCGCGACCTTCGAAACCGAACTGCTGCTGGAGGGTGCGGACGAGAATCCGTTCCTCGAGCGCTTCTATCGCAACCCGCGTGAGGCGGCGCTGCCGACGCAGCTGTATTTCCTGTTTCAGCGCGCGCGCCAGATGCAGGCGCTGCGCCAGGGTGACATCTTCCGTCCGGTGCGCGTGGCCGACTTTCTCATGGAGAAGGACCGCTTGTTCGCGGGGCTGACCCTCGACGACGAGGAGCTCAAGCTCTATGAGCAGGTCTATGCGCAGATGACCCTGGATGCGCCGACGCCGGATCTGGTGATCTATCTGCAGGCGCCGGTCGATATCCTGCGCACCCGCGTGCGCTCGCGCGGCATTCCGCATGAGCAGCTCATGGACCAGATGTATCTGGAGAAGGTCGTCGATGCCTATGCGCGCCTGTTCCATTACTACGATGCCGCGCCGCTGCTGATCGTCAACGCGTCATCCATCGACCCGCTGCACAACGACGAGGACTACGAAGCCCTGCTCGCCTGCATCCGAGGCATCAGCAGCGGGCGACACTTCTTCAATCCGGTGCCGTCGGTGCTGCAGAATCCGAGACCACGCCAATGAACGACAAGCCGGTCACTCTGTCCTCGCTGCGCGCGATGAAGGCGCGCGGGGAGAAGATCGTCTGCCTCACTGCCTATGACGCCGGTTTCGCGCGCGTGCTCGAGGACGCGGGCGTCGAAGTGCTGCTGGTCGGCGATTCGCTCGGCAACGTGGTGCAGGGGCATGGCACCACGCTGCCGGTGACGCTGGATGACATGGTCTATCACACGGCCTGCGTTGCGCGCGGCAGTCGCCGCGCGCTGGTGATGAGCGATCTGCCCTTCGCCAGCGATGCCACGCCGCTGCGCGCGCTGGACAGCGCGGCGCGGCTGATGGCCGAAGGCGGCGCCCACATGGTGAAGATCGAGGGTGGCCGGGTGATGGCGGAAGCCGTGCGGACGCTCAGCGATCGCGGCCTGCCGGTCTGCGGGCATCTGGGCCTGCTGCCACAGTCCGTGCACAAGACCGGCTATCGCGTGCAGGGGCGCGACGCCGATGGCGCGGCCAGGCTGCTTGCCGATGCGCGCGAGCTCGAGGAGGCGGGCGCGGACATGCTGTTGCTCGAATGCGTGCCGGCGGAGCTCGCGGCGCAGGTCAGCGGGAACGCCAGGGTGCCGGTGATCGGCATCGGCGCCGGTGCGTCCTGTGACGGACAGGTGCTCGTGCTTTATGACGTGCTCGGAATCACGCCCGGGAAGCGGCCGAGCTTCGCCGCCGATTTCCTCAGCGGAACGACGGGCGGTGTCGCAGCCGCGGCTACGGCTTATGTGCGGGCGGTGAAAGAGGGCGCTTTCCCGGCGGCGGAGCACATCCCGGCATGATGCGCGTGCGTGAGCCCGCCGCGCTGCGCGAAGTGCTGCGCGGCTGGCGGCGCGAAGGCGAGTCCATCGCGCTGGTGCCCACCATGGGCGATCTGCACGAAGGGCACATGACGCTGGTCGAGCAGGCGCGCCGCCATGCCTCCCGGGTCGTCGTCAGCGTCTTCGTCAACCCGCTGCAATTCAATGACGCGGCCGATTTCGCCGCCTATCGACGTGATCCCGATGCCGACACCGAACTGCTGCGGCAGGCCGGAGTCGATCTGCTGTTCATGCCGGATGCCTCGACAATCTATCCGCACGGCGTCGGTGCCGGTACGGGCGTGGTCGTTCCGGAAATCGGCGATTCGCTGTGCGGCGCCTTTCGCCCCGGCCACTTCGCGGGCGTGGGCACGGTGGTTTCCATCCTCTTCAATCTGGTCCGGCCCGATGCGGCGCTGTTCGGCGAGAAGGACTACCAGCAACTGCTCCTGGTGCGGCGCATGGTCGAGGATCTGCACTACGGGATCGATGTCATCGGTGTGCCCACGGTGCGCGGAAGCGACGGGCTGGCGCTCAGTTCACGCAACCGCTATCTGGATGCAAGCGAGCGCGCGCGTGCTGCGCGGCTCCATCAGGTGCTGGAGGCGATTGGCGCGGATCTGCTGCGCGATGGCCTGCCCGCGCAGGCCGCGCTCGAGGTGCGGGGCATGGAGGAACTGGCGCTGGCTGGTTTCAGGCCCGAATACGTGGCAATCCGGCGTGCCGCTGATCTGGGCTTGCCGCAGCCGGGCGATCGCTGCTTGCGCATTCTGGCCGCGGCATGGCTTGGCCGAGCAAGGCTGATCGACAATCTGCCTGTGGATCTGCCGGAGGACGGGAAGGGGACGCTCCCCTCTTGAGAGGGCGTCCCCGACAGATCAGCCGGTATTGCGCATGCCGGCGGCAATGGCGTTGATGCTGCGCAGCAGGGGATCCACCCAGACCGCCTTTTCGCTCTCCTCGGCTTTCGGCTCGCGCGTACGCTCCAGCAGCATCACCTGGATATGGTTCAGTGGATCCATGTACGGATTGCGCCGGCTGAGCGACAGGCGCAGCGTCGGGTTCTCGTCGATCAGATGGTCGATATTTGCCGCATGCAGGATCTGGCGTACCGTGCGTTCGTATTCCGCGCGGATCTGCTCGTAGATTCCGTTCGCCAGTTCGGCGTCCGGGCACAGATTGGCATAGCGGCGCGCGATGCCCATGTCGGCCTTGAACAGCGACATCTGCGTGTTGCTGAGCAGGGCCCTGAAGAACGGCCACTGCTTGTACATCGTGCGCAACTGCGCGATGCCTTCGGGATTGTCCGCACACCAGTGCTCCAGCGCCGAACCGATGCCGTACCAGGCGGGCAGCGTATGTCGCGACTGCGCCCAGCCGAATACCCAGGGAATCGCCCGGATCGAACCCTTGGTGCGGTCCGAGCGGCGCCGGTGGCTGGGGCGTGAGCCGATGTTCAGCAGCCCGATTTCGGTGACCGGCGTCGCCTCGTAGAAGTAATCGAGGAAACGCGGGGTCTCATCGACCAGGGCGCGATAGGCGCGCTCACCCCTGCTGGCCAGATCGGACATGACCGCCATGTACCGTGGATCGGTCGCCGGGGTTTCCGCCACCAGACTCCGGCTCGCCTTGAGCAGGCCGGTGATGCCGACACCGAGCTCGTACACCGCGGTCTCGCGGTTGCTGTACTTGTAGGAGACCATTTCTCCCTGCTCGGTGAACTTGATGCGACCCTGCACGGTTCCGGGCGGCTGGGAGAGGATGGATTCGTGGGTCGGGCCGCCGCCGCGTCCGATGGTGCCGCCGCGGCCATGGAACAGGCGGTAGTCGATGCCGCGCTTGCCGGTGAGGCGCGCCACGGTGATCTGTGCCTGATAGAGCGACCATGCGGAGGCGAGGATGCCGCCGTCCTTGCACGAGTCCGAGTACCCGAGCATGATTTCCTGCACGTTGCCGCTGGACCGCAGCAGCCTGGTGTAGATGCCGCAATCGAGCAGACGGCTCATCACCGGCTCGATGCGCTGCAGGTCGTCGATGGTTTCGAACAGCGGCGAGACCAGCAGATGGCAGTACCAGTCGTCCGCCTTGCGGCCGACGAGTCCGGCAAGGCGTCCGAGCAGCATCACCTCGAGCACATGGCTGGCGGTATGGGTCATCGAGATGACGTAGCTGCCGAAGCAGTCGTCGCTCACCTCGCCGCGCATGCGTGCCATGACGTCGAATACTTCCAGGGTCTCGCGCGTCGACGCCGACAGGGACGCGCGGTCGAAGCCCAGCGGATCGCCCTCGATGCATCGCGCCAGCACCTCGATGCGTCCATCTTCGTCCATCGATGCGTAGTCGATGCCATTCGCGGCGCACAGCTCGGCGACCGCTTCGGTGTGCCGTGAGGACTCCTGGCGAATGTCGAGCTGGGCCAGGAAGAAGCCAAAGGTCTCGACCAGCCGGATCAGGTCCTTCAGGCCGAGATCGGCGAGCGCGCGATCGCCGTGTCCGATCAGCGAATCGCGGATGCGGTAGAGTTCCTCGAGGAATTCGCCGGCCGAGCGGTATGCGGCGCGCGGCGGCGTCAGCGTGCCCTCGCCCTCCTGCTGGCGACGCAGATGATCGAGCATCTGCTGCAGGCGGTAGCGCGCGATGTAGAGCTTGCGACGATAGGGCTCATGACGGAAGCGCTGGGCATCTCCCAGGGCTTTCTGCGCCCAGCACTCGTCGGCCTCCAGGCCGGCGAGGAATTCCTGCGTCGGCGTGCACATCAATCCCGAATGGGTGAGCTCGTGGCTGAGCTGCGCGACACGCGGCAGGTATTCCTTCAGCGCGGCGATGGCATGCATGCGCACCGCCTGTGCGGTCACTTCCGGCGTGACATTGGGATTGCCGTCGCGATCGCCGCCGACCCAGGATCCGAAGCGCATGAAGCTCGGCACCACCACCGGCTCCGCGTTCTCGGAGACATGTCCATAGACCTTCTCGATGGTCTGTTCCAGTTCCCGGTACATGAGCGGCACCGCCTGGAACAGGCTGTCCTCGAAGTAATGAATGCAGTGGCGGATCTCGCCGGCGACGTTCGGTCGCTGCATGCGTACTTCGTCGGTCTTCCACAGCGTCTGGATCTGGGTTTCCAGCAGCCGGATGATGTTCTCGCGGTCATCGCGCGACAGCCGCGGTTCGTCGAGCTGCTGGCTGGTGAGAAAGATCCGGCGCAGCGCCTCCATGATGGTGTGGCGCTTGGATTCGGTCGGATGCGCGGTGATGACCGGATTGTAGTAGAGGCGGTCGAGGACCTGCTGCAGCTGGTCGCGGCTGATGTGCTGGCGGCGAAACTCGCGCAGGACCTGATCGAACGAGCCTGTCCACTGCGCCTTGCCGGCGCGAACCTGGGCGCGTCGCAAGCCGTGGTGATGCGCTTCTTCGGCCAGGTTCACCAGGCTGAAGTAGATGCTGAAGGCGCGCACCACGTGCGAAATGGTTTCGGGATCGAGCTTGCGGATGTAGCGGTCGAGCCGCTGGCGCAGGCGCGGGGAGTCGCCCTTGTGCAGCCGGATGGTGCCCTTGCGCAGCGTTTCGACGGCGACATACACGCGGCCGCCTGCCTGCGACTGGAGGACGTTGCCGAGCAGGCTGCCGAGCAGCTTGACGCGGGCCCGCAGCTTCTTGTCGGCGCCGGATTCGCGCCCGGCGGCGGTACGCCGGGCGGCCGGCCGCGGGACGATGTTTGTGGCTTTGGTCGGATTCATGCGCCGGCATTATAGCCGATCGTGAGAGTTTTACGCGGCCAGCCGCATTGCCTGCCGGTAGAGGTCGATGTACTGCTGGGCGCTGCGACGCCAGCTGAAGTCCTGCTGCATGCCCCGGAACTGTATCGATTTCCACAGCCGCGGCTGGCGGTAGCAGGCGAGCGCGCGGTGGATGGCGCCGGCGAGGGCCGGGGCCGTCGGCTCGTCGAACACGAAGCCGGTGGCGATTCCGGCCTTGATGGCGTCCGGCGAGGCGTCGATCACGGTATTGGCCAGGCCGCCGGTGCGATGGACCACCGGCACGGTGCCATAACGCAGGCTGTAGATCTGATTGAGGCCGCAGGGCTCGAAGCGAGAGGGCATCACGAACATATCGGCTGCGCCCTCGATCCGGTGCGCCAGTTCCTCGCTGTAGCCCAGGTGGGCGGCGACCCGTCCGGGCCAGGCCGCGGCGGTCTGGCGCAGCCGTTCCTCCAGGTGGGGCGAGCCGCTGCCGAGCACCACCAGCTGCAGATCCTCGGCCGCGAGCAGTTCCGGCAGCGCATCGAGCAGCAGATCGAACCCCTTCTGCTCCACCAGCCGGCCGATCATCCCGAGCAACGGCACCGCCGGATCGGCGCGCAGTCCCATCGCCGTCTGCAGCGTGGTCTTGTTGATCCGCTTGTCGGGCAGGCTGTAGGCGTTGTACCGGCGAGGCAGGTAAGGATCGCGCGCCGGATTCCATTGCCGGTAGTCGGCGCCGTTCAGGATGCCGACCAGTCGGTCGCTGCGATGTTCCAGCAGGTGTTCCAGGCCATAGCCGAATTCCGGACGGGTGATCTCGCGCGCGTACTGTGGGCTTACCGTGCTCAGCATGTCAGCGTACGCCAGGCCGCCCTTGATGAAGGAGAGCTGGCCGAAGAATTCCAGCCCATGCATCGACCAGAGTTCATCCGGCAGAGCGAGGGCGCGGAACGTTTCCCACGGAAAGAGCCCCTGGTAGGAGAGATTGTGAATGGTGAATACGGTTGCCGGCCGCTGCGCTTCCAGGCTGAGGAGGGCGGGAACCAGGCCGGACTGCCAGTCGTTGCAGTGGACCACGGTCGGCTGCCAGGACAGGCCGGCGGCGCCGCGGGCGACCGCGACCGCGGCGCGAGAGAACACCGCGAAACGTTCGGCATTGTCCGGCCAGTCGCCGTTGCCATCGGGTCCGTAGGGTCCGCCCGCGCGCCGGAAGTGCGGCGGCGAATCGACCAGCCATACCGTGACCGAGGTGCCGGGAAGCTGGGATTCGAGCAGGCGGACCGGAGGCAGACCGCCCCCGAGGTCCAGGCTCGCGATCTCGGTGACCTGTTCCAGGCGCTCGAGCGCTGCCTCGTAGGCCGGCATCATCACGCGCACATCGCAGCGCAGCGCCTTGAGCGCGACCGGCAGTGCGCCTGCGACGTCCGCGAGGCCGCCTGTCTTGACGAGCGGATGCACTTCGCTGGCGACGAAGAGGACGCGCTCCGAACTCATCGAAAAGGCTTCATGGTGTCGTCGATGGGCGCTGGTGTAAGCTTAACGGGCTGTAGAAACAAGGCTCCGTCCATGGCCACATTTTTCATTGGTTTGTTAATAAATCGCCGTCCGAGTCGATATGGCGTGAGGCTGTATTTGGTTCGTGTTGACGGTACCATACCTACGCGTGCCGCTAGGCGTGGACGACACTGATCCGGGATGATCGTGAGTACAGCGGTTTTCTTTATCCCATATAACACCGGAGACTTCAATCATCGCTCCGTCGTGTAGTGCAAACCGGATACAGGGGTAGCCGATTCATGAAACTTGGAATGATTGGCCTCGGCAAGATGGGAGGCAACATGGTTCGGCGGCTGCGGCGCGCCGGCATTGATGTCATCGGACACGATCCCGACGAGGATGTCCGCCAGCAACTCGCAGACGAAGTCGGCATGGCCGTCGCTCCCACCATCTCCGGCCTGGTGAAGCGGCTCGAGAAGCCGCGCGTCGTATGGGTGATGGTCCCGAGCGGAGATGCCACCGAGAAGGTCATCAAGGAGCTCGAGCGTCGGCTCGAGCCCGGCGATGTCGTGGTCGATGGCGGCAATTCGAACTACAAGGACACCCAGCGCCGGGGCGCCATGCTCGCGCAGTCGAATATCGGGCTGGTCGATGTGGGAACGTCCGGCGGCGTGTGGGGGCTCGAGAACGGCTACTGCATGATGGCGGGCGGCGAGCGCGGTCATGTGCGCGCGGTCGAGCCCGCGCTGAAGGCCCTTGCTCCAGCAGCGGACCATGGCTGGGTCTATGCCGGTACGCGTGGCGCCGGTCACTACGCGAAGATGATCCACAACGCCATCGAATACGGCATGATGCAGGCGTATGCGGAGGGTTTCGCCCTGCTGCATGGCAAGCGCGAGTTCGCCTTCGATGTCGCCGCGCTGGCCGAGGCCTGGCGTCATGGCTCCGTGGTGCGCAGCTGGCTGCTCGACCTGAGCGCGGACATCCTCAAGGAGGATCCGCTCCTCAGTCGTGGCAGTGACGTAGTTGCCGATTCGGGCGAAGGACGCTGGGCGGCGCTCGAGGCGATCAATCAGGGGACGGCGGCGCCCGTGCTGAGCATGGCCTTGCACATGCGCTTCGCGAGTCAGCAGCGGGACGGTGGCTACGCCAATCGCATGCTGTCGATGATGCGCAATGCCTTCGGTGGTCATGCCATTCCGGATGACAAGGTCGCGGATTGATGGATCCATGCACGCTGGTGATCTTCGGCGCGACGGGCAATCTGACCCGCGTGAAGCTGATGCCGGCGCTGTTTTCGCTGGATGCCGACGGTCGTCTGCAAACCGAACTGAAGGTGATGGCCTTCGCCCGCGGTCGCGAGTATGGCGCGGACGAATGGCGGGGCGAGGTGGCGTCCATGGTGCGTGGCAAGGAGCCCGATGCCAACGACGCCGCGATCTCCCGCTTCCTCGAGCGTCAGCACCATGTGCAGGGAGATCTCGCTGACCTGGAGTCGATGAAGACGCTGGCGGAGCGGCTGCGCGACGCCGCTTTTGCTCCCAACGTGATCTTCTATCTGGCCATTCCGCCGACCCAGTTCGCGCAGGCCGTCGAGAGCCTGAGCGCCGTCGGCCTGCTCGATCAGTCCGCGGGCTGGCGGCGCGTGGTCATTGAGAAGCCCTTCGGTTACGACCTGCTGAGCGCCCGCATGCTGCAGCAGAACCTGCTGCGGCATCTCTCCGAGAGCCAGATCTACCGCATCGATCACTATCTGGGCAAGGCGACGGTGCAGAACATCCTGGTGTTCCGCTTCGCCAACCTCATGCTCGAGCCGCTCTGGAACCGCAATTACATCGATCACGTGCAGATCACGCACTCCGAGACCCAGGGCATCGAGGGACGCGCGGGATACTACGAGGGCGCCGGCGCCCTGCGGGACATGCTGCAGAGCCATCTGATGCAGCTGCTGGCGCTGGTGGCGATGGAGCCGCCGGCGATGATGGATGCCCAGTCGCTGCGCGACGAGAAGGTCAAGGTGCTCAAGTCCATCCGGCCGATCGCACAGAGCGCGGTTCACGCTCATGCCTTCCGGGCGCAGTATGCGCAGGGAAAGATCGACGGCGCCTTCGTCCCGGGTTACCAGGAAGAGCCGGGCGTCGCCGCCGGCAGCGCGGCCGAGACCTATGCCGCGCTCAAGCTCTACGTCGATAACTGGCGCTGGCGTGGCGTGCCGTTCTATCTGCGCACCGGGAAGCGGCTGACCGAGGCCTCGTCCGCGGTCTGTATCCGCTTCAAGGAACCGCCGCATCATCTGTTTCGCAACACGCCGCTGGAGCGGGTATCACCGAACTGGCTGCTCATGGGTATCCAGCCCGCGGAATGTCTGAAGACCGAGATCCAGGTCAAGGTCCACGGTCTCGAGATGCGTACCCGCACCATCAGTCTGGATGCGAGCTATCGCATGCGCGGCGAGAAGCAGACCGATGCCTACGAGGAGTTGCTGCTCGATGTCATGATCGGCGACCAGTCGCTGTTCCTGCGCTACGATGAGGTCGAATGGGCCTGGCGGGTGGTCGATCCGGTGCTCATGGTGTGGTCCATGGAGCGCGACTACTTGAGCACCTATCCGGCGGGAAGCTGGGGGCCGCGCGGAACCTACCGGCTGTTCGATCGTGAAGACCAGTTCTGGCGTCACAGCCTCGGTGTCGAGGGTTGTGATGTCGCCGCCGAGTCCTACTGATATGAGTGATCCAAGCATGCTGCCGGCCTGGAGTGCCTTGCGCAATCATCGCGAGGAGCTCGCGACGCGACACCTGCGCGAAATGTTCGGTGAAGACCCGCGCCGTTTCGAGCGCTTCTCGCTGCGTTTCCACGACATGCTCATCGATTATTCCAAGAACCGCATCACCGGCGAGACCCTGCACCTGCTGCTGGATCTGGCCGCCCAGGCGGGGCTGCGTGCGAAGATCGATGCCATGTTCGCCGGTCAGGCGATCAACGTGACCGAAGGGCGCGCGGTGCTTCATACCGCGCTGCGCAATCGCTCCGGGAAACCGGTATACGTCGACGGCAAGGACGTCATGCCGGCGGTGCGCGAGGTGCTGGCGCGCATGCGCACCTTCAGCGCCGCAGTGCGCGGCGGCGCGTGGAAGGGGTGCACCGGCAAGGCGATCACGGACGTCATCAATATCGGCATCGGCGGCTCCGACCTCGGTCCGGCGATGGTCACGCGGGCGCTGCGGCCCTATCAGAGCTCCTCGCTGCGCGTCCATTTCGTCTCCAACGTCGACGGTACGCATATCGTCGAGACGCTGAAGCAGAAGAATCCCGAGACCACGCTGTTCATCATCGCCTCGAAGACATTCACCACGCAGGAGACGATGCTGAATGCCCATACGGCGCGCGACTGGTTCGTGCAGGCCACGGGTGACGAGCGGGGCATCGCGCGCCATTTCGTTGCCGTCTCCACCAATGCCCGCGAAGTCGGCGCTTTCGGCATCGATCCGGCCAACATGTTCGGGTTCTGGGACTGGGTTGGCGGGCGCTACTCGCTGTGGGGCGCGATCGGCCTGCCGATCGCCGTCGCCATCGGCATGGATCGTTTCGAGGAGCTGCTGGATGGCGCGTACGCCATGGACGAGCATTTCCGGACGGCGCCCTTCGCCGGCAACGCGCCGGTCATACTCGGCCTGCTCGGTATCTGGTACGCCAATTTTTTTGGCGCCGAAACCCATGCCGTTCTGCCCTACGACCAGTATCTGGATCGGCTGCCGGCGTACCTGCAGCAACTCGACATGGAAAGCAACGGCAAGAGCGTGGATGTGGATGGCCATCCGCTCACCGGCTACACCAGTGGTCCCGTGGTGTGGGGCGAGCCGGGGACCAATGGACAGCATGCCTTCTATCAACTCATTCATCAGGGCACGAGGCTGATTCCTGCCGACTTCATCGTCGCCGCGCAATCGCACAATCCGGTGGGCGAGCACCATGCCGTTCTGCTCGCCAATTTCCTCGCCCAGACCGAGGCGCTTGCCATGGGGCGCACGGCGGAGGAGGTGCGGGAGGAGATGGTCGCGGTCGGTGCCGATGCCGAAACGATCGCGCGGCAGACGCCGCACCGGGTCTTCGAAGGCAACCGGCCCAGCAATTCCATCGTGCTGCGGCGCCTCACGCCGCGCGCGCTCGGATCGCTGCTTGCGCTCTACGAGCATCGGGTGTTCGTGCAGGGTGCGATCTGGAACGTGAACCCCTTCGATCAGTGGGGGGTCGAACTCGGCAAGCAGCTGGCCAGGAAGATACTCGAAGATCTCAACCAGGACGAACCGGCGACCGGACATGACGCATCCACCTGCGCCCTGATCGAGCACGTCAAGTCGCTGCGCGGCGATGCGAATCGCTCTGGGGGTTGAGTATCACGGCGGCGGATTCTGCGGTTGGCAGATCCAGGACGGCGTCCGCACCGTGCAGGAGTGCCTCGAGCAGGCGCTCGCCCGTGTCGCCGACGAACCGGTGCGCGCGATCTGCGCCGGCCGCACCGACACCGGCGTTCATGCCTTCTGCCAGGTCGTCCACTTCGACACGTCCGCGCAGCGGGAGCTTCGCGCCTGGGTCTTCGGCACCAATGCCCATCTGCCGCGGGATGTCGTCGTGCGCTGGGCGCATGGCGTCGATGACGGCTTCCATGCCCGCTTTTCCGCCCGCTCGCGCCATTACCGCTATGTGATTTTCGATTCGCCCGTGCGCCCGGCCCTGGAGGCAGGGCGGGTCGCCTGGTCGTACCGGCCCCTCGATGAAGCCCGCATGGCGACCGCCGCTACCGACCTGCTGGGCGAGCACGATTTCTCTTCCTTCCGCTCGTATGCCTGCCAGGCGAAGCATCCGCTGCGCACCATCCACCGCCTCGATGTGAGGCGCCAGGGAGATCTCGTCCTCATCGACGTGGTCGCCAACGGTTTCCTCCACCACATGGTGCGCAACATCGCCGGCGTGCTGATGGACATCGGCAACGGCCGGCGTCCGGTCGATTGGGCCAAGGCGGTGCTGGACGAGCGCGACCGCGTCCGGGGCGGCGTGACCGCGCCGCCCGATGGGCTGTATTTCATCGGCGTCGAATACCCGGCGGAATACGGCCTGCCCGGCGAAAGGAAGGAGTAGGGAATTGGGGTCAGACCCCATGGCTCGCATCCTTCGGTGCTGCAAGGCGTTTCTTGGGGGTCAGACCCCTTGCGGAGGAAAGTGATTTTTCATCTTCGCTCTCTGCCCCTGCCCATGGGGACTCCCGACGACTTTTCGTGTATCTTTATCCGTTTCGGCCGACCTCATGCGCACCCGGATCAAGATTTGCGGTATCACCCGCGTCGATGACGCTCTCGCCGCCGCCCGCCTCGGCGTCGATGCGATCGGGCTGGTGTTCCATGAGCGCAGCCCGCGGCGGGTGGATGCGCGCACGGCAGCGGAATTGATCGAGGCCCTGCCGCCTTTCTGTGATGCGGTCGCCCTGTTCGTCGACCCGCCGGCTTCGCGGGTCCGCGAGGTGCTGGAATCGATGCGCGTCAGCCTGCTCCAGTTCCACGGCGACGAGCCGGCCGAGTTCTGCCGCGCTTTCGGCGTACCCTATATGAAGGCGGTCAGGATGCGACCGGACACCGATCTCGAGCAGGTGGCGGCCCGGTACGAGGATGCGGCTGCCCTGCTGCTCGACGCCTGGCACCCTGAACTGCCCGGAGGCACCGGGAGCAGCTTCGCCTGGCAGGCGCTCCCGCCCGGGCTGCGCTGCCCGGTGATGCTCGCCGGCGGGCTGCATGCGGATAACGTCGGGCAGGCGATCGGGATCATGCGTCCCTACGGCGTGGATGTCAGCAGCGGTGTGGAAGCCGCGCCCGGCGTCAAGGATGCCGGCAGGATGGCCGGCTTCGTCCGGGCGGTAAGGCTGAGCGATAACGATGCGGAGTGATGGCCATATGAACAAGGATTCGGCTCGTTCCCTGCCGGATGAGCGGGGCCACTTCGGTCCTTACGGCGGCACCTTCGTCGCCGAGACCCTGATCGAACCGCTGCAAGAGTTGCGGCAGGCCTGGGAAAAGTATCTCGGCGATCCTGAATTCCTCGCCGAACTCGACGACGATCTGCGTCATTTCGTCGGTCGCCCCTCGCCGCTCTATTTCGCCGAACGGCTCAGCCGCGAACTCGGCGGCGCGCGGATCTACCTGAAGCGCGAAGATCTCAACCATACCGGCGCGCACAAGATCAACAATACCGTCGGGCAGGCGCTGCTCGCCCGGCGCATGGGCAAGAAGCGCATCATTGCCGAGACCGGGGCCGGTCAGCATGGCGTGGCGACGGCCACCGTGGCGGCGCGCATGGGCATGGAGTGCGTGGTCTACATGGGCGCCGAGGACATCCGGCGACAGGCCATCAACGTCTATCGCATGCGTCTGCTCGGCGCCCAGGTGGTGTCGGTGGAATCGGGTTCGCGCACGCTGAAGGACGCGCTCAACGAAGCGATGCGCGACTGGGTCACCAATGTCGACGACACCTTCTACATCATCGGCACCGTCGCCGGTCCGCATCCGTATCCCGCGATGGTGCGCGATTTTCAGGCCATCATCGGCCGCGAAGCGCGCGAGCAGATCATGGAGCGCGAGGGCCGCCTGCCCGACGCGCTGATCGCCTGCGTGGGCGGTGGTTCCAATGCCATCGGCCTGTTTCACCCGTTTCTCGAAGACGAAGGTGTCGCGATCTACGGGGTGGAGGCCGCGGGGTCCGGTCTCGCCGGTGGCCGTCACGCGGCGCCGCTGTGCGCAGGGCGCCCCGGCGTGCTGCATGGCAACCGCACCTATCTGATGATGGATGACGATGGACAGATCATCGAAACCCATTCCATCTCGGCCGGGCTGGACTATCCCGGCGTGGGTCCCGAGCATGCCTGGTTGCGGGACAGCGGGCGCGCGAACTACGTCGCGGTGGACGATGATGCGGCGCTCGCCGCCTTCCATCGCCTGACGCGCACCGAAGGCATCATGCCCGCGCTCGAATCGAGCCATGCGGTGGCATATGCGCTCGAACTGGCGCCGCGTCTCGACCGCGATGCCATCCTCATCGTCAATCTTTCCGGCCGCGGCGACAAGGACATCCATACCGTGGCCGCGCGCGAAGGCATCGTGATATGAACCGAATCGACCGTCTGTTCGAAAAGCTGCGGCAGAGCGGCCGCAAGGCGCTGATGCCGTACATCACCGCGGGCGATCCCCGTTCCTCCGTCACCGTGCCATTGATGCACGCGATGGTGCGTGCCGGTGCTGACGCCATCGAGCTGGGCGTGCCGTTTTCCGATCCCATGGCCGATGGTCCGGTCATCCAGCGCGCTGCGGAACGCGCCCTGGCCGCGGGCATGACCCTGCGCCGCGTGCTCGAAATGGTGGCGGAATTTCGCCGCGGCGATGACGACACGCCGGTGGTGCTGATGGGCTATCTCAATCCGGTCGAGGCGATGGGTTACGAGGCTTTCGCCACCGCCGCGCGCAACGCGGGCGTGGATGGTGCCCTCACTGTGGACATGCCGCCGGAGGAGGCCGGAGATCTTTGCGCCGCGCTCGGCGCCGCCGGCTTGCACCCGATCTTTCTCGCCGCGCCGAATTCGGGAGAGGACAGGCTGCGTTCGGTCGGTGCGGCCGGCCGGGGTTTCCTCTATCATGTTTCCCTCAAGGGGGTCACCGGCGCCGCGCATCTGGATGTGGCGGCGGTGGGACGGAAGGTCGCAGGCATGCGCGCGCAGACCGGTCTGCCGATTGCCGTGGGTTTCGGCATCCGCGACGCCGCTTCGGCGGCGGACGTGGCGCGGATCGCCGACGGCGTGGTCGTCGGCAGCGCGCTGGTCAGGCTGATCGAGGACAACTGCACCGCTGCCGACGAGGTGGTGATCGCGGCGGTCGCGGAATCGCTCGGCGCCATGCGCGACGCCATGGACGCCGCAACCGCATCGCAGGCATGAGCTGCACGGGATACGTATCGGGATGAACTGGTTCGAAAAACTGCTACCATCGAAGATCCGCACCGAAGGCGGTCGCAAGAAGTCCATCCCGGAGGGGCTGTGGACCAAGTGCAATGCCTGTGGTCAGATCCTGTATCGCGCAGAGCTGGAGCGTAACGTTTTCGTGTGCCCCAAGTGCGATCATCATGAGCGCATTGGAGCCCGGCGACGGCTCGACCTGTTTCTGGACGCGGAAGAGCGCGCCGAGATCGGCGGCGACATCGAGCCCACCGACTTCCTGAAATTCCGCGACTCCCGCAAGTATCGCGATCGCATCACGCAGGCGCAGAAGGCGACCGGCGAGAAGGACGCGCTGGTGGTGATGTCCGGCCGGCTCAAGGGGCTGCCGCTGGTCGCGGCCGCTTTCGAGTTCCAGTACATGGGCGGTTCCATGGGATCGGTGGTCGGCGAGCGTTTCGTGCGCGGCGTCGACACCTGCCTGGAGCGCCGCATTCCGCTGGTGTGTTTCTCGGCGAGCGGCGGCGCGCGCATGCAGGAAGCGCTGGTATCGCTGATGCAGATGGCGAAAACCAGCGCCGCGCTCGCCAGGCTCAATCAGGAAGGCATCCCCTACGTTTCGGTGCTCACCGATCCGACCATGGGTGGCGTTTCCGCCAGCTTCGCCATGCTGGGCGACATCAATGCGGCCGAGCCCAACGCGCTGATCGGTTTCGCCGGCCCGCGGGTCATCGAGCAGACCGTGCGCGAAAAGCTGCCCGAAGGCTTCCAGCGCAGCGAGTTCCTGCTCGAGCACGGCGCCATCGACCTCATCATCGACCGGCGCCACATGCGGGATCGGCTGCATGGCCTGCTTGCCATGCTGACCGGCATCCCCGACTAGCAGCGGAAGCGCCGGGTGTGCAGCGCGGTTGATATGAGGCCCGGCACGTTCCGGGGGCCGGGCCGGGCTGCGCGCCCGCTGCCGCCTCCAGCGTCGATTCCCGATCGCGACCACCACAGCCCGCCCGGCGGTGTTTTCGCACCTGCCGCCACTGGTCAATCGCCGGTTCCTTTCCTGGGTCGCGTGTGACTGCGCGCACGCTGGACGAGTGGCTGAGCCGGATCGGCGGACTGCATCCGCGCGCGATCGATCCCGGGCTCGACCGCGTGCGTCCGGTGGCCGAGGCGCTGGACGTGCTCGAACTGCCCTGTCCGGTGGTGACGGTGGCTGGCACCAACGGCAAGGGCTCCACCGTCGCGATGCTGGAAAGCATGTTTGCCGCCGGCGGCTACCGGGTTGCCACCTACACCTCTCCTCATCTGTTGCGTTACAACGAGCGCGTGCGCATCGGCGGCGTCGAGGTCGAGGATGACGCGCTGTGCGCGGCATTCGAGCGTGTCGAAGACGCCCGCGGGGGGATCAGTCTGAGCTATTTCGAATTCGGCACGCTGGCCGCGCTCGATCTGTTCCGCCGCGCCGCGCCGGGTCTCGCCATTCTCGAGGTGGGCATGGGCGGTCGCCTGGACGCCGTCAACATCGTCGAACCGAGCGTCGCGCTGGTGACGACGATAGGGCTGGATCATACGGAATGGCTGGGTCCGGACCGCGAATCGATCGGGCGGGAGAAAGCCGGGATCTTTCGCCGCGGCAAACCGGCGGTGTGCGGCGATGCCGAGCCGCCCGCCTCCCTGCTCGCGGCCGCGCGGGAACTCGGCGCGCCGCTCTATCTGCGCGGACGCGATTTCGATGCCGTGCCTTCGGGCGAGGGCCACTGGTCGTGGCGGGGGCCGGCGGAGGTGCGGATGGATCTGCCGCCGCTTGCCCTGTCGGGGGCTTTCCAGCTCGCCAATGCCGCCAATGCGCTGATGGTGGCCGAACTGCTGGCCTCTCTGCTGCCGCTCGATCGGCGCCACATGACCCAGGGTCTGGCGACGGCGCGCGTGGCCGGACGCTGCCAGCGTCTGCCCGGGCGCGTGCCCTGTCTCGTCGACGTCGCCCACAACGCCGACAGCGCGCGTGCGCTGGCGACGGTGATTGCGGCGGAGCCGTGTGCCGGACGCACGCTCGCGGTCTTTGGCGCGCTCGACGACAAGGATCTGCAGGGCATGGTGGCCGTGCTGGCCCCGCAGGTGTCGGCCTGGTATGTCGCAGCGCCGCGGGCGGAGCGGGCGGCGTCCGTCGGGCGCCTCGCCGACGCCGTCGCGGCGGGCGCCGGGGCGGCGGCGCGCATCTTTCCGGGCCTCGCCGACGCCTGGCGGCAGGCGCTGAAGGATGTCGTGCCCGGCGATCGCCTGCTGGTGTTCGGTTCGTTCTACACGGCAGCAGAAATCCTGTCGCTGGCGGGCAGCGGGGAGACGATCTGAGCTACAATTGCCTGCCATGAGCGAGCAGCCGCCGAATCGCAGTCTGCGTCTGAGACACCGCATCGTCGGTGCCGCGGTGCTTGCCGCGCTCATCGCCATCTTCGTTCCCGCCGTGCTCGAGTTCGACCGTTCCACGGAAACCGGGATTACCACGAGCAACATCCCCGAACGCCCGGCCGACCTTCGCGTGGAAGAGATCCCGCTGTTGCCGCCGGCCGCCGGCCCGGTCGTTTCCGGCAACCGGGCGCCCGCGGGCACTGAACCGCAGGCGACGGGTGGCGAGGCCGCGGAAGTCGCGCCGGGCGCTGATGCGTCCGCGACCGCCGAGGCGCCGGCCGCGTCCACGGCCCGCGCATGGGTGGTGCGGGTCGGAAGCTTCTCCAGCAACGACAATGCGGTGGCGCTGCGCGATCGGCTGCGTGCCGCCGGCTTCGATGCGTTCGTTGACAAGGCCGCGGTCGATGGCGCGACCATGTTCCGCGTCCATGTCGGACCGGAAATCGACCGGGCGCGCGGCGATGCCCTGCGCGACCGGCTGGCGCGCGAAATGAAGCTCGACGGCCTCGTCGTCGGCTACGAATGATCGCCTATTGCGGGACACGGAAATGATAAAATACGCCGGTCTTGGCCGATGACCTGGCTCGATGTCGCGATCATTGCAATCATCGCGCTTTCCGCGCTGTACGGAACCGTGCGTGGACTCATCCGGGAAGTGCTGTCGCTCGCGGTGTGGGTGGTGGCATTCTGGCTCGCCTTCCGCTATGCGCCTGCGGCGGCGGTCCATCTCGAGTCCTATGTCCAGCATGACAACGCGCGCCTGGTGACGGCATTCGTCGCGCTGTTCTTCGCCGTGCTGGTGGTCGGCATGCTGATCTCGGCCATCATCATCCGGCTGGTGAAGCTGGGCGGCGTCGGAGGACCGGATCGTGTACTTGGCGCCGCATTCGGCGTCATGCGCGGTGTGTTGGTGGTGACCGTGCTGGTGATGGTCACCTCCCTTACACCGCTCGTCGATGGCGAAGCCTGGACCGGATCCGGGCTCGTCGGCTATTTCGAGACCCTCGCGGACTGGAGCAGAGATGCCCTGCGCAGAGGGACGGGTTGGGATATTCCGGCGCCTGAAGCGATCCAGGCGCCGAGTGGGGGCTAGAGAGCATGTGCGGTATCGTCGGGGTGGTAGGCCGTAGCAACGTCAATCAATCGATCTATGACGCCCTTACGGTGCTTCAGCACCGTGGCCAGGATGCCGCCGGCATCATGACCTGCGAGGGCACCAAGCTCTATCTGCGCAAGGACAACGGCCTGGTCCGGGATGTGTTCGATACCTCGGACATGCTCAACCTGCCGGGAAGCTACGGCATCGGCCATGTGCGCTATCCGACGGCCGGATGTTCGTCGCCGGCCGAGGCGCAGCCGTTCTATGTCAATTCGCCCTACGGCATCGCCCTCAGCCACAACGGCAATCTGACCAATGCCGTCAAGCTCAAGGACGATCTGTTTCGCGAGGACAAGCGGCACATCAATACCGATTCCGATTCGGAGATCCTCCTCAACATCTTCGCTCACGAGCTGCAGCGCAGCGGCAAGATGGAGATCGACGAGAACGATATCTTCGATGCGGTCAAAGGCGTGCATCGCCGCTGTCGCGGTGGTTATGCCGCGGTCGCCCTGATCACCGGCTATGGCATCGTCGGGTTCCGCGATCCCTACGGCATTCGCCCCGTGGTCTACGGCAAGCGCGAGACCGAGCATGGCGTCGAATACATGATCGCCTCGGAGAGCGTGGCGCTCGACGCGCTCGATTTCCAGCTCGTGCACGACATCCAGCCGGGCGAGGCGGTGTTCATCACCGTGGATGGCGAGATCCATACCCGTCAGTGCGCCGAGCGCACGGAGCTTTCGCCGTGCATCTTCGAGTACGTCTATCTGGCCCGGCCCGACTCGGTGCTCGATGACATCTATGTCTACAAGGCGCGGCTGCGCATGGGCAAGAAGCTGGCCGGCAAGATCCGGCGCGACTTCGCCAGCCACGACATCGATGTGGTGATCCCGATTCCGGACACCAGCCGCACCGCGGCGCTGTCGCTGGCCACCGAGCTCGGCGTGAATTACCGCGAGGGCTTCGTCAAGAACCGTTACATCGGCCGCACCTTCATCATGCCCGGGCAGCAGATGCGCAAGCGTTCGGTGCGCCAGAAGCTCAATACGATCGATCTGGAGTTCAAGGACAAGAGCGTGCTGCTGGTGGACGACTCCATCGTGCGCGGCACCACCTCCCGGGAGATCATCCGCATGGCGCGCGACGCGGGCGCCCGGCGGGTGTATTTCGCCTCGGCCGCACCGCCGGTGCGCTACCCGAATGTGTATGGCATCGACATGCCGGCAGCGAGCGAGCTGATCGCCCACGACAAGGACGAGGATGAGGTCGCCCGCATCATCGGCGCGGACCGGATGATCTACCAGGAGCTGGAGGATCTGATCGCATCGGTGGGCAAGGGCAACAAGCGCATCAACCGCTTCGATACGTCCTGCTTCAGCGGCGAGTACGTGACCGGCGACGTGACGCGTGAATACCTGGACGCGCTGGAGCGGGAACGAAACGACGATAGCAAGAGCCGTCGCAATGTCGCTTCCGGTGACGGCGTGCGTGGCATATAGGCCGGCGAGCAGACGATGACCGATCATGACGATGAGGATCTGGGGCGGGCGACCAAGGGCGTGCGGGCCGGACAGCTGCGCACCGATCAGGGAGAGCAGTCCGAGCCGATTTTTGCCACCTCCAGCTTCGTTTTCGCCAGCGCTGCCCAGGCGGCGGCGCGATTCTCCGGCAGCGAGCCGGGAAACATCTATTCCCGTTTCACCAACCCCACCGTGCAGGCCTTCGAACGCCGGCTGGCGGCACTCGAAGGCGGGGAATGCTGCGTCGCCACATCCTCGGGCATGGCGGCGATCCTCGCCGTGTGCATGGCGACGCTCAGACGCGGCGATCATGTGATCTGCGCCCATGGCGTGTTCGGCAATACCGCGCTCCTGTTCACGCAGCAGATGGCCCGCTTCGGCGTCGAATGCAGCTTTGTGCCGCTGACCGACAATGAGGCATGGCGGGCCGCCCTGCGCAAGGAGACGCGCATGCTGTTCTGCGAGACGCCCGCCAATCCGCTGGGGCAGATCGCCGACATCGCCGCGCTGGCCGGAATCGCTCATGATGCGGGCTGCCTGCTGGTCGTCGACAACACCGTCTGCACGGCGGCCCTGCAGCGGCCCCTGGAGCATGGCGCCGACCTGGTCGTCCTGTCGGCGACCAAGTACATCGACGGTCAGGGACGTTGCGTGGGCGGCGCGGTGGTCGGAGGAGGAGACCTCATCAGGTCCGTGGGGACGGTACTGCGCACCGGCGGCATGTGCCTCAGCCCGTTCAATGCCTGGACCTTCCTCAAGGGGCTGGAGACGCTGGACCTGCGCATGCGGGCGCACAGCGCCAGCGCGCTGTCGCTGGCGTGCTGGCTGCGCGAGCAGCCGGGTGTGCGCGCGGTGCACTACGCCGGACTGCCCGATCATCCGCAGCGCGAGATCGCCGTCCGGCAGCAGGCGGGAGGTGGCGGATTGGTCGCTTTCGAGGTCGATGGCGGCCGCGAGGGGGCCTGGCGCGTCATCGATTCTACGCGCCTGATGTCGATCACCGCCAATCTCGGTGATGCCCGCACCACGATCACCCATCCGGCGAGCACCACTCACGGCCGCCTGAGCCCGGAGGCGCGCGAGCAGGCCGGCATCGGCGAAGGACTCGTCCGCATCTCGGTCGGGCTGGAGAACGAGGAAGACCTGCGGCGCGATCTGCGGCGCGGCCTGGCGCGCTCATAGCCGTCGCGGGCAATCCGCGCATGGCGTTCATGGGAAAGCGTCCGGGGGGACGGGGGAGCGTATTGCGGTGATGATCGGGACGATCGGAGGAGCGAGGGTCCTGGCGCGATCGATAAGCATGCGGCTGACTGCGGCCCTGGTCGTCGTGCTGGGTTTCGGTGGCGCTCCAGCTGCCGAGGCCGAGGTCATGGTGATCGGCAACCAGCAACTCCCTGTTTCATCGCTGAGCGCGCAGGTGGTTGCCGATCTCTACCTCGGACGCGCCGTGCAGCTGAGCACCGGGCAGCGCGTCGAAGTCGCCGACCTGCCTGTCGGACATCCCGTTCGCGACGAATTCTACTCCCGCATTCTTGGGCGCGACCCCGACCAGATCCGCGCTTACTGGGCGAAGCGCATCTTCACCGGAAAGGGCACTCCGCCATTGGTGCGCGGAGACGAGGCGGCGATGGTGCGCTGGGTTAGGGAAGCGCCGGGGCGGATCGGCTATGTCAGCACGGGCGCGGTGACGGATTCGGTGCAGGTTCTGCTGCGCGGGAGCGGAACGGAATGAGGGTGAGCGAAACGATGACTGGTTCCGGCCGGATGCGGGGATGGCTCGCAGGGGCGCTTGCCCTGTGCAGCGTGGGTACGGCGCAGGCGCTCGACATGGGCGTCTTCGGCGACATGAGTTTTTCGCTCAGCGACGTCGAGGACAGCGAGCCGAGCTTCCGTCTCGGAAGCCTCGATCTCTACGCGCTGCACTACATAGACGACAAGACCAAGGCGCTGTTCGAGACCCAGTTCCAGACCTTCTCGGGCGGCGACATCACCGTCGAGATCCAGCGTTTCTGGATCATGCGCGAGATCGATGACGCTTTCCATCTGGGGGCGGGCCGCTTCCATACGCCGCTCGGCTACTGGAACCGTCATTTCCATCACGGCATCCTCATGCAGGATACCGTCTCCCGTCCGTTCTTCCTCGCCTTCGAGGGCGGCGCCACCGCGATTTTCCCCACCCATCTCATCGGCGTGCTCGCCGAGGGCGGCTTCGACAACGGTCTGCGCTACGAGGCCGCGGTAGCCAACAGCAATGCGCTGGACAGCACCAATGACGAGGGGCTGATCGTGCCCAACCGCGCCGATATGGGAAACCGCAAGAGCTTCTTCGGCCGCCTGTCCTTCGACGACTATCAGCGCGCCTTCCGGCCCGGCCTGACGGTGATGGTGAACGATGTACGCGAAGGGGCAGCCGAGGATGCCGTGCTGTGCAGCGGCTCGAGCATCGAGCCCTGCAGCATCGCGGCGCGGGGAGAGTCGCTGGTGCGCCAGAACCTGTACGGGCTGGACCTGCGCTACGAGCGCGGCCGCTTCGGACTGCTGGCGGAAATCTATCGCATCGAAAACGAGATGCGGGCGGGCGGAGAAGGCAAGCGTGATTCGCTGGCCTGGTTCGCGCAGTTGGGCTACCGCCTGAACGACAGGTTGCTGCTCACCTGGCGCCATGAGGCGCTGGACTTCGATGACGATGATCCCTACTACCTCGATCTCATCGGCCTGAACAGCCCGGAGAGCCGGAACGTGTTTGCGCTGCGCTACGACTTCAGTGAATCGAACGCGCTGATGCTCGAAACCAGCCTGCGCGACCGCGAGCGCGGCGAAGACACCACGAGCACGCTGCTGAGCTGGGCGTTCGTGATGTTCTGATGACAGAGAAGAAGAAAGTGAAGCGGAGCCGCCGGAAGGGGTCAGACCCTGCTGTCCACCGGCCGGCGTGCGCCTCATCCGCCGGATGGAGCGCCGGTGCTCAGTGACCTTCGCGCCGGGGTCTGACCCCGGTTGCCGGTGCCTGCCTAGCCTCTGTTTTCCATCTCGATGACCACGCGCGTCATGGGCAGGACGCTGTCGGGGTTCAGGGAGATCGAAGCGATGCCCTGTGATACCAGCCAGCGGGTGAGTTCGGGATAGTCGGACGGCGCCTGGCCGCAGATGCCGATGTATTTCCCCTGCCGCCGGCAGGCGGCTATCGCCATCTCCATCAGCCGCATCACCGCCGGGTCGCGCTCGTCGAAGCCGGTGACGATGCCGGAATCGCGGTCGGCGCCGAGCGTGAGCTGGGTGAGATCGTTGGAGCCGATCGAGAAGCCGTCGAAGTGCTGCAGGAAGTCGTCGGCGAGCAGCGCATTGGAGGGGATCTCGCACATCATGTACACCTTCAGTCCGTCGACGCCGCGCTCGAGTCCCGCCTGGGCGAGCAGCCCGTTCACGCGCACGGCTTCGTCCACGGTGCGCACGAACGGAATCATCAGTTCGACGTTCTTCAGTCCCATCTCTTCGCGCACCAGCTTCATGGCCGCGCATTCCAGCGCGAAACTCGGCGCGAACTGCTCCGAGTAGTAGCGGCCCGCGCCGCGGAAGCCGATCATCGGATTCTCTTCGTGCGGCTCGAAGCGCTCGCCGCCGACCAGCGATGCGTACTCGTTCGATTTGAAATCGCTCATGCGCACGATCACCGGCCGGGGATGGAAGGCGGCGGCGATGGTGCCCACGCCTTCGGCCAGGCGCCGGACATAGAAATCGCGCCCTCCGGCATAGCCGGCAATGATGCGGTCGATGCGCGCGCGGGTGTCGGCGTCGAGGTCTTCGTATTCGAGCAGGGCCCGCGGATGAATGCGTATGCTGTTGTTGATGATGAACTCGAGGCGCGCCAGGCCGACGCCGTCGTTGGGCAGGCGGGAATGCTCGAATGCCTGCTCGGGATTGCCGACGTTCATCATGATGCGGGTGCGCGGCCGCTGCTGTTCGCCGAGCTCGACCCGTTCCACGCGGAACTCGCGCAGGCCATCATAGACGTAACCGGCATCGCCTTCGGCGCAGGACACGGTGATCTCCTGTCCGGTCGATATCACCTGCGTCGCCGTGTCGCAGCCGACGACTGCCGGAATGCCGAGCTCGCGGGCGACGATGGCGGCATGGCAGGTGCGGCCGCCGCGATTGGTGACGATGGCGGCCGCGATCTTCATCACCGGCTCCCAGTCGGGATCGGTGATGTCGGTGACCAGGATCTCGCCGGGCTGCAGGTCACTCATCTGCCCGGCCTCGAAGATCACGCGGGCCTTGCCGGCCGCGATCTTCCTGCCGACGCTCTTGCCGGCCGCGATCCTGCGTCCGCCGGGCTCCATGGTGTGGATCTCGTACTGCAACCGGTCACGCCGCGATTCCACCGTTTCCGGGCGCGCCTGGACGATGAACAGCTCGCCGCTGCGGCCGTCCTTCGCCCATTCGATATCCATCGGGCGCGGCTGGCCGGCATGACGGGAATAATGCTCTTCGATCAGCACGCCGTAGCGGGCGAGCTCCAGCACGTCATCATCGCTGATGGCGAAGCGATCCCGGCCTTCGCGCTGTACCCGCACATTGCGCGTCGACAGGCCGGCAGCCGTATCGCCGGTGTAGATCATCTTGATCGCCTTCTCGCCGAGCGCGCGGCGGATGATCGGGCGGTGACCGCTGCGCAGCGTGGGCTTGAAGACGTAGAACTCGTCGGGATTGACCTTGCCCTGCACCACGTTCTCGCCGAGACCATAGGCGGCGGTGATGAACACCACGTCGCTGAAGCCCGATTCGGTATCAATGGTGAACATCACGCCCGAGGCGCCGAGATCCGAGCGCACCATCTTCTGCACGCCGATCGAGAGAGCGACCGCATTGTGGTCGAAGCCGTGATGCGCCCGGTAGGAGATGGCGCGGTCCGTGAACAGCGAGCCGAATACCTGGCGGCAGCAGGTGAGGAGATGAGGGGCGCCGCGGATGTTCAGGTAGGTGTCCTGCTGCCCGGCGAAGGAGGCGGTGGGCAGGTCCTCGGCGGTCGCGGAGCTGCGCACCGCCACGTCGGGATTTGGACCATAGCGTTCGCCGAGCTGGCGATAGGCCTCGACGATTTCCTCCGCCAGGTCGGCGGGCATGTCGCCGTGCATGATCCATTCGCGGATGATGGCGCCGGTATAGGCCAGTGCCTTGACGTCGTTGACGTCGAGTCCGGCGAGCGTTTCGGCGATGCGCTGGTCGAGCTGATTGTGGGCGAGGAAATGACGGTACGCGGCCGCATTGGTGGCGAAGCCGTCGGGAACCTTCACGCCCAGCGGGACGAGCCGGTTGTACATCTCGCCGAGCGAGGCGTTCTTGCCGCCCACCTCCGCAACGTCGTCGATGCCGACTTCGGTGAACCGCCTGATGTATTTCATCGGCCTTCCCCCTGCTGATGCTTGGATTTCAGGTAATGACCGTGGGGCCCCCCCGGCCGGTGCGGGTCAGAATGCCGGACAGCTGGTTGGCGGCGGCGATCAGGCCGGAGAGGGCCTCCTGGGTGTCGCGCCCGTGCTGCGCCGGGTCGGCAACGAACTTCTCGATGTAGATACGCAGCGTCGCGCCCTCCGTGCCGGTGCCCGACAGCCGGTAGACGATGCGCGATCCGTCGGAGAACACGATGCGCAGCCCCTGATTCGCGGTAATGGTGCCGTCGACGGGATCAGTGTAGGCGAAATCGTCGGCTACCGCGATGCGCTGGCCATCCGCGCTGTGGCCCGGCAGCTTGCGCAGGCGCTGGCGCAGATCGACGAAGATTTCCTCGGCGATGCCGGCATCGATGTTTTCGTAGTCGTGGCGGATGTAGAAATTGCGGCCGTAGTCGCGCCAGTGATCACGCACCAGCTGCTCCACCGACAGCTGGCGGGCAGCGATCACGTTGAGCCAGAACAGCACCGTCCACAGGCCGTCCTTCTCCCGCAGGTGGCTGGAGCCGGCGCCGAAGCTCTCTTCGCCGCACAGCGTGATGCGGCCGCTGTCGAGCAGGTTGCCGAAGTACTTCCAGCCGGTCGGGGTCTCATAGCATTCGATGCCGAGCCGGTGCGCGACGCGATCCAGCGCCTGGCTGGTCGGCATCGAGCGCGCCACGCCGGCGAGCCCGTCGCGATAGCCGGGAACCAGGCGCGCATTCGCAGCCATCACGGCGATGCTGTCGCTGGGCGACACGAAGAAATTCGGCCCCAGGATCATGGCGCGATCGCCGTCGCCGTCGGAAGCCGCACCCAGGTCCGGCGCCGCCGGCGCGTGCATGATCTCGACCAGGTCCCGGGCATAGGTCAGGTTGGGATCGGGATGTCCGCCGCCGAAGTCGGGCAGCGGGACCGCGTTGACCACGGTGCCCGGCGGGGCGCCGAGACGGCGTTCCAGGATCTCGGTGGCATAGGGGCCGGTGATCGCATGCATGGCATCGAAGCACATGTTGAACATGCCGCTCACGAAACGCTCGCGCAGCAGATCGAAGTCGAACAGTCCTTCCATCATGCTGGCGTACTCGGCGACCGGATCGACCACCGTGACACGGGTGCGGCCGAGCACGAATTCCCCGGTCCGCGACAGATCCGCGTCCGGCACATCGAGCAGACGGTACTCGCGCAACGCCAGCGACTCGCGCTGGATGCGCTCGGTGATCGCCTCGGGGGCCGGACCGCCGTTGCCGACGTTGAACTTGATGCCGAAATCGCCATCCGGGCCGCCGGGGTTGTGGCTGGCGGAAAGGATGATGCCGCCGTCCGCGCCATGGCGGCGGATCAGGCAGGAGGCCGCGGGCGTGGACAGCAGTCCGTTCCGGCCGACGATGAGCTGGCCGATGCCATGCGCGGCGGCCAGGCGCAGGATGATCTGGATGGCTTCGGCATTGAAGAAACGGCCGTCGCCACCGACCACCAGCGTGCGGTCGGCTGGCGCTTCGATGGAATTGAGCAGGGCCTGGATGAAGTTTTCCAGGTAGTGCGGCTGACGGAAGACGGACACCTTCTTGCGCAGCCCGGAGGTGCCCGGCTTCTGGTCCGTGAAAGGCTGGGTTTCGACCGTGCGAACGTTCATGTAGGAAAGCATTCAAGCACAGAAGACGGCCGATTGCGAGTCCCAAAATCCAGGTCCGGATGCCTATAATGTTGCCTCGTTGGATCCGCAGGGAGTCTCGCAAAGAAGATGACGACAGATGCTCACAAGGAAACGCTGCCGTTCCAGGCCGAAGCCCGGCAGCTGCTTCAGCTGGTGGTTCACTCGCTGTATTCGAACCGTGAAATTTTTCTGCGCGAACTGATCTCGAATGCATCGGACGCCTGTGACAAGCTGCGCTTCGAGGCGCTGTCCGACGACGCGCTGTACGAGGGCGATGCGACGCTCAGGGTGCGGGTGAGCTGCGACCCCGAGACGCGCACGATCACCATCGCCGACAACGGCATCGGCATGAGCCGCCAGGAGGTCGCCGACAACATCGGGACCATCGCCCGCTCGGGGACGAAGCGCTTCCTCGAGGCGCTGGCGCAGGATCGTTCGCGCGACCTGAGTCTGATCGGCCAGTTCGGCGTCGGCTTCTATTCCGCCTTCGTCGTCGCCGAGCGCGTGACGCTGCGCTCGCGGCGCGCCGGGCTCGCGCCCGAACACGGCGTGTGCTGGGAGTCCGACGGCCAGGGCGAGTACACGCTGGAGACCATCGAGCAGCCGGCGCGCGGCACCGAGATCGTGCTGCATCTGCGCGCGGAGATGGACGAGTTCCTCGACCCGTGGCGCCTGCGCGAGATCGTGCGCCGCCATTCCGACAACCTGTCCCTGCCGATCGAAATGCCGGTGGCGGAGGGCGAGGGTGAGTCCGGATCCTGGGAGCAGGTCAATCGCGGCTCCGCGCTGTGGACGCGTCCGCGCAAGGAGATCGGCGACGAGGAGTACCGCGAGTTCTACAAACATGTGGCGCACGATTTCGAGGACCCGCTCGCCTGGGTGCATACCCATGTCGAGGGCTCGCAATCCTACACCACGCTGCTCTATGTGCCCCGTCGACCTCCCTTCGACCTCTGGGACCGCGAGCGCCGTCATGGCGTCCGCCTGCACGTGCGCCGCATCTTCGTGCTCGAGGATACCGCGGGCCGGCTGATGCCGAACTATCTGCGCTTCATTCGCGGCGTCGTCGACTCCGATGATCTGCCACTCAACGTGTCGCGGGAAATCCTGCAGGAAAGCCGGCAGGTCGACGTCATCCGCGCTGCGTCGGTGAAGAAAGTGCTGGGCCGGCTGCAGGAGATGGCGCAGAACGAGCCCGAGGACTACCGCCGCTTCTGGGCCGATTACGGTCGCGCGCTGAAGGAGGGTCCGGTCGAGGACCCGGCGAATCGCGAGGCGATCGCCAGGCTGCTGCGCTTCCATTCGACGCATGCCGAGGGCAACGATGGCGACGTGTCGCTCGACGACTATATCGCGCGCATGCCGGAAGGCCAGGATCGCATCTGGTATCTCACCGCGGAATCGCGGGCCGCGGCGCTCAGCAGTCCGCATCTGGAAATCTTCCGCCGCCGCAACATCGAGGTCCTGCTGCTGTGGGATCGCATCGACGAATGGATGCTCACCGGCCTGAGCGAGTACGCCGGCAAGGCGCTGGCCTCCGTCGCCCGCGGCGAACTCGATCCCGACACGCTCGGCGGCGAAGACGATGCCGCGGCGAAGGCGGAAAAACCGGACGAAGCGGCCGGCGAGGAACTGCTGAAACGCATGCACGAAGTGCTGCGCGAGGATGTGGAGGCCGTGCGCCCGAGCCGGCGTCTGGCGGAATCCGCCTCGTGCCTGGTGGTGGAGCAGGATGACATTTCCCTGGGGCTGCGCCGGATGCTGCAATCCGCCGGCCAGGACATGCCGACGCGCCTGCCCGTGCTCGAAGTGAACACTGCGCATCCCCTGGTCGATCTGCTGCGCGCGGCGGATGAAACGGAGTTTTCAGCGCTTTCCCGCCTGCTCTACGAGCAGGCCCTGCTCGCCGAAGGCGGGCAGCTTCCGGATCCCGCGGGCTTCGTGAAGCGGCTCAACAGCCTGCTGCTCGGCGGCAGGGGCCGGGAGCGCGGGGACGTGCCGGCGTGAGGCGCACCGGCGTACTGCTCGCCAATCTCGGCACGCCGGACGCACCCACGCAGGCGGCGGTGCGGCGCTATCTGCGCCAGTTCCTGTCGGACCGGCGCGTGGTCGATCTGCCGCCGGCAGTGTGGTGGCCGATTCTGTATGGAATCGTGCTGCCGCTGCGCCCGCGCCGCTCCGCGGCCAACTACCAGCGCATCTGGACTCCGGAAGGCTCGCCCCTGCTAGCCATTTCGCGGCGTCAGACCGAAGCGCTGCGCGCGCGTCTCGCCGAACGCGACATGCCTGTTGCACTCGGCATGCGCTATGGCGAGCCGTCTATCGTATCCGCCATCGATGAGCTGTGCAGGGAAGGCGTGGACCGGATCCTGGTGCTGCCGCTCTATCCGCAGTATTCCTCCGCCACCACGGCATCGACCTTCGACGCCGTCGCCGCCTCGCTGCGGCGCGCGCCTTATGTGCCTGAGTTCTGCCTGCTCGGCGATTACCACGATCAGCCTTGGTACATCGAAGCCCTGGCCAGCAGCGTCCGCGAAGCCTGGGGCGAGCGCAGCCCCGCCGAACGCCTGATCATGTCCTTCCACGGCATGCCGGAAAAGACGCGCGACGCCGGCGATCCCTATTTCGACCGCTGCCAGACTACATCCCGCCTGCTGGCCGAAGCGTTAAGCCTCTCTGAAGACCGTTGGATCATGACCTTCCAGTCCCGCTTCGGCGCCGCCAAATGGCTCGAACCCTACACCGACCAGACGCTGAAAGACCTCGCCCAGCAGGGCGTCACCAGCGTGGACATCATCTGCCCCGGCTTCGCCGCCGACTGCCTGGAGACACTGGAAGAAATCGCCATCGCCAACCGGGAGCTGTTCCTCGAAGCAGGAGGGAAGGAGTATCGATATATACCGGCGCTGAATGAGCGTGAGGATCATATTGCAGGGTTGGTGGGGATGGTGGGGGAGTGGGCTTGAGCGCGATTGCCGCCGGCTTGCATGCGTGACAGGCTGTCACCGGCGCCAGTGCCGGTGGCGGCTGGTTGATGAAAGTCTCCCGGCGGATTTTCTCCGCGAATGGCCCGCCTCGCTGCCTAATACTAAAGTCTTATCCCCATCTCCCTGCAAGGCATCCTGTCTTGCAGCTACGTATTCTCCCGTATAAGGTTGACGGAAAAGCGGCGCTTCTCAGCGGTCCAGAGGGCTGATCACACCGCCAGCGCCTCTGTTCAGGGCATGCGCATAGACCATCGTGGTGCTGACGTCGCGATGGCCGAGCAGCTCCTGAACGGTACGGATGTCATAGCCCTGCTCGAGGAGATGGGTCGCGAACGAATGACGCAGCGTATGGGTGGAAGCGGATTTGTGGATGCCAGCAGCGATAACGGCGTGTTTGATCGCCCGCTGCAAGGCTTGTTCGTGCGTGTGGTGGCGACGCACAATCCCGGAGCGCGGATCGCGCGACGGCTTTCGCGCCGGAAAGACCCAGAACCACGCCCAGGAAAGCGGTGCACGCGGATACTTGCGCGCGAGCCCCGACGGCAGCTCGACGCCGGGACGCCTCTCGGCACGATCCGATTCCCAGAACTTTCGCCCCTTGTCGAGTTGTGCCTGAAGGTCGACGCGAACGGATCCCGGCAGCATAGTCAGTCGATCCTTGGCGCCCTTACCGCCGCGTACCGTGACCGCGGCACGCCCGAAATCGACGTCCTTGACGCGCAGTCGGACGCACTCCATCAGACGCATGCCGGTTCCGTAAAGCACTTTCGCCATCAGCAGGTGAATGCCGTCGAGATGGGCGAAGAGGCGGTCGACCTCCGCTCGCGTCATGACGACGGGTACACGCTCCGGCCTCTTCGCGCGGGTCACATTATCGAGCCAGGGGAGTTCGATTCCGAGCACTTCGCGGTAGAGGAACAGCAACGCAGCCAAAGCCTGATTCTGGGTAGAGGCGCTGACGGTGCGATCGATCGCGAGGTGACTGAGAAAGGATTCCACCTCGGGTGCTCCCATATCGCGCGGATGCCGCTTGCCATGGAACAGGATGAATCGACGGGCCCAACCGATATAGGACTGCTCTGTTCGCAGACTGTAGTGCTTGACGCGGATTCGGT
>JAVEZY010000033.1:0-31334 GCA_034002745.1 Gammaproteobacteria bacterium
CCCTCTAACTTACCTAACAAGAAATACATAACTTTTAGTAGAAGCGCGCCGTTTCGGTGGAAAACCACCCAGCGGCACGGCCAGGCCGGCTTTCCGGCAGGGAGGGCCGCGCCATGATCGTCGCGCTTCTCAATCAGAAAGGCGGCGTAGGCAAGACCACGCTCGCCACGCACATCGCCGGCGAGCTGGCGATGCGCGGCCAGCACGTCGTGCTGCTGGATGCCGACCCGCAGGGTTCCTCACTGGACTGGACGCAGCGCAGAAGCCAGCAAGGCTTGCCACGGCTGTTCAGCGCCGTGGGCCTCGCACGCGAAACGCTGCACCAAGAGGCACCAGAACTCGCCAGGCGAGCAGATCACGTCGTCATCGACGGCCCGCCGCGCATCGCCGCCTTGGCGCGCTCCGCGCTGCTGGCGGCCGAGCGCGTGCTGATCCCGGTGCAGCCGAGTCCCTACGACCTGTGGGCCAGCGCCGAGATGGTGGCGCTGATCCGCGAGGCGCAGGTGTTCCGGCCTGCGCTGCGCGCGGCCTTCATCATCAATCGGCGTGTCAGTACCACCGTGATCGGGCGCGAAGCGCGCCAGGCGCTTGCCGACCAGCCGCTTCCTGCGCTGCGCGCGGAAGTGCATCAGCGCGTCGTGTTCGCCGACAGCGTGGCCGCTGGTCGGCTTGCACGCGAGACGGCGCCGGACAGCGCGGCCGCGCGTGAAATCACCGCGCTGGTCGATGAACTGCTGCGGTGGCCGTCATGACAGCGAAGCCGCCACCACGCGCCAAGCGTGTCGGCATCGGCGCGCGTCCGCCCGCGAATCCACACGCCGAGGCGTGGATTCGCCAAGGTGATGCCGATGCGCTGGGCAAGGGCGACCTCTACACGGCTCGCCTCACTCTCGACATCACGCCCGCCATGCGGGCGCGCATCAAGGTGTCGGCCTTCACGCAAGGCGTGACCGTGGCCGACCTGCTGCGCGGCCTGCTGGAGCGCGAGTTTCCAGAGAGCCGCAGGGAGAGCACCCCATGAACATATCCGCTTCGCCGGCCGCTGGCGCGGCCACGGCTGCGCTCACAGCACCTACCGGCCAGCCAGCCAGCGCGCCGCTGACGCGCGTGGCGCTGGCCTACATCGACCAGCATTTCGACCTCTATCTGCGCTTCGGTGAGCCTGCGCGCATCGTCCGGCTCGACCGCTGGCGGCGCAGCGCCGTGTTCCTGCCGAACGCGGTTCTGTGCCGTGTCCGTTGGCAAGCCAACGACTACGGCACGATCCGCTGGCAGCTCATGGTGATGCAGGCTTGCACGCCGCTGGACGCGGCGCAGCGCATCCCCGGCGTGCGGCCGGGCGCGCGCCTGCTGCTGCACGCCGAAGGCGAGAACCAGGTGCGCGCCGTGCTGGAACGCATCGACGCCATCGAGGCGCTGGGCATCGCGCCCGTCGCCGTCTCGCCCGCGTACTGGCGCACGCTCGCCAACCGGCTCGCCGCGCGCCTGCCGCTGCCCGAATACACCGCCGAGCGGCACGCCGCCTGGCTGACCGGGAGGGCACAGCCATGACCACCGTTTCTACTGTCGCCGCCGCGCCGCGTCCTCGCTCGCCCCGCGCACGTTTGCGCGCTCGCCTCGTACTGGCGAGCCTGTCCGCCTGCAGCCTCGCTGCGCTGGCCTGGGCGTCCTTCGTGCAGCCGCTGCCGCGCCTGATCTACAACCCGTCAGATAGCGTGGCGGTTGGCTGGTATCGCGTCGATCCGTTCGACCCACGCGCCGCCTCGCTGCCACGTCCGCCGTCCGTAGACAGCATCGTGCTGGTGCCGCTGCCCGCCAGGGCCGCCGCGCTGGCTGCGCAGCGCGGCTACCTGCCGACGCGCGTTCAGCTGCTCAAACGTGTGGGCGCGGTCGCGCCGCAACACGTTTGCATCGTCGCCGGTCAGGTACGCATCGACGGCGTGCCGGTGGCCGCCGCGTTGCCTGCCGACCGGCTGGGCCGGCCGCTGCCGTCCTTGCAGCTTTGCCGACGCCTCGACCCGGGCGAGCTGCTCCTGTTGAGCGTGACGAATCCGGCATCGTTCGACAGCCGGTATTTCGGGCCGGTCAGCGCATCCGCCGTGATCGGCGTCGCGCATCCGGTCTGGCTGGAGGCTCGCCCATGATGGCCGCCGACTCGCTGTACGTTGCCGTGCATCTTGTCGTGCCATCGGGCATGCCGATCCAGTGGCTTTCCGCGTGTCGTCGCGCGTGCAGTGCGAGCGCATCCGCGCTGCACTTCGCGCTGCCTTCCCATGTGCAGGCGTCTTGCCTCGAACGCGCCCGGCCTGCGGCCGTGTCCGCGTTCGCCGGTGCGCTGGCTGCTTACGCAGCAGCGCCGCCGGGCCGCCGCTGCCCGGAGCGCCAGCGAGGGGCAAAGGCGGAAGGCAAGACAAAAGGACGCGGCACAGGGCCGCGTCGAAAGCCAGTCTGCACGTGGGGGTGGCGCGGCACACAGCGGCTTCGCCGCCGTGCCGCTTGTGGCGCGAAGTCCGCGCCAAGACAGGGCGGCCCGCGTGCTTCGCACGCCGTGGCACGCCATAGCTTTCCTTGGAGACTGCCATGAGCGACCGCCGCGACGACGATTTCCGCGTGCGCCCCAGTGCCCCGAAGAACCGGGGCCAGGGCTTCGTTTCCAAGGTGCTCAAGCAGGCGGGCAAGGCCAGCGGCGGCAAGTCCTCTATGCGCAATTCCGCAGCCGGTGGCAGCGGCGCACGCGCCGGCCAGCGCCCCGGTTCGCGCTTGGGGCGCGGCCATACGGCGGCGCGCTTCGCGGGCGCGAAGCTCACGCCCTTGTCGCGGCGTGTAACCATCAAGACGCTGCTGGTCAATCAGCGCAATGCCAGCCCGCAATCGCTCGCCAAGCACCTGCGCTACATCGAGCGCGATGGCGCGGGCCGCGATGGCGAGCCGGGCCGAGCCTACGGGCCGCAAACCGACGAAGCCGACCTCGACGCCTTCAAGGAGCGGGCCGCCGACGACCGGCACCATTTCCGCTTCATCGTTTCCCCGGAGGACGGCGCCGAGCTGGACGACCTGCGCACCTACACCCGGCACCTGATGAATCGCATGGAAGCCGACCTGGGCACGCGGCTGGATTGGGCGGCGGTAGATCACTGGAACACCGACAACCCGCACACTCACCTGATCGTGCGCGGGCGTGACGACACTGGCAAAGACCTCATCATCTCGGGCGACTACATCGCGCAAGGCTTTCGCCATCGCGCCGCCGAACTGGCGACCGAATGGCTGGGGCCGCGCACCGAACTGGAGATCCAGCAGACCTTGCAGCGCGAGGTGGAGCAGGAGCGGTGGACGAGCCTGGATCGCACCCTGCAACGCGAGGTCGGCGAGGACGGCCGAGTGCAGATCGAACGCTTCAACGAACCGCGGCTGCAACGCCAGCGCCTGCTGCTAATCGGCCGCCTGCAACGCTTGCAGCGCCTGGGCCTGGCCGACGAAATACAGCCCGGCACCTGGGCCGTCTATGCCGACGCGGAAGAGACCCTGCGCGCCCTGGGCGAGCGTGGCGACATCATCCGCACCATGCAGCGGGCCATGCGCGGCGAGCCGCGCGAGCTGGCGGTGTTCGAGCCTGGGGACGATGGCCGAACCATTCTCGGCCGGGTGGCCGCGAAGGGGCTGGCCGACGAGCTGCGCGACCGGGGCTATCTGGTCATCGACGGCGTGGACGGCAAGGCCCACTACGTCGCGCTCAACGCCCGCGACGAGTTGGCGAACTACCCGGCCGGCGCCGTGGTGGAGGTGAAGGGATCTGCCGACGTGCGGGCAGCCGACCGCAACATCGCCGCGCTGGCGAGCGGTGGCCTGTACCGCACCGACCATCACCTTGCCGTGGCGCGGGGTCAGGCTGTGCCCGGCCGCGATCCGCAGGAAGTCGTCGCGGCCCACGTCCGCCGACTGGAAGCCCTGCGCCGGGCCGGCATCGTGGAGCGCGTGGCCGAAGGGCTATGGAAGGTGCCGGGCGACCTGCCCGAGCAGGGCCGCCGCTACGACGCGCAGCGCCTGGGCGGCGTGGCCGTGGAACTGAAATCGCACCTGCCCATCGAGCGGCAGGCCCGCGTGATCGGGGCTACTTGGCTCGACCAGCAGTTGATTGGCGGCTCGGGCCTGGGCGACCTGGGCTTTGGCGGCGAGGCCAAGCAGGCCATGCAGCAGCGCGCCGACTTCCTGACCGAACAAGGGCTGGCCGAGCGGCGCGGGCAGCGCGTGATCCTCGCCCGGAACCTGCTGGGCACGTTGCGCAATCGGGAACTGGCGCAGGCCGCCAAGGACATTGCCGCCGAATCCGGCTTGGAGCACCGTCCGGTGGCCGACGGCCAGCGCGTGGCCGGTATCTACCGGCGCAGCATCATGCTCGCCAGCGGGCGCTACGCGATGCTCGATGACGGCATGGGGTTCAGCTTGGTGCCGTGGAAGCCAGTGATCGAACAGCGGCTGGGCCAGCAGCTCGCGGCCACAGTGCGCGGTGGCGGGGTGTCTTGGGAGATTGGGCGCGCACGCGGGCCTGCTATCAGTTGAGGCGGTAAACAAAACGCAGCTAGCAACACGATACGGAGGGCTTGCACACCTTCCGATCAAGAAAACATCGAGCGAGCACGGAGGTCATCCGCTCGTTCCGCACTTGACCAAATTATTCGATAAAATATAGTTCGATCGTACGAACTCTATTAGAATCTGACATAACCAAGACCTTCGAGACACTCATGAATCGCTTGACTACCTATGCGCTCGACCTCCATAGACCCGTGCCGTCGGTCCGGGAGACTGGCACTTTGAGCACGGGCAGGAGCGTGCAGGCGTGCACGGTGGCCGTGCTGTCCATGTGTGTACTTCTGCTCGCTGCCTGCACTGATGGCTCAATCTCGTCTAGATCCGTGGCCACGCCGGTGGCTGCAGAAGTCGCTGTGGTACGGCAGGCACGATTACCTGTTACCAACGATGTGACTGGCAGCGTCGTCTCTGACGGACGCATCGACGTAGCTTCGCGCGTGACCGGATTCATTCGCCAGCTCGATGTTCGCGAGGGCCAGGCGGTCAGGCGCGGCGACCTGCTGTTGCGCATCGACGCCTCTGACATCGACGCGGCTATCGCGCAGGCACGCGCCGGCGTGCAGGCCGCCCAGGAGGCTTGGCGGGATGCGCAGTACGACGTGAACCAGAATGCGCAACTGGTGCCGGCTGGCGCGATCTCGGCCGACGCGCTGCGCAAGTCCAGGGTGCGGGAGGAAACCACCCGCGCGACGCTGGAGCAAGCGCAATCGGCGCTGGCGGCGGCACAAGCGCAGCGCAACTACGTGGCCATCACCAGTCCGGTGGATGGCGTGGTCGTCTCGGTGGCCCGGCGCAGCGGTGAGATGGCCACTCCCGGCGCGCCGCTGATGACGGTGGAGTCGCGTGAGGTCTTGCTGTTCAAGGCGTTCGTACCTGAGCGCAGCCTGGCGGCAATCAAGTCCGGTGACTTGATTCCCGTGCGCATCGACGCGCTGGGCGATGAGCGCTTCAAGGGACGGGTCCGGGGCGTGGTGCCATCGGGCGATGGCGTGACCCGCCGCTACGAGGTGGACATCGTGCTGCCGCGGGACGCGCGCCTGCTGCCGGGAATGTTCGGCCGTCTCGAAATCCTGCTGGACGAGAAGCGGGCCGTCACGGTGCCGCGTACGGCCCTCGTGCGGCGCGGCGGTTTGGACGGCGTGTTCGTGCTGCAGGAAGGTGTGGCGCGTTTTCGCTGGCTGCGCACAGGCCAGCGCCTGGGCGATGTGGTGGAGGTGACCGCGGGCCTGTCGGACGGAGAAACCATCCTCGCCAGCGTCGCCGACACCGTCCATGACGGCATGCCGATCCAGGCCGTCGGGGGCGCGCGATGACGTCGCGGCGCCTGAACTTCGCGGGTTTTCTCGCGAAGCACTTCATCACCTCCAAGCTCACGCTGGTCTTCATCATCGCCGTGGCGTTGATGGGTGTCGTGGCGGTGCTGCAGACCCCGCGCGAGGAGAACCCGCAGATCATCGTGCCCGCCGCCGCCGTTATGGTCGGCTTGCCGGGCGCCTCTGCCAGTGAGGTCGAATCGCTGGTGGTCACGCCCCTCGAAGGCATCCTGAGCGAACTGCCCGGCGTCGATCACATCGAGAGCACTTCCCGCAACTCACAGGGAATCGTTCAGGTGCAATTCAAGGTCGGCGAATCCAAGGAGCAGTCACTGGTCAAGCTCTATGACCGCGTGATGGCCAGCCGCGCCTGGCTGCCTGCCGATGCCACGACGCCATTGGTGCAAAGCGTCGACGCGGACGACGTGCCGATCGTCACCTTCACGCTGGCTTCGTCGAAATACGATGACTACGCGCTCAACCGCATGGCCGAACGCATGGCCGAGCGCCTGCGCAGTACCGAGAACGTCTCGGTGGTGTCGCTGCGCGGCGGGCAGCACCGCGAAATCACCATCGAACTGGACCCCGATCGCCTACAGGCTTACGGCGTGACCCTGGGCCAAGCCCGAGCGGCCTTCCCAATCAGCAACCTGACGTTGCCACTGCCGCCCACCGTACGTGACGGCCAGGTACAAGCCATCAAGCTGGATGCGGCCTACACCTCGGCCGAGGATGTGCGTAACCAGCTCATCGCCGTGCGCGACAAGCGGCCGGTTTACGTGCGCGACGTGGCCACCGTTACCGACGGCCCGCCGTCGGAGCCAACCACGGCCAGCCGCCTCTCCTTCGGTCTCGGTGATCCACGCTTTGGCACGGCCGATGCCACAGACCTGCCCGCCGTCACCATCGCCGTGGCCAAAAAGAAGGGCACCAATGCCGTGGTGGTCGCCAATGCAGTGATCGACCGCATGCAGCGCATGCAGGCCACCTTCGTGCCCCAGGACATCCAGGTCGTGGTGACGCGCAACGACGGCCAGAAGGCCGACGACGCGGTCAACCTGCTGCTGGAACACCTGACGATCGCCCTGGTCACCGTGGGCCTGGTGCTGATCCTCTTCCTGGGCTGGCGCGAGGCGTTGATCGTGATGATCACGGTGCCGTTGATCATGGGTATCACGCTGACGGCCAACCTGCTGGGCGGCGTCACTATCAACCGCGTCACGCTTTTCGCCCTGATCCTGGCGCTAGGACTGCTGGTGGATGCCGCCATCGTGGTCATCGAGAACATCCACCGCCACTACGCCAGCCGCAAACCGAAGGCAGACAAGGAAGCGGAAACCGTGCTGGCGACCAACGAGATCGGCAACGCCACCAACCTGGCCACCTTCGCGGTGATGCTGGTTTTCATTACCTTGCTGCTGGCCTTGACCGGCATGCCGCGCCAGTATTTTTTCCCGGTGGCGGTCACCGTGCCAGTTGCCATGGCCGCCTCCATCGTGGTGGCCTACATCGTCGTACCGTGGGCATCCAATCGCTGGCTTCATCGCCACGACATCCGGCAGGAAGAATCAGCGCACGGGCAACAGTCCCATGGCCATGATACACCGGGGCGGATCGAGCGCCTCTACCTGCGCCTGTTCAGCCCCTTACAGCAATACAGAAACGTGCGCATCGGCTTCGCTCTGGCGGTGCTGCTGCTGATGACGGTCTCGCTGATGCAAGGCGCCTGGCAGTTCGTCCGTCCGGCGGGCGTGGGCGGGGCCGTGTCCGCGCTGGGCGTGCCGATCGGCTTTCTGCCCAAGGACGACCAGAACACCTTCAACGTGGTGGTTTCGATGCCGGAAACCACGCCGGTGGAAGACACCGATCGCCTGGTGCGCCAGGTCACCGCAGTGCTGGCGCAGGAATCGCAGGTGCTCAACTACCAGACTTGGGTCGGCCAGGCAGGTGTGGCCGACTTCAACGGCCTGTTCAAGGGCACGGCCGCGCGTGCCGGCAGCCACATCGCGGAAATCCGCGTCAACCTCATCGACAAGCGTCACCGCAAGGAAAGCTCCATCGACATCGTGCGCGAATTGCGTCCCAAAGTGGAGACCATTCGCGCTGCCTGGCCCGGTGCCGAGGTGGCGCTGGTCGAGCAGCCGCCGGGTCCGCCGCTGCGCTCGACTGTTTTGGCGGAAATCTATGGCCCGGACGCCGAGGGTCTGCGCGCACTGTCGGCCCAGGTACGCGGGGCCTTCGCACAGACCTACGACATCGTCGATATCACCGATACCGAGCCGGAAGACGTGCCGGAGCACCGCATCGTGCCGGACAAGGACAAGGCCGCGCTCTCCGGCGTCTCGACTGCGCAGATTGCCGAGGCGCTGGCGCTGGTCTACGGCGGCACCACCCTCGGCCGCGCCCACCTGCCGGACGAGAAACTGCCGGTATCAGTCAGGGCCTTCGTGCCGCGCCGCTTCGAGGTCGATCCCGCCCGGCTCGACCGGGTATTCGTGGACAACGCTGCCGGCCAGCCCGTGCCGCTGGCGGAGTTGGTCAAAGTGGCCCCCGCATCGGTCGATCGCCCCATCCTGCACCGCGACAACGAGAAGGTCACCTTCGTCGGTGCGGAACTGTCGGACTCGGTGCCGCTGTACGCCGTGCTCGACCTGCAACGGCGCCTGCATGGCATCACCGCGCCGGACGGACGTCCGCTGCGCACCGGCAACCTGCGCTTCAAGGAGGACGTACCCGACACCATCGACGGCTACCAGTTACTGTGGGGCGGCGAGATGCGCATGACGATGGACGTATACCGGGATCTCACGATCTCGCTCAGCGGCGCGCTGCTCATCATTTATTTCGCGCTGGTCGCTTATTACCGCTCGTTCATCATTCCGCTGGTGGCCATGTCAGCCGTGCCGCTGGGCGGCATCGGCATTTTTCCGGGGCACTGGCTGGTCGGCGTGGATTTCTCCGCGACATCCATGGTCGGCATCATCGCCCTGGCGGGCGTGGTGATCCGCAACTCGCTGCTGATCATCGACTTCATCCAGGACAACATCAGGCACGGCATGCCGCTGGAGGATGCCGTACGCGAGGCCGGCGCGGTGCGTCTGCGGCCGATCCTGCTGACGATGCTGGCGATCATCTTCGGCTCGGCCATCATGGTGACCGACCCAGTCTTCGGGGGGCTGGCCATTTCGCTGATCTTCGGCACGCTGGTCTCGACTGCGCTGACTGTGTTCGTCGTGCCGCTGCTCTATGAGTTGCATGCAAAACGTCATGCGGCCCCTACGTCCCCAGGAGCAGATCATGCATGAGAAGGACCACGGCACATCATCGGCTAGCCATCGCCAAGCCCGCGCAGGCCATGAAACCGGCCCGTCGGTTCACCATCGGCTCGTCGGCACGCTGGCCGTGGCAGTGCTGGCGATGCTGAGCGGTTGCGCCTCGCTGGCACCCGCGCTCGATCCCATCGCACTCCCCGTCGCATCGAACTGGCGGACGCAGCCTGACGCGCCAAGTGGTGCGGCCGCGACTGAATTGGCCTGGCGCGAGTACTTCACCGACCCGGCCTTGCAGGCGCTGATCGAGACCGCGCTGGAAAACAACCGCGATCTGCGCGTGGCGGTGCTGCGCACCGAGGAAGCGCGTGCCGCCTTTCGCATCCAGCGTGCGCAGCAGGCGCCAATGGTCGGCGTGGGGGCGCAGCAAATCCGCGCCGGCCTGCCCGATGGGCTACAGCCGCTGGCGGGCCGCTCGGTCCTGGAGGTCAACGTAGCCTCCGTGGGCATCAGCAGTTGGGAGCTGGACCTGTGGGGCCGCGTACGCAGCATGAAGACCGCCGCATTGGAGCAATGGCTGGCCACCGAGCAGGGCCAGCGCGCCGTGGAATTGGCGCTGGTCGCCCAGGTCGCTGATGCCTACCTGGGCCTGCGCGAACTCGACGAGCGCATTTCGCTGGCAAGGCGCACGGTTGAAAACCAGCAAGAGCTGGCGCAAATCTTCCAGAAGCGCTTGGAGCTGGGCCATGGCTCGCGGCTGGAACTGACCCAAGTGCGCACCCTGCTCAGCCAGGGCAAAGCCCTGCAGGTGCAACTGGAGCTTGCGCGCGAACAGCAGCGCAATGCCCTGGCGCTACTGCTCGGCAGCGAACCCCAATTGCCGCCGTCATCAGCCCCGATGGATGAAGCCCTGGTCATGCCCGAACTGAGGCCCGGGCTGCCATCGGACCTCTTGGTCAACCGCCCGGACATCCTGGCCGCCGAGCATGCGCTGCGGGCACGCCAAGCCAACATCGGTGCGGCGCGCGCCGCATTCTTCCCGCGCATCGCACTGACCGGCGGTGCCGGCTCGGTCAGCACCAGCCTGAGCGACCTGTTTTCGTCGGGCACCCGGGCGTGGTTGTTCCAGCCGACGATCGAACTACCGATCTTCGATGCCGGCATGCGACAGGCCAATCTCGACGTTAGCGTCGTGCGGCGTGACATCGCCATTGCCGAATACGAAGGCGCGATCCAAGCAGCGTTTCGCGACGTTTCCGACGCCCTGGCCGCAAGGCAGAAGCTCACCGAGCAGCTTATCGTGGCACGCCAGGCCCACGCCGAGCAGAGCGAGCGTTTGAAACTGGCGCGGATGCTGTTCGATGCCGGCTCGGCGGCGCACCTGGAGGTGCTGGACGCCGAGCGCGACCTGCTTGCCGTCGAGCAGCAACTGGTGCAGGTACGCAGGGCGGCATTGTCAAGCCAAATCGGGCTGTACGCAGCGCTGGGCGGTGGCATCAACCAGCCCCCGAAAAGATGAGGAGGCGCAATGCTCTGGCAGGCACTGACCGCGATGCGTGATCTACGGCGTTTGCACGAAATCGCCTCGATCCTGATCCGCTACGGGTTTGGCGACATGGTGCGCCGGATGGGGCTGTCCAACGCCTTGGAGCGGGCGGGGACGGCACTGCACTGGAACGAAGCGACAGACTTCGCCCACATGACGCCCCCTGAACGAGTGCGGCGGGCGCTGGAGGAGATGGGGCCGACTTTCGTCAAACTCGGCCAGGTGCTCGCTACCCGGGTCGATCTACTCGAACCCGAGTGGACCGCCGAATTCGGGAAATTACAGGACAGCGCGCCGCCCGCTCCCTGGGCAGCCGTACATCAGCAGCTCACCGAAGACCTCGGCGCGCCGCCCGAGGAAATCTTCGCGGCCTTCGATCCCGAGCCCTTGGCGGCCGCTTCCATTGCGCAGGTGCATCGGGCGCGTCTCGACGATGGCAGCGAAGTCGTGGTCAAGGTGCGCAGGCCCGGCATTCGGCCCATTCTGGAAGCCGATCTGCGCTGGCTTGCGCGCTTGGCCGAACTCGCTGAGACGGAGAGCGCGGAATGGCGCGTCCTGCATCCGCGCGAGATGGTGCGCCAGTTCGGCCAGTCGCTGCGCAATGAACTCGATTTCGCCGGCGAATGCCGCAATGCCGAACGCATCGCCGAGAACTTCACCGGCTATACCGATCAGGACTCTCCTCCTGTCGTCCCGGGCGAGGAGAAGCCGGACGCGGATGGCGCACATCCCATCATCGTCATTCCCCGCGTGTATTGGCAGTGGACCGGCGAGCGGGTCTGCGTACAGGAATTCATTGGTGGTATTTCCGGGCGCAGGCTTCAGGCCGTAGATCAGGCTGGCCTGGACCGCAAGATGCTCGCACGGCGTGGCGCCAATGCCGTACTGAAGATGATCGTCGAGGACGGGGTGTTTCACGCTGACCCCCATCCGGGCAACGTGTTCTATTTGCCGGGCAATCGAATCGCCTTCATCGACTTTGGCATGGTTGGCAGGCTGGAGGAGGAACGCCGCGACCAGTTGATCCGCCTGCTGCTGGGGCTGGTGAGGAACGACGCCCGCAGCGTCGTCGACGTCATGCTCGAATGGACGAGCGACGGTGTGGCAAATGAGCAGGATCTGTTGTCGGAAGTCCAGTCTTTCATAGATCGCTACCACGGCGTGCCACTGAAGCAACTGCGGTTGAGCGTAATGTTGTCCGACCTCGTGGCGATCCCGCGCCAGCATCACCTCGCCCTGCCCAACGATCTGTCCCTGCTGGTCAAAGCCTTCGTCACACTGGAAGGCTTGGGCCGTGAACTCGATCCCGGTTTCGACATGGCCAACCAGGCACTGCCGCTGCTGGAGCGTGCCATGCACGCGCGCTACTCCCCGGCAGCGCTGCTCAGACGGGGGCGGCGGGCGGCCGGTGACATCTTCTCGTTGTTGGCTGGCTTGCCCCAGGACATCTCCCGGTTGCTGCGAGCCGCCCGCCGCGGTCGCCTGGAAGTACACATCGACGTCACCCATCTGAGACGGGTCGGCGATCAACTCGACAATGCCGCCAACCGCCTGGTGATCGGGATCGTCGTCGCCGCGCTCATCGTCGGCTCGTCCATCGTCATGACCGTGCCGGGAGGACCGACGCTTCTGGGGTTGCCGGTCTTCGGTCTTGTCGGATTCCTGGGCGCGGTGGCCGGCAGCCTATGGCTTCTGCTTTCCATTCTGCGCAGCGGGAGAGGACGATGAGCAGCATCGGGAAGGTCGTCATCTTCTATTCCTCCATCGGATACGGACACATCAGTGCCGCGCAATCCATTCAGGACGAGATACGGCGGCGATCTCCGGCGACCCGGGTGCTGCTGCAGGACATCCGCACGTTCATGCATCCGGTGTGGCGACGGGTTGACGAGCGCCTGTACTGGTTCGTAGCCAACAATCTGCCGGCGTGCTTCGAGAGTCTGTTCCGTGCGATGCAGGCGCGCGGCAGTCGTGTGGCCTCGCTGTCGATGCTGCCCAATGACTATCCGGAAGAGAGCGTATCGGCCTACTTGACCGCGCAGCGGCCGGATGCCGTTCTCGCCACCCACTACGGGGCAGCCCAAGTGCTGGGAACCTTGCGGGAAAAAGGACTGCTGTCCGACACGAGAATCGGCTGGCTGCATACGGACTTCTTCGAGGGTTATTTCCCACGCATCTCCAAGCGGATCGACCGTACCTTTCTTGCCCACCCGGAACTGGAAACGCGCTGGCTGGCCGCAGGCGTTCCGGCCGACAAAGTCGTTACCAGCGGCATGCCGGTGCGGATTCCCGCGGCATCCGCCGACGCCCGCCGTGCCACGCTCCAGGGCCTTGGGCTGTCGGTGGACGTGCCGACCCTGCTGCTGACCGGCGGCAAGGAAGGGGCGGGCGACTATCTGGGGGTCGTCGAAAGCATCGTTCGCCGCTGCCCGGGCCGCCTGCAGATCATCGCGGTGTGCGGCACGAATACGCGGCAATACGAGGCGCTTGCCGATCTGCGCGAAAGGCTGCCGGACACGGTGACGTTGAAGCCGCTGGGGCTGCTGCCGCGCAGCGAGATGGCGTCGTGCATGGCAGCCACCGACATCCTGGTCACCAAGGCCGGCGGGATGACGCCCGCAGAGGCTTTTGCCCTCGGGGTGCCGACCGTGCTGCTCGACGTGATCAGCGGCCATGAACGCGAAAACGCCGCGCTGTTCCAGCGCCAGGGCCTGGCCCGGTTCGCGGCCAGCGCCGACGATGCGGGCAGATCCGTGATGGAACTGCTGGGCGACCCCGCCGAGCGCGAGGCCATGCTGCGAGCCCAGCAGGAGTTCCGGCAGGGCATCGACATCGCAAGCATCGTGCGGTTTGCGCTGGACGATGGCTTCAGGCCAGGCCGCCCGCTGCCCGGCTATGGCGTCGAGAACGGCGCGCCCGTCCAGGGCATCGATCAGGCGCTGGCGCAACTGGATTCCGAAGCACCGGCAGAGGTCGAGCTGCTGTTGTCCTACGCCACGTCCAAAACGCCGCAACGGGTCGTTCTCGAAAACCCGTTCGGGCATCTTGCCGTCCGCATCGGCGATACCGTCTACAGCGCGAACTACATCGCGGACCCGTCCGTCGACCCGAACTTCCTGCAGCATGTGAGCCTGGCGGACTACCTGTACGGCATCCATCGTCCGTCCCGTTCGCAAGTTCACACCAACACCTACGGCATGGCCTATGGCCGTGAGACGCTCGGGCTGCGGGTCCAAGGCATTCCCGCCGAGCGCCGTGCGGCGATGGTGGTCGAGGCCCACCGCATCGAAAACGGATTCCGGGACGCAAGCCTGCGCTGGAGCAGGAGCGATCTCAATTGCGCCGACGTGGTTGCGCGAATTCTCGCCGCCGGTGGCTACGACGACCGCTCCCTGTACGACCGGGCAGGCCTGCCGAGCATGCCGCTGGATTTGTTCGAGCGGATGCGGGCGCACTTCGAGGCCGATACTTCCTTGCGGGAAGAACTGGTGGCCTACCGATTGCTGCCAGGAACGCAGGCAAGCTACCGCTTCTCCCGTTTTCCGCTGTCGGTCGGGCAGCCATTGCGTTCAATGGCGCGCGTCCTGAGCGATGCGCCGCCGGATGCGCTCGAACAGGCAACGACCCGGCAGGTCACTGGTTATTTCGGCGACCGGCGGCTCTATGTGGAGGACCTGCGGGCATGCTGGCCAGCTTCGGAATCTGCGCACTCCTCCTTGACCGGCCGTCCTCATTTGGCGCTGGAGCAGGCCATCCTCGCCGATCTGCGGCGCCTGCTCGCGGTATGCGTGAAACTGCCGCTCAGGCGGATCGAACGCCTGGGCAGCTTTCCCGCCGCGCACGAGTTCCACCGTCTCGCCGGCCGCGGGCTCCAGCTCGCCCGGCTCGCCACCGAACATGTGGAAGATGATCTGCATCCCCGCACTGATCGCCTGCGTGCGCTGTTCACCCGGCTCGTTGAGGACTACGGGCGGATTGACCTGCAGCGTTTGGAGCCGCGCCGCGTGCGGTCATACCTTGCGCGGCTTCGGGCGTTCGAGTCGGCGCAGGGGCGTGAATTTGTACCCGCCGGTACTTCGTGGGCGCTCCTGCCCGCCTGGTGGCACAGGATGGCGGCGCTCGCTCGCACCAGTGTGCAGTTGCACCCTCGCAGCAGGGGGGCGAAGGGGGTCAGCGGCATGCGGATTAATCCGGGCGAAGTCGAACCCAACGGCGATGCGCAAAAGCACGGCGCGCATCTTCTCGAAGCCGATCCGACTACGCGCTTGACGCTTGGCGGCCTGGAGGAGCCCATTCAGGGCTTCCAGGAGGCTGTCAGTCTGGTAGGTCTGGGTCCAGGCAACGATGCTCTCGAAGGAGCTTCGGATCAGGCAGGCAACGTCCCTCATCGGCTTGAGACCCCTATGACCGTTGCCAGGCACCCGATTTTTCGCAGTTCCATTACCATTGAAAAGATCGTTCGTATGAACTATATTTTTATCGGAACAGTCGGAGGATGTATGTCAAGTCATGCCGAAACAACCAGCGGCCACGAGGCGCGCAGTGCCAAGACTCGATCGCAGTTGATCGAAGCGACGGTTGACGTTGTCGCAGCCGTTGGCTACGAGGGGGCAACCACACGCGCCCTGGCCCAAGCGGCTAAAACCACGCTGTCGGCCATTCCCTACCATTTTGGCAGCAAGAAGGAACTCTATCTGGCCGCAGCGGACATGATCGCCGAATATGCGGCCAATCGCTTCGCGGAAGCCGCAGCCTTGCTTGACGCTACGTCCGACGTCGAGCTTTCCGTTCGCTTCGAACGCGCACTGATCCAACTGCTCCACGTCATTCTGGAGGAGGCCGAGCCGCATGCCTGGACGGCATTCGTGGCCCGCTGCGCTTACGACAACGACGACGCCTTCGCCCTGATTCACGGACGCGCGATCGCTCCGCTGCAGGAGCGTCTAGTGCATGCAGCCAGCCAGTTCAGCGGCCGATCTTCCGATGACGAGGCGCTGCGGTTGCGCGTCATCGGAATTCTGACGGCAATTTTCAGTTTCAGGTTTCTGCGCGGCGTGATGCTCCGTGGCATGGACTGGCAAAGCATTCAGAACGAAGCCGTCAGGCAGATCACGGACATGGTCCACGATCTCTGCCGAAGCGACTTTCTTGCTGTTTGGCCGGCTGATGACGGCGCGGACCGGAAAACAGGCCCCACTTGATTCCGTCAATCCCTCTCAACTGAAAGGAAATGCACCATGACTCTCCAATCCTACGTACACCAGACCATCGCATGGGCGAAGCAGCGTCTCGATGAGACCGATGCCATTCTCTCCGAGGTCGAGAAATCGGCCGCCAGTATCAAGGAAGATGCCCGCAAGCAAGCCGATGCAGCTCGCGCACGCCTCGCGGCATCCCGCGCGAAGCTGCAGCAGTACTACGATGATCTGCGCGCCCAGGCGGATACCGCGAAGCAGGAAGCGGGCGAGATTCAGGACAAGCTCGAAGCCGAATGGGTCGAGGTCGAGTCTGCCCTCCAGCAATTTGTCGCCACGACCGGCGATCAGGTGAAAACCGTGCGCAGCATCGTCGTCGTCCGTGCGCGTGCACAGCGGCAAGCGTGGCAAAACTCCCTGAAGGAGTTGCGTGACCAAGCGGCGGATGCCGTCGAGAAGGCCAGCAGCGAACTCGATACCGCGTTCGATCACCTTTCCACTGAGGCCGAGAAGTTCCAGGCGCGCATCGGCGAGGTCAAGGACGCCAGCGATGAATCCTGGCGTGCCGTCAAACAGGGGTTCGCTGATGCCAAGGTTGCTCATGGCGTCACGGTCCAGAAGATCAAGGATGCCTTTTCCAAGGTTCTTTGAACCTAGGCGCCACGTTGCTTTTGTTTTGGCTCATCAGGAGAAATCACCATGAAACTTCGCTTTTCCACAATCGCCTTGGCGCTGCTTGCTCAGACAGCGTTGCTATCGGCTCCTCCCGCCCTGGCACAGAACGCAGAAGCACAGGCCGATTCAGCCGCGCCACAGAAGGAGCCCTCAAGGGTTCACCAAGCACTGGCGTGGTCGCAGGATCGGCTGGCCCAGCTTGATGCCAACATTGCTGCCCTGGAAAAAGACGCCAGCAGGCTCCAGGGCGAGGCGCGTACCAAGGCCGATGCGGCGTTGGCGGACCTGCGCAAGCAGCGGGATGCCTATCGCCGCCGGGCTCAAGATGCCGCAGCCAACGCAAAGAACTGGAGCGATGCCCAGGTCGCCGAAGCACGTCAGGCGCTCGACAACGATTGGGCCGCCTTCCAGGCCGCCCGAGACAAGTATCTTGAAGAAAGCAAGGCCAGCATCGCTACGCGGCGCGCCGTACTGGAGGCGGAACTTGAGGCGCAGCAGAAAGCGCTTGCTGGATTGCGTGCCGACACGGCCAAGCTCGCGGCAGATCAGCGCGCAGCCATTGAGGGGCGTATTGCTGCACTGAATGCAGATGTGGAGGAGACCAAGGCCCGGGTCTCGAAAGCCTCGTCCGAGGTATGGGAGACCACGAAAAAGAGCTATGGGGAAGCCCAGCGGCTTTTCTCCGAAACCTATGCGTCTATCCGCCAGTCCATCGACGAGGCCAAAAAGTAATTTCCCTAATGCCGGAGACGCAGGCATGTCCTGCGCATTCTCGTCTCTGGCGCATGTGCAGATGCATGGGAAGGTGACAGCCGGAAAATTCTATTGAAGGGGAAAGGCGATGAATCTGACAAGTGAAATCAAAGCCCTTGGCGTAGAGATCGCCGAGCAAGCTCGCCAACGGACGAAGCCGCAAGATGAAGCCCCGCCCCCCACCGAAGAAGTGAGCTGCGTCAGCGAAGCACGTTCTCAATTACACGATGCCGACGCTTTCTTGAAAGCTGTAAACGAAACCCTTGACGAGTTTGCGGACGATCTGAATAGGCACCCGCGCTTGACGGCGCTGGCCGCGCTTGGCATCGGCCTGGCTGCGGGCGTCGTCATCGGTTACCAGGCTCGATAACCGATTTGTGCTTTCCTTGAAAGGTCTCCTATGTCGACTCTCAACTCTGCAAAACTCTACGGCCGCATAGCATTGCTGCGCCGCCAAGTCCTGCTTCGACAGCTCATTCGGCGCAGTATCACCGCCGCACTGGCTATCGCGGCGTTCATCGCCACCTCCGGGCTGGCGACTTATGCGCTGTTCCTGGCCATCAAAGCTCCTCTCGGTGATCTCGGGGCAACACTGGCAATCGCTACCCTTTACTTGGTGGCGGCGCTCATTTTGCTGGGTTACACCTTGCATGAGCCACATTCCCCTGAACTGGAGGCACTTGCCGAAATGGAGGCCGCCGCGCTTGAAACAGTCACGGCCGATACGCAAGGCATCGTGCAACTGGCCACCGCAGCCGGCCACCGCATCGAGAATCTTGGCAGCAGCTTGACTCTTGGCGTTGGCATGCTGGGCGCGCTTCGCAAGCTCCTGGCTTCTCGAAAGCCTTAAAGAACGGGGCGCAACCGACCGGCTGTGCCGGTGAGTACTCACAAGAAGAACGCACCGCGAGACGTAGATCTGTGCCAACGCGGAACTCAGTTATCACGGCAAGGATTTGCCAGCCACCCAGTGAGGAAGGGGACACATGGAACTTCGTCACTTGCGCTGCTTTCTGGCCGTGGCCGAAGAACTCCACTTCGCCCGTGCGGCCGAGCGGCTGCACATCGAGCAGTCGCCGCTATCGCGCACCATCAAGGAACTGGAAGAAGACCTGGGCGAGCAGTTGTTCGTCCGTACTAGCCGCAGCACACGTCTGACGCGGGCCGGCAGACTGTTTCTGGAGCACGTGCCGCGTGTGTTCTCCGCCTTGCAGCAGGCCCGCGACAGCGTGAAGGCGGCAGCCAGTGGCTTCCACGGCCAATTGCGCATTGCGCTGTCCGATGGCATCACGCCCTCACGCTTGCCGACCTTGCTGGCGATGTGTCGGCAGGAGGAACCCGAGGTTGAGATTCGATTGTTCCAAGTGCCGCTGTCACAGCAGATCAAGGGGTTGCAAGACGATCTGTATGACGTGGGCTTTGCACAGTCCGATGAAGTGGGCGATGGCATCGCGGCTGACGCAGTGTGGAGCGACCCGCTGATGGTGGCGGTGCCGGCGCGGCACCATCTACTGAAGCACAAGCGAATTCCACTGGATGAAGTGCTGCACTTTCCTCTCGTGCTATGCGACCCGCAGGCGTGCGAGGGCCTCGCGCGACAAGTCGAGCGTGTTCTGCGCCGCTCTGACCGGGAACCGCTGATCGTCGAGCGCGTCGCCTCGTTCGAGCTGATGATGGTGGTGGTTTCAGCCGGCTTCGCCTTGGGACTGGCAGGCGGCCCGCACATCGCGGCAAGCCGGGAGCCCGGCGTAGTAGCTCGACCCTTGGCGGGACGTTCGCCCATGCTGCTGACCTACCTGCTGCGGCGCGAAGGCGAGATTTCGGAAGTGCTGTCCCGATTCATCGAGCGGGTGCAAGCCATCGATTTGTCCGAAGGCATGAGGTCCGCTCTACCACCTGAACCTGATCTCCAGGAGGAAACCGACCTATGAAGAAATCCATCCTGTTCCTGCTGGTCGTGCTGCTAACCGCTTGTGGCCCGTCTGAGGCCCCCAAGCAGGCCAACGTGCCGACCGTGGATGAGTTGGCCGCCGATCCGTCGCGGCTGAAGGAGTTGCGCCAGCAATGCAAGACCGACCGCGTAATGCTTGGCGACGTGTTGTGCAATCGCGTTGCCGAGGCCACGCGCAAGCGGTTCTACGGCGACGGAAAGACGCCCTACACACCATCGGAAACGCCACCGAAGTTCTGATCGTCAGTTCTCTGCAATAAATCCTGCCCTTCTTTGCAAACACGCCGCAGCGCGCTCGCGCCTGCGGCGTTTTTATTGGTTTCTTCGCAGCCTGAAACCTTGTTTTTTTCATCATCTTGCTTCCGATAACGGTCTTTGACCGGCACTGACTCGGCACTGATCCTCGCGCTATGCGGCACGTCCTTGTGCCGCTTTCTGACGAGGAATCAGCGCAGGGGAAATCGGAGGCCAGTGAATGCAAGCTCAGGGCGTGCTGTTCGGGCAGATCGCCGCCGTCTTCGGCATCGTGATCGCCGGTGTGTGGAGTGCAACGCAATGGACAGCCGCCGCCCTGGGCTATCAACTACGCCTTGGCTCGCCGTGGTTCGACTTCTTTGGAACGCCGGTCTATCACCCCTGGCGGCTGTTCGAGTGGTGGTTCTTCTTCGATGCCTACGCGCCGCACGTCTTCGACATAGGTGGCGCGATTGCAGGCGGCAGCGGCCTGGTAGCCGTGGTGGTCGCCATCGCCATGTCGGTGTGGCGCTCGCGGCAGTCGCGCCTGGTCACTACCTACGGTTCGGCACGCTGGGCCGATGCGGATGACGTTCGCAAAGCCGGGCTGACTCAGCCGGCCGGCGTTTTCCTCGGCCTGCATCGCGGGCAGTACCTCCGGCACGAAGGCCCGGAACACGTCCTGACCTTCGCGCCCACTCGCAGCGGCAAGGGCGTGGGACTGGTGGTGCCCACTTTGTTGAGCTGGCCCGCGTCCGTCGTAGTCCACGACATCAAAGGCGAGAACTGGACGCTCACCGCCGGCTGGCGTTCGCGGTTTAGTCATTGCCTGCTGTTCAACCCGACCGATGCGAAGTCGGCGGCCTACAACCCGTTGCTGGAAGTGCGGCGCGGCGCGCATGAAGTGCGCGACGTGCAGAACGTGGCCGATATTCTGGTCGATCCCGACGGCGCGCTCGAACGCCGCAACCATTGGGAAAAGACTTCGCACGCGCTGCTGGTCGGCGCGATCCTGCATGTGCTCTACGCAGGCGAAGACAAGACGCTGCGCGGCGTCGCCAACTTCCTCAGTGACCCGGCTTGCCCGTTCGAGCTGACGTTGCACCGGATGATGACGACGAAGCACTTGGGCGATACACCGCACCAGGTTGTCGCGTCCGCTGCGCGCGAAGTGCTCAACAAGTCGGACAACGAGCGGTCGGGCGTCCTTTCCACCGCCATGTCGTTCCTCGGCCTGTACCGCGACCCTACGGTGGCCGAAGTCACGTCGCGCTGCGACTGGCGCATCGCCGACCTGATTTCCACCGAGCACCCGGTATCGCTTTATCTGGTGGTGCCGCCGTCCGACATCAGTCGCACCAAGCCGCTGATCCGGCTCATCCTGAACCAGATCGGCAGGCGCTTGACGGAATCGCTCGACGGCAGCGACGGCATCCAGCGCCGCCACAAGCTGCTGCTGATGCTCGATGAATTTCCAGCGCTGGGCCGGCTCGACTTCTTCGAGTCCGCGCTGGCCTTCATGGCTGGCTACGGCATCCGTAGCTTCCTCATCGCTCAGTCGCTCAACCAGATCGACAAAGCCTACGGCCAGAACCATTCGATTCTGGATAACTGCCACGTCCGCGTGACGTTCGCCACGAACGACGAACGCACGGCGAAAAGGATTTCCGAAACACTCGGCACCGCCACCGAACTGCGCGCGCAGCGCAACTATGCGGGCCACCGGCTCGCGCCGTGGCTCGGGCATCTGATGGTGTCGCGGCAGGAAACCGCGCGCCCGCTGCTGACGCCCGGCGAAGTGATGCAGCTTCCGCCGGATGAGTCCGTGGTGATGGTGTCCAGCGTCGCGCCGATCAAGGCGAAGAAGCTGCGCTACTACACCGACGCCAATTTCAAGCGCCGTGTGCTGCCGCCGCCCGCGCTGGCGACCGGGCAGTACGCCGACGTGCCGCCATCGCGGCCCGACGACTGGAGCGGGCTGGCGATCCCGGCCGTACCCGCCGCGCCGGCCACAGCATCCGCCGACGACCTGGGCGGCACCGATGACGGCGGCCCGCGCCGCCAGCCGGAGCTATCCGAAGTTACCGAATACAGCCCCGAACCGCTGTCCGCAGGCAATGACCTGGGGCTGCTCGATGACGACGACGACCTGCCGCTACCGCTTCCCGGCCAGCTCGACCCGGCCATGCAGCGCACGGCCCGGCTGGCTTCCCTCGACCCCAACGACGGAATCGACCTATGAGCCAATACCGCCTCAATCTGTTCATCCAGCACGAGCACGCCAAGCGGCTGGAAGAACTGGCCGCCAAGAAAGGCGTGTCCAAGTCGTCCATCGTCGCGGCGGCGCTGGCGTCCTGGCTGTCGCCGGACGCGGGCGACCAGCGCGAGGCGGCCATCGCCAAGCGGCTGGATCGCCTGTCGCGGCAGGCCGATCGACTGGAGCGCGACCAGAACATCCAGATCGAAACGCTGGCGCTGTTCGTGCGCTACTTCCTGACGGTCAGCACGCCGGTGCCCGAAGCGCATCAGGACGCGGCCCGCGCGCAGGGCAAGGCCCGTTTCGAGCAGTTCGTTGAACAGTTGGGCCGCCACCTGCTGCGCGGGCGCAGCCTGGTGCGCGATGTGGTGGAGGAACTGCACCCCGACCCAATGCGGATGGATGACGCGGCGGCGCAGGCCGAAGCCCATGAACGTGCTGCGGAGCGTGCCTCATGAGCGCCGTCCCGCAGATCCCGCCCGAACCCCGTTCATCGGCCGCGACCTCGCTGGATCGCCGCATCCAGATGCTGCGCACGGCAATGGGGCCGCTGATCGCCGCCGCGCTGGAAGACCCGGACGTGGTGGAAATCATGCTCAACCCCGACCGCACCCTATGGGTGGATCGGTTGTCGTCTGGCCGCACGCCGCTGGGCGTCGAACTGCCCGAAGCCGATGGCGAACGCATCATTCGCCTGGTGGCCGCGCACGTCGGCGCGGAAGTGCATCGCGGCCAACCGCTCTTGACCGCCGAGTTACCCGAAACCGGCGAGCGGTTCGAGGGCATCTTGCCGCCGGCCGCGCCTGGCCCGGCCTTCGCGCTGCGCAAGCGGGCCGTGAGCATCATCGGCTTGGATCGCTACGTCAGCGACGGCATCCTGACCGCAAGCCAAGCGGACTTCCTGCGCCGCGCCGTGCGCGAGCGCCAGAATATCTTGATCGCCGGAGCCACGAGCAGCGGCAAGACCACGCTGGCGAATGCGCTGCTGGCCGAGATCGCCGCCACGGGCGACCGCGTGCTGGTGCTCGAAGACACCATCGAGCTGCAATGCGCGGCCCGCGACCATGTACCGCTGCGCACCCGCGCCGGCGTCGTGTCGATGACCGAGCTGGTGCGCGCCACGATGCGCTTGCGCCCCGACCGCGTGATCGTCGGCGAAGTACGCGGCGGCGAAGCCCTCGACCTCATCAAAGTGTGGGGAACGGGACACCCCGGCGGCATCGCCACCATCCACGCTGGTTCCGCGCTGGGCGCATTGCTGCGCCTCGAACAGTTGATTCTCGAAGTCGCGGTGAACCCGCCGCGTGCGCTGATCGCCGAGGCGGTCAACGTCGTCATCCACATCGCCGGACGTGGCCGCAAGCGCCGCGTCGGAAGCATTGCCCGCGTCGTCGGCTTCGACGGCATGGGCTATCGCCTGGCGGACGCGCTGGAAACGCCGTTTCCCGAGTTGCCGCCGCTTTCTTCTCCGTCCCCTGACCAACCTGGAGAACTGCCATGACGCAGATGCACGCTCACGCTTTCCGCTTTTCCGTAAATCCGCTTCCCCGCCTGTCCAGCCTTGCGCGGCTGCGCAGCCTAGCCCACCCGGCGGGGCAAGGTCTGCTGCTGGCCGCGCTGCTGCTGTTGCTGGCTGGCACGGCACAGGCCGCCGGTTCCTCGATGCCCTGGGAAGGGCCGCTGCAATCCATTCTGGAGTCGATTCAGGGGCCGGTGGCGCGCATCGTCGCGGTCATCATCATCATCGCCACGGGCCTCGCGCTCGCCTTCGGCGATACGTCGGGCGGCTTCCGCAAGCTGATCCAGATTGTGTTCGGCCTGTCCATCGCCTTCGCTGCGTCCTCGTTCTTCTTGAGCTTCTTCAGCTTCTCCGGCGGGGCTGTCGTATGAGTACGGCCAACGATCTTCCGGGCTTCGAGGTGCCGCTGCATCGCTCGCTGACCGAACCGATCCTCATGGGCGGTGCGCCGCGAACGGTCGCCATTGCGAACGGCACGCTGGCCGCCGCCGTCGGACTGGGCCTGCAACTCTGGATTCCTGGCGTGGTGCTCTGGATCGTCGGCCATTCGCTGGCGGTGTGGGGCGCGCGCGTCGATCCGCAGTTCATGGTCGTGTTTGCCCGGCACATCAAGCACAAGCCGCTGCTGGACGTGTAGGGGGATGCCGCCATGCTGAACCTTGCCGAATACCGCCAGCGGCCCGCGCTGCTGGCCGACTGGCTTCCCTGGGCCGGGCTGATCGCGCCGGGCGTCATCTTGAACAAGGATGGCGCTTTCCAGCGCACGGCGCGCTTTCGCGGACCGGACTTGGACAGCGCCACGCAAGGCGAACTGATCGCCACCTCGGCCCGGCTCAACAACGCGCTTCGCAGGCTGGGTTCGGGCTGGGCACTGTTCATCGAGGCCGAGCGCCGTCCCGCCGCCGACTATCCGCGTTCCGACTTCCCCGAACCACTGTCGTGGCTGGTGGAGGAAGAACGCCGTGCCGCGTTCGAGGAATCGGGCCATCACTTCGAGAGCGGCTATCACCTGACGCTGGCCTACCTGCCGCCGGAGGAATCCCGCGCCCGCGCCGCCAAGCTACTTTACGAGAACACGCCCAGCGACGGCGTGGACTGGCGCGGCCGGCTCGATGCCTTCGTGGCGGAAACGGATCGGGTCTTTGACCTGCTCGATGGTGTGATGCCGGAAATCGCCTGGCTCGATGACGCTGAAACGCTGACCTACCTGCACGCCACGGTGTCCACGCGGCGCTACCGCGTGAGCGTGCCGGAAGTGCCGTTCCATATCGACGCGCTGCTGGCCGATTCCGCTCTGGTCGGCGGCCTCGCGCCGACGCTGGGCGACCAGCACCTGCGGGTGGTGTCGGTACGGGGCTTTCCGACTTCCACCTGGCCGGGCCTGCTGGACGACCTCAACCGCCTGGGCTTTGGCTACCGCTGGAGTACGCGCTTTGTCTGCATGGACAAAGCCGAGGCGGAAAAGGAGTTGGGCCGCCTGCGCCGCCAGTGGTTCGCCAAGCGCAAGAACGTGGTGGCGCTGCTGCGCGAAACCATCTTCCAGCAGGAAAGCCCGCTGGTCGATACCGACGCCAGCAACAAAGCGGCCGATGCCGATGCCGCCTTGCAGGAGCTGGGCAGCGATCAAGTCGCCTTCGGCTACCTCACCGCCACGGTGACGGTGCTCGACGCCGACCCGGCCGCTGCCGATGAAAAGCTGCGCATGGTGGAGCGCGTCATCCAGGGCCGGGGCTTCGTCACCATCCCCGAAACCTTGAACGCGGTCGATGCCTGGCTGTCGTCCATTCCCGGCAATGCCTATGCGAATGTGCGCCAGCCCATCGTCTCGACGCTGAACCTGGCGCACATGATGCCGCTGTCGGCGGTATGGGCCGGGCCGGAGAAGAACGACCACCTGGGCGGCCCGCCGCTGATCGTCACCCGCACCGATGGCGCGACGCCGTTCCGGCTGGTGACGCACATCGGCGACGTGGGCCACACGCTGGTCGCTGGCCCGACCGGCATGGGCAAGTCGGTACTGCTCGCCATTTTGGCGATGCAGTTCCGCCGCTACTTCGGCTCGCGCATCTTCGCATTCGACATGGGGCGCTCGATGCGAGCCACCATTCTCGGCTTGGGCGGCGAGCACTACGATCTCGGAGCCGATGGCGGCATTGCCTTCCAGCCGCTCGCCCGCATCGACGGCGAGGGCTACCGCACCTGGGCGGCCGAATGGGTGGAAGGCCGTCTTCTGCATGAAGGCGTCACCGTCGGCCCGGACGAGAAGGCGGCGATCTGGTCGGCGCTGGGGAGCCTGGCCGGTGCGCCGGTGGAGCAACGCACGCTGACCGGGTTTTCCGTGCTGCTGCAATCCAACGCGCTGCGGCAGGCTCTGTCGCCGTATGTACTGGGTGGCGCGCACGGCAAGCTGCTGGACGCCGACCGCGACCGGCTGGGCATGGCCGCCGTGCAGGGCTTCGAGATGGAAGAACTGATGCACAGCCCCGCCGCCGTGCAAGCGGTGCTGCGCTACCTGTTCGCCCGCTTCGATGAGCGCTTCGACGGTGCGCCCACGCTGCTGATCCTCGATGAAGCCTGGTTGTTCCTCGATGAGCCGTCTTTCGCGGCGCGCATCCGGCAATGGCTCAAGACGCTGCGCAAGAAAAACGTGTCGGTGATCTTCGCCACGCAATCGCTGGCCGACATCAAGGACTCGACCATCGCGCCCGCGATCATCGAAAGCTGCGCCAGTCGGATTTTTCTCCCTAACCCTCAGGCGACAGAGCCTCAGATTCGCACGATCTACGAGGGCTTCGGCCTCAACAGTCGGCAAATCGAGATCGTCGCTACCGCGCAGCCCAAGCGCGATTACTACTACCAATCGCGCCTGGGCAATCGCCTGTTCGACCTCGACCTGGGGCCGGCCGCGCTCGCTTTTGCGGGCGCATCTACACCACAAGACCAACGCGACATCGACCGCGTGCTGACGCAGGCCGGCGCTCCCGGCTTCGCCGGCGCGTGGCTGCGCCATCGCGGCCTCGATTGGGCCGCCGACCTGCTGCCGTCCTCACCGGCGGCGGCTTCTTTCCTCAACTCCCCACCACTGGAGGTTTCACCATGAATACCAAGCACCGTTTGCTGTCTGCCTCGCTCGCCACCGTGCTGTCGGTGTCGCTGTTGGCCTCACAGCCTGCATCCGCACTGACGGTGTTCGACCCGTCCAACTTCGTGCAGAACACGCTGACCGCCGTGCGCACACTGGAGCAGATCAACAACCAGATTAATCAGCTCCAGAACGAAGCGCAGATGTTGATGAACCAAGCGCGCAACTTAGCGAATCTCGACTTCAACATCGTCAATCGCCTGCGCTCGACACTGGCGACTACCGAGCGCCTGATCACCGAGGCACGCGGCCTGGCCTACGACGTGCAGAGCATGGATGCCACCTTCGCCCGGCTGTACCCGGAGCAGTACGCAGCGACGGTGAGCGGCGACCAGATGCTACGCGACGCGCAAGAGCGTTGGAAGAACACCTTGAACGGCCTGCACACCGCGATGCGGATGCAGGCGCAGGTGTCGCAGAACCTGGCCCAAGACGAAAGCGCGCTGGCCGACCTCGTGAGCCAGAGCCAGTCGGCCACCGGCGCTCTGCAAGCCATGCAGGCGACGAATCAGCTTCTCGCCTTGCAGGCCAAGCAGTCGATCCAGGCGCAGCAGCTCCAGATCACGCAAGACCGGGCCGCTTCGCTGGAACTGGCGCGGCAGGCGGCGGCGACCGAACGCGCCCGCGAAGTGCGGCGGCGCTTCCTCGGCACCGGCACGCCGTACACGCCGCAGTCCGTCAACTTCTACAACAACTGACGGGAGGCGGCCATGCGATGCGCTTCCGTCCTGCTGGCCGTGCTGCTGACCGCTTGCGGCCAGCAGCCGGTCGAGAACTTGGCCGACGCCCTGGCCGCCGACCCCGTGCGGCTCAAGGCGCTACGCGGGCAATGCGCGGCTGATCGGCAAGCCGTAGGCGAGGACGCCTGCCGCGCCGCCGCCGAAGCCTTCCGGCGACGCTTCTTCGCCGGCCACACCGGGCCGGACGAATACGAATCGCTGACCGAACTGCCGCCGATTCCGCCGAGCTTCGACACGCCCACCGACGACATGCCAGCGCCGCTCACCTCGCCGGAGAACACGCCATGAACGACGTGACCATCATCGACCGTTTCCTCGATACGTTCTCGCGCTACATCGACTCGGGCTTCGGGCTGCTACAAGGCGAAGTGGCGTTTCTCACCGCCACGCTCATCGTCATCGACATGACGATCGCGGGCCTGTACTGGGCCATGAGCCACGCCACCGGCCAGGGCGAAGACGTGATCGCCAAGCTGCTGCGCAAGGTGCTCTACGTCGGCGCCTTCGCCTACATCATCGGCAACTTCAACTGGCTGGCGAGCATCGTGTTCCGCTCGTTCGCCGGGCTGGGCCTGACGGCCACCGGCTCGGCCATGACGATGGAGAATTTTCTTCAGCCGGGGCGGCTGGCGAAAACCGGCATTGACGCAGGAGCACCGATTCTGGAACAGATCGGGGACATGGCCGGGTTCCCCGAGGTGTTCGTGAACATCGACCCCATCGTGGTGATGTTCCTCGCCTGGCTGGTGGTGATCCTCTGCTTCTTCGTGCTGGCGGTGCAGCTTTTCATCACGCTGATCGAGTTCAAGCTGACCACGCTCGCCGGCTTCGTGCTGGTGCCGTTCGCGCTGTGGAACAAGACGAGCTTCCTGGCGGAAAAGGTGCTCGGCAACGTGGTGTCTTCGGGCATCAAAGTCTTGGTGCTGGCCGTCATCGTCGGCATCGGTTCGGGTCTGTTCGCCGAGTTCCAAGCGCATCCCGATGAACCATCCATCGACCATGCGCTGGTCGTGATGCTGGCCTCGCTCGCGCTGCTGGCGCTGGGCATCTTCGGCCCCGGCATCGCCACCGGCCTGGTGTCCGGTGCGCCTCAGCTTGGCGCGGGCGCGATGGCCGGTGCTGCTGTCGGCGCTGTCGGCACGGGCGTCGCCATCGGTGCCGCCGCGACCGGCGTGGGCGCCGCCGTAGCCGCCGGGGCACGCATGGCGCCAGCCGCCGCGAAGCTGGCCGGTGCCGGGGCGCGTGCCGCCACCTCAGCGGCTGGCAACGCGCGGTCGGCGTTCCAGGCGGGTTCCACCGCTGCGGGCGGCGGGGCCAAAGGCGCGGCGGCTGGCCTTGGCAATGTCGCCAAGACCAGCGCACAGGCCGCCAGCCGCCGCGTCGCTTCTGGTGCTTCCGCAGCAGGGCAGAAGATGACCAGTTCCTTTCGTGCCGGCTGGAACGGATCTTCGGACGATGCCGGTGCAGCCGCGGCGGGCCAATCCGCCGCAAGCGAGGCCGCAGACGGCGCTGCCAACTCGCAGAAGCAAGAGCAACCCGCCTGGGCCAAGCGGATGCACCGCCGCCAGCAGATCACCCATGCCGCGACCACCACCGCCCACACGCTGCGCGGTGGCGACGGCGGCGGCTCAGGGCAAGGCCCGAGCCTGCGCGATTCCGATACCTGACCCTCAAGGAGAACACCCATGCGATTCAAACGACCGCAGGTGCGCTACGCCGATACGCCGCAGCCTGCCACCCCGTATCAAGCCGCCGCCCAGGTGTGGGACGAGCGTATCGGCTCGGCCCGCGTGCAGGCCAAGAACTGGCGGCTGATGGCCTTCGGCTGCCTGGTGCTCGCGCTACTGATGGCCGGTGGCCTGGTATGGCGCTCGGCGCAGTCCATCGTGACGCCTTACGTCATCGAGGTCGATCAGGCCGGACAGGTTCGCGCCGTGGGCGAGGCCGCCACGCCGTACCGGCCCGCCGATGCGCAGATCGCGCACCACCTGGCACGCTTCGTCAGCCTGGTGCGCTCGCTGTCCATCGACCCCATCGTCGTGCGGCAAAACTGGCTCGATGCCTACGACTACACCACCGACCGGGGCGCGGCCGTGCTCAACGACTACGCCCGCACCAATGATCCATTCGCTCGCATCGGCAAGGAATCGGTGACGGTGCAGATCACCAGCGTGGTGCGTGCCAGCGACACGTCTTTCAACGTGCGCTGGACGGAGCAACGGTTCGTCAATGGCGCACCCGCTGGCACCGAACGCTGGAACGCCGTGCTTTCCACCGTCCTGCAAACCCCGCGCACCGAACAGCGCCTGCGCAAGAACCCGTTGGGTATCTACGTCAACGGCCTGTCGTGGAGCCGCGAACTGGATTCTTCCGAAGGAGCCAAGCCATGAACCTGCCTTTCCGCTTTCACGCTTTGCCGTTGATCCTGCTTGCCCTCGCGGGCTGCGCCTCGCAGGGCAAGCCGCCGCCGACCATCTCACTTGATGAGCCAGTGCTGGCCCAGCCGCTGCCCGAACCGCTCGCGCCGGTGGAAGTCGTCGCCGTCCCCGAGCCGCTGGCGTTGCCGGCGCAGTTGAAGCCACTGCCGGAGGTCGATGCGGCCCCGGCTGCGCCGGAGCCAGCCGACGAGAAGGTACGTGTTTCCCGTGCCAACGCCGAGGCACGCATCGCACCCACACGCGAGGGCTACGTCAATGCTATCCAGGTGTGGCCTTTCACCGATGGTGCGCTTTATCAGGTCTATGCCTCGCCGGGGCGCGTGACCGTGGTTTCGCTCCAGCCGGGCGAGGAACTGGTGACGGTCGCCGCCGGCGATACCGTGCGCTGGATCGTGGGCGACACGTCCAGCGGCAGCAGCGACGCGCTGCGCGTCAATGTGCTGGTCAAGCCCATCCGCTCGGGCCTGAAAACCAATCTGGTCATCACCACCAGCCGGCGCACCTACCTGCTGGAGCTGACCTCGACGGAAAAGGCATGGATGGCCTCGGTATCCTGGGACTATCCACGCGACCGGATGCTGGCCTTGCAGCGCCAGTCGCAGGCGGCCAGCGCCGCCGCGCCAGTCGATACCGGCCTGGCGTTGGAGAAGATCCGCTTCCGTTACGCGGTATCGGGCAGCAACCCGCCGTGGAAGCCGCTGCGTGCCTTCGATGACGGCGAGAAGGTCTATATCCAGTTTCCGGCGGGCATTGCCCAGGGCGAGCTGCCGCCGCTGTTCGTCATCGGCGTGCAGGGCGACGGGCAACTGGTGAATTATCGTTTCCGCTCGCCGTACTACATCGTGGATCGCCTGTTCGGCGCGGCCGAACTGCGGCTGGGCGGCGATGGCGGCGACGTGGTGCGTATCGAGCGCACCGATGGCGTGGCGCGGAGGAACTGACCATGAGCCAGGATGACACTCCCGACCTCGCCGCTCCGCCGGCGGGCAAGGTGGCGCCCGAGGCTGTGGCGCTGCGTGCCCAGCCGCGTCCGGTCACGCGCCTGAACCGGCGCACGCTGGCCATCCTCGCGGGCGGCCTGTCGGTCGCCGTGCTTGGGGCCACGATCTGGTCGCTGCAACCGCATCGGCGCGGTACGGGCGAGCAAACCGAGCTTTACAACGTCGATCGCGTCTCGAAGTCCGAAGGGCTGGATGCGCTACCGACGGACTACTCGAAGCTGCCGCCAGCCTTGCCGCACGATGTACCCGAGCTGGGGCCGCCGCTGCCGGGCGACCTCGGCCCGGTCATCGTGAAGTCGCAGCAGCCGGTGACAGCCGCCTACGCGGCTCCCGGCCACGACCCGAACGATGCGCTGCGCAAGGAAGCCGAAGCTGCCGCAGCATCGTCCGTGTTCTTCCGCTCGGGTGCGCAGGCGGCCGCGCCGGTCGCGCAGTCGCAGGCCGCCACCGCGCCGGGCTTCGCCGCCAATGCGGCGTTCGACCCGATGGCCGCCGGGCCGGCCTCGACGGCGGCCCAGCCTGCCGATCCGACCGCCGTGCAGAACCGGCAAGACCAGAAGGAGGCTTTCCTGAAAGGCGGCTCTACGGAAACCCGCAATTCCGGCAACCTGACCCTGCCGGCTTCGCCGTACCAGGTCATGGCCGGAACGGTGATCGCAGGTGCCTTGGTAACCGGCATCAAGTCGGACTTGCCGGGCGACGTGATCG
>JAVEZY010000034.1:0-29155 GCA_034002745.1 Gammaproteobacteria bacterium
CCACTTCCCACTTCCCACTTCCCTCTTTCCTCTTTCCGTTTTTCGCTTTTACTTCCACCTGACCGGTCCGACCAAAAAAAAGGGGAAGCGATGTCGCCTCCCCTTTCCTCTTTCAACTTTTCACTTTCCTCTCGCCTACAATTGCGCCCCGGAGGCGGACTGATCCTTTGCAACCGGCATCAGATCCTTCTTGCTCACACCGAGCAAGAGTGCGAGCGCGCTGCACACGAACACCGATGAGTAGGTACCAACGATGATGCCGAGGATGAGAACCAGCGAGAAATTGCGCAGGATCTCGCCGCCGAACACGTAGAGCGCAATCAGCGCCAGCAGCGTGGTACCGGAGGTGATCACGGTGCGCGTCAGTGTCTGGTTGATCGACACATTGACGATCTCCACCACCTCGCCCTTGCGCAGCTTGCGGAAATTCTCACGGACACGGTCATAGATGACGATGGTGTCATTGAGCGAGTAGCCGATGGTGGCGAGCAGACCGGCCAGCACCGTGAGATCGAAGTCGAGCTGGAACACCGCCCAGACACCGAGCAGGATGATGACGTCGTGCACCAGACCGAGCACGGCGCCCGCCGCCAGCCGCTTCTCGAAGCGGAGACCGACATAGAGCAGGATACCGATGATCGAGACGAGCACCGCCAGGCTGCCATATTCGGCGAGTTCCTTGCCGACCTGCGGGCCGACGAACTCCACGCGCCGGAGTTCGATGCTCGCTCCTTCCGGGGCCGCTCGCAGCGATGCCAGTACCCGGTCGGCGATTCCGGATGCATCAGCCTCTCCGCTCGCGGCAAGACGGATGAGCACATCACGCGGCGTGCCGAAGTATTGCGCCATCGCCCCCGGATATCCGGCGTCCTGCAGAGCGCTACGCACCCCCGCCAGATCGATCGGCTGCGGATAGCTGACCTCGACCAGCGTGCCACCGGTGAAGTCCACGCCGAAGTTGAAGCCGCGGATGGCGATGGCGGCAATGGAGATCACGATGAGCAGGCCGGAAATCAGGTACGCCACCCGGCGCATGCCCATGAGATTGATGTTCGGCTGCCAACCCTTCAGCCGCGCTGCGGACTCGGTGCTCATATGGACAACCTCTCGACCCTGCGGCCACCGTAGATCAGATTGATCACCGAACGCGTACCCACCACCGCAGTGAACATCGAGCTCAGGACGCCGATGCCCAGGGTGACTGCGAAGCCGCGGATCGGCCCGGAACCGAAGCCATAAAGGGCCGCGGCAACGATCAGCGTGGTGAGGTTCGAGTCGAGAATCGTCGCCCAGGCCTTGTCATAGCCGGCAACGATGCTGGCCTGAGGCGTACTGCCGTTGCGCAGTTCCTCGCGGATGCGCTCGCAGATGAGCACGTTGGCGTCGACCGCCATGCCCACGGTCAGCGCGATACCGGCGATACCCGGCAGGGTCAGGGTCGCCTGCAGCATCGACAGCACCGCCACCAGCAGCACGAGATTGAGGGCCAGGGCGAGGTTGGCGACCATGCCGAACACCCGGTAGCGCCAGATCATGTAGAGCATGATCAGGATGAAGCCGGCGATCACCGCGCGCAGGCCCTGATCGATGTTGTCCTGTCCCAGGCTCGGGCCGACGGTACGCTCCTCGACGATTTCGATGGGCGCGGCCAGCGCGCCGGCGCGCAGCAGCAGCGCCAGGTTGTGGGCCTCGGTGCTGCTGTCCAGCCCGGTGATCTGGAAGCGCTGGCTGAACTGGTCGCGAATGGTGGCGACGTTGATCACTTCTTCGATCACCCGCGTGGTGCGTACCGGCTCGCCGTCGACCAGGCGCGTCTGCGGCTTGCGCTCGATGTACACCACGGCCATGGGACGGCCGATGTTCTCCCGCGTCGTCTGCAGCATGCGTCGCGCGCCGGCACTGTCGAGCGTGACATACACCGCCGGCGAGCCGGATTGCTGGTCGAAGCCGGATGACGCGTCGGTGATCTGGTCGCCGGTCACGATGATGCGCCGATCGAGCAGCAGGGGGCTGCCATCACGCTCGCGGTACAGTCGCGATCCCGCCGGGACCCGGCCGGCGAGCGCCGCCTGCACGTCGCCCGACTGATCGACCATGCGGAACTCCAGCGTGGCGGTCGCGCCGAGAATCTCCTTTGCGCGCGCCGGATCCTGGACGCCGGGAAGCTGAACCACGATGTTGCGCAGACCCTGCCGCTGGATCACCGGCTCGGCGACGCCGAGTTCGTTGACGCGATTGCGCAGGGTGACCACGTTCTGCTCCACCGCGAAGTTGCGCGTCTCGCGCACCGCGTCGGGGCTGAGGCGAGCAACCAGCAGCTGGTTTTCGCCGCGAGTCGCCTCCTCGAAGACGAGCTGATTGAATTCGCGCTGGAACTGGCGCCGCGCCGTATCCCGATCCTCGGCGCTGCGGAATGCCAGCTCGATGTTTCCACCCGCGGTGCGCGCCGCGCTCACATAGCGGATGCGCTCATCGCGCAGCATGGTGCGCATGTCGTTGACGAAGCGTTCCTCGGCCTGGGCGACCGCCGCGTCGAGGTCGACCTCCATGAGGAAGTGCACGCCGCCGCGCAGATCCAGACCCAGGTACATGGGAAGGGCATTGATCGAACGCATCCAGTCCGGCGCATCCGGCACCAGATTGAGTGCGACGATATAATCATCGCCAAGCTCGGCCGAGAGCAGATCCTGGGCGCGAAGCTGCACATCGGTGCTGGCGAACTTCAGCACCAGACTGCCGCCCTCCTGCTCGTCACGGGTCGTTACGATACCGCCCTGTTCGAGCGTCCGCATCACCCGCTCTTCCAGCGCCGCGTCGACTGGCGCGCCGCGCAGTGCGGAAATCTGCACTACTGGCGCCTCGCCGAAAAGATTGGGCGCCGAGTAGAGGAGGCCGACCAGCACCACCAGCGCGACGAGTAGATTCTTCCACAGCGGATATCGGTTCATGAGGCAGGCGCCTGGCGAATCAGGACGTAGCGTCCCCGTCGGTGTCGTCAGCGTCCTTGTCCTTGGCGCTGCGATCTTTCTTGATCGTGCCCTTCGGCACCATCGACCCGACGGCCGAGCGCTGCACCCTGACCACGACGCCCTCGGCCAGTTCCAGTGACACGAAGTTCTCGTCGAGGCGCGTTATCCGTCCCAGCAGACCGCCGGTGGTGATCACTTCGTCGCCGCGCGCGAGCGCCTCGACCATCTTCTTGTGCTCCTTGGCCCGCTTGATCTGGGGACGGAGCAGGAGGAAATAGAAGATCACGAAAATCAGGATCAGCGGGAGCAGGCTGGCGAATCCGCCGGCTGCGGCGGCTCCTTCCTGCGCCCAGGCATCTTCGATGAAAAAGCCCATCGTTCACACTCCTGTCAGGCTGGGGGGGCGTTCAAAGCCGGGTATTATGACACAAGGGATCTTTCCTGGTCCCGCTTTTCATGGAAGCTTCTTACGAAGCCGGACAGGTCGCCGACCTCGATCGCGGACCGCAGCCCGGCCATCAGCTGCTGGTAGTAATGCAGGTTGTGCAGGGTGTTGAGCCGGGCGCCGAGCATCTCGTTGCAGACGGCGAGATGACGCAGGTAGGCGCGGCTGAAACGCCGGCAGGTATAGCATTCGCAGTTCTCGTCGAGCGGCCGGGGATCGTCGCGGTAGCGGCTGTTGCGTATGCGTATTACGCCGGACTCGACGAACAGGTGGCCGTTGCGGGCGTTGCGCGTCGGGATCACGCAGTCGAACATGTCGATGCCACGCTGCACCGCCTCGACGATGTCTTCGGGCTTGCCCACGCCCATCAGGTAATGCGGGGCATCGGCCGGCATGCGCGGCTGCAGGTGCTCGAGCACGCGCAGCATCTCCTCCCGGGGCTCGCCGACCGACAGGCCGCCGATGGCGTAGCCATCGAAGCCAATATCGAGCAGGCCCGCCAGGGACTCCTCGCGCAGCGGCTCGTACATGCCACCCTGGACGATGCCGAACAGCGCGGCGGGGTTGTCGCCGAACGCGGCCCGGCTGCGCGCCGCCCAGCGCAGCGACAGTTCCATCGATGTCCGCGCCTGCGCCTCGGTGGCCGGCCAGGGCGTACATTCGTCGAAGATCATGACGATATCGCTGCCGAGCGCCTTCTGCACCGCCATGGATTCCTCGGGACCGAGAAAAACCGCGGAGCCGTCCACCGGGGAGCGGAAGCGAACACCGTCCTCGCCGAGCTTGCGCATCGCCCCGAGACTGAAAACCTGGAAGCCGCCGGAATCGGTGAGTATCGGCCGCTCCCAGCCCATGAAGCGGTGCAGGCCGCCGATCCGCTCCATGATCTCGACGCCCGGGCGCAGCATCATATGGAAGGTATTGGCGAGAACGATCTGCGCCCCGGTCCGCTCGAGGGCCTCGGGATCCACGCCCTTCACAGCGCCATAGGTCCCGACCGGCATGAAAGCCGGGGTCTCTATGGTCCCGCGCGGCAGTTCGATGCGGGCGCGACGGGCGGCGCCGTCGACCGCGAGCACCGTGAACTTCATGGTTCCACCAGCATCGCATCACCATAGCTGTAGAAGCGGTAACCCGCATCGATGGCATGGCGGTAGGCGTCGAGCACCCGCCCGGCGCCACCGAAGGCGCACACCAGCATGAGAAGGGTAGAACAGGGCATGTGAAAGTTCGTCAGCATCATGTCGATAACCCGAAAATGATATCCCGGCGTAATGAACAGCGAAGTCTCCCCGCGGAACGGCTCGAGCTCGCCGCGGGCGGCGGCGGACTCCAGCGCGCGCACCACGGTGGTGCCGATCGCGATCACTCGAGCGCCGCGCGCCTTGGCGGCGGCAACCGCGGCGCAGGTCGCCGCCGGCACCTCCACCCACTCGGCATGCATGCGATGGCAACCGAGATCCTCCTCGCGCACCGGCTGGAAAGTGCCCGCTCCCACGTGGAGCGTCACCGCAGCGCGCTCAACACCGGCGCGCTCCAGGGCTTCGAGCATGGCGTCGTCGAAGTGCAATCCGGCCGTCGGCGCCGCCACCGCGCCCTCCCGCGCCGCGAATACGGTCTGATAGCGCTCCCGATCGAGCCCGCCGTCCGGACGCGTGATATACGGCGGCAAGGGCACATGACCACAGAGCGCGAGCACCTCCGCGGCGGGGCGCGGGTCACGGAAACGCAGGCGGAAGAACTCGCCCTCGCGCCCCAATACCTCGGCGTCGACGCCGCCCTCGAGATGCAGCACCGCGGCTTCCCGCGGCGTCTTCGAGGCCCGAATCTGCGCCAGCACGTCCTGCCCGCCGAGCAGGCGCTCGACAAAGACCTCGATCCGCCCGCCGCTTTCCTTCACCCCATGGATGCGCGCCGGAATGACCCGCGTGTCGTTGAACACCAGCAGGTCGCCAGGCCGCAACAGGCCTGGAAGCTCGCGCACCATGGTGTCGGCGATGCCGCCGGAGGCGAGATGCAGCATGCGGGCGGCACTGCGCTCGGCCAGCGGATGCTGCGCGATGCGCTCGAACGGGAGCTCGTAGTCGAAGTCCGAGCGTCGCGGCGCGCGGACATCCGCCGTCGCCGCTTCCAGCGGATTGGGAACGATTCTTGTCATGGCCGAGCGGTGACTTGTATACTCAGACGCGGTGACGCCGGGGTGGCGGAACTGGTAGACGCGCCGGACTCAAAATCCGGTGGTTTTGCGACCGTGAGAGTTCGATTCTCTCTCCCGGCACCATCGTTACCCGGAAGCCACGTGCGGACACGTCTTCGAGTGCCGCACGGCTCCGCTCTCGCTGCGGCAGTCGATCCGACGGGATTCACTGACAGCTCCGATCTTCTTGGTCTCACGATTCGATCCGGCGAACGATTTCCCAAGACGGGTTCGCGAAGATTCTCCGACACGCGCACATGCTGCGCATAATCAAAGCAGGTCCCATCCGACATGACTGGCACAAGATTCTTGCTCGAAGTCCGCCCCGTGGTCCCGGAGCGGCTGCACCGGCTGGAAGAGCTCACCAACGACCTATTATATAGCTGGGACAGTCAGGTCCGCAGTCTTTTCGTACGACTCGATCCGGAATTGTGGAACGACTGCGGGCACAATCCCAAAGTGTTCCTGCGGCGCGTCGCGCAGCGGCATCTCGATGCGGCGGCGACGGACAACGTCTACCTGCAGGACTATGACCGCATCCTGGCCGCCTATGACTCCTATCTGGAGCATCGCAATCTCAACCAGGACTGGAACCGCATCATCGATGCCGATAGCGATCTGATCGCCTATTTCTGCGCCGAATTCGGTCTCCATGAAAGCTTCCCCATCTACTCCGGCGGTCTCGGCATCCTGGCGGGCGACCATTGCAAGGCGGCGAGCGACCTTGGCATACCTTTCGTCGGGGTCGGACTGATGTACCGGGAAGGCTACTTCCACCAGACCATCGATGGCGACGGCAATCAGGTCGCGCATTACTTCCAGACCGATCCGGGCGATGTGCCGATCCGGCCGGCGTGCGACGCGCACGACCGCGAGATCGTCGTGCATGTGGACATGCCCGGAAGGCGCGTTCAGCTGAAGGTTTGGAAAGCGAAAGCCGGACATATCGATCTCTACCTCCTTGACAGCGATCTGCCGGGCAACGCCGAGGCGGACCGGCGCATCACCTATCAACTCTATGGCGGCGATCGCACCACTCGCATTCAGCAGGAAATCGTGCTCGGAATCGGGGGTGTGCGGGCGTTGCGTGCCGCGGGCCTGCAGCCGACGGTGTGGCACATCAATGAAGGCCACGCCGCCTTCCTCATCCTCGAACGCGTACGCGAGCATGTCCAGGACGGCCTCGACTTCGATGCAGCGCTGGAACTGACCGCTGCCGGGACGGTGTTCACCACGCACACGCCCGTCCCGGCCGGCCACGACATCTTCCGGCACGAACTCCTGCTCCCCTACTTCGAGCCGCACATCACCAAACTCGGCATAGATCGCCAGCGTTTCCTGGAACTCGGCGCCTTCCCCGGCAGCGCTTTCGATTTCAACATGACGGCCCTGGCACTGCGCGGATCGCGCTTCCACAACGGCGTCAGCCGCATCCATGGCGGCGTGGCTTCGCAGATGGAGAACTACGTCTGGCCGCAGATCCCGCCGCACGAGAATCCGGTCGATTACGTCACCAACGGCGTGCACGTGCCGACCTTCCTCGCCCAGGCGTGGACGCACGGCTTCGATCTGCATTTCGGCGGCGGCTGGCGCAATGAACTCCTGAACGAGGAATTCTGGGAGCGGATCGATGACATCGCCGATCACACCTTCTGGAGCATCCGCCAGTCGCTGAAGGCGCGCATGTTCCGCAACATCTACCAGCGGATCTGCCGCCAGATGCAGCGCAATGGCGCAAGCCCGACGCAGATCGAGCGCGCCACGCGCTTCCTGGTGTCGCCGGATCGCGATGTGCTGACGGTCGGCTTCGCCCGCCGCTTCGCAACCTACAAGCGCGCCACCCTGCTGTTTTCCGATCCGCAGCGCCTCGCGCGCCTGATCAACGACCAGGATCGCCCGGTCCTGTTCATCTTCGCCGGCAAGGCGCATCCGCTCGATCTGCCGGGCCAGGAACTGCTCAAGGTAATCCACGAGTACTCCCGCCGCCCAGAGTTCGAAGGAAAGATCCTGTTGGTGGAAGGCTATGATCTGGCGCTGGGGCGCAAGCTGGTAACCGGCGTCGACGTATGGCTGAACAATCCCGCGTACCCCATGGAGGCGAGCGGCACCTCGGGTGAGAAGGCCGGCATCAACGGCGTCATCAACCTCAGCGTGCTCGATGGCTGGTGGGGCGAGGGCTACAACGGAGAGAACGGCTGGGCGATCACGCCGCACGGATCGAAGTTCGACGAGACCTTCCGCAACCGCGAGGAATCCAACGAGCTGCTGGACCTGCTCGAATCGAAGGTCATTCCGCTCTACTATGATCGCAACAACCGTGGTTATTCGCGCGGCTGGGTGAAGAAGGCAAAGAACTCGATGAAGTCACTCATGCCCCGCTTCAATGCGCAGCGCATGGTGATGGACTATCTGGAGAAGTTCTACAGCAGCGCCAAGCGTCAACATGCCGCGCTGTCGGCGGACGGCTACGCCCCCGCCCGGCAGCTGGCGCAGTGGAAGCAACGGGTACTCGCCGCCTGGCCTGGTGTTTCCATCCGCAGGCTGGATCCCGCGCCCGCCGCACTGCGCTTCGGCGAACGGGTACGGTTCGAGGTTGCGGTCAACCTCAACGGTCTCTCTCCGGAGGACGTATTCGTCGAGTGTCTGGTGGGAACCGAACTGCCGGTATACGAGCAGGTCGAACGCAGCATCTATCGCTTCGAACCCGGCGCCCGCACCGACAGCGGCGAGACGATCTTCACGCTGGAGACACAGCCTCCGCTCGCCGGCCTGCAGGAGTACCGCATCCGCATCTATCCGCACCATCGCCTACTCAGCCGGCGCTTCGAACTCGGCTGCATGCTCTGGCTGTAATGCAGCGGGCTCACAGGGTCTGACCCCATTGCACCCACGGCGGGAGCAAATGGGGTCAGGGCCCGGGGCTAACGCCCGTACAGCCGGCTCATCTGCAGCAGCCGCGCCGCCAGACCTTCAGGGACCTGGCTCCAGTCGAAGCGCCAGCGCCAGTTTCCCTCCATCGTGCCCGGCACGTTCATGCGATGAGCACCATCGAGCGCGAGGATGTCCTGCATCGGCAGGATGCTCATCGCCGCGGGCGAGGCCATCGCGCAGCGAATGAGCGGCCATGGCATGCCCTCGCCGGGATATCCGAGATACTCCTCGACGTAGCCTTGCGCGGATGCGTCCAGCCCCGCGAACCAGCCCAGACTGGTGTCGTTGTCGTGGGTTCCGGTATAGACGACGCAGTCGCGGACATGGTTGTGCGGCAGATAGGGATTGTCCGGCGTGCCATCGAAAGCGAACTGCAGTATCTTCATTCCCGGCAGCCGATAGCGGTCACGCAGCTCATGAACCTCGTCGGTGATCAAGCCGAGATCCTCGGCGACGAGCGGCAGACTGCCGAAGTGCGCCACCAGCGCGTCGAACAGCGCATCGCGCGGACCGGCCACCCAGCGCCCGCCGATGGCGTCGGGATGCTCCGCCGGAATCTCCCAGAACGATTCGAATCCCCTGAAATGATCGATGCGCAGCAGATCGAACATGGCCAGGTGACTCGCGATGCGGCGGATCCACCAGTGATAGCTCTCCTGCGCCATCACGTCCCACTGGTAATGCGGGTTTCCCCAGCGCTGACCGGTACTGGAGAAGTAATCGGGCGGCACGCCGGCAACGACCAGCGGCTGGCCGGCGGCGTCGAGATTGAACAGGCGGCGGTCCACCCAGACATCGACGCTGTCATGCGCGACGAAGATCGGCATGTCGCCGAACAGCAGCACGCCGCGCGCATTGGCATAGGCCTTGAGGGCGTGCCACTGGCGATGGAAAACGAACTGCTGGAAACAGACGCGCTCGATCGCCTCGCGATGACAGACCCTCGCCTCCGCCAGCGCATCCTCGCGACGATCCCGCAGCTCTACCGGCCAGCCGGTCCAGGGAGCGTGATGGAAGTGCTCGCGCAGGGCGACGAACAGCGCGTAATCGTCGAGCCAGTCGCGCTGCGCGTGGAGGAAGGCTTCGTAAGCCCGCCAGCCGGCCTCGTCCGCGTGTTCGCGGAATCCCGCCAGAAGGTTCGCCCAGACCCGCTCGTCATCCGCCGTTCCGGCCTCATGGATGACCGCGCCATCGGTCTCGGGCAGCCAGCCCTCCTCGACCAGGCGCTCCAGGCTGATCAGGCGCGCATTGCCGGCATGAACCGAAAGGCACTGATACGGCGAGCCACCGTCATGCGTCGGCCCCAGCGGCAGCACCTGCCACACGGTCTGTCCGGCGGCGACCAGGAAATCGACGAAACGAAAGGCATCGGCACCCAACCCGCCGAAGCCGTGCGGACCAGGCAGCGAGCTCGGATGCAACAGGATCCCCGAGCGGCGACGGGCGAATGGCTGCGCGATGTCCAGATGGAGCCCGCTAGAATCTGTCCCTGGCACGGGAGCGCTGCCCGACCATCACCGCGGAGAAGGGCAATGCGCCGTCCGGCGTCGGCGCCAGCGAACCCCCCAGACGAACCCGGAGCGCCGGCATGTCGCCAGCGGGCGGCCTTGTCATTCGCTCGCATGGAATGATCAATCCCATTTCCTCCCCCGTCTCCCCGGCAGCACCCGCATGATGGCCGGCGGACCGATCAGATGCCGACAGCCTCTTCCGTCGTGCCCCTGCGCATCGTGCCGCCCTGCTCCGCGAAGCCCCCGCCAATGCTGATCACCTGGCGCAGATTCTCCGGCGGCTCGAGGTCCAGGAAGCGATACAGATTACTGAGATGGAGCCGGTAGAGACGCTCGAAATCGCCGACCGAACCCGCGGGATTGTAGTCGCCGAACCACCAGCACCAGTCGGATCCTTCGCATGCGGCAAGCTGTTTCAGTGCGATCTCGCGTTGCTCTGCATCCAGCTTCCCTTCGGCCATGACCCGATCCCAGGCTTCCTTGGCCTGGCAGAGCAGATCCCAGCCGCGGTTCTTTTCGCCATCACCCATCCACGTGGAGAAAGTACCGTAGACCCAGCTTCCGGCCACGAGCTGCGCCAGATCGACGGGCTCGAGCCCGCTGTCCAGGCACTCGCTGAAAGTCGCCAGCTCGATTCCGGGATGGTCGACCAGACGCTGGTAGAGGCCGTTGATGAAGTGATAGCCATTTTCCGGATAGGCTTCCCAGGCGTTCTCGCCATCGAGGATGATGGACACCACGAGCTGATCGTCTCCCGGATGGGCCCCAGCGATGTTCTCGAGGTGATGCACCAGGTTGGCGACGGCATCGTCGCCATGCCAGTCGTAATAGGTGAACCCGATGAGGTCAGAAAGACCGTCGTCGCGGAAGAAACAGGCGATATCCCCGTCGGCAACGCGATAGGCGCGATGCATCGCGCCACCATTGTCGCAGTCTCCGTTTCGGGCGAGGCTGTTGCGAAGCACACTGCCGCCGGTAGCGGTCCAGTGGAAACCGGCCTCGGCCAACAGCGCAACGGTTTCGGTGCTGAGCCCGCCCTCGGCCGGCCAGCAACCGCGGGGACGAAATCCGAAGTGACGCTCGAATCCGGCAATGCCTTCCTGCACATGCCAGGCGGCGCGCTCACGCCCGCCAGGATAGGACGGCGCTTCCGGCAGCGACATATCGGGAACAGCCTCGCGGGCGACTTCGAAGTCGAGCAGCAGCGGCAGCATCGGATGAGCATACGGTGTTACCGACAGTTCGATCGCGCCGCTCTCGGCCAGACGGCGATAGCGTTCCGTGACCGAACCCATGATCTGTCCGATGATCTCCAGCAGCAGCCGGCGATCGTCCAGCGAGTAGGCACAGGACTTCGTCATCAGCTGACGTACGCGCCCATCCTCGCGTCGAACCGTTTCTCCCAGCCACGCGAGGTGATACCAGGTGAGGAGGTCGATCAGGAACTGCTCGCTGTAATAGTCGAGTTCGGCCGGGTCCTCATCGATGCGGCGCGCCAGATCGGCAAGGCGCCGGTACGCCGGAAAGCGGTCGATGATGCGCCTTTCATTGGCGCGCAGGCAGGCGCGGACCAGCGCCAGGCGCTCCGCCCCGTCAGGCAGCTGCGTGGCGGCAAGCGCCGCGAGCAAAGGATCCGCGATCGGTGAACGCTCGCGCAGATGAGCGCGGATCTGGTTCGCGTAGTCCTGGATCTGGTCGAGCAGAATGGGCACGAAGTTGATGACGGCGCGGGCACCGGGCGTTGCCTCGATGATCGCCGCCATGTCGATGTAGTCCTTGATCGCGTGCAGGTACACCCATGGCAGCTGATATCGCCCGTCGACATAGCTGCGGTACTCCGGCTGGTGCATGTGCCAGCACAGCACCACCTTGAGCCGAGGCTCAGTGGACACGATGATAATCCTGGCCCAGCATCTCCGGCGTCACCACGACGATGCCGTTCTCGCTCACGTAGAACCGGCGCGCATCCTGCTCGCGGTCATAGCCGATCACCGTGCCATCGGGAATGCGACAGCCCTTGTCCACGACCACGCGCAGCAGCCGGCAGCGCTCGCCGATCTCGACGTCCGGCAGCACCACGCAATCCTCCACCTGTGAATAGGAACGCACATGGACATTGGAGAAAAGCAGCGAGTGCATCACCACCGCGCCGGAAACGATGCAGCCGCCCGACACCATTGAATCGACTGCCATGCCGCGCCTGCCTTCGTCGTTGAAGATGAACTTCGCCGGCGGCAGCTGCGACTGATAGGTCCAGATCGGCCAGTCGTCGTCGTAGAGATTGAGCTCCGGCGTGACGCCGATCAGTTCCATGTTCGCTTCCCAGAATGCATCGACCGTACCGACATCGCGCCAGTAGGCCGGGCCGCCGCCCTGCGGATCGCGGAACGGATAGGCATGCACCCGATAGCGTTCGATCGCTGCGGGGATGATGTCCTTGCCGAAATCGTGGCTGGACGTGGATGCATAGGCATCCTTGAGCAACTGCTCGAACAGGAAATGGGTATTGAACACATAGATACCCATCGACACCAGCGCGGCATCCGTCGAGCCGGGCATGGGCCGCGGATTCGCGGGCTTCTCCTCGAAGGACTTCACCAGCAGGTCGTCGTCGACCGACATCACGCCGAAAGCGTGCGCCTTGTCGAGCGGCACCTCGATGCAGCCCACCGTCATGTCCGCCTTGGACTCCACATGCGCGGCGATCATCGGACCATAGTCCATCTTGTAGATATGGTCGCCGGCCAGGATGAGCACGTAGGAGACGTCATAACTGCGAATGATGTCGAGGTTCTGGAATACGGCGTCGGCCGTGCCGGTATACCAGGAGGTGGCGATGCGCTGCTGCGCGGGCACCAGTTCGATGAACTCGCCCAGTTCGGCCCTCAGGAAGTTCCATCCGTGCTGGATGTGCTGAATCAGCGAGTGCGACTTGTACTGGGTCAGTATCGCGATCTGCCGGATGTCGGAATTGATGCAGTTGGAAAGCGGAAAGTCGATGATGCGGAACTTGCCGCCGAAAGGCACCGCCGGCTTGGCGCGCCATTGCGTGAGGTTCTTCAGCCGCGAGCCGCGCCCACCCGCCAGAATCAGGGCGATGGTGTCACGCGTGAGGCGGCTGACGAATCGAGTGGTGTGTCCGTCTTTTCCGGCGCGTCTCATGGTCTTCTTCGAATCGAGGGTGCCCGATGCCGGCCCCGGCGCGTCGCGTCCCGGGCCGCCCTGATGATCTCGGCGACTATGCTATCATCAATGTCCGACGACAGGCGAGACGACCGACTCAATGCCGACCAGCCACGCCACGGACACACTATCGGCAGACGCCCGCCTGACCATTGCTGCCCGTCATCACGATCCCTTCTCCTTCCTCGGACGCCATCCCGACGGTCAGCGGGAGGTGATTCGCGCCTTCATCCCCGGCGCGGACAGCGTCACCATCGCGGACAGCCAGATCGCGCTCGAGCGCATCGATGATTCGGGACTGTTCGAATGGCGCGGGCCAACCGGAATCACTCCGCTGCGCTACCGGCTGGCGTGGACCATGACAGACGGCTCCAGCTCCTCGGCCTACGATCCTTACTGCTTCCCGCCACAGCTGTCCGAATTCGATGTGTTTCTTTTCGGCGAGGGGAATCATCGGCACGCATACCGCCTCATGGGCGCGCATCCTCGCGTCGTCGAGGACGTGCACGGCACCCTGTTCTCCGTCTGGGCGCCGAACGCCGAGCGCGTCAGCGTCGTTGGCGACTTCAATGGCTGGGACGGCCGCCGCCATCCCATGCGCTCGCGCGGCAGCAGCGGAGTCTGGGAACTGTTCCTTCCGGGCGTCGGCGAATCGGCGCTCTACAAGTTCGAGATCCGCAACCGCGACAGCGGCAGCATCTATGTAAAGTCCGATCCCTACGGCCAGCGCTTCGAGCTGCGGCCGCAGACGGCGTCCATCGTCACCGCGCCCTCGCCGTACAAGTGGGGTGACGGCGACTGGATCGGACGCAGGAGCAGCGCCGACTGGATGCGCATTCCCGTCTCCATCTACGAAGTCCATCTCGGCTCCTGGCAGGCCAGCGACGGCGGCGGATTCCCCGGCTATCGCGATCTGGCGCATCGCCTGGTCGATTACGTGCGGGAGATGGGATTCACGCACATCGAACTGCTCCCCATCACCGAGCATCCGTTCGACGCCTCCTGGGGCTACCAGACCACCGGCTATTACGCGCCGACCAGCCGCTATGGCTCCCCGGACGACTTCCGCTACTTCGTCGACCACTGCCACCGCAACGGAATCGGCGTGATCCTGGATTGGGCGCCGGCGCACTTTCCGCGCGATGCGCATGGCCTCGCCCGCTTCGACGGTACCGCGCTCTACGAGCACGCCGATCCGCGCCGCGGCGAGCATCGCGACTGGGGCACGCTGATCTTCAACTACGGCCGCAACGAAGTGCGCAATTTTCTCGTTTCGAGCGCGCTCTACTGGCTTGAGGAATTCCACATCGACGGCCTGCGCGTGGACGCGGTCGCCTCGATGCTTTATCTCGACTACTCCCGCGAACCCGGTGACTGGACGCCGAACATCCACGGCGGCAACGAGAACCTGGAAGCGATCGAGTTCCTGCGCCAGCTCAATCAGCTCACGCACGAACTGCATCCGGGCACGCTGCTGATCGCAGAGGAAAGCACCTCCTGGCCGATGGTGTCACGCCCCGTGTGGCTGGGAGGACTCGGCTTCAGCATGAAGTGGAACATGGGCTGGATGAACGACACGCTGTCGTACATGACCAAGGATCCGGTTCACCGCCAGTACCATCACGACATGCTCACCTTCAGCCAGCTCTATGCCTTCAGCGAGAACTTCGTGCTGCCGCTGTCGCACGACGAGGTGGTTCACGGCAAGGGCTCCCTGCTCGGCAAGATGCCGGGCGACGAATGGCAGCGCCACGCCAACCTGCGGCTGCTCTTCACCTACATGTTCACGCACCCCGGCAAGAAGCTGCTGTTCATGGGCGGCGAGTTCGGCCAGGGCCGCGAATGGGATGCCGACCAGTCCCTCGACTGGTACGTCCTCGACTATCCGCTGCATCAGGGCATGCAGCGTCTGGTACGCGATCTGAACCGGCTCTATCAGGGAAGCCCGGCGCTGCACCGGCATGATTTCGAGCAGCAGGGTTTCGAATGGATCGACTGCCACGACTCGAAGCAGTCCGTACTGTGCTATCTCCGCCGTGACGGAGATGACTTCATCATCGTCGCCCTGAACTTCACGCCCATTCCGCGCTACGGCTACCACATCGGCGTGCCGCGCGCCGGGGAATACAGCGAGATCCTCAATTCCGATTCCACCTGGTACGGAGGAAGCGACATCGGCAATGCCGGCGTCGTCCGCGCCAGCGACGAGCCGTGGATGGGCCGCCCCTGGTCGCTGCGCGTCACGCTGCCACCGCTGGGGGCGATCGTACTGCGGTCCTCAGGCGGCTAGAACGGCCTGCATGGCGGCAGCCAGCAGGAACAGCAGGCCGAAGAGCGCCAGCGGGAGCAGCCACTGCCATGATGGCGGAAGACCGCCGGGATCGAAGACGATTTCCTCGGACTCACGACGCTCGGCGCGATCGATCGTATCCTCCAGCAGGCCGGCGGCGTAGTCACCGACGTCGCGCAGGCGGGCGCGCCGCGCATACCGCGGCAGACCGGCCCGCAGGCCGGTGCGCGTCGCATCCAGCGCATCCATCACCAGCAGCAATCGCAGAGCCACACGCTCGGGCCGCAGTCCAAACACGGCGAAAGGCCGGGCGAGCATATATACCCCGCGCAGCAGGTCCTCGCGCGAACTCACCCTGAGCAGCAGACTGACAGCGTAGACGATGCAGGCGAGAGCGATCACGCGCTCCAGGCCCGCCATCAGACCGGCAGCACCGGGAAGCAGGGCATGGAGCCAGTCGCTGCGAGCGGAGTCCGCCGGCATCGACGTAAACCAGCCATAAACGATCAACAGGGAGAGGAAAAACCAGCGCAGGCGCCGCAGCATGGCCCACGTTGCGGCCAGCGTTCCGGCGGGAGCGGCGGTGGCGGCAAGGGCAAGCGTCGACAATGCCGCCATCAGCCGCTCCGCTCCGGCTGCTGCAAGCCAGCCGGCAAGAACGAGAAAACAGAGAATGCGGATTATCGGATGCACGCCAGCCTTTCCGGAAGACCGCCCGATCCGCGGGCGATCTGGCGACGCCTTTACACTGCTGGCGTCGCCCGGAAAGTCTAGCCGATCTGGCGCTTCAGGGCACTGGCCTCGCGCTGCTGATCCTCGGAACCATCCTCGGACACCTCATCGAGGATGCTGAGCGCGCTTTCCTGATCGCCCATATCGATGTAGGCCTTGGCCAGGTCGAGCTTGGTGCCGACCTCGTCGGTGCCGGAGACCAGGCCATCATACTCGCCCTCTTCATCGCCGAGGAGATCCACTTCAAATGCGGCGAGATCGTCGCCGACGGCGCTGAGCCAGTCGATATCGGTAGCGGAAGACGACGCCACAGCCGCCGTGTCGTCCTCTGTGGAAATGCCCGTCGATGCCGGCGTGCTTGCGAAATCACCCAGGCTGGCCGGGCGCACCGAGTCGTCACTGGTCGCGACCATGTCGGGGTCTGCCTCCGCCTCGTGGAGCACGAACTCGTCTCCAGCGGCCTGCCCGGAAACGTCGCCCGTCTCCGTCCCGGTGGCGACTTCGCTCCCGTCGATCATGTATTCGCCGGCCGTCTCGAACGAAGCCGCTTCCATCACGGGCTCGGCAGCCACGGGCTCGGCAGCGTCTTCGCCAGCGACAGCCTGCAGTGCATCCGCAGACTCATTGCCACCGATCCCGAACGGATCCGCCTCGTCGGCGGCCAGATCCGCGGTCTCGTCGAAACGGCTGAAATCGAAATTGTCGAGATCCAGTTCATCGATAGCCGGTTCCGTCCCGGAATCCGCCTGCTGCGGCTGCGCTGCGAACAGCGCATGCTGGGGCGCGACCCGCCTTCCCATGACCACGACCTTGTCCCACAGTCCGGCATCGCTCTCGCCGAGACCCGCCTGCAGCGCTTCGGCCTGCAGGGCGAAGGCTTCGGCGTTGCCGCTCGCGGCGAACACTTCGAGCAACTTGAGCACCAGGTCGTTGCGCCGCGGATCTTCCTGGATCGCCTGCTTCAGCAGCTCCTCGGCCTTGTCGAAGCGGCGATAGGCCAGATAGACATCGGCTTCGGCAAGAATGTCGATCTCGTCCTCGTCCGCCTGCATGATATCCATGCCGGCATTGGCAGCCTCCCCGGCCGCCTCGTCGAGTTCGGCTTCCGGCTCGAGCTCGGCGGCGGCCGCGCTTCCGGCGGCAGCGATCGTCGTCGCCACGGCAGCGGCCGTCCCGGCCTCCTCGCGGTAGCGCGGCGCCGGCTGGGCCGCGAATTCCTCGATCGCCGCGCGGGCGAGCTGGCGGCGGCGCGCGATCAGCCAGCCGAGCGTCGCGAACAGCAGCAGGGCCCCGCCGCCGAGGCCGAGCATCATGGGATCGTTCAACAGCGCGGTCCAGGGATTGGACTTCGAGCCCGCCTCGGCCGGCTGCTGTACCGGCGCTGCCGGGGCCGCGCCATCGGCATTAGCCTGCATCGCGGTGAGCGCATCGTCGCGCAACGAGAGCAGGCGCTGCATGGAGGCGATCTGCTCCTCCAGCGCCGCCAGGCGTTCACGGAGTTCGACGTTTTCCTGACGGGCGGCCTCCGAAACCTCGAGCGCGACGGCGAGTTCCTGACGCAGACGCTGCGCATCGGCGCTCTCGGCCTCACCCTCGTTGGTGCCACCGACGAGGCTTCCCTCATCCATCGCCTCGGGGGCGCTCAGGCGCAGACGCGGACCGCCATCGGCACCCGCCGCCGCTGCCGGTCCCGCATCGACCGCCGCGCTGCCGGAGCCCATCGGCCGATCGGCGACCTGCCCCGCGACTCCGCGCTTGGCATCCATCCACTGCTCGGTCTGGCGCCGATGCTCGGCGATGGCAGCGGCGCGGGAGATTGCTCCGATGCTCGCCGGATCGTCGATGCGCAGCACATGACCCGCCCTGAGTTCGTTGACGTTGCCGTTGTAGAACGCTTCGGGGTTGTCCCGCAGCAGCGCCATCATTATCTGTTCCACGCTGTAGCCACCACCGAGCTGCTGCAGCTCCTGGGCGATCGACCACAGGGTCGCATCACGGGCAACCGGTCCGTAGTTCCAGCCGCCCTCGGCCGTGACCTGCGCTCTGGCGCCCATCATGGGGGCGGAGGAAGTCCTCGTCGTCGATGCAGCGGCAGGCGCGGCATCGGAAACGGTCTGACTGCGCGGCGCCGCGCCGGCCGAAGTCGCGGCCAGGATGGGCTCGGGCGCCTCGTCCAGCAGCAGGGGCGGATCGAGCAGCACCGTGTATTCGCGCAGCAGGCGGCCATTCGGCCAGTTCAGTTCGACCAGGAAATCGAGGAAAGGCTCGGAGATCGGCTGGGAAGAGGTGACGAGAATGGCCGGCCTGCCCTGCTCATCGGCCTCGACGCTGAATTTCAGGTCGGACAGGAAGGCGGGCCGGTCGAGGCCTACCTGACCGAAGGTATCGCGGGAGGCAAGCGCCACCGCGATGTCGTGAACCCCGGTCTGGCCGAGTGCATTCAGGCCGATACGCGCATCCAGAGGCTCGTTGAGGGCGGAACGAAGCTGAATGTCACCCAAGCCCAGCGAAGTGGCGTTGAGCGGCGTCAACAACAACAGAGCGGTCGAAATCCTGGCTAGCCTGCGCAAAATGTAATCCCCCAATTTCGTAACCTTGGCGCCCCTGAAGGCAAGCGATCGAATGCAAAAACCCTGCCAGATCAGGTTCCGACCCGTCGCACGCCCAGGCTGAGGGCTTTCGCCTACAGGTAGTCGCGCACCAGGATCTCTGCAATCTGGACGCTGTTCAGGGCGGCACCCTTGCGAACGTTGTCCGACACCACCCACAAATCGAGCCCGCGCGGATGCGAAATATCCTCCCGGATACGCCCCACATAGACCGGATCGTTTCCTGCCGCTTCTGTGACCGGCGTCGGATATCCGCCCGGCACCGGCTCATCCATCACCTGCACCCCGGGCGCACTCGCCAGCAGCTCGCGGGCAGCCTGGGCCGTGAGCTTCTTCCGGGTTTCCAGGTGCACCGCCTCCGAGTGCCCGTAGAACACCGGAACGCGTACTGCTGTCGGGTTTACGAGGATAGCGTCATCTTCGAGGATTTTTTTAGTCTCCCAGACCATCTTCATCTCTTCCTTGGTGTAGCCGTTGTCCTGGAAGACGTCGATCTGCGGCAGAACGTTGAAGGCGATCTGGCGGGGATAGACCTCCGGCTCGATCGGCTTGCCGTTGAGCAGGGCCGCGGTCTGGGTGGCCAGTTCCTCGACCGCCTCCTTTCCGGTGCCGGAAACCGCCTGATAGGTGCAGACGTTGATGCGCTCGATGCCGACCGCATCATGGATCGGCTTCAGCGCCACCATCATCTGGATGGTGGAGCAATTGGGATTGGCGATGATGTTGCGCGTCCGGTAGCCGGCGATGGCGTGCGGATTGACCTCCGGCACCACCAGCGGGATGTCCGGCTCGTAGCGGAACTCGGAGGTGTTGTCGACGACCACGCAGCCCGCCGCGCCTGCCCGTGGCGCATGCACCCGGGACACCGACGCGCCCGCCGAGAACAGCGCGATATCGACGCCGGCGAAATCGAACTCGTCCAGGTTCTGAACGACGACCTGCTTGCCGCGGAAAGGAATGCGGGTACCCGCGGACCGGCTGCTGGCGAGGAGGAAAAGCTCCTTCACCGGGAAGGCACGCTCCTCCAGCACCGAGATCATGGTTTCTCCGACCGCACCGGTCGCGCCTACCACGGCCACGTTCACCTGCTTGCTCATCGCCCTGTCTCCACGAAAATGGTTGCTGCGGTCCAGCCGGACCGCCTTGACTGTGTGCGCGGCTTCAGGCCTGCGCGGCTGTCTCCGTCAGCGCCTGCGCCACCGCTTCGCCCATCTCGGCGGTGCTCACGCGCCGCGTGGCCTCGGTCTGAATGTCCGCCGTGCGCAGGCCGTGATCGAGCACCGTGCGCACCGCCGCCTCGATCCGCTCGGCCAGTTCCGGCCTGTTCAGGCTGTGACGCAGCATCATTGCCAGCGACAGGATGGTCCCCAGCGGATTGGCGATGCCGCGCCCGGCGATATCCGGCGCCGAGCCGTGGATCGGCTCGTACATGCCCCGGCCCGCCGCGTTGAGCGAAGCCGAGGGGAGCATGCCGATCGAGCCGGTCAGCATCGCGGCGCAGTCGGAAAGAATGTCGCCGAACATGTTGCCGGTGACCATGACGTCGAACTGCTTGGGCGCCCTGACCAGCTGCATCGCGGCGTTATCGACATACATGTGACTGAGTTCCACGTCCGGATACTCGGCGGCCAGCGTCGTCATCACCTCGCGCCACAGCCGCGTGGCCTCGAGCACATTGGCCTTGTCCACCGAGCAGACCCGCCGCTGCCGCCGGCGCGCGGCCTCGAACGCGACACGGCCGATGCGCAGGATCTCGCTCTCGCTGTACACCATGGTGTTGTAGCCCTGGCGTTCGCCGTTCTCCAGCGTGCGCACGCCCCGCGGCTGGCCGAAGTAGATGTCGCCGGTCAGTTCGCGGACGATCATCAGATCGAGATCGCTTACGATCTCGGGGCGCAGCGTGGAGGCGGCGGCAAGCTGCGGATAGAGCAGCGCCGGGCGCAGATTGGCGAACAGCTCGAGGCCGGAACGCAAGCCGAGCAGGCCCTTCTCCGGCCGCAGCGCCGGCTCGAGTTCATCCCAGCGGGGACCGCCGACGGCGCCGAGCAGAATGGCATCGGCGGATCTGGCGAGATCCATGGTCGATGCGGGCAGCGGGTGGCCGCTATCGTCGAAAGCGGCCCCGCCCACCAGCGCCTGCTCGACTTCGGCGGCGAATCCGAATTCGCTGCGCAGCCGGTCGAGCACCGTCAGCGTAGCCGAAACAATCTCCGGACCGATGCCATCACCGGGCAGGACGAGAATCTTGGTACTCATGCGTTACCTCAGGAAGTGAACAACCAGGGAGCTTCACGACGACGGCGCTCCTCGTAGGCCAGGATGGCGTCGCTCTGCTTCAGCGTGATGCCGATCTCATCCAGCCCTTCGAGCAGCCGCTCCTTGCGGAATGGCTCGATGTCGAAAGCGTACCGGGAACCATCCGGCCCGCGCACCGTCTGCGTCGGCAGGTCCACCTCCAGCGCATAGCCGGGGGTCGAGGCGACCTCGGCGAACAGGCGATCGATCGCCGCGACCGGCAGCACCAGCGGCAGCACGCCGTTCTTGAAGCAGTTGTTGTAGAAGATGTCGGCAAAGCTGGGCGCGATCACCACGCGGATACCGAAATCGTCGAGCGCCCACACCGCGTGCTCGCGCGAAGACCCGCAGCCGAAATTGTCGCGCGCGAGCAGGATCGACGCGCCCTCGAAGCGCGGCTGGTTGAGGACGAAGTCCGGGTTCGGCTTCCGGGTCGCGGGGTCCATGCCGGGCTCGCCATGATCCAGATAGCGCCATTCATCGAACAGGTTCGGGCCGAAGCCGGTACGCCGGATCGACTTCAGGAACTGCTTGGGGATGATGGCGTCCGTGTCGACATTGGCGCGATCGAGCGGCACCACCAGTCCGCGCACCTTCTCAAACTTGCGCATGCAAACCTCCCGCGGCCCGGACCTTGCCGTCCGCCAGTTCCCTGACATCCACGAAATGACCGGCGATCGCGGCCGCCGCGGCCATTGCCGGACTGACCAGATGGGTACGCCCGCCCGGTCCCTGGCGGCCCTCGAAATTGCGGTTCGAGGTGGACGCGCAGCGCTCGCCCGGCTCCAGGCGGTCGGCGTTCATGGCCAGGCACATGGAACATCCCGGCTCGCGCCATTCGAATCCGGCGTCACGGAAGATGCGATCCAGCCCCTCCTCCTCCGCCTGACGCTTGACCAGCCCCGAGCCCGGCACGACCATGGCCAGGCGGACCGAACCGGCGACCTGGCGTCCGGCGACCACCGCCGCCGCCGCGCGCAGATCCTCGATGCGCGAGTTGGTGCAGGAGCCGATGAACACCTTGTCCACGCGGATGTCGCGCACCGCCATTCCCGGCTCCAGCCCCATGTAGGCCAGGGCGCGCTCGGCGCCGCTGCGGCGTACCGGATCGGCGATCTCCGCCGGGACCGGCACATGCCCATCCACCGCCGCGACCATTTCGGGCGAGGTGCCCCAGGTCACCTGCGGTGCGATGGCGGTGGCATCGATCTCCAGCACTTCATCGAAATGGGCGCCGGGATCGCTGCGCAGCTCGCACCAGGCACGGACCGCCTGCTCCCAGATCGCTCCGGACGGCGCCCATGGCCGCCCGCGCAGATAGTCGATGGTGACATCGTCGACGGCAACCATGCCGGCGCGCGCACCGGCCTCGATGGCCATGTTGCACAGCGTCATGCGTCCTTCCATCGACAGGGCGGAGATCGCCTCGCCGGAATATTCGATCGCATAGCCCGTGCCACCGGCGGTACCGATGCGGCCGATCACCGCCAGCGCGAGGTCCTTCGCCGTGACGCCGGCCGGCAGCCGGCCGCTCACCCGGACCTGCATGTTCCGCGACTTCTTCTGCACCAGACACTGGGTGGCCAGCACATGCTCCACCTCGGAGGTGCCGATGCCAAAGGCGAGCGCGCCGAAGGCGCCATGCGTCGAGGTGTGGGAATCGCCGCACACCACGGTCATGCCCGGCAGCGTCGCTCCCGTCTCGGGGCCGATGACATGCACGATTCCCTGGCGGGGATCGTCCATGCGGAATTCTGTGATGCCGTATTCGCGGCAGTTCTCGTCCAGGGTCGCGATCTGCTCCCGCGCCACCGGGTCGTCGATGCCGCGCTCGCGGCCGGTCGTCGGCACATTGTGATCGGGCACCGCCAGGATGGAATCCACACGCCACAGCGGACGCCGGGCCAGACGCAGCCCTTCGAAGGCCTGCGGAGAAGTCACCTCGTGCACCAGATGGCGATCGATATAGAGGAGGCAGGTGCCATCCTCGTTCTCGCGCACCACATGGGCGTCCCACAACTTGTCGTAGAGTGTTCTGGCCATGTCCAAACCCGGCAATCCCTCGAAAAAAGCCCGTATGGCACGTATCTTAACGTATATGACTCGCGCCTAGCATCAGCGCCGGTCCGAAACCGCGCCGCTGTGATATCATTCCGCCCCTGATTAAGACGGAGGCATTCGGCTCGTGGACACCGGAATCGTGGACGGAACGCGCGGCGGCGCGCAGCTCGTGAGAGGCCGCTGGTGAGCGCCCGCATCCTCGATGGCAAGCGGATCGCCGCAGAACTGCGTGCCAGCATCCGCAGCGAGATCGAGGCCCGCACGGCCCGCGGCGCACGCGCCCCCGGCCTGGCGGTGATCCTGATCGGCACTCACGCCGCCTCCGAAGTCTACGTCGCCAACAAGCGCAAGGCCTGCACGGATACCGGCATCCGCTCGGTCGCTCACGACCTGCCGGAAACCGTCAGCCAGGATGAACTGCTCGGGCTCATCGACCGCCTCAACGCCGACGACGAGATCGATGGCATCCTGGTCCAGCTGCCCCTGCCGGCGCATATCGACGCCGAGACGGTCATCGAACGCATCCGTCCCGACAAGGACGTCGACGGCTTCCACCCCTACAACATCGGCCGGCTGGCCGTGCGCCTGCCCCTGCTGCGCCCGTGCACGCCGCGCGGCGTCATGACGCTGCTGCAGAGCACGGGCGTCGATCTGTACGGCAAGGAGGCGGTCGTGGTCGGCGCGTCGAACATCGTCGGCCGGCCGATGGCGCTGGAACTGCTGCTCGCGGGCTGCACGGTCACCAGCTGCCACCGCTTCACCCGCGACCTGCCGAGCCACGTCGGCCGCGCCGAGGTGCTGGTGGTCGCGGTGGGCAAGCCGGGGCTGGTGCAGGGCGAATGGGTGCGTCCCGGCGCCATCGTTGTCGATGTCGGCATCCACCGCGGCGCCGATGGCCGCCTCACCGGCGATGTCGGATTCGAAGCCGCGGCCTCACGCGCCGGCTGGATCACTCCGGTGCCGGGCGGCGTCGGTCCGATGACCGTCGCCACGCTGCTGCAGAACACGCTGCAGGCGCTGGAACTGCACGAACGGCGCTGATCCGGATTCCGGCCGCGGGAAGCGGCCGGGGTATCACTTGCGACGCCAGCTCGTTCCCTGCGGACCGTCTTCGAGCAGGATGCCGCGGGCATCGAGTTCGTCCCGGATGCGATCCGACTCCGCCCAGTCGCGATTGCGGCGCGCCTCGACGCGCTGCGCGATGAGTTCCTCGATCCAGCCCGACTCCGCGTCATCGCCCGCGTCTCCGCGCAGATAGGCTTCCGGATCCTGCTGCAGGATGCCGAGGATCGCGCCGAGTTCGCGCAGCACGGCCGCCAGCCGCGCCGCCCGTTCCTCATCGCCGGCGCGGGCGCGATTGATCTCTCCCGCCAGCTCGAACAGCACGGCGATCGCCCCCGGCGTGTTGAAATCGTCATTCATCGCCGCGGCGAAACGTGCGCGGAAATCCTCGCCGATCCCGCCGGACGCGACATCGCCCGCCATGCCGCGCAGCGCCAGGTACAGACGATCGATGGCGGCGCGGGCCTGATCCAGATTGACCTCGGAATACGCCAGCTGACTGCGATAGTGGCTGGACAGGATGAAGAAGCGGACCGCCTCTCCCGGGTAACGCGCCAGCACTTCGCGCACGGTGAAGAAGTTGCCGAGCGACTTCGACATCTTCTGGTCGTCGATCTGCACGAAGCCGTTGTGCATCCACACCTCGACGAACGGCTGCCCGGTCGCTGCCTCGCTCTGCGCGATCTCGTTCTCGTGGTGCGGAAACATCAGATCCATGCCACCGCCGTGGATGTCGAAGTGCTCGCCGAGGCAGGCCGTCGCCATGGCCGAACACTCGATGTGCCAGCCCGGCCGGCCCGGTCCCCAGGGCGAATCCCACTGCGGTTCGCCCGGCTTCGCGGCCTTCCACAGCACGAAATCCAGCGGATCCTCCTTCGCCGCATTGGGCTCCACGCGCTCGCCGGCGCGCAGCTCCTCGGTGCGCTTCCCGGACAGGCGGCCGTAGGATGCAAAGCGCGCGACGCGATAGTAGACGTCGCCATTGGCCGCCCGGTAGGCGTAGCCCTTGTCTTCCAGCGCGGCAATCATCGCGATGATCTCGCCGATGGAAGCCGTCGCCCGCGGCTCCTCGTCCGGCGGCAGGACGCCGAGGCTGGCAGCATCCTCGTGCATGGCGTCGATGAACCGGGCGGTGAGCACCCCGATCGGCTCGCCGCGCTCGGCCGCCCGGCGGATGATCTTGTCGTCGACGTCGGTGATGTTGCGCACGTACTTGAGCTCATAACCGCTCGCGCGCAGCCAGCGCGACACTACGTCGAACACCACCATCACCCGGCCATGGCCGATGTGGCAGTAGTCGTAGACCGTCATGCCGCAGACGTACATGCGTACGCTGCCCGGCACCAGGGGTTGGAACGGCGCCTTGCGCCGCGTCAGGCTGTTGTAGATCTGTAGCATGTGAAATCCACGACTGGGGAAGATCCGGCGTGGGCCGGGGCACGCAGCATGGTAACGGAAACCGGATGCGGCGACAAAACGGCGCGCCTTTCACGCACGGAACAAAGCCGATATCATGGGGCCCGGAAGGCCCTCCGGCCGCAGTCCACGATCCAGCACAGGTATATACGCCATGTTCACCAGACTCGCCACTCCCGCCCTGCTGTTCGCCCTGGCAACGAGCGCTACCGGCGCTGCCGCCGGGGACGCCCTGCCCCGCGTCGTCATCAGCACCAGCGAGGGCGATATCGTCGTCGAACTGGATCGCGAAAAAGCGCCGGCGACGGTGGAGAACTTCCTCTCGTATGTGGACAAGCAGTTCTACGACGGCACCATATTCCACCGCGTCATCCCGAAGTTCATGATCCAGGGTGGCGGCTTCACGGAAGACTTCGACCAGAAGTCCACCGCCAAGCCGGTCCGCAACGAGGCCGACAACGGCCTGCGCAATCTGCGCGGCACCATCGCCATGGCCCGCACCCCCGATCCGCATTCGGCCACCGCGCAATTCTTCATCAACACCGTCGACAACGGCTTCCTCGATCACACCTCGCCGACCCCGAACGGCTGGGGATATGCCGTGTTCGGCCGCGTGGTCGAAGGCATGGACGTGGTCGACCGCATCGAAGCCGTGCCGACCGGACGCGGCGGCCCGATGCCGCGCGACGTGCCTCGCACCACGATCCTGATCAACAAGGTCACGCGCGTACAGGCCGCCGGCTGAGCATGGCCACGCTGTTCATCTCCGACCTGCACCTGTCCGCGAGCCGCGCCGGTCTCGCGGACCTGTTCGTCGCCTTCCTCGAACGGCGCGTGCGCCCCACCGATACGCTCTACATCCTCGGTGATCTGTTCGAGGTATGGCTGGGCGACGATGCGGCCACCGGGGATCAGCGACGGACGATGGCCGCTCTGCGCGCCCGCGCCGACAGCGGCACACGCATTATGTTCATTCATGGCAACCGCGATTTCCTCGCCGGCAAGGGTTTCGAGGAAGAGAGCGGATGCCGCATCCTGCCCGATGCCAGCATCATCCGGCTCGGCGATGAGCCGGTGCTGATCATGCACGGCGACAGCCTGTGCACCGACGACGTCGAGTACCAGGCCTTCAAGGCCAAGGTGCGCCAGCCCGCCCTCCAGGCGCAGTTCCTTGCCCTGCCCATCGAACAGCGCCAGGCAATCGCGCAGAGCTACCGCGCCGAGAGCGCGAAGAGCACCCGCCGCAAGCCGATGGAGATCATGGACGTCAACGCCCAGGCCGTCGCCGAGACCATGCGCGCGCAAGGCGTGACCCGCCTGATCCACGGCCACACCCACCGCCAGGCGATACACGATCTCACCCTCGACGGCGCCCCGGCACAGCGTATCGTGCTCGGCGACTGGGACGAAACCGGCTGCGTGCTGACGTTTGATGAGAACGGGTACCGGATGGAAAACTTTGGACTGGAGAGTCTGAAGGCCTGAGACCGCAGAGGCAGCAGCGCATCGCGGCACTGCCCTGCTCTACCCCAAGTCCCGTTCCGTGAAATTCCAGGTCACCGCGATCTGACAGCCTGCGCTGCGGCTCCTCGACGACATCGATCAGCTATCCAACGAGAGAAGCCCGCGACCCTATATCCATCTCCTGAGCCTGGCGGCGATGTACGGTGCAAGCGCTGTGACCACAAGGACCAGCGGCCAGAGGTTGCCACCCTTGAAGGTGTACACCTCGAGCAGCTCTGACCGGGACTTCCCCTGCCACAAGCCGAACGAGAACTCGAAGACGAGCGTGAGTGTGAGCCAGCCGAGACCGATTGCCAGGAGCTGCGCAAGCCGGCGGACACCCAGCCAAGGCAGTGCCGCATAGCTCACGGCGATGATGAGAGCGGACAACAGCACTCCGCTGAGCAGCAGACCCGTCACAGCCCCAAGCACCGGAACAAGGACGGCTTCTCGCAGGATGCCATTGAGGATAGCCAGCGCCAGCATGGCAAGCCAGACAGGAAAGGACTTCAGGAAAATGCCAGCGGTCAATTTTTCCCCGCCTGATGTTGAACTGAGTGCGTTGGCGATGATTCAGATTAGGACACCCGCTTTCCTTGGCGGCCTTCTGTGTCTCCGCCAACAAACTTACCAAGGACCATGACGCCATATCAGAACGCGCGCTGTCATCGGCATCCGAGACATAATCCTACATCTGATTGAGAAGATTCTCTTGGCAACAAACTTTTCTCGGGACCGAATTCCCAATGCTGCATAGAAAGCTGCGCAGGATGGGAATCCTGCGTCCACGCGATTGTTGCGAATTATTTGACTCTGACGAGATTTACCTCCATGAAGTCATTGCCTTGCATCAAGGTACCGTCATCAAGGATTTTCCATGCCTCTTCAGATTTTCCATCCTTGAAAACAAGATACTGTTCCTTTCCTGACTGACGAACAAATATTTTTTCAAACTCCAGCCTGTTCCCTTGTGACTCAATATAGTCAGATCCAATAACAATTCTTTGAGATCCGATTGAACCAGCAAATGCATTCATGAAGTCAATTGATGAGCCTGCTTTGCTTTCGTACTCCCCCTCATAACCATGACCACCACAGCCTGACATAAAAACCGCAATCGCCAGCATTGCAACACACTTACCCAGCTTCATTGGCCCCTCCTTCTGCAGGTGATGATTCAGTAAAGTCGTGCCTGATATGCCTGAAGGAAACTGACAGACGGCTCTTCCCCCTACATCATCGATGGTTCGCCCACCAGGATGAGCGCCAGTCGCAACTGGCCTGATAAGGCAGCACAATGAAGGAGCACCGCTTATCGTGATCGCAGCTGGCTGTGCATTGTCAGGGAACCTGCGACAGGCTATAGAAGCCCCATTCCGCCCAGCACCACCGCGAGAATCGAACCAATGATGGCAAGAATTATTACTGCCGGAATAGACGCAATGGACGCCTTAACCATAAAAACAACCATGGACCAAAACGGCATCTTGACATCGATAACTTTCACTTGGCTTGAGGTATCGCTATCCATTCTTCCCCTCCAGGATCTCCGCTCCCACTTTCAACATTGAGTGTCGCGATCACGATCTCGAATCCTCTATCGTCGCACCTCACTTCCTCTGCAGCCTAACCCCCGAGCAGTGCGGGACCAGTGACCGCTCCGCGGCCTTTGGTTCGCGCCGTGGATGTGAGCACCGCCATTCGCCGCAGCTCCTCGATCAGGTCAGCGCCCCACCCACATTAATCACCACGATCTGCGAACAGGGAACTTCTATATCGGCTGGGCATGTAAAGATGGGATACGAATTTAGTATTAGGCAGGAATGTAGTGGTCAACTAATTCCGGACACGGTTTTAAGTTTTTCCTCTGCCACCGCAGGTGCCAATCCGTCATTGAACCGATGCGGCCGCAGCCAGTTGTACCGGTGCATCAAGTAATGGCTGATGTCCC
>JAVEZY010000035.1:0-28535 GCA_034002745.1 Gammaproteobacteria bacterium
TGGTGTGATCTCGTTGTTAGGTGTGGTTACCGTGATGAGATCAAAAAACACCATGCATGTTCCGTTAAATGGCGAAAATAGTCGTTAACTCATTGAAATTTGTTGATGATCCGTGGGGATTCCTCAGAATCTGACCCCGTAGATACTCCGCAGATACCGATGTATGCGGGACGGGTTAGTGATGTTGTGTAGGCAGGAGGCGTATGTGAAACGGCTGGTTCGCTCAGTAGTATGGGTTGTTGCCTGTGGTGTTGTGTCGGCGCCTTCCAGGGTACTAGCGCTGGACGGTTCACTGCGCGAGCATGTCAAGGAGCGCATCGCGGAGCGCCGTACGGGGGCGGGGCAGAATGAAGTTGGCGCCGTCGCCATCGCTCCAGGCGACCACGTGTTCACCCTCCAGCATGCAGGCGTGGAGCGGAAGTTCCGCCTGCATGTGCCCGCCGGCTATGATGCGGCCAGACCGGTGCCGCTGCTGGTTGCCCTGCACGGCGGCGGCGGCAACATGGATTATCAGGCCAATGACAAGTTCTACGGGCTGATCTCCACGTCGGAGCGGGAGGGGGTTGTGGTCGCCTTTCCCAACGGATACAGCCGGTTTCGCGGCGGCAAAGTGGCGACGTGGAATGCAGGTCGCTGCTGCGGCGATGCTCGTGACGGGAACAGCGACGACGTCGGATTTATCCGAAAAATGGTGGAAGACATCAGGCGGCGGGTGAATGTCGATTCCGCCCGTATCTATGCTACCGGCATGTCCAATGGCGGCTTGATGTCCTACCGCCTGGCTTGCGAGATGGCGGATGTATTCAGCGCCATCGCGCCAGTGGCGGGCACCGACAATACGATAACGTGCAGTCCGGTACGGCCAGTGTCGGTGCTGCATATCCACGCGCGGGATGATGACCACGTGCTGTTCGAGGGCGGCGCGGGGCCGGCATCGGTGGAGAGGTCCAAGGTCACCGATTTCACCTCGGTAGGCGATACCGTGGCGAAGTGGGTGCAGTTGAACGGTTGCCGGCCCGAGGCAGAACGCCTCCTTGAAACGGGCGGCGCCTATTGCGACGTCTACCGTCAATGCCGCGGCGGTGCGCAGGTGCAGCTGTGCGTGACCGCGGACGGCGGCCATTCCTGGCCGGGCGGCAGCAAGCCGCGCATCGGTGCGGCGCCGTCGCGGGCCATTTTGGCCAATGATGTGATGTGGGATTTTTTCACCCGCCGTTGAGCACCTATCGGGAAACTGACTGATGACCGTATTGCGAGCCTCCGCTGCCGCCTGGGGCAGCAGCGCCTTTACCTCCAGTCTCAAGAGCGAACTGGAGCGCCTGCGCAGCGATGTGCTGCCTATTGCGCATGTTGTCGGCGCGGGCAATCGCCTCGACGACAGCGACCTGGGTGTTATCGTCAACGAGGTGCGCGATGACGCCGCCAACATCTACGCCAGGGTCGGTGTGTTCTTCGCAGAGATCGTCAACTGTACCACCTGCAGCGGCGGCAGCGGCATGTGCGACGAGGCGTATTGCGAACTGCTGGTGACCATCGACAAGGCAACCGGTGCGGCGCGCTTCGAGTCGCTGTAAGTCAGGACCAGCAGTCGGTGCGGTTGAGATCCTGTGCATGGCCATGCGGCCGAACAAGGCAGAAGACATGCGCAGGTAAAAAAAGATTGTTTGGTGCAGCGCGAGGAGCGGCGGCCGGCATTACTCCGCTGGGCGGTAGTTGCCGGCGTTTAGCGCGTACTGGCGGAAGGCATCGCGTATCGCGTGCAGCAGTTCGGCGTCGTCCCAGGGCTTGGTGAAGAAGCGGTAGATCTCGCCCCGGTTGATGGCGTCGGTCAGGCTGTCCAGAGCGGTATAGCCGGACAGCACCATGCGTACGGTACGCGGGTGGATGGCGCGGGCACGGGCCAGCAGCTCGGTGCCGCTCATGCCGGGCATGCGCTGGTCGATGACGATCACGCCGACCTCGTGTTGGGCCAACAGGGCAAGCGCCTCCTCGCTGGTGGTGGCGGTGAGGATGCGATAGTTCTCGCGCCGCAGCAGCCGCGTGAGCGAGGCGAGCACGTTGCTGTCGTCGTCTACCAGCACCAGGGTGGGGGGCGCTTCCTGTTCCACCGTCACGCGCTGCGGTTGAAAGGATGCCAGGAACCTGCCGGCCTCGGCGGCGGGCATGGGCGGGCTGATCAGGTAGCCCTGCATCACGTCGCATTGCAGCGAACGCAGATAGCGCGCCTGTCCCTGGTCTTCGACGCCTTCGGCGATGACCTCCAGGCCGAGGCTGTGGCCCAGCACGATGATGGCCGTGACGATGGAGGCGTTGCCGCTGTTGCTGGTCATGTCGCGCACGAAGGACATGTCGATCTTCAGCTTGTGCACCTCCAGCTGCTGCAAGTAGCTGAGCGAGGAATAGCCGGTACCGAAATCGTCGATGGACAGGCGTACCCCCAGGGCCTTGAGCTCCGCCAGCGACTGAAAGGCGGTATCGCGATCGGCCATCAGAAAGCTTTCGGTTATCTCCAGCTCGAGCTGATTCGGCGGGATGCCGCTCTGGGTCAGCACCTGCCGTACCGAGTCGACCAGGTGACCATGGCTCAGTTGCACGGCGGAGACGTTGACCGCCATCAGGCGCGGCGCCAGTCCGGCCGCGGACCACTCCTGCAATTGACGGCAGGCCTCGCGCAGGACCCAGTCACCCAGCTGCACCACCAGTCCGCTTTCTTCGGCCAGGGGGATGAATTCGTCGGGCGGCACCATGCCGCATTCCGGGTGCTGCCAGCGCACCAGGGCCTCGAAGCCGACAATCTCGCCGCTGAGGAGGTCGATCTGGGGTTGGTAATGGAGGTGCAGCTCGTTGCGCTCCAGGGCGTGGCGCAGCTCTGCCTCCAGGGTCAGGCGTTCCAGTGCGCGTCTGCTCATTTCCGGCGAGAAGAAGCGCAGCACACCGCGTCCCTGCGTCTTGGCGCGGTGCAGCGCGGCATCGGCGTTGCTTTGCAGGGTTTCCGCGTCCCGACCGTCGGCCGGATACATGGCGATGCCGATGCTGGCGCCGACGTAGATGCTCCGGCCGCCCAGCAGGAAGGGTTCGGCCAGGGCATCGATCATGCGCTGGGCCAGCAGGTCGATGGCTATGTCGCCGTTGTGATTGAGGATGATGTTGAATTCGTCGCTGCCGATGCGGGCGATGGCGTCGGGTTCCGGCAGCAAACTCTGCAGACGCTTGCCGGCCTCGATCAGGAGTTGGTCGCCCAGGCTGTGGCCGAGGCTCTCGTTGATGGTGGCGAAGCGGTCCAGATCGACCAGCAGCAGGGCGAATTCCGCCTCGTTGCGCTCGGCATGCACAATGGCATGGCCCAGCATTTCCCCGAACAGCACGCGGTTCGGCAGGCCGGTCAGGGCGTCGCGATAGGACAGGATGCGGTACTTCTCTTCGCTGATCTGCAGCATCGCAGTACGCTGAGCGACCAGGTCTTCGAGGACGTGACGCAGCCGCGCCAGTTCCAGGTGGGTACGGATGCGCGCATGCACTTCATCGATATCGAAGGGTTTGGTGATGTAGTCGGCGGCGCCGAGCTCGAAGCCCTTGACCTTGTCCTGGGTCGAGTCCACCACCGTGACGAAGATGATGGGGATGCGATTGCCGGCCGGCGTGGCCTTGATGCGGCGGCACACTTCGTAGCCGTCCATTTCCGGCATTACGATATCGAGCAGCACCAGATCCGGCGGCGCGGCGCCCTGCACGATCTCCAGCGCCTTGGTGCCGTTGTTGGCGACCATGATGCGGTAGTCGTCCTGCAGTGCCGCGAGCAGTTCGTGGATGTTCTCCGGCACGTCATCGACCACCAGCAGCGCCGGCTGGTAGTTCGGGTCGCTGTGGGCGGCGATGTCGAACAGCACGGGGTGGCGGCGGAAACGGCGCAGTTCGAGCTGGTTGCGGATGCGCGTCTTCAACAGATCCGGATTCACCGGCTTGGTGATGTAGTCGGCGACACCGAGGGCGAGGCCGCGTGCCTCATCCGCCGCCTCGGCCAGCGCGGTGACGAAGATGACGGGGATATCCGCGGTCTCCGGATCGATCTTCAGCGCGGCAAGCACCGAATAGCCGTCCATGCCGGGCATCTTGATGTCGAGCAGGATCAGATCGGGCTGCGGCTGGCGTCGCGCCAGCTCCAGGGCCTTGTCGCCGTTGGTCGCGGCGACGATGGCGTAGTCATTGCGCAGGATGTTCATCAGGGCGTGCACGTTCTCGTGCACGTCATCGACGATCAGGATGCGGTGGCGCGTTGCGGCCGGTCCGTTGGCAGATTCGGTCATGGTGTTGTCCCCGGGAGTGAAGCTGCGATTTTTTCCAGCCGCGCCAGTGCGTCATCGATTTCGAACACATCGATCCGCGCCGCCAATGTGGCGACATCCCCCTCGAGTGCGGTCCCGGCCACGCCGGCGCGCAGTTCAGCCAGCAGCGGTTCGGCGGCGCCGAGGTCGTATTCCAGCGCATGCTGCAGATGCCGCAGCAGCGTCTGCAGGGCGGTGCCGGCGAGGGGCGCGGCGGCCGGCGGCGGTGCGGTGGTTACAGCGGCGAGGCCGTCGATTTCGCGCATGACCTGGGCGAGCAGACCCTCCGCCTGGGACAGCGCGGCCGCGTCGGGCACGATGCCTTGCTTGAGGGTGCCGTCGATGGCGGAAATCTGTTCGAACAGCGCCTGGGCGCCGATGTTGCCGCTCACTCCCTTGAGGGCGTGGCATTGTTCCTCGGCACGCCGCAGATCCCCCTTCTGTAGCAGGCGCCGCAGCTCGCTGATGGCGTCGGGGTAGTGCTCGCGGAAACGGTGCAGTTGCCGGCGGTAGGCCTCGGCCTTGCCGCCGATGCGGCGCACGCCTTCGTGGGCGTCGAGGGCCGAGAGCATGCGCAGATCGGCGGGCAGTTCGCCGCCAGGTGCTGCGGCCGTGGTCGGCGTCGGCGTGGCGGTGCGTTCTCCCGGCAGCCGGACCCACCGTGCCAGTGCCGCCAGCAGCTGCTCCGGCGCGATGGGTTTGGTGACGTGGTCGTTCATGCCGGCGGCGTGGCTTTGCTCGGCGTCCTGCGCCATGGCCAGCGCGGTCATGGCGATGATCGGCAGGCGGGCGTAGCGTTCGCCGCCCGCTGTGGCGGCCAGGGCGCGGATGCGACGCGCCGCCTCCAGCCCATCCATCACCGGCATCTGGATATCCATCAGCACGGCATCGTAATCGCGGTTGCGCACCTGCTCGAGGGCTTCCGCGCCATTGACCGCTTCGTCGACCACGATCCCTTCGCTGCGCAGCAGTTCGGTGGCAAATTCGCGGTTGATTTCGTTGTCCTCCACCAGTAGCAGATGCGCGCCGGCCAGTGTGCCGGCGCTGGCGGCGGGTGTGTCGGCGTGGTGCGGCTCCCGCCCACCCAGCAGACGGCCGCGCCCGAGTACCGGGAGTATGGTGTCGAGCAGGGAAGAGGGCGACACCGGCTTGATGAGAAAGCCGTCGACGCCGGCCTGTTCCGCCAGGCGGATCACCTCTTCGCGGCCGTAGGCGGTGATCATCACCACCTTGGGCTTGCGCGGGATGTCCCTGTCGCTGTGGATGCGCTGGGTGACCTCGTCGCCGTTCATGCCGGGCATGCGCCAGTCCATCAGCACCAGATCGTAGGGGCTGGTGCTGGCGGCCTGCAGGGCGGCGAGTGCGGCGGCGCCGTTGGCCGCGGTGCCGACGTCGAGATGGAAGTAGCGCAGCAGTTCGACCAGGATGTCGCGTGAAACTTCGTTGTCGTCCACCACCAGTACGCGGACCCCTTTGAGCAGCGGACCCGCCTGTTCGACCAGTTCGCGCGCATGGGCCTGCGCCTGGTGTGCGATGGGCAGGCGTACGGTAAAGCAGAACGTCGACCCCTTGCCGGGCTGGGAGTCTTCGAGCCACAGGCGGCCGCCCATCATGTCGACCAGGTTCTTGCTGATGGCCAGCCCGAGACCGGTGCCGCCGAAGCGGCGGGTGGTGGTCTGATCGGCCTGGGTGAATTTCTCGAACAGTTTTTGCTGCACTTCCGGCGTCATGCCGATGCCGGAGTCGCGCACGCAGATCTGCAGGGTGATCTCGGCTTCGCTGCTGCTGAGGCTGCGGAAGGCCAGTTCGACCTCGCCCTGGTCGGTGAACTTGATGGCGTTGCTGCACAGGTTGAGCAGGATCTGGCCCAGGCGCAGCGGGTCGCCGACCAGGTGGCGCGGGATGGTGGGGTCGTAGCGGATGAGGAACTCGATGCCCTTCTGTCCGGCGAGATAGCCGACAGCATTGGTGAGCTGCTCGAGCACCATGTCGAGGCCGAATTCCACCTGCTCGATGGTGAGCTTGCCGGCCTCGATCTTGGAGAAGTCGAGGATGTCGTTGATGATGCCGAGCAGCGAGTGGGCCGCGCTCTGCGCCTTGCTCAGGTGATTGCGCAAATGGGGCGGCAGCTCCGCCTTGAGGGCTAGATAGAGCATGCCGAGGATCGCGTTCATCGGCGTGCGGATTTCGTGGCTCATGTTGGCAAGGAAATCGCTCTTGACCCGGGTCAGCCGTTCGGCTTTTTCCTTGGCGGAACGCAGTTCTGCCGTACGGGCCGCCACCTCCTGTTCCAGCGTGGCGCGTTGCCGTTCCAGCTCCCGGGTGGTCTGCAGCAGGGCACGGGTGCGCTGCCCCACCTGCCAGCGCAGCAACAGGCTGAGCAGGAGCAGAACCGCGGCACCGCTGCCGAGGGCGGTGAGCAGCCAGCGCACCCAGATCGGCAGCAGCAGTTCCGGTGGCGCGGCCATGGCGCGATGCAGTGCGTTGAAGTAGACCGAGTCCGGGTCGGTGCGCCAGGTGCTGATGTGGGCGTCAATGCGCTCCAGCAGGTCGGCGTTGCGGCCCTTGGCGGTAACGTAATAGAGATTGCTCGGCAGAAAGACGATGGGGGTTTCCTGCAGCTTGTATTTGGCGCCGTTGCGCGCGGCGAAGAAGCTGTTGGTCACCACCGCGTCGGCCTCGCCCGTCACCACGGCGGCGTAGGCATGCTCCAGCGAGGTGACCAGCACCGGCTGATAAGGGTAGTCGGCGCTCGCCATCAGCTGGGCGAAGAAGGCCTGCTGGATGCCGCCCTGCAGAATGGCGACACGCTTCCCGGCCAGATCGGCCAGGGAGAATACCTTGCTGTTGGGAGGGACGTAGATCTGCGACCAGCTACTGGCGACCGAGGCGGTATGGAAATCGTAATGCCGGGTCCTTTCCACGGAGAAGGCCACATCAGGCATGAGATCGATTTGTCCCTGCTGCAGCATTTCCAGGCACTGCGACCACGCGCAGGGGATATAGCGCAGCTGCCAGTACTCGTCGCGCGCCATCTGATTCAGCAATTCGACAAACAGGCCGGCCGGCCGGCCGTTGGCACCGGTATAGACCTTCGGATCATTCTCGTAGAGTCCGACCCTGACCTCCCGTGCCGCGCCGCCGGCGTCGGGACCTTGCAGCGATGGCCAGACCGCAACGATCAGTACTGTAACGACGGCGAGGGCAACAAGAAGCGAAAGAAGTCGGAAGCGTTCCATGGCTGAGGGCAATTTTTCTATCCTGAGTAGTCCAAATATATATGTATTTGGAGGTAGGCGCGCACCCCATAAGAAGATAATCACCATCGGAGTCGCCGATGGGCAATCGGTGCCGACAAATACCGTTGTCGCGCCCCGCAATACTCCGCCGACATTGCACATGATTTCCTGCTGCTATCGGCACAGCGCCAGCGTCAGCCTCACCTGCGGATGCGAGCCACCTGCAGATCCATTGCGATGGTTCGCATCTTCTTGGCACCGAGGTGTCGGCGCTTCCTGGACGGGAGTATCTGACCGGATGCGGAAGTGATATCGCGGCAGCGGGACACAAGGAGGGGCGGGGTGGCGGGTCAGCGCCGTACCGCGTCCGGCAGCGGCCGTGAACTGTTAGAATGGCGCCCTTTCATCACACCACCGGAGCATTCATGCGTCGTCTTGCCGTTGTCTTCCCGATGTTCTTTGTTGTTGTCCTGCTGTTGACTCTGCCGCACGCAGCCGAGGCCAAGCGGCTGGGCTTTGGCGGCAATATGGGCAAACAGTACAACGTCCCCCAGCGCAGCGCTTCTGCCCCCGCAACGACCTCACGGCAGGATGCTGCCCGTCAGACCGCAGCGGCAGCTCCGCGCCAGAGCGGCGTCAGCCGCTGGTTAGGCCCCCTGGCCGGGCTCGCCGCCGGTGGCCTGATTGCTTCCCTGTTGTTTGGCGATGGCTTTGAGGGTTTTCAGATCATGGACTTTCTCCTGATTGCCGCCCTGCTATACGGCGGTCTCATGTTGTACCGCACCCTGCGTGTCCGCCCGCTGCCACAAGCGGCCGGCGGCCCGGCCTTTGGCGGCGTCTTTTCTGAGCCGGCGACGGCATCCACGGACACCCCGTCCGCGGTGCACGGCGGTGGTCACGATGCTCCTGCCTGGTTCGATGCGGAAGGCTTTCTCAAGGGGGCGCGGGTGCACTTCATCCGCCTGCAGGCGGCCTGGGACAGGGGCGATATGAAGGACATCGCGACCTATACCACCCCGGAACTGTTTGCCGAGTTGCAGGCAGAGCGTTTGGCCCGTGGCAGCGAGACCCACTATACCGAGGTGGATTATCTTGACGCCGAGTTGTCTGGCGTGCAGCGCGATGGTGACGACGTGGTCGCGACCATCCGTTTTTCCGGCGGCATCAAGGAGGAACAGAGCGGCGAGCCCCAGGCGTTTGCCGAGTTGTGGCATGTGGTGCATGGCTGGGACAGTGCCGCAGGTGACTGGTACGTGGCAGGTATCCAGCAGACGGAATCCGGGCATCAGGGATAACGGAATAGCGGTCGCCGTTTGTGAGGGGTGGACAACGGGCGGCGGGTTTATACGCTTCACGCAGACGGGGAGATTTTCATGTGCATGGCCATCTACGTCGCATTGTTCGGCCTGTTCGCCTACTACAGCCATTCCGTCATCGAGCAGTACGCGCTGGCGACTTCGGCGGGCGGCGGGGAGGTGATGGTGGTGGCCGTGGGCTGGGAACTGGTGCCGCTGCTGTGGCCGGTGCTGGTCGCCGCCATGCTGGTCGCCAGCGCGGTTTCGGTTTGGGTGATGCGCCGGCGCAGCTGCTGTAGCGTTGCGAAATGAGCGGCGGACGGGCCGTCGTGTAACATGACTCCGGCCGCGTTTCTGCCGCGGCATTTCATGCGCGCTGTACCGGTTGTGGGTATTGCTGCTGGCGATGTATTACCGCAAGGAGTGTGAGGTCCAGTACCTGCTGGTACGCTTTCAGAAACTGTGTGCGGGATCTTCCCACTAGACCTGCACCGAGCAGCGCCTGCGCTGGGCGGAGAAAACGTTGCGTTTCGTGCGCAGCAATCCGGCTTGCGCCAACATTACCGATGACAGCCGGCCTGAGCCGGGCACCTGATGCGCGTTGGTGTCTGTGACGGGTGAGCGCTGCACACCCTGGATTGGATGCGTCAGCGCGGTTGCGCAGTCGATATTCACATTTAATCACGTGAGGTCACCGGCAGCAGGCCGCAGGTGTTGAATCCGATGTTCATGTCATGGTTGGTTTATCTGGCACTTGCCGGCGCGGTGGTACTTGCGGTGGCCGGCTTTCACTCTCTGGTGCGCCGCGGCCTGGCGCCACGGCGCCTGGTCGAAACACGTACGCCCGGCGCCCTCGGCCTGGCCTATCGCGAGGTGCGTATTGCGACGGCGAACGGCCTCGGACTCCACGGCTGGCTGGTGCCGGGGACGGGGACGCCGCCGGCCCCGACGGTGGTGCTGCTGCATGGTTGGGGCGGCAGCGCGGAAACGCTGCTGCCGCTGGCGCCGTCACTGGCGCGGGCGGGGTTTGCGGTATTGCTGTTCGATGCGCGCTGCCATGGGCGCAGCGACGAAGACAGCTTCGCCTCGATGCCGCGTTTTACCGAAGACCTGGAGCATGCCCTCGACTGGTTGCGGCAGCAGGCGGAGGTCGATCCGCGCCGTATGGCCGTGGTCGGCCACTCGGTCGGCGGCGCCGCGGCGCTGCTGGCCGCATCCCGGCGTGCGGATGTGGCGGCGGTAGTCAGTATCGCGGCATTTTCCCATCCGCGCGACATGATGCGCCGGCTGCTGGCAACGAAGCACATCCCGTACTGGCCACTGGGCTGGTACATCCTGCGCTATGTGCAGCACGTCATCGGCCATCGTTTCGACGCCATCGCGCCGCTCACCACCATCCGCCAGGTCCGTTGCCCGACGCTGCTGGTCCATGGTGCGGAGGATACGACGGTGCCGGCCGCCGAGGCCCATGCGATCTATGCGGCGCGTGGTGCAGCACCGGTGCAGCTGGTGATCATTCCGGGTAGCCACGATGATTACGGCGACGTCGAGCAGGAGGCTCCGCAGCTGGTGGCCTTTCTGCGTGAAAATCTGCCGCCGTAACCGCGGCGGCGTGCGGCAAGCGGAGGGGGGCGCCCGTCGGGGGGCGTGGTAGGGTCGAGACCGCAGTGGATGGGCATGATGTTCCTGTGCGTCTTCGCCGCCATCGGCCCGGGATCTACGCCGGGGGAGGGGAAACACCTCGGTGCGTAGGTGGCGATGACCGCGGTGGCCGTCGTTGGAGCCGTTGTCGGACTGAAGTCCGACTTACAGGTTGAGGCGTCGTTGCGGAAGTGCCTGGAATTCTGTCTCGGTAGTTATGCATCAGCGGTGGTGTCATAAGGTGCGCATAATCCCTGATGCATTCGCTAATGAATAGGCGTTGTGCGGACGAACCGTATGTACGAGGCGGCATAACACCGGTTCGGCTTGTAGGGCGTAGGGGGCTCGCGTATTGTACCGGCTGTTTTTGATGACACTATGCGAACAGCGGTGGGCATGGTGTACCGGTGGGGTGGTGAGACGGGCCGGCGTGTATGATGGCCCCAATAGGGGCGACTCCTGGTTTTTCAGCACGGTGTGACGAGGCGGTATGGGTAACGCACGATATTGGCAGGTGCTACGGTCCGCGTTTCTGGACTGCGTCAGTTCACGTGACCACAGCCACGACTTCAACCATTACCGCAGCGAACTGCTCATCCTGCGCGTGCGGCTGTTCGCCGTGCTGTTTGGCCTGGCCTCGCCGGTGTGGATCCCGGTCGACCGCTGGTTGCTGCCGACGGATATCCTCGGCTCCATGATGGCGCTGCGCGTGGTGGCGGGACTGGCGCTGCTGTCTCTGGCCCTGTTGCCGACCCGGCCGGCGCTGTGGAGCGCCCGCCTGCGTGCCGCACTGCTGGTGGCGATTACCCTGCTGTTCTATCTGACGGTGGAGCTGCTCACCGGTGCCACCTATACCACGCCCGCCCTCATCGGCTACACCGCGCTGCCCCTGTTGTTGGTGGCGATCCTGGCCCTGCTGCCGCTGACCCTCATCGAGAGCGTGGTGCTGCAGTTGCTGGTCGGCGTGACGGTGATTGCCACCCACATGTGGCTGGGCGAGCTGACCGATCGCGGCGTGCTCGGCCTGCTGTGGGTGTTGTTGCTGTTCATCGGTTTCAGCCTGCTGGCGCAGGCCTTCCAGTTGCACCTGCTGCTGTTGATCCACCGCCAGGCGACACGCGACAGCCTCACTGGCCTGTTCAACCGTGGCGCCCTGCTGCGCCATGCCGCCGTGGTGCTGGATGATGGCAAGACCCGCGGCGCGCCCTATGCGGTGCTGATGATTGACCTGGATCGTTTCAAGCAGATCAACGACACCTATGGCCATCTTGGCGGTGACAACGTGCTGCGCGCCGTGGCGGCAGTGCTGGCGCACGAGGTAGCCCCCAATCAGGTGCCGGGCCGTTTTGGCGGCGAAGAGTTCATGCTGCTGATGGGCCATACCACCCTGGCGCAGGCCATGCAGCAGGCGGAGCGGCTGCGCAGTGCCATCGCTGCGCTGGTGGTGGAAACCGACGTCGGCCCGCTCACCGTGACCACCAGCATCGGCGTGGCCGAGGGCCAGCCGGGCGAGTCCCTGGAACAGGTGGTGCGCCGTGCCGATCAGGCGCTGTACACGGCGAAGGAAAAGGGACGCAATCTGGTGGTGTCCTAGGCCGCGCACAATGGCAACGCGCAACGATGAGTCGCCCTTGTATGACAGCGCCACCTTTGCCGAGCGCTCCAAGGTGCTCGACATCGTGCTGGATCATGTGCCGCAGGGTATCGTGGTGGTGGGGCGTGACTACCGGCTGCTCGCCTACAACAAACCCATCGAGCCGATATTCAAGCTGACGCCGGGGACCTTTGCCATCGGCGCCGACTTCCGCGACATCATCAATATCTGGGCGCGGGAAAACGGGCAGGACGAAGCCATGCGCCGGCGTGCCCTGGCGGAACTGGATCTGCGCGAGCCATTCTCCTTCGAACTGGAGCAATTGGTGCAGGGCGAGCCACGCTGGATGGTGCTGACGCACACGCCGCTGCCCGGCGGCGGTTTCGTGCGCACCTTCACCGACATCACCGAACACAAGCGTCTCACCACAAAACTGCTGGAGCTGTCGCGCACTGACGACCTTACCGGCCTGCTCAATCGGCGCACCTTCTTCGAGGTCGCGGCGGCCGAGGTCGAGCGTGCTGTGCGCCATGGCCGCCCGCTGGTGTTCATGAGCCTCGATCTCGACCTGTTCAAGCAGATCAATGACAGCCACGGTCATCCCACGGGTGACCGCGTGTTGCAGGCGTTTGCCGAGACGCTAACCGCGTGCCTGCGCAAGAGCGACATCATCGGTCGTATCGGCGGCGAAGAGTTTGCCGTGGTGTTGCCGGAACTGGATCTCGCGCAGGGGCGGGAGGCGGCGCTGCGCATACTGGAGATGGTGCGGGCGCTGGCGGTGTTTGCGCCGGATAACTCGCCGGTACGCTTCACCGCCAGCATCGGTCTGGCGGCATTGCCGGGGGGCGGCAGCATGAGCCTACTGCTGCAGCAGGCGGACAAGGCGTTGTACCGCGCCAAGCGTGATGGCCGCGACTGCTGTCGCGTGGCGGAGATCACCTAGGACACAGGCGATGCCGCGGCGTTCGGCATGCTGGCGCTGGAGGGCGGCCAGACTGTGATCGATCACGCGAAGACCAGCAGCGCCACCGCATATTCCACTGCAAAGACCAGTATGGAGAAGGTCGTGTCGCTGACCAGTGGCCGGCTGGCCAGCAGCCCCCACAGGTTCGATACCTGCCGCGTTTCCACCATATTCCCCACCAGCCTGGCCGACAGCATGGCGATACCCAGGCCGATGGCCTTTTTGTGCAGGGTCGAGCCGCAGTGTTGCAGCCAGGCATGGCGGCGGTAGAACGCGATCATGCCGTTGCACAGGCGGCGCGTACCATTGCAGGCGCGGGGTAATACCTCCCGCGCAGCACGGCATCACACCTCTGAATACACCGAGCGGGGTGTGGAGTCGCCATTTGCCCTGACGCTGGCTGCCACCGTGCTCGGCTTCGTGGTATTCACCGCAGTGCACTATGTCTTCCTCAAGCGCTACGGCCAGACCATCGGCAAGTGGATGCTGAACATTCACATTGTCGACATGGCAGGCAACAAGGCTGGTGTGGGCACCATTCTGTTCCGGCGCTCCCTGCCGCTCAGTGTGGCGGGGCTGGTTTCCATCGTGGGGCAGTTCCTGTCGCTGCTGGATGCACTGTCCATCTTCCGCAAGGATTGCCGCTGTGTGCACGACCATATTGCCGGCACGCAGGTGCTGCGCGATCGCAGGACCTGAGCAATTCCGGCAGGCATTGCCGCCGGGTAGTTACGGCGTGCCTGGCGTGTCATCGCGGTGACGCGTGGCCAGCACCTGATCGACGCGGTTGCGATCCACGTCCACCACCTCGAAGTCCCAGCCCTCCCAGCTGAAGCGTTCCGCCTTGCGCGGGATGCGGCCGAGGGAGGCGAGCACGAAGCCGCCGACGGTGTGGAAGTTGCCCAGTTCCTCGTGCGGCACGCTGCCGATCTCCAGCTTGTCCTTCATCTCGTCGATGGCGAGTAGGCCGTCCAGCAGCCAGGAGCCGTCGGCACGGCGCACCGCCAGGCTCTCCTCCGGGCTGTCGGCCAGCGGCATCATCTCGCCCACCAGCGACAGCATCAGATCATCCACGGTGACGATGCCCTCGGTGTGGCCGAACTCGCTCACCACCAGCGCGAAGGTGGTGCGTTGCTGACGGAAGGTGCGCAGCAGTTCGATCAGCGTCAGCGTGGCGGGCACATACAGCGGCTGTTCCAGCGGGATCTCGGCGAAGTCGATGTCACCGGCGATGGCCGCCTGCAGGATGTCGTGGCTCTCGGAGATGCCGATCACCTGCTGGATATCGCCCTTGCACACCGGCAGTTGCGAATGCGGCGCCTCGCGCAGCACGCGCAGGTTGTGTTCGCGCGGCGCGGTCAGGTTGAGCCAGGCGACATCGGCGACGGGGATCATGATGGCACCGATGCGGCGATCGTCCAGGCGCAGCACGTTGCCCACCAGCACGCTCTCTTCCGGCGCAATGGTGCCGGAGCGCTCGCCCTCGTCGATGTAGGCGAGGATGTCCTCGACGCTGGTGACGGCCGGCGCGGCCTGTATCGGCAGCAGGGCCAGCACGCGATCGGCAGACCAGGACAGGAAGTGGATCGCCGGCGACAGCAGGCGGATGAACAGCGACATGGCCGGCGCACAGAAGGTGGCGACGCGTTCGGGATGGGCGATGGCGATGCGCTTGGGCACGATCTCGCCCAACACGATGGAGACGGCGGTGACCAGGGTGATGGTGATGGTGAAGGCGATGCCGCCGCTCCAGCCGGCGAGCGGCGGCAGGATGGCGCTGATGATCTGTTCGATGGAGGCGGACAGCGCCGACTCGCCGTAGATGCCCATCAGCAGCGCCGCGGCGGTGATGCCGGTCTGGGTGGCGGCGAGCAGGCGGCTGGGCTGGTCCTTGATGGCAATCGCCGCGCTGGCACCGCCGTCGCCTTCCTCCGCCATCTGCGTCAGGCGCGAGCGGCGCGACGAGGCGAGGGCCATTTCGGCGAGGGCAAAGAAACCGGACAGGATGATCAGGAAGATGAGGATCCAAAGGGCGCTCATGGCGACACCTCCGTGGGGGGGACCTCGCCATTCTAGCAAGCGCCGACCTGCGTGGATGCCACCATTGTGGGGCGGGAGCGGATAGAATGGCGCCATGACGACACGACCCTTCTGGCAACTGCCCTTGGACGAGCTGACCCCCGCGGAGTGGGAACAGTTGTGCGACGGCTGCGCCCGTTGCTGCCTGCACAAGCTGGAGGACGAGGACAGCGGCGAGGTGTATTACACGCGCATCGCCTGTTCCCGCCTCGACATCGACGCCTGCTGCTGCACCGCCTATGCCGAGCGGGCGCAGGTGGAGGCGGAATGCGCGCTGATCAGCCGCGACAACCTCGCCGCGCTGGATTATCTGCCGGAGACCTGCGCCTACCGCCTGCGCCATGCCGGCCTGCCGCTGCCGCCGTGGCATCCGCTGTTGAGCGGTGATGCGCAAAGCGTGCATCGTGCCGGCATCTCGGTGCGCGCCTATGCGCTGCCGTTGTCCGCGGTGCCCGACCCGGACGATCTGGAAGACTACATCATCGATACGCCGTGAGCGCGATGCCCGTCCACATGCAGAAACGCTGTCCCGGGTGCGGGGAATCCTTCGAATGCAAGAGCGGGTTGGTGGCCCTGTGTCAGTGCCGGGATGTGGCGTTGACACCGGTGCAGCGCGAGTACATCGCGGCGCACTATGACGACTGCCTGTGTCGTGCCTGCCTGCGGCAACTGCAACAGGCGTGTGCCGATCAGGTCTGCGGGATGTAGGCGCAATATCCCGGCCGCGGGCCGATGCGCGGGTGGTTGCGGCAGGTGTCCGGGCGGCGCTCGTAGACGGTGCAGCGCCGCGTGGCGGCATCGAGATAGACGCAGTCGCCATTGGCGCGCCGTGCCAGGGTGAAAAGTCCGTTCTTGAAATTGAAGTGGTCGATGATGCCGGCCTTCTCCAGACGCCGGGCGATGGGCTTGAGCGGCTCGTCCGCCTCGAAGGCGTCCATCACCCCCAGGCGGATCAGATCGGCGACGCGCACCTCGGCGGGCAGCGTGCAGCAGGTGGCGCGGCAGTCGTCGCACAGACCGTTTCGGTACTTGTGCCAGGTGACGAGTCTTTCCGGATCGGCGGCGGTGCGTGGCTTGCTCATGCGGTTTGCAGGGTAGTGAGGGGGCGGCATTATAGCGGCCTTCGATGCGGCGGGTCAGTGGATTCCGAGGGGGCGTGGGGTATTCCCGGGAACCGGCGCAGCGTGTGTCGGGATGGTGCTGGCTGGCACAGCACTTTCCGGCGGGCAGCGCTGTCACGCACGACCTATTCCCCTGCCGGCATGTGGTCAACGACAGGGCCTTCTGCGCGCCTAGGGTGGCGGTTCCCGGCATCGGGCTGTTGGTGTCGCTGGTAGAGCCCGGGGCCTTGCTCGATGCGGCACAGGAGGGGGCATCCGGTACCGTGCACTGAATTTGCGCCTCGGCATAGGCGCCACCGTGGTCTTCCCGTATACTTTCCCGCACTACACGATATGCGTGGCGCACCCCGCCGGTAGCGGGATGCAAGCGCAAGAACTCTGCCGGGAACCCCGTCCGCATGCCCCATCCCCTCCGCGCCGTCATGGCCCTGGCTGTCATATTCGCCACCCTGCTGCTGGGCGCCTGCCAGTCCGGTGATGGCACGGAATACACGCCGACCTTCGCGCCTGCGGTCGCCACCTCCGAGCCGGTATACGTCTTCGGGGTACACCCGCTGCACAATCCGCAACGCCTGCACGAGGTGTTCGGCCCACTGATGGCCTACCTGAGTGCCAACGTTGAGGATGCCCGCTTCCGTCTGGAGGCCTCGCGCAACTACGCCGCCTACGACGCGAAACTGTACGCGCGCCAGTTCCATTTCGCCCTGCCCAATCCCTACCAGACCATCAATGCGGTGAAGCAGGGCTATCGCGTGTTCGGCAAGATGGGCGACGACGACAATTTCCGCGGCATCATCCTGGTGCGCAGGGACAGCGGTATAAGAGCGGTGGGTGATCTGCGCGGCAAGGCCGTAAGCTATCCGGCACCAAGCGCGCTGGCCGCAACCATGCTGCCGCAGTACTTCCTGCACAGCCATGGCATCGACGTGATGCATGACATCGACAACCGCTATGTCGGTTCGCAGGAGTCTTCCATCATGAATGTCTATCTCGGCGATGTGGCAGCGGGCGCTACCTGGCCGCAGCCCTGGCGCGCCCTGAGCCGTGAGCGGCCGGAGCTGGCCAAGGTACTGGACGTTAAATGGCAGACCGACTCCCTGCCCAACAACGGTCTGGTGGTCCTGCCCGAGGTGCCGGAGGCGGTGGTGGCGCAGGTGGGGCGGCTGTTGTTCTCTCTGCATGAATCGCCCGAGGGACGGCGCCTGCTGGCGCCGATGGAGCTGTCGCGTTTCGAGCCGGCGGATGACGCCACCTATCAGCCGGTACGCGAGTTCATCCACCGTTTCAGTGCCGAAGTGCGGCCGGTCGAGTAAATTCCATGTGGCGCTATCTGCACCGGCTGTTCACCGCCTCGATCACTAGGCAGCTGATGCTCGGCATTGCCGTCGTGCATGCCTTGCTGATGACTGTATTCGTGTTCGACCTGGTGGGACGCGAGCGTATCTTCCTTTCCAAGCAGAGCGAGGCACAGGCGCTCAGTCTGGCCTCCACCCTGGCAGCCAATGGCACCTCCTGGGTGCTGGCCAACGACATCATCGGCATGGAGGAGGTGATCGCCGCCCAGGCGCACTACCCCGGCGTGCGTTACGCCATGTTTGTCGATCGGGACAACAAGGTGCTGGCCTACACCGACCACAGCGTGGTCGGCCAGTATCTGGCCGATGCGGTGAGCCAGACCCTCCTGGATGCGGCGCCGGCACCCCATCTGCTCATCAATCGGGTGGAATTCAACGATGCCGCCGCCCCCATTTTCAGCAACGAAGTACATATCGGCTGGGCGCGGGTCGGCCTGAGCCGGGGTGATATCGCCGCCAACCTGCAGCAGGTAACGCACGACGGCCTGATCTATACCGCCATCGCCATCATCATCGGTTCGATCTTCGCCTGGCTGATGGCCCACGGCCTCGGTAGCGGCATCCGCAGTCTTGCCGAGCAGGCCGAGCGTGTGCGCCAGGGGGAGCGCAGTGTGGAGTTTTCCTGCCAGCGCTACGATGAGATCGGCCGTCTGGCCCAGGCCTTCGGCCGCATGGTGACGACGTTGGCGGAGCATGAGCAGGCGATGGCCAAGAACCATGCCCTGTTGCGCTCCATCCTGGATACCTCACCGGACCTGATCTTCTTCAAGGACAGCAAGGGGGTATATCTCGGCTGCAACAGCGCCTTTGCCGAGTTTGTCGGCCGCAGCGAGGCGGAGATCGTCGGCAAGACCGACTTCGAGCTGTTCGATGCCGAGGTGGCACAGTTTTTCTACGACAACGACCGCAAGATGCTGGAGCTGGGCGAGCGGCGCAGCAATGAGGAGTGGCTGACCTATCCGGATGGGCGGCGTATTCTGGTGGACACCCTGAAGACGCCCTATTACGGCACGCACGATACGGCGCTGGGTGTGCTCGGCATCAGCCGAGACATCACCGCCCGATATCAGGCCGACGAGCAGGTGCGCTACACGCAGAAGATGCTGGAGAACGCCCAGCGCATTGCGCGCATCGGTTCCTGGGACCTGGACCTGGTGGCCAACCGCCTGCGCTGGACCCCCGAGGTCTACCATATCTTTGAACTGGACCCGGCGGACGTTACGCCGAGTTACGACGGCTTCCTGGCGGCGATTCATCCCGAGGATCGCGACATGGTCGATCAGGCCTACCGCGATTCCCTGCGCACGCGCCGCGCCTACAAGCTGGAACACCGCCTGCAGATGAAGGACGGCCGCATCAAGTATGTCGAGGAGCAGGGCGAGACCACCTATGATACCTTCGGCAAGCCGATCCACTCCTACGGTACGGTGCAGGACATCACCGAGCGGCATCTGACCCATGCCCAGTTGCAGGAAAAGCAGCAGCATCTCGATCGCCTGGCCCATTACGATTCGCTGACCGGGCTGCCCAATCGTGTGTTGTTCCGCGATCGCCTGGAGCAGTCGCTGCTCAAGGCGCGGCGCCGCCGCGAGCAGCTGGCGGTGCTGTTCATCGATCTGGATGAGTTCAAGCAGATCAACGACAGCCTGGGCCATGCGGTCGGTGATCTGGTGCTGCAGCAGGTGGCGCGCCGCTTCCTGACCGTGGTGCGCGAGGAAGACTCGGTGGCGCGCCTGGGCGGGGACGAATTCACCGTGATTCTGGAATCCATCCTCTCCGTGGAGAATGTGTCGCAGATCGCACAGAAGCTGATCCACGTCACGCAGGAGCCGCTGCACATCGATACGCGTGAACTGTATATCACCACCAGTATCGGCATCAGCCTCTATCCCGGTGACGGCCAGGATGCGGAAACCCTGTTGCGCAACGCCGACACCGCCATGTTCAAGGCCAAGGAGCAGGGGCGCAACGCCTTTCACTTCTATACCGAGGACATGACGGAGAAGGCCTACGACCGCATCCTGATGGAGACCAACCTGCGCAATGCGCTGCGCAACGATGAATTCGTGCTGTATTACCAGCCCAAGCTGTCGCTGCGCACCCGTCGGGTGGTGGGCATGGAGGCCTTGATCCGCTGGCAGTTGCCCGAGGGCGACATGCTCGCTCCGGGGCGTTTCATTCCGGTGGCAGAGGAGTCTGGGCTCATCATTGCGCTGGGTATCTGGGTGTTGCGCGAGGCCTTCACGCAGGCGCGCGCGTGGCATGAGCAGAAACTGCTGAACGGACGTGTTGCCGTCAATCTGTCGGGCAAGCAGCTGTATCAGCGTGATCTGGTAGAGGTGATTCGTAGCGTGCTGGCGGAGACCCGCTGTGACCCGGCATGGGTTGAGCTGGAGGTGACAGAAGGTTTCGTCATGAAGAATCCCGAACAGTCGATCGAGTTGCTGGGTGAGTTGCGCGCCATGGGGTTTGAGTTGTCCATCGATGATTTTGGAACCGGCTATTCATCGCTGGCCTATCTCAAGCAGTTGCCCATCTCCAAGCTGAAGATTGATCAATCCTTCGTGCGCGACATCCCGCATGATGGCGACGATGTCGCCATCGCCCGTGCGGTCATTGCCCTGGGTCGCAGCCTGGAGCTGACCACCATCGCCGAGGGCGTCGAGACCGTGGAACAGCGTGATTTCATGGTGGCGGAAGGATGTGACGAGATGCAGGGCTTTCTGTTCAGCCACCCCCTACCCAAGGACCAGGCGACGAAATTCCTGGTGACGCACAAGCTATGAGTAGCGCACGTCACCGCCTGGAGCTGCTGGCCCCGGCCAAGAACGCCGAGTTCGGCTGCGAGGCGATCAATCACGGTGCCGATGCGGTGTACATCGGCGGACCGTCGTTTGGTGCGCGTGCCGCGGCGGGCAACGACTTGGCCGATATCGTGCGGCTGGCGGACTATGCCCACCGCTATTCGGCCCAGGTGTTCGTTACCCTGAACACCATCCTCAAGGACGACGAACTGGAGGCGGCGCGGCGGATCGCCTGGCAGGTGTACGAGGCCGGCGCCGATGCGCTGATCATCCAGGACATGGGACTGCTGGAGCTGGACCTGCCGCCCATCGCCCTGCACGCCAGCACCCAGGCCGACAACCGTAGCGCGGCCAAGGCCCATTTTCTGGAGCAGGCGGGTTTCTCCCGCGTGGTGCTGGCGCGCGAGCTGTCGCTGACGCAGATTCGCGAAATCGCTGCAGCCACCACGGCGGAGCTGGAGTTCTTCGTCCACGGCGCGCTGTGCGTCAGCTACAGCGGCCAATGCTATGTCAGTCATGCCCAGACCGGCCGCAGCGCCAACCGCGGCGAGTGTTCGCAGATGTGCCGTCTGCCCTTCACCGTGGCCGACAGCGCCGGTGAGATCGTGGTGCGCGACCGCCATGTGCTGTCGCCCAAGGACAACAACCAGAGCGCCAACCTGCGTGCCCTGGCCGAGGCCGGCATCAGCTCGTTCAAGATCGAGGGGCGCCTCAAGGACCTGTCCTACGTCAAGAACATCACCGCCCACTACCGCACCCTGCTGGATGAAATCCTCGCCGAGGTGCCGCACTACCGTGCGGCCTCCGCCGGACGTTGCACCTTCTTCTTCCAGCCGCAGCCGGAGAAGAGCTTCAATCGCGGCTTCACCGATTACTTCGCGCAGGAACGCCACCAGGACCTGCTGGCGCTGGACAGCCCGAAGTTTGTCGGCGCACCCATCGGTACGGCCAGCCGCGTCGGCCCGGACTGGTTCGAGGTGGAGACCGATGCCGCGCTGCACAACGGTGATGGCCTGTCCTGGTATGACGCCGCAGGGCAACTGGCGGGGGTGCGCATCAACCGCGCCGAGGGCCGGCGCCTGTTCCCGGCGGAAAAGAACGTGCTGCCCGCCGTCGGCACCACGCTGTATCGCAACCGCGATCAGGAATTCGAGCGCCTGCTGGAGAAGAAGTCCGCCGAGCGCCGCATTCGCGTGCAGATACACCTAGCCGAGACGGCCGCCGGTTTTGCCCTCACCCTCACCGACGAGGAGGGTATCAGCGCCACCGTGGAGCTGGCGCAGCCGCATGAGCCGGCGCAGAACGCCGAGCGTGCCGCGGCCACCTTGCACGAACAGCTGGGCAAGCTGGGCAATACCATCTTCATGGCGGAAGACATCACGCTGGCGCTGTCCACACCGTGGTTCATCCCCGTCGGCGCCCTCAATGCCCTGCGCCGCGAAGGCGTGGAGCAATTGGAGGCGGCGCGCCACGCCGCCTATCGCCGCCCCGCCCGTGCCGCCGCTGCGGTGCAGCCACCGATTTATCCGCAGTCCGAGCTGAGCTATCTGGGCAACGTCTACAATCAGCGCGCCCGCGACTTCTACACCCGCCACGGCGTCAGCCTCATCGCGGAGGCCTATGAGGCCAACCGCGAGCGCGGTGAGGTGTCGCTGATGATCACCAAGCACTGCGTGCGCTACAGCTTCAACCTCTGTCCCAAGCAGGTGAAGGGCATCAAGCCCGATCCCATGACGCTGATCAGCGCCGGCGAGAATCTGCGCCTGGAGTTCGACTGCAAGCGTTGCGAGATGCATGTGATGGGGCGGCTTAAGCCACAGAAGGTTGCGTTGGGGAGTTTGAAGCGGGGATAGTGTGCGACGTATAAACACTCAAATATCCAGCATGGTACCCCAGCAGTGAACTCAGGCCGACAATTGCGCTATTCTCGCTAAAATTTCTGCAACCACGAGGACCCCCATGTCCCGTCTGATCATGTTTCCGGTTTTGGCCCTGCTAGCCGGCACCGCTGTCGCCGAGGACTATCTGCGCAACAAGGCGGAGGTGGAAACGCTGCTCAGTGGCGCCACATTGAATGGTATCTATCTGCGCTCCCAGTCGGCCTATACCCTGGAGTTCCGTGCCGATGGTACGCTGATGGACAAGAATGGCGCCGGGGCGCGTTGGTGGGTGAATGACAGCGGGCAGTATTGCCGTGAGTGGCTGAGCGGGAGGCTGGCCGGCAATAAAGCGTGCATGGACTTGGCGCGCGACGGGCAGCGCATCACGATCTACTCCAACGGCAAGAAGGTGGCGGAAGGGGAACTGGCCCGATGAGGGCGGCCGGGTTGTTGTTGCTGGGGATGATGTTGGGTCTGACCGCCTGCAGTTCACTGCATCCGCCGGTGGCGCAGCAGTCGGCCTGCCCGCCTGTCCCGGCGGCGAGTGTGGCACCTATGCCGCGGGTTGTGGCTGTGGCGCAGCAGATGGTGGGCAAGCCCTATCGCTACGGCGGCAACACGCCGCGTGGTTTCGACTGCAGCGGGTTGGTGCACTATTCCTATGGTCAAGCCGGCAAGGCGGTGCCGCGCAGCACCGCCGAACAGTATTCCCGCACGCGCACCATCCCCCTTGCCCAACGCACCCCCGGCGATCTGCTGTTCTTCCGTATCGAAGGCAAGCCTTCTCATGTCGGCATTTATTTGGGCAACGGTCGTTTCGTGCATGCACCGTCCAGCGGCAAGCAGGTGGCGTACGCTTCCCTGTCCAATGACTATTGGAGCCAGCGGCTGGTCAAGGTCGGGCGTTTCTGAGATTTGGCGTATTTGCACGGGCCGTGCGGAGCGACCGCACAGCCGTTTTGGTCCTGCTGGCGGTTCATCGGCCTCTACCCCCCGTGCTACACTTCGCCCTTGCCTGAGCTTACCCACGGCCGGTCCCGATGAGCAGCGATACCCCCGCCCGCATACGCGAAATCCCCTATAACTACACCTCCTTTTCCGACCGCGAGATCATCATTCGCTTCCTCGGCGCGGAGATGTGGGAAGTCCTGAACCGCCTGCGCGCCGAGCGCGTCACCGGCCGTTCCGCCCGCATGCTGTTCGAGGTGCTGGGCGACATGTGGGTCATCACCCGCAACCCCTTCATCCAGGACGACCTGATCGAGAACAGCAAGCGCTGGGATTCCCTGGCCCATGCCCTGCATCACCGCCTGGATCAGATCGTCGCCCGCGCCGGCGGCAACGAGCTGGCCCTGCAGCTGGCCGACGCCGCCCGTGCCGCGGTGCGCGAATTCGAAAGCTGGCTGTCCAACCAGGCCGAGCGCCGCCGCCAGGTGCAGCGCCGCCTGGCCCGCGTCACGCGCAAGGACAATATCCAGTTCGACGGCCTGGCCCGCGTGTCCCATGTCACCGACGCCTCCGACTGGCGCGTGGAATATCCCTTCGTGGTCGTCACCCCCGATACCGAGCGCGAAGTGGCCGGCGTGGTGAAGGCCTGCATCGAGCTGGGCCTGACGGTGATCCCGCGCGGCGGCGGCACCGGCTATACCGGCGGCGCCGTGCCGCTGCACGCCGACTCCGCGGTGATCAACACCGAGAAGCTGCTGCGCATGGACGAGGTGGAGCTGAGCGAACTGCCCGGGGTGGACGGCAAGGTGCCCACCCTGTTCGTCGAGGCCGGCGTGGTGACGCGCCGCGTGGCGGAGCGGGCCGAGGCGGCCGGTTATGTCTTCGCCGTGGACCCCACCTCGCAGGACGCCTCCTGCATCGGCGGCAACATCGCCATGAACGCCGGCGGCAAGAAGGCGGTGCTGTGGGGCACCACCCTGGACAATCTGGCCTGGTGGCGCATGGTGACGCCCGATGCCGACTGGATCGAGGTGGAGCGCCTCAACCACAACCTGGGCAAGATCCATGAACAGGAATACGCCGAGTTCCGCGTGTCCCGCTTCGAGCCCGACGGCAGGACCCCGGTGGGCGAGGCGCAGGTGCTGCGCATCCCCGGCAGCGAGTTGCGCAAGAGCGGCCTGGGCAAGGACGTCACCAACAAATTCCTCGGCGGCTTGCCCGGCGTGCAGAAGGAAGGCTGTGACGGCCTCATCACCTCGTCGCGCTTCGTGGTGCACCGCATGCCATCCCACATCCGCACGGTCTGCCTGGAGTTTTTCGGCGCCGACCTGCGCAAGGCAGTGCCGGCCATCGTCGAGACCAAGGATTACCTGGACGGGTTGCCCGGTGTAGTGCTGGCCGGGCTGGAGCACCTGGACGAGCGCTATGTGCGCGCGGTGAAGTATTCCACCAAGGCGCCGCGCAAGGAGCTGCCCAAGATGGTGCTGCTGGCGGACATCGCCGGCGACGACGAGAACGCCGTGGCCGAGGCCGCCTCCATGGTGGTGCGCATGGCCAACGCGCGCGAGGCCGAAGGCTTCATCGCGGTGAGCCCGGAGGCGCGTCACCGTTTCTGGCACGACCGCGCCCGCACCGCCGCCATCGCCGCCCACACCAACGCCTTCAAGATCAACGAGGACGTGGTGATCCCTCTGGAGAAGCTGGGCGAGTACAGCGAGGGCATCGAACGCATCAACATCGAGCAGTCGACCCAGAACAAGCTGCGCATGATCGACGCGGTGCTGGACTACCTGGCCGGTGACCTGCCGGAACTGGAGCAGGCCGCCGACTACGAGGCCAGCGCCGAGAACGACGCCATCGTCGACGGCAAGAAGCAGGCGGCGCGCGAACTGCTGCTGGCGGTGCAGGGACGCTGGCAGGCGATCCTGGCCCAGCCCGATGCGCCGGCCGCCAGCCATCCGGCCCTGGTCGGCAGCGAACTGCTGCCCCGGGTGCAGGAGGGCGACACCCTGTTCAACCTGATGCAGCGGCGCGAGCTGCGTATCTCCTACCGCCGCGAGGTGGAGCGGCCGCTGAAGGAGATCTTCTCCGGCCGCGACATGGCCGCGGTGCGCGAGCGGCTCGACGCCATCCACGGCCGCATCCGCGCCAGCCGCCTGTTCGTCGCCACCCACATGCATGCCGGCGACGGCAACGTGCACACCAACATCCCGGTGCACTCCAACGACTACGCCATGTTGCAGGAGGCGGAGCGGGTGGTGGAGCGGATCATGGCCCTGGCCGAATCCCTCGGCGGCGTCATCTCCGGCGAGCACGGCATCGGCATCACCAAGTTCCAGTTCCTGCACGACGACACGGTGGCGGCCTTCGCCGGCTACAAGCAGGCGGTGGACCCGCAGGGACGCTTCAACCGCGGCAAGCTGCTGGCCGGTTCCGGGCTGGCCAACGCCTACACCCCGTCCTTGCGCCTGTTGCAGCAGGAGGCCCTGATCCTGGAGGCGAGCGAGCTCGACCAGCTCAACACCATGGTCAAGGACTGCCTGCGCTGCGGCAAGTGCAAGCCGGTGTGCAACACCCACGTGCCGCGCGCCAACCTGCTGTACTCGCCGCGCAACAAGATCCTGGGTACCGGCCTGATCATCGAGGCCTTCCTCTACGAGGAACAGACCCGGCGCGGCATCTCGGTGCGCCACTTCGACGAAATGAACGACGTGGCCGACCACTGCACCGTCTGCCACAAGTGCGCCAATCCCTGCCCGGTCAACATCGACTTCGGCGACGTGTCGATCCTGATGCGCAACATCCTGCGCGCCCGCGGCCAGAAGCGGCGCAGCGTCGGCACCGCCCTGTCCATGGCCTTCCTCAACGTCACCGACCCGCGCACCATCAAGCTGATGCGCACCGCGCTGATCCAGTGGGGCTATGCCGGCCAGCGTCTCGGCTACCGCCTGTTCAAGCGTTTCGGCCTGCTCGGCCGCGGCCGCCCGCAGGGCACCACCGGGCCGATGACGGTACGCGCGCAGGTAGTCAACTTCGTCAAGAAGCCCATGCCGGCCGGCGTGCCGGCCCAGCCCATGCGCGCCCTGCTCGGGGTGGAGGACGCCAAGACCGTCCCCATTCTGCGCGACCCGGCGCGGACCGGAGAGGACGCCGAGGCGGTGTTCTACTTCCCCGGCTGCGGTTCCGAACGCCTGTTCTCTGAAGTGGGCATGGCGACCCTGGCCATGCTCTATCACAGCGGCGCCCAGGTGGTGCTGCCGCCGGGCTATCTGTGCTGCGGCTACCCGCAGACCTCGGCCGGCGACGAGGCGCGCGGCAAGCGCATCTCCACCGACAACCAGGTGCTGTTCCACCGTGTGGCGAATACCCTCAACTACATGGACATCAAGACGGTCATCGTCTCCTGCGGCACCTGCATGGACCAGCTGCTGGGCTACCGCTTCAGCGACATCTTCCCCGGCTGCCGCCTGCTCGATATCCACGAGTACCTGATGGAAAAGGGCGTCAAGCTGGAGGGCGTGCCGGGGCAGAAGTTCCTCTACCACGACCCCTGTCACACGCCGATGAAGCGCCACAATCCGGTGAAGGTGGCGTCGACCCTGTTGGGGCAGGACGTCCTCCTGTCCGATCGCTGCTGCGGCGAGGCCGGCACCTTCGCCATCAGCCGGCCGGACATCGCCAGCCAGGTGCGCTTCCGCAAGGAGGAGGAACTGCACAAGGGCATTCGCCAGCTCACCGGCGAGGAGCGCAGCGGCGGCGAGGTCAAGATCCTCACCTCCTGCCCCGCCTGCCAGCAGGGCCTGTCGCGCTACCGCGACGACACCGGAGCCGAGGCGGGTTACATCGTGGTGGAGCTGGTGCGCCGGCTGCACGGCGAGGACTGGCAGCGCCAGTTCATCGAGCAGGCCCACAACGGTGGCATCGAGCGCGTGCTGTTGTAGGTCAAGCATTGCGCACCGTGCCCTGGCAGTCGCTGGTGCGCGGTGCGCACCCTACAAACAGGGAATACGGCAGGCCTCGCTTGTATCTTGTATCTTGTAACTTGTATCTGCCTTTAACAGGAGGAGTCCATGAACAAGAACAAGCTGTTCGGCGTCACCCTGGCAAGCGCCCTGGCCCTGGGCGCAATCGCCCCCGCAGCAGCGGAAGAAGACGCCCCGCTGGTCAACATCAAGCGCCTGTCCATGGAGATGGCGCTGAAGCTTGCCCAGGCCGCCATCGCCCAGTGCCGCAAGGAAGGCGTACAGATCGGCGTGACGGTGATGGATCGCGGCGGCCACCCGCAGGTGGTGCTGCGCGACGTGCTGGCGCCCGATCTCACTCTGGTGATCAGCCGGCAAAAGGCCTATACCGCCCTGTCTTTCAACAGCGCCACCTCCGCCATGGAGAACCGCTTTACCCAGCCGTTCTCGGTGGGTAAGGTGGAGGGGCTGGTGTTCAGCGCCGGCGGCCTGCCCATCACCGCGGGCGGCATGATCCTCGGTGGTGTCGGCGTCAGCGGCGCACCCACCGGCGAGCAGGACGAGCGCTGCGCCCGTACCGGTCTGGAGAGCATCAGCGCCGATCTGGAGATGGGGGCGTTCTAGTCCGGCCCCGTAGGAGCGAATCGTATGTGCGATTTGCATAAGCTGCCTCGGCGCTTCATCGCGGATACCATCCGCTCCTACCGTTTTCCGGCATTCGATCCGACAGCGGCAGGTGCCGCGCACTAATTAAGGAGCAGCCATGTACCTCAAGCACGCGCCCAGTGGCGATCTGGTGGAAGTCCTCGACATCAAGTCCCTCGTCGACCCCTACCGCAAGCAACTGGCGGGTCGGTTCCATGCCGGCGAGGAGATGCAGGATCCGGCCAACTTCGCCAAGACGGACTTGATGTTCCCCTCCGGCGAGGCGCTGCCCCGCTGCTGGGTCGACCCCAACTACCGCTGATCCCGCGGCTCATCGTGTCCCTGTCGGGGCCCGGCGGCGCCGGGCCCCCTTCTTTCCCTTCCTCTATATGGTGCTGCAGCCGAAGCGGCGGTCGGCGCGGCATCCTTTTTCCGGCGCCTGATGACACAAAAAAAAACGGCCACCCGAAGGTGGCCGCTTTTTCAGTGCCGACTGCCAGAAGGCTTATTTCTTCTTGGCGGCCTTCTTCTTGGCTGCAGCCTTCTTCTTCGGGGCAGCCTTCTTGGCTACGGCCTTCTTCTTCGGAGCAGCCTTCTTCTTGGCTACGGCCTTCTTCTTCGGAGCAGCCTTCTTCTTGGCTACGGCCTTCTTCTTCGGAGCAGCCTTCTTCTTGGCTACGGCCTTC
>JAVEZY010000036.1:0-27656 GCA_034002745.1 Gammaproteobacteria bacterium
ACCATCCACTGGCCGAGCGGCCTCAGCGAAACCCATACCGATGTCCCGGCCGGCGCCGTCTATCGCGCCACCGAGGGCGATGGCATCGCAATCGCCTCCGCCGAGGGCGCGGCACCCTATCCGTGTGCCTGGGAGCCCCCGATCGACCCCGCTCACGACCGCGGCATCTTCATCGTGCGCAACTGCGTCACCGGCGTCTGGCAACTCCATGCCGTCGACGGCGGCAGCCCGAGCACCATCAGTTATCGCGGCAGCGTCCACGCGAGCGCTCCCTTCACCAGCGTCACTCCGCGCAGCATCGAGATCTACGACGAGATTGTGCTGGCACCGGACCGGATCGACTTCACGCTCAACGTCCGCAACGGCTCACGCGACGCCGTGGACTTCATGATTGCAGACGACGCATCGATCTGTATCTCCATCGATGCCCCGGCGGATGCAATCGTCAGGTACGGTCCGCTCGCCCGCCTCGTACCACGACGATTCGATCCACTCACGATGCAAGCCTGCGGGAGTGGTCCACCGACTCCGGATCCCGAACCGGAGCCCGGGCCGCCTCCCCCGCCGGTGCGCGAGAGTTGCGGCATGCCGGCTTATGATGCGGGACGCGACGACGGCATTTTTCTCTGGCGCAACTGCGGCACCGGCGAATGGCATGCGCGGCTCACGGCTGGTGGCGGGCCGCAGCGCGGCCACGGCGGCGGCGTCAACGGCAGCGCGGTTTCCGGCGTGACATCGATCGCGCTGGAAGCCGATGACGTGCTGCGCACCGTGGGACCCACGCGTCTCGAGTTTCGGATGATTGTTGCGGGCGCCAATGTGGACGGCTTCCGCTTCATGCCCGCGGAGTCATCGCGAGCCTGCTTTGACGTCGACACCGCATCCATCGTACGCGTGGGCGCAGCCGGACGCATGATCGCAACTCCTTTCCGCCTGGATACGCTGGGACCATGCGCTCCGTGATTCCGCGCCGACACGCAGTACCAATCTCGTGATTCGCTCCGAAGGAGAGGCATGATGAGTGTGCTCGAGGAACGAAAACGCTGTCCCGCCTGCGAGGCGGAGAATTCGTCGAGCCTGTTGCGCGCCGCCTACCACGAACCGCGCATGCAAGCGTTCCTCGTCCGAAAATTCAGAAATCCCAGGGAAATATCCGCGCTGCTTTCGGGCGCCGACTACGAGCTTCGAAAATGCCGGGAATGCACCCTCATCTACCAGCGGTTCATTCTCACCGAGGAGTACACCGCCCGTCTCTACGACGAATGGCTCATCGAGGGTGACGCCGAGCAGGAGCTGTCCCGCGAACGCCTGCCGCCGCGACAGCTCGCCTATTTCGCCAACGAAGTGCTCACCATCGGCCGTATGGCAAAGAAGCCCCACCATCAGGTGCGGGTGCTCGACTACGGTCTCGGCCGCGGCTGGTGGTGCCGCATGGCTCAGGCCTTTGGCTTCGACGCCTGCGGAACGGATCTGGCCACCAACCTGGTCAGCGAAGCCCGGCGCAAGGGCATCAATGCCATCGAAGTCGACCATCTGGCCGGAAAGCGATTCGACTTCATCAACACCGAGCAGGTATTCGAGCACCTGGCGCATCCGCTTGCGGTTCTGCGTCAGCTGCGCGGACTGCTTGATGATGCCGGGCATATCAAGATCAGCGTTCCGGAAGGACGGGGCATGGAGAAACGCATTCCACTGATGGACTGGACCGCATCACGCTGGGACCGCCGCTATCTGTTGCCGGCAACACCGCTGATACATATCAACACATTCACTCAACGCAGCATCGCGGTAATGGCGCAGCGCGCCGGCCTGCATCCGCGTCCGATTCCGATTCGCTACGAGTACTCCCTGTGCGATACCAGCAGCCTGAAAACCATCGGTCGCTCGCTGCTGCGACCCCTCTACCGCCGCACGACCGGAGCCACCTACGTGTTCCTGCAACCCTCCTGAGGAAGCATCGGGAGAAGCAAAGGGGTAAGCGTCCTTTTACTGCCAGAGCGTTTCGGCACGATTTCAGAACAAGGACGTGGTCTTCGCGAACAGTCCGAATGAATAGCGTCCGCTAACTGCGCTCCCCGGAAGCCCGCAGGGGCCGGGAATCCGCGCCACTGGACAGCGTGCGCGCCGGAATCGGCTTCAGCGGATCGACAGCGCGGCGCAGGAACCCACGCAGCATCCACAGCGAATCGACATGCCACAGCAGCAGTACCGCAGCGGCGTCTCCCAAGCTGCGATAGCGCAGCGCGCGGTTCACGAACATTATCGCGAGCGCGATTCCCCAGCCGAGCAGTGGCACTGCGGTGAAGGGAAACACCAGGATGCCGGCAACGAGCACAAGCCACAGCGCCAGGGTCACCAGCAGATGGCGATGCACCCTGATCACCTCGCCAAACCATGGCTTCCCCAGACTGGCGCGCAACATCTCGCCGGGGCCACAGAGATAGCCGGAGCGCATGCGCTTTCTCTGCAGGGCGAAAGTCGGCTCGGTATGTCCATAATGCCGGACACCGGGCCAGGACAGCCGCCGCATCCGCCATCCGTTCGCTGACAGGCGCAACCCGAGTTCCTGTTCCTCGCAGGAGTGAAAGTTTCGATTCGACAGATAACCCACACCGTCGATGGCTTCGCGCCGATAGAGTCCGCCCATGTCGAGCCAGCGACACAGGCCGGGACGGGCTTCGGCGCCACGCTCCTTGCGCCCACGGAACTGAAGATTTTCGGCGCTCATTTCCTCCACCAGGCCGGCGACGCCGGCCAGATCGGGATCGGCGCACAGAGCGAGGAGCCCGCGCTCGAGGACCAGCGGATCGAGTTCCATGTCGCCATCGAGGACGTAGATATAGTCACCGCGGGCGGCCTGGTATCCGAGCTGAGGTCCGATTCCGCAGCGACGAAGCGTCGGGTTGGAAAGCTGAATGATGCGGATCGGATATTCGGAGGCGATCGCTACCGTGGCATCGATCGAGCCACTGTCAGCAAGGATGACTTCACCCGGCAGGTTCGCCAGCGCGGCAAGGGCGGATTCGATACAAGCGCGGATGTGCCTTTCTTCGTTGAGTGCCTTGATGATGACGCTGACCAGCACCGTCCCCGACATGACCCCCTCCCGCATGAGAGAGCGATCATCATAGGCGCGGAAAACGGAGCTGGCCATGAGGATTGTCAATGACGCCGAAGGCGTTTCCCGGAACGCATCAGGCCGTCCGGCCGTGCCCGCGCAAGCCGCAGGCAGGGCCGGACCGGAAGACTACTGATTGAAATTGGCGTTGTTGCGGATCAAGCCCAGCGCGTCGACCCAATGATAGGAGTCGGCCGGGGCGGGCCGGGGCTTGCGCGTCCAGAACAGGTAATTGACGTTCAAGCGGTCGCGCGCGAAAACGAACAGCTGTTGCGGCGTCCAGTACTTGGTCGCATACCCGGCCGTGGCATGGACATGCTTGTAGCTGTCGTACTGAACCGAATTGAACATCGTCAGGCGGCCCTTGAACTGCTCATACAGCGGATAGGTCAGCCGCGTGAGCGCGCCGTTGTCCGGCAGCACGTCCGGCCCCCCCATCGCGATCCGATGAGGTATGACCGCTTCGATCACCTCGGCGAGATAGGCCTGACGTCCCTCCAGGAAATTCATGTACCAGAACACCTGGGAAGTCGGGAAGTGCTTGCGCGTGTTGGTGAGCTGCTGGATCAGCGCATCACGATACGCCTCTGGCGTGTAGTTGTGCTGCTTCTGGATCGCCTGAGTGAAACCCATGGCGCTTTCCTGGAAAGCCACTCCCTCGAAGTTTGGATGGCGATCGAAGCGCTTGCCCATCGCTTCCGTGAGCGCGGCCATCCGCTCAACCACCCACGGAGCCCAGCGCTTGGCCACCCAGCCCCCAGCCGTGTAGGGAAGCGTGTGATTGGCCCACAGATACTCCGGCGTAACCTTGACTGAGGGGCTGAAGCTCTTGTCCTCGATCATGATTACCAGCTGCACGCCATGGTCCCGTGCCAGCTGCAGGTCCCGCTCGATGCCGGAGAAATCGTATACACCGAAGGACGGCTCGAGCTGACGCCAGGGATAACGCTTGTGGATGCCGCGCACCCCGGGCCTGATCGCTTCGATCATCTGCGCCGGACCATCCCAGTCATTGAGCGCGATGTAGTGCCCCGGGTTGTACTTGAGCACGGGCTTTTCGGGCTTGCCACTCTTGCCGCAGGCGCCGGTGCCGAGCAGATCGACCGGCAGAGCGGCCGGCACCTGCCTCGCGCCCAGCAGCACTTCCTTGCTCAGAGTTCCCCAGCCCCACAGGCAGGCGCCGGTATCCGCGCGAAAGCTGAAATCCGCGCCATCCAGATAGTCGCCGCCACCGACCCCGAGCTCGATTTCGAGCTGCCCCGGATAGGTCAGGCGGAATGAGTCGCCATTGTCCAGGAAGGCGGGAGCCGCCGCGTCGAACGGGTACTTGGTGACCGAAACACCGCCGGTGAAGTTTTGCGGCGTACCGCCGCTTGCCAGGCGCAGGCGCCAGGTTCCGTTGCTCTCACGCCAGACGTAAACGGCCGCTTTCTCTCCCGCCTTGAAGCTGGGCCGGCCATCGACATCCGCGGCCGCAAGCTCGGCCGAGGCACCCACGGAAACCACGAACAAGATGAAGATCAGCAACAGGGGAGAAAACCACTTCGACATGTCGTACGTCCTTTTTCCGTCGTCCTTTTTCCGTTCGTCCCGGCTGCCGGAGCGACCGCACCTCGGGCGCTCCGGCAGCCGGGAAGACTGCTCACGTTGTTCGCACCGGGCCCTTCCCCGTGCGCTTCCAGTGGAGTACGTATGTAAGACAATGTACGTATGCTACGTATCGCAAACGTGCAAGTAAAGGAGCAGACGGCAATTTTTCCGTTTGCATTTGACGACACAGGTCACCGGCAGGCGACGGAGCAGCGACACCACCCCCGCCAAAAAAAAAGCGCCGACCCCACGAAGTGGAGCCGGCGCGGATGAAGACTGACTAGAAGCTGGAGTTATTGCGGATCACGGGCAGTGCGTTCTGCCACGAATAGGAATCCGCCGGCTCGGGCCTGGGCTTGCGCGTCCAGAACACGTAGTTGACGTGCAGGTTGTTGCGCGCCCACTGGAACAGTTCCGCCGGAGTCCAATACTTGGTCCCGTATCCCTTGGTGGCGTGCACATGCTTGTAGCTGTCGTACTGCATGGACCCGAACAGGGTCAACCGCCCCTTGAACTGCTTGTAGAACGGGTAGCTGTGGAAGTTGAGCTGCCAGGAATCCGGAAGAATGTCCGGACCACCCATGGCAATCTTCAGCGGCTCCACGGCGCTCAGCACCTGCCCGATGTACGCCTGCTTTCCCTCCAGATAGTTCTGGTACCAGAACACCTGGGATGTCGGGAAGTGCTGGCGCGTATTGGTCAACTGCTGAATCAGCGCATCACGATACCGCTCGGGCGTATAGCCATACTGCTTCTGGATCGCCGGCGTGAAGCCCATCGCGCTCTCCTGGAAGGAAATACCTTCCAGGTTCGGATGACTGTCGAAACGCGCCCCAAGGGCCTTGGTCAGCGCCGCCATTCTCTGCACGACATACGGATCCCAGCGCGTCGAAACCCATCCGCCATGGGTGTAAGGCGCGGCGTACTTGTTCGCCAGATACGGAGGCATAAGCTTGACCGCGCGGGAGAAGCTCTTGTCCTCGATCATGACCACCAACTGCATGCCATGATCCTGCGCAATCTGCAGGTCGCGAGCGATCAGAGAGAAGTTGTAGTTCCCCGGGGTCGGCTCCAGGTCCTTCCACGGATAGCGCTTGTGCAGGCCGCGGACACCCGGCTTGACCGCCTCGATCATCTGGGCGGGACCGTCCCAGTCGTTGAGCGCGATGTAATGGCCCGGGTTGTACTTGAGCTTGCCGTTGAACTGCGGCCCTGGCTTGGCAACGTTTCCGCCGCCAGCGCTACTCCCGCCGTTACCGGATGTGCCGGTACTTGCACCACTCTTGCCGCAGGCGCCATTGCCGAGCAGATCCACCGGCATCGTGCTCTGCGTCGCATCGGCTCCCAGATAGACGGTCTTGCCCGTCGTGCCTCCGCCCCAGAGGCAGACGCCTGCTCCGGCGGGGATGCCGAAGGTTACGCCGTCGATAAAATCGGCGCCGCCCACCTTGAGCTTCATCTCGATCTGACCGGGGAAGGTCTTCCGAACGCTGTCACCGCCCTCGGTCGCGATATTGGAAGTCCAATTGAAAGGCCGGTCCTTGACGGAAAATCCGCCATTGAATTCCTGATTCTTGCTCCCGCTGAGCAGACGCATCTGCCAGTCGCCGTTGCCCTCGCGCCAGACGTATACACCTGCGTCCCGACCAGCCGCAAAGGCGGGCTTGCCATCCACCACGGCGGCGGAGACTCCGCCTGCACCAAGCATCGACGCCAGACAAAATGCGCCCAGAGAAAGGAGTTTTCCGATTCCATTTCTATACATCTGCAAATCACCCTTTGATTCGTTTCCGTCTGCCGCCCGCCCGGACGCGGGGCGCGAGAACACCTCACGGGTCCGAATTCGCTCGCTCCGGGGACGCGACGTTGATCCGGCAGGCAAAGCGCGCCGCCGGCTGGCTTCTCGTTGGGGATTTGTTTTTGTTTTTTTGACCTGCCGCTATGCGGCAGCTCGCGCCGGAAGAACTGCAGCGCGTTTGTGCGCGGGCGCCTGTCAGAGGCCCGTCATCTGGATTGAAGCCGGGAGGTCCATATCCGTGCTTCCGCTACGTGCCAGTACTATACGTAGCGGTCCTTATTCTACGCACCGGCCCCGCTTGAGTAAAGCCGCGGGAGACAGGACCAGAATGTCATCTTTGCCAATTAAATTAATCGCTTGCGGATTTATCGGAGGTGTGATTATCTATGTCGCATTAATATCTGCAGCCGGCCGGCCGTTGTATTTGGCACCCAATCGGGCGGGCAGCCGATTCGATCGAAGGAACATGGCAAAGAGTTGCGGAGAAGCAGCATGATCAGATTCGAAGAATTGAGGATCGGCGTCATCGGTCTGGGCTATGTCGGCCTCCCGCTCGCCGTGGCCCTCGGCAGCCGGCTCCCGACCTGCGGCTTCGACATCAACGCGGCGCGGGTCGAGGAACTGCGCGGCGGCAGAGACAGCACGCTCGAAACCACTTCCGAAGAACTGGCCAACGCGCGGCAACTGACGTTCTCCTGCGATCCGCGCGATCTGCGCGACTGCAACTTCTTCATCGTCTCGGTGCCGACCCCGATCGACGGCTACAAGCGTCCGGACCTGCATCCGCTGATCTCCGCCAGCCGCACGGTCGGCGAAGCCATGTCCCGCGGCTGCATCGTGGTGTACGAATCCACCGTTTACCCAGGATGCACCGAGGAGGCTTGTGTGCCGGTCCTGGAAAGCGTCTCCGGGCTGGCGTTCAACCGCGATTTCCATGTGGGATACAGCCCGGAGCGCATCAATCCCGGCGATACCGTGCACCGCCTGCATACCATCACCAAGGTCACTTCGGGTTCGACTCCGGAAGCCGCCGCACTGATAGATGCCGTGTACTCGTCGATCATCGAAGCCGGCACATTCAAGGCGAGCAGCATCCGCGTCGCCGAAGCGGCCAAAGTCATCGAGAACACGCAGCGCGATGTCAACATCGCCCTGATCAACGAGCTGGCGCTGATCTTCAACCGTCTCGGCATCGACACCACGGAGGTGCTCGAGGCCGCAGGCAGCAAGTGGAACTTCCTGCCGTTTCGCCCGGGCCTGGTTGGCGGACACTGCATCGGTGTCGACCCCTACTACCTCACCCACAAGGCGCAGGAGATCGGCTATCACCCCGATGTCATTCTCGCTGGCCGCCGCATCAACGACGGCATGGGCGCGTACGTGGCCGGCCAGGTGATCAAGCTGATGGCAAAGCGGGGCATCCATGTCAGCGGCGCGCGGGTGCTGGTACTGGGGCTGTCGTTCAAGGAGAACTGCCCCGATATCCGCAACACCCGTGTCACCGATATCGTCGCCGAACTGCACACCTACCGCGCCGACGTGGACGTCTACGATCCCTGGGTCAATGCCGATGAAGCGGAAGAAGAGTATGGACTGCGCCCGATCGAGGAGCCGGCCGCCGGCACCTATGATGCCGTCGTGCTTGCAGTCGCGCATCGCCAGTTCCGCGAACTCGGCATTGGCGGCATCCGCCAGCTGTGCAAACCCGAAGCGGTGATCTACGACGTCAAGTCACTCTTCCCGCCAGAAGCGGTGGACGCGCGCCTCTAAAGAAGTAAAGAAGGGGACGCTCCCCTTCTCTGTTCTCGGCGACAAAACGCAATGACACGCCTGGGCACCGCCGCTAGCTTGGGGCGCACGGGCAGTCGCCCGCATCGCGAAAGGAGGTCCGATGCGCACCCTGTCGCAGCCACGCCCATGGCAGATCCCCCCATTCCCCGGTGAGAGCGAGGCCGAACTGCACGATCGCCAGGACCGGGCATACTTCGAGGAACAGATCCAGGACACAGCCGACTGGTGGCGCCGCATGGGCGGCGATATCGACCTGGAAAGACTCGCCGTTCTTGATTTCGGCTGCGGACACGGCGCGCTCTGCGTGGGCGCCTGCGAGCGGGGCGCCGCCCGGGTGACCGGCATCGATCTGGACCGGCGCCGCATCGGCTTTGCCAATCGCCATCTGCCGGCGCGCTATCCGCAATGGCGCGACAAGCTGCGCCTGCTGGATATCGACGTCGCGCATCTGGAGGAAGACGGCAGCTATGACGTGATCCTCAGCAAAGACTGCTTCGAGCATGTCGAAGACCTGCCCGACACCATCCGTCACCTGCGCCGCCTGCTCCGCCCCGGCGGCAGGCTGCTCGCCGGATTCAGCCCCCTGTTTCACAGCCCCTTCGGGGATCACGGCCGGCTAGGGCCCCGGCTGCCATGGTTGCCGGCACTCCTGCCGGAACGTTTCGTCCTCGCAATGGCCAGCCAGCGGCAGGGACGGCCGATCCGGAGCATGGCGGATGTCGGACTGAACAAGTTGACCCCTGCGCAATTCCGCGCCGCCCTGCCGCCGGACCAATGGCGTTTCGAACGTCTGGAATACAACCAGGGCGAGCGGCTCCTGATGCCGGTGATGAATGCCCTGCGTCGGATCCCCGCGCTCGAACGCTGGTTCACGGTCGGGATATACGCCAGCGTCATCCGCCTCTGACTCCAGTCTCGCGCCTTTGCCGCCGACAGCAATACCCGGAGTCGCGCGAAGTAGTGCCCACGGCTCGCCGCGCCCCCTGTTCCGCGCGCTCACTCTGCGGTACCCTTTGGCGGCAAAGCATATTGGCGGAACAATCACATGAAAATACTTGTCACCGGCACTGCTGGATTCATCGGCTCGACCCTCGCCCAGCGACTGCTGGCACGCGGCGATGAAGTCATCGGCATCGACAACGTCAACGACTACTACGACGTGAACCTCAAGCTCGCTCGCCTGGAGCGACTGAAGCGGCAGCCCGGGTTCACCGAAGTCCGCATCGGACTCGAGGACCGCGCGGCCATGGACGCGGCCTTCCGCGATCACCGGCCACAGCGCGTCGTGCATCTCGCCGCCCAGGCGGGAGTACGTTACTCACTGGTCAACCCGCATGCCTATGTCGACAGCAACCTGGTCGGTTTCACGAATATTCTCGAGGGATGCCGGCATTACGATATCGAGCATCTGGCATATGCCTCCAGCAGCTCGGTCTATGGCGCCAATACGCTGATGCCGTTTTCGGTGCATCACAATGTCGATCACCCGGTGAGCCTCTACGCCGCAAGCAAGAAAGCCAACGAACTCATGGCGCATACCTACAGCCATCTGTTTCGCTTGCCGACCACCGGCCTGAGATTCTTCACCGTGTATGGCCCCTGGGGACGTCCGGACATGGCGCTGTTCCTGTTCACGCGCGCCATTCTGGCCGGCGAGCCGATCGAGGTGTACAACTACGGCAAGTGCCAGCGCGACTTCACCTATATCGATGACATCGTCGAAGGAGTGATCCGGGTGCTGGACCGCATCCCGGAGCCGAATCCCGAATGGAGCGGCGATCGGCCGGATCCAGCCAACAGTCTCGCGCCCTATCGCGTCTACAACATCGGCAACAACAACCCGGTCGAACTCGAGCGCTTCATCGCCGTACTCGAGGACACGCTGGGAATGAAGGCGGAAAAGAAGTTGCTGCCGCTGCAGCCGGGCGACGTGCCGCGGACCTATGCCGACATCGACGACCTGACACGCGACACCGGCTTCCGGCCGTCGACTCCGCTGGAAGTGGGCATTCCGCGCTTCGTCGAGTGGTATCGGGAATACTATGCGCCCAAAGGCTGACCCCAAGGCGTCTTTGGGCTGTGGAAAGTGAGGAGATGAAAGTGAAAAGTTGAAAGAAGGAGGAGGCCGGGATCACCTCCTTCCCGACCCTCTTTCAACTCCGAGCTAACCTCTGGTCACCCTATCCGAACGTTCACTTTCAGCTTTTCGCCAAAAAAAAAGCCGCGGAGCGAACTCCGCGGCTCTTGATCACGGGCAACCACCCGATCCGCTTACTTGGTGCGCGGGCTGAGCTCGCCGGCCGTGTAACGCTTGGCCATCTTCTCCAGATCAATGGGCTTGATCTTCGACGCATGGCCTGCGCAGCCGAACGCCTCGTAGCGCGCCTTGCAGATGCCACGCATGGCGGCGGTAGCAGCCTTGAGGTACTTGCGCGGATCGAATTCCTTGGGATTCTCCGCCAGGAACTTGCGCACCGCACCGGTGCTGGCCATACGCAGATCGGTATCGATATTCACCTTGCGCACGCCATGCTTGATGCCCTGCTGGATCTCCTCGACCGGCACGCCATAGGTCTCACCCATGTTGCCGCCGTAGGTGTTGATGATCTTCAGCCAGTCCTGCGGCACCGAACTCGAGCCGTGCATCACCAGATGAGTATCCGGAATGCGGGCATGGATCTGCTTGATGCGCTCGATCGCCAGAATGTCGCCGGTCGGCGGACGGGTGAACTTGTACGCGCCATGCGAGGTGCCGATGGCGATCGCCAGGGCGTCGACGCCGGTCTTCTTGACGAAGTCGGCAGCCTGCTCCGGATCGGTCAGCAGCATGTCCTTGCTGAGCACGCCTTCGGCGCCCGAGCCGTCCTCTTCTCCCGCCATGCCGGTCTCGAGCGAACCCAGGCAACCGAGCTCACCCTCGACGGACACACCGCCGGCATGAGACATCTCGACCACGCGACGGGTGACATCCACGTTGTACTCGTAGCTCGCCGGAGTCTTCATGTCCTCCATCAGGGAGCCGTCCATCATCACCGAGGTAAAGCCGAGCTGGATGGACTGCAGGCAAACGGCCGGGGACGCGCCATGATCCTGGTGCACGACAATCGGAATATGCGGCCAGTATTCTTCGGCGGCGGCCATCAGGTGGCGCAGGAAGGGCGCTCCTGCATAGCTGCGCGCACCGGCGGAAGCCTGCACGATCACCGGGCTGTCGGTCTCATCGGCAGCCTGCATGATGGAGTGCATCTGCTCCATGTTGTTGACGTTGAACGCCGGCACGCCGTACTGGTATTCGGCGGCGTGATCCAGCATCTGACGCAGTGTAATCAAGGCCATTTTTCATTCTCTCCTTACGGTGCGAATCAATACCAAAATCTTCCCTGCCCCGGCACCGCGCCGCCCGTGGCAGGCGCGTCATCCGCGCGCCACGGGAGAAGACGGGTGCCACTTGCGGATATCATTCGCCCACGCGCACGATCTTCATGGTGTTGGTCGCGCCGTGAGTTCCCATGAGATCTCCCTTGGTGATGATCACCATGTCCCCGTCCTGCACGGTGCCATGCTTCTGCAGTTCGGCGATGACATCGCGACGCACATCGGCGTCGGACGGTGATCCGACATCGAAGGGAATGGGGTAAACGCCGCGGTACAGCGTCACCTTGCGTCGCGTCTGCTCGTGGCGCGTCATCGCATAGATCGGGATGTCCGAACTGATGCGGGACATCCATTGCGTGGTCGATCCCGATTCGGTCAGCGCGGCGATCGCACGCACATGCAGGTGATTGGCGGTATACATGGACGCCATCGCGATCGCCTCATCGATGTGATGAAACTCGCTGCTGACGCGATGTCGCGACAGGGCCGCGATCTTCTGCTTCTCGGCGCCGCGACAGATGCGATCCATTGCCTCGATGACCCTGACCGGGTAGCGCCCCATCGCGGTCTCTTCCGACAGCATCACCGCGTCGGTGCCATCGAGCACCGCGTTCGCCACGTCGAACACTTCGGCGCGCGTGGGAATCGGGTTGCCGACCATGGACTGCATCATCTGCGTGGCGGTGATCACCACCCGGTTCATATTGCGGGCCATGTGAATGATCTGCTTCTGCACCGCCGGCAGTTCCGCATCCCCGATCTCGACACCGAGATCGCCGCGCGCGATCATCACCACGTCAGTGGCGGCGATGATTTCCTCGAGCCCACCCAGCGACTCCGCCCGCTCGATCTTGGCGACGATGGCGCCATTACCACCGGCTGCGCGCAGAAGCTCGCGGGCCTCGCGAATGTCGGCCGCATGGCGCGGGAAGGACACCGCCACATAATCAGCCTGAATCTCGGCCGCAACGCGAATATCGGCGCGGTCCTTGTCAGTGATGGCGGCAGCCGACAGGCCACCGCCCATGCGGTTGATACCCTTGTTGTTCGACAGATCGCCGCCGGTGATGACGCGTGAAACGATCTCGGATCCGGAGACACTGTCCACTTCGAGCACGATCTTGCCGTCGTCGAGGAGCAGCACGTCTCCCTTCACGACGTCGTTGATCAACTCCTTGTAGGTGATGCCGACTCTGTCTCGCGAGCCGGCGTCCGTCGCCAGGTTGGCATCGAGCACAAAACGATCACCCTCCTCCAGCGTCACCTTGCCCTGCTCGAACCGCTCGGTTCGAATCTTCGGCCCCTGCAGGTCGGCGAGTACGCCGACCTCGCGGCCGAGTTCGCGGGCGGCCTTGCGTACGGTCTCCACGCGCCGCACGTGATCGGCGGCCTCTCCGTGCGAAAAGTTGACGCGAACAACGTCGACTCCGGCACGGACCATGCGTTCGAGCACGCCGGGGGCGTCGGTCGCCGGTCCCAGCGTGGCGACGATCTTGGTGCGTCGCAAACGATTTCTGGTTTGTGTCATGGTTGTCTGCCGGGCTCAGGCGCCGCGGGCACGCTCCTCCAGGATGGCCACCGCGGGCAGTTTCTTGCCTTCGAGGAACTCGAGGAATGCGCCGCCCCCGGTGGAAATGTACGACAGGCGGTCGGCAATGCCGTACTTGGCGACCGCCGCCAGGGTATCGCCGCCACCGGCAATCGAGAATGCGCTGCTTTCCGCGATCGCCTGAGCCATGCGGCGCGTACCTTCGCCGAACTGATCGAATTCGAACACGCCGACAGGTCCGTTCCAGACGATGGTGCCGGCCGCGCGGATGATCTTCTCGAGCGCATCGGAAGTCCGAGGGCCGACGTCGAAGATCATGTCATCGGACGCAACCTCCTCGACCGGCTTCAACGTCGCCTCGGCATCCGCCGCGAAGGCCTTGCCGCATACCACGTCGACGGGGACCGGGATGTCCGCGCCGCGCTCACGCGCGGCAGCCGTCAGACGGGCGGCCTCGGGCACCAGATCCGCCTCGTAAAGCGACTTGCCCACATCGTGACCCGCAGCCGCGATGAAGGTGTTGGCGATTCCGCCGCCAACGATGAGCTGGTCCACGATTCCGCCCAGCGAATCGAGCACCGTCAGTTTGGTCGACACCTTGGAGCCGCCGACGATGGCGACCATCGGCCGCGCCGGATTGTCGAGCGCCTTGCCGAGCGCCTCGAGTTCGGCGACCAGCAGCGGACCGGCGCACGCCACCGGCGCGAAGCGGGCAACTCCATGAGTGGAAGCCTGGGCGCGGTGCGCGGTACCGAAGGCGTCCATCACGTAGACGTCGCAGAGGGCTGCCATGCGCTTCGACAGCTCCTCGTCGTTCTTCTTTTCACCCTTATTGAAGCGGACGTTCTCGCACAGCACGACCTCGCCCGCATCCGCTTCGACGCCATTCAGCCAGTCGCGCTCGACCCGCACGGGCCGCCCCAGCAGGCCGCCCAGATGTTCCGCCACGGGCGTCAGCGAGTACTTTTCCTCGAACACGCCTTCTTCGGGACGTCCCAGATGGGACATCAGCATCACCCTCGCGCCAGCCTTCATCGCCAGCTCGATGGTCGGCAGCGAGGCGCGGATCCGGGTGTCATCGGCGACCTTGCCATCCTTGAGAGGAACGTTCAGATCGAGACGGATCAGGACCCGCTTTCCCGCCAGGTCGAGTTCGCTCATTCTTGTTACCGACATCTTGAATCTCCGCTGTTACCGTTTTGCTCTGGCGCGCGGGGGCGCGGACCTGCCGCGCCCCCGCGCTCCGGTCCTCACTTCGCGTTCATCAGCGCAGCGGTGGTGTCGAGCATGCGGTTCGAGAAGCCCCACTCATTGTCGTACCAGGCCAGCACCTTGACCAGCGTACCGTCGATCACCTTGGTGAGGCTCGCCTCATAGGACGACGACGCCGGATCATGGTTGAAGTCCATGGAAACGAGCGGCAGATCATTGTAGGCCAGGACGCCCTTGAGCGGGCCGTTGGCGGCTTCGCGCATGATGTCGTCGATTTCCTTCTTGGAGGTGGCGCGGGCAGCGGTGAAGGTGAGGTCGACCAGCGAGACGTTGATCGTCGGCACGCGCACCGCGAAGCCATCCAGCTTGCCATTCAGTTCCGGGAGCACCAGGCCGACGGCGGAAGCAGCGCCGGTCTTGGTCGGAATCATCGACTGGGTCGCCGAGCGTGCCCGACGCAGGTCGGAGTGGAACACGTCGGTGAGGACCTGGTCGTTGGTGTAGGAGTGGATGGTGGTCATCAGGCCGTTGACCACGCCGATCTTCTCATGCAGCGGCTGAACCAGCGGCGCAAGGCAGTTGGTGGTGCACGATGCGTTCGAGATGACGGTGTCGGAAGCCTTCAGCGACTTGTGGTTGACGCCATAGACAATGGTCGCGTCCACATCGTTGCCGCCGGGGGCCGAGATCACGACCTTCTTCGCGCCCGCCTTCAGATGCGCGGAAGCCTTTTCCTTGCTGGTGAACAGGCCCGTGCACTCCAGGACCACGTCGACACCCAGCTCGCCCCAGGGCAGCTTGGACGGGTCACGTTCGGCGACGACGCGAATGCGGTCACCGTTGACGACCATGTAGGAGCCGTCCACCTCGACGGTGCCGGCGAAACGGCCATGCACCGTGTCGAAGCGGGTAAGGTGGGCGTTGGTCTCGGCATTTCCGAGATCGTTGATCGCCACGATCTTGATCTGGTCGGTGCGCCCGGCCTCGTACAGGGCGCGAAGCACGTTCCTGCCGATGCGGCCGTAGCCGTTGATTGCAACCTTGATCGCCATTTTGTCTCTCCTTATAGCTGGCTTAGAGCTGATTCAACACGCGTTCCGCTGTCGCGAGTACCTTGTCAGCGGTGAAACCGAAATGTCTGAAGACGTCATCCGCCGGGCCCGACTCGCCGAAGCTGTCGAGGCCGATGACGGCGCCGCGCATGCCGACGTAGCGATACCAGCCGGTGGTGACACCAGCCTCGATCGCCACCCGCGCGGTAACCGCCGACGGAAGCACCGCCTCACGGTATGCCTGGTCCTGCGTCTCGAACACGTCGACCGACGGCATCGAGACTACGCGCACCTTGCGACCCTTGCCGGTGAGCTGAGCCGCGGCTTCCATGGCCAGCCCCACCTCGGAGCCGGTGGCGATGAAGATCAGCTCGGGCGTGCCGTCGCAATCGCTCAGCACGTAGCCGCCGCGAGCGATGTCGGCGATCTGCCGCTCATCGCGCTCCTGGTGCGGCAGGTTCTGGCGTGACAGGATGAGACTGGTCGGACCGCCGGTGCGCTCGATGGCGAACTTCCATGCGACCGCGGTCTCGACCGCATCGCAGGGCCGCCACAGCGACATGTTGGGAATCAGGCGCAGCGAGGCGACCTGCTCGACTGGCTGGTGCGTGGGACCATCTTCGCCCAGGCCGATGGAGTCATGGGTCAGGACGTAGATCACGCGCTGCTTCATCAGCGCCGACATGCGCAGACCGTTGCGGGCATAGTCGGAGAAGATGAGGAAGGTGCCACCGTACGGAATGAAGCCGCCGTGCAGGGCGACGCCGTTCATGATCGCCGACATGGCGAATTCACGCACGCCGTAGTGAATGTAGTTGCCGTCGGAGACCGTGTTGCTGACGCTGCGCGAACCCTTCCACATCGTCAGGTTGGAACCGGCGAGGTCGGCCGAACCTCCGAGCAGCTCCGGCACCACCGGGCCATAGCCGTCGATCGAGTTCTGCGAGGCCTTGCGGCTGGCGATGGTCGCCTTCTTGCCGATGACGTCCTGCACGAAGGCGGTCGCCTTCTGCTCCCAGTCAGCCGGCAGATCGCCCTTCATGCGGCGCTCGAATTCGGCGGCCAGCTCGGGGTATGCCTTGCGATAGGCATCCATTCTCGCGGTCCATTCCCGCTCCAGCGCGGCACCCTTCTCGCGCGCATTCCAGGCGCCATAGCAAGCGTCGGGAATGGCGAAGGGCTCGTGCTTCCAGTCGAGGTTCTCGCGGGCCGCGGTAATCTCCTGGTCGCCGAGCGGCGCGCCGTGGCAGTCGTGGCTGCCGCAGAGATTCGGAGCACCGAAGCCGATCACCGTGCGGCAGCAGATCATGCTGGGACGGTCAGTGACCGAACGCGCCTCGAGGATCGCCTTGCGCACGGCTTCGCCGTCATGACCATCGACATCGGCGATGACGTGCCAGCCGTAGGCGCGGAAACGTGCGGGGGTGTCGTCGGTGAACCATCCCTCGACATGACCGTCGATGGAGATGCCGTTGTCGTCCCAGAACGCGATCAGCTTGCCGAGGCCGAGCGTCCCGGCCAGCGAACAGGCTTCATGCGATACACCTTCCATGAGGCAGCCGTCGCCGAGGAAAACATAGGTGTAATGATCGACGATGTGATGACCGTCGCGATTGAACTGGCCAGCGAGCAGCTTCTCGGCGAGCGCCATGCCCACGGCGTTGGTGATGCCCTGGCCAAGCGGACCGGTGGTGGTCTCGACGCCCGGGGTATATCCGAATTCGGGATGACCCGGCGTCCGCGAATGGAGCTGACGGAACTGCTTGACGTCTTCCATCGTGACGTCGTAACCGGTCAGATGCAGCAGCGAATAGATCAGCATCGATCCGTGACCGTTGGACAGCACGAAGCGATCGCGATCAGCCCATTGCGGATTGGCCGGATTGTGGTGCAGGAAGTCGTTCCACAGTACCTCGGCTATGTCGGCCATGCCCATGGGCGCACCCGGATGACCGGATTTCGCCTTCTGCACGGCGTCCATGCTCAGTACACGTATCGCGTTCGCTAACTCTCGTCGGGACGGCATAATCGTCGTTCTCCTAAAAAAATCGCTAACCGGTGAATCGTAAAATTCATCTCGCAGCCGAGTCCGCCTCGGGCCACCACGCACGCCGGGAGAAATAGCAGCCGCTCCGCCGCCCCGAAGGGAGAGCTGGAATGGCTGGTGTTCTCACTGGATCCCTCGGACCGCGGGGATGATGCGGAAACCGGCATGCGCCGCGTGCCCCCGCCTCACCGCCCGGGGGCGTACGCATTAATGCTGGAGCTTCGTATTCTGGCGCAGGCCCCTTGCTTCAGCAACAAAAAATCGACATCGGCGCATGAGCTGCACGTCAAACAATTGGCATCAACTCTCGCGCCACTTGATCGAGCAGCCGATGCTCGGGATCTGCTCTACCGGCCCGCGGCCCGTTTCGGCGACCAGCTTCATCGCCTCGAACAGGTCCCTGCGGGCGTCCGCGGGTGCGGCCTCCTTGCGGCTGGCGTCCAGACGCCCCCGGTACTGCAAGCCCAGGTCGGCATTGTAACCGAAGAAATCGGGTGTGCAGACGGCCCCAAAGGCGCGAGCGATCTCCTGGGTCTCGTCCCACAGGTAAGGAAAGGGGAAATCGAACTCGCGGGCAACCCGCGCCATGTTCTCAAAGCTGTCCTCGGGATAGTCGGCCGGGTCGTTGGACATGATGGCGACGCTGCGCACCCCATGGTCGAGCAGTTCGCGTGCATCGCGCACGATGCGGTCGCGTACCGCCTTGACATATGGGCAATGATTGCAGATGAACATCACCAGCAGACCACGCTCACCGCGGCACTCGTTCAGGGTCCAGATGCGGCCGTCCACGCCGCGCAGCGAGAAATCCACCGCCGCCTTGCCGAATTCGCATACTGGGGTTTCGAGGCTGACCATCGCGTCTCCTTAAATTTCGCCGAATCCAGGCGCGGCGCCGGGGCCAAACTCGCATGGACGGGTTACAAACAACGCCAAAATGGCGTTATTATAGCCCGTTCAGTACGGAGTGGGGGGCGCTGCAAGCGATCGGCCGCATCCGCGGTACGAATCGGAGTTCATGGGTGAACCGGCATCTCCGTCCAGATTGCATCCCTAATTCTAATGAGGAAGCTCATGTCCAAGCCTTACCTGTTCACCTCGGAGTCCGTATCCGAAGGACATCCCGACAAGCTCGCCGACCAGGTCTCCGATTCCATCCTGGACGCGCTGCTGACCGAGGATCCCCGCTCCCGCGTTGCATGCGAAACTCTGGTGACGACCGGCCTGGTGGTACTGGCGGGTGAGATCACCAGCAATGCCCGCATAGATTACGCGGACATTGCGCGCGAGGCCATTCGCCGGATCGGCTACGATTCCTCCGACATGGGATTCGACTACCGCACCTGCGGCGTCGCGGTCGCGCTCGGCCGCCAGTCTCCGGACATCGCCATGGGCGTCGACGAGACCAGCGAAAAGGAACAGGGCGCCGGCGATCAGGGCATGATGTTCGGCTATGCCTGCAATGAAACCGACGTACTGATGCCCGCTCCGATCACCTATGCCCACCGGCTGATGAAGCGTCAGGCCGAGGTGCGCAAGAACGGCATCCTGCCCTGGCTGCGTCCGGACGCGAAGAGCCAATTGACGATGCGCTACGTCGACGGCAAGCCAGTGGCGATCGAAGCCGTCGTCCTGTCCACCCAGCACGCGCCCGAGATCAGCCAGAAGGAGCTGCGCGAGGCGGTGATGGATGAAATCATCCGGCCGGTGCTGCCCGCGGAGTGGATCTCGCGCGACACCCTGTTCCACATCAATCCGACCGGCCGCTTCGTGGTCGGCGGCCCGATGGGCGACTGCGGCCTGACCGGCCGCAAGATCATCGTGGACACCTACGGCGGCGCCGGTCGTCATGGCGGCGGCGCCTTCTCCGGCAAGGATCCGAGCAAGGTCGACCGCTCCGCCGCCTATGCCGCCCGCTATGTCGCCAAGAACATCGTTGCGGCCGGACTTGCCGAGCGCTGCGAGATCCAGGTTTCGTACGCCATCGGCGTTGCCGAACCCACCTCGGTGATGGTGGAAACCTTCGGCACCGGCAAGGTGGCGGACCAGGTGCTCGAGGGCCTGGTGCGTGAGCACTTCGACCTGCGGCCCAAGGGCATTATCGCGATGCTCGACCTGATGCGGCCGATATATGCCCGGAGCGCGGCATACGGCCACTTCGGACGCGAGGAAGACGGCTTCCCTTGGGAGAGCACCGACAAGGCAGCGGCGCTGCGCGAGGCGGCGGGCATCCGGGCAGCGGGCTGATCGCCGCGCCGGTACGGCCACCTGAAGACAAAAGCCCCCCGGGGCAGCAGATACGAGGAAATCGATTGATGAGCACGCAAACAGCGAAGAAGCCCGGCCCGGACTACCGGGTCGCGGATATGGGGCTGGCGGAATGGGGACGCAAGGAAATCCTGATCGCCGAGACCGAGATGCCCGGACTGATGGCGCTGCGCAAGAAGTACGGTCCCGAGCAGCCGCTGAAGGGCGCGCGCATCGCCGGCAGCCTGCACATGACGATCCAGACTGCGGTGCTGATCGAAACGCTGACGGCGCTCGGCGCCGAGGTGCGCTGGGCCTCGTGCAATATTTTCTCCACGCAGGATCACGCCGCGGCCGCGATCGCTGCGAGCGGCGTCCCGGTCTACGCCTACAAGGGCGAGAGCCTGGAGGAGTACTGGGAATACACGCACCGCATCATGGAGTGGCATGACGGCGGCACGCCCAACATGATCCTGGATGACGGCGGCGATGCCACCCTGCTGGCCGTACTGGGCGCCCGCGCCGAGCAGGATCCCTCGGTGCTGGACAACCCGGAGAGCGAGGAGGAGCGCTGTCTTTATGCGGCGATCCGCGCGCGCCTGAAGGAAGATCGCGGATTCTACAGCCGCGTCCGCGACAACATCCGCGGCGTCACCGAAGAGACGACCACCGGCGTCAATCGCCTCTATCAGATGCAGAAGCGGGGCGAGCTTCCCTTCCCTGCGATCAACGTCAATGATTCGGTCACCAAGTCGAAGTTCGACAACCTGTACGGCTGCCGCGAATCGCTGGTCGACGGCATCAAGCGCGCCACCGACGTGATGATCGCGGGCAAGATCTGCTTGGTGCTCGGCTACGGCGACGTCGGCAAGGGCTGCGCGCAGTCGCTGCGCAGCCTGGGTGCGACGGTGTGGGTGACCGAAATCGATCCCATCTGCGCGCTGCAGGCCTCCATGGAAGGCTACCGCGTGGTGACCATGGATGACGCCGCCTCGCAGGCCGACATCTTCGTCACCGCCACCGGCAACTATCATGTGATCACGTTCGAGCACATGAAGGTCATGAAGGATCAGGCGATCGTGTGCAACATCGGCCATTTCGACAATGAGATCGACGTGGCGGGTCTGGACGCCTGCGAATGGGAGAACATCAAGCCCCAGGTCGACCATGTGATCTTCCCCGATGGCAAGCGCATCATCCTTCTCGCCGAGGGCAGGCTGGTCAATCTGGGCTGCGCCACGGGCCATCCGAGCTTCGTGATGTCCAACTCCTTCACCAACCAGGTTCTGGCGCAGATGGAGTTGTGGTCCAATACCGGCACGTACGAGAACGAGGTCTATGTCCTGCCCAAGAAGCTGGACGAAGAGGTCGCCCGACTGCACCTGCAGAAGATCGGCGCCCACCTGACCACCCTCACGCCGGCGCAGGCAGCCTATATCGGGGTGCCGAGCGAGGGACCGTACAAGCCCGACCATTACCGCTATTGATCCTCGGCATGGCCGGTCGTCTCGCGGCGACCGGCCAACCGATCCCTGCCCCACTCCTCCGATCCGTCTCAGGCCATGAAATCGCAGACCTCATATCCCAAGGCATTCAGCTTCGAATTCTTCCCGCCCAAGACACCCCAGGGCGCTGACAAGCTGCGTGCGGTCAGCACCGGATTTGCCGAGCTCAAGCCCTGCTTCTTCTCGGTGACGTTTGGCGCAGGAGGTTCGACGCGGGACAACACCTTCAAGACCGTGATCGATCTCAAGGATCACACCGGAATCGATGTGGCGCCGCATCTGTCCTGCATCGGTTCGACCCGCGACAACATCCGCGACATTCTCACCGCCTATCGCGAGCGGGGCATACGCCATATCGTCGCGCTGCGCGGAGACATGCCTTCGGGCATGAGAGACGCGGGCGAATTCCGCTATGCGAACGAGTTGGTGGAGTTCATCCGGAACGAAACTGGAAGTCACTTCTTCATCGAGGTCGCAGCCTATCCGGAATTCCATCCGCAGGCGCAATCCGCCTTCGCCGACCTCGAGAACTTCCGGCGCAAGGTGCAGGCCGGAGCCGATGCCGCACTGACCCAGTATTTCTACAATCCCGACGCCTACTTCCGATTCGTGGATTCGTGCGAAAAGCTGGATATCGATCTGCCGATCGTGCCGGGCATCATGCCGATCACCAACCATACCCAGCTGGCGCGATTCTCGGACGCCTGCGGTGCCGAGATTCCACGCTGGATCCGCAAGCGGCTGGAAGCATTCGGTGACGATACAGAAGCGCTGCGGGCCTTTGGCCTGGATGTCACGCTGGAGCTCTGTCGCACCCTTCTCGAACGGGGAGCACCCGGACTGCACTTCTATTCCATGAACCAGCTGGAGCCGAGCCTGCAGTTGTGGAATGAGCTCGGCCTGCAGGACATCAAGGGAAGCGCCACCCCGTCACTCTGAGCGCAGGGACGAATCCGTCCCTGCCGCGTCCCAAGATCAGTACGGTACCTGCTGCCCGTCCCAGGCGACGAAGGCGCCGAGCGGATAGTCGCCGACGCTGTCGATGACTCGGGCGAGCCCGGCGACGGACTGCGCGACATCGATCAGTCCGCTGTGGTCGGTCATGTCGGTGCGCACCCAGCCCGGATGAAGGGTGATGACCCGCACGCCGCGCGGCGCCAGATCGATTGCCATGGACTTCGAGACGATGACCAGCGCTGCCTTGGCCGCGCGATAGGCGTAACAGCTGCCGCTGGTATTGTCGCCCGAGGAACCCATCCTGGAGCTCATGTTGGCGACGACCCCGCGCGCCTTGCCGAGCGCCGGCAGCGTGTGCTGCACGACGCGCAGCGCACCGACGCAGTCGACGTCGAAAACCTCGAGCATGGTATCGGGAGTGACTTCCTCCAGGCCCTGAGGCGCGTCTCCGGCGCTCCAGATGCCGGCGTTGTTGATCAGCAGGTCGATGCGCTCGGGTAGCAGATCCCCGCCCCGCGGCGCTGGCTCCCGGACATCCCAGTGCACGATGTGAAGACGTTCGCCCCGCTGCTGCGCCAACTCCGCTGGCGTCGATCTTACGCAGGCCCAGACTTCCGCGCCCTCAGCCAGATAGTGCTCGACGAAGCCAAGCCCTATGCCGCGGCCGGCGCCTGTGATGACGACGTTCATGGGCATAACATAGCCGAAAAGAATGCTCGGGGACAGACGTGCTTTCCATCACGTAAAGGGGGCATGGGGCGCTCCCGGGGCGCGCACCGTTCCCGAAGAACAAAAAAAACCCGCGAATCCTGTTGGACTCGCGGGTTTGCGATAGACCCCTGGCAGTGACCTACTTTCACATGGGGAAGCCCCACACTATCATCGGCGCTGAGCAGTTTCACTTCCGAGTTCGGGATGGGATCGGGTGGTTCCCACTCGCTATGGCCGCCAGGGAAACTGGTTGCCGCTATCAGTGGAGCATACTCCACTGACGCAGCGAATTCGGAAAAGTTGTCTTGGGCGAGGATGTTACATACAACCGCCATATACACACTCAAACCGCTTGGGTGTTATATGGTCAAGCCTCACGGGCAATTAGTACTGGTTAGCTACGCGCATTACTGCGCTTCCACACCCAGCCTATCAACGTCCTAGTCTTGGACGGCCCTTCAGGGACCTCGAGGGTCCAGTGAGACCTCATCTTGGGGAGAGCTTCCCGCTTAGATGCTTTCAGCGGTTATCCCTTCCGTACATAGCTACCCGGCAGTGCCACTGGCGTGACAACCGGAACACCAGAGGTACGTCCACTCCGGTCCTCTCGTACTAGGAGCAGCATCCCTCAAGTCTCAAACGCCCACGGCAGATAGGGACCGAACTGTCTCACGACGTTCTAAACCCAGCTCGCGTACCACTTTAAATGGCGAACAGCCATACCCTTGGGACCTGCTACAGCCCCAGGATGTGATGAGCCGACATCGAGGTGCCAAACACCCCCGTCGATATGAACTCTTGGGAGGTATCAGCCTGTTATCCCCGGAGTACCTTTTATCCGTTGAGCGATGGCCCTACCACTAAGAACCACCGGATCACTAAGACCTGCTTTCGCACCTGCTCGACTTGTCAGTCTCGCAGTCAAGCACCCTTTTGCCTTTACACGCACTGCGCGATTTCCGACCGCGCTGAGGGTACCTTCGTGCTCCTCCGTTACTCTTTGGGAGGAGACCGCCCCAGTCAAACTACCCACCATGCACGGTCCCCGATCCGGATAACGGACCTAGGTTAGAACTTCAAACAAACCAGGGTGGTATTTCAAGGTTGGCTCCACCGGAACTAGCGTTCCGGCTTCACAGCCTCCCACCTATCCTACACAAGCTTGTTCAAAGTTCAGTGCAAAGTTGTAGTAAAGGTTCACGGGGTCTTTCCGTCTTGCCGCGGGTACACTGCATCTTCACAGCGAATTCAATTTCGCTGAGTCTCGGGTGGAGACAGTGTGGCCATCGTTACGCCATTCGTGCAGGTCGGAACTTACCCGACAAGGAATTTCGCTACCTTAGGACCGTTATAGTTACGGCCGCCGTTTACCGGGGCTTCGATCAGGAGCTTCGCTTGCGCTGACCCCATCAATTAACCTTCCGGCACCGGGCAGGCGTCACACCCTATACGTCGACTTACGTCTTTGCAGAGTGCTGTGTTTTTAATAAACAGTCGCAGCCACCTAGTCACTGCAACCTCCTTCCGCTCCAGGCGCAAGGCCCTTCACGTAATGGAGGCACACCTTCTCCCGAAGTTACGGTGCTATTTTGCCTAGTTCCTTCACCCGAGTTCTCTCAAGCGCCTTGGGATTCTCACCCTGCCCACCTGTGTCGGTTTGGGGTACGGTCCCACGTAACCTGAAGCTTAGAGGATTTTCCTGGAAGCATGGCATCAATCACTTCGCTCCCCGAAGGGAACTCGTCATCACGTCTCAGGATTGACCTTCCGGATTTGCCTAGAAGATCTCCCTACACGCTTAAACCGGGACGTCCAACACCCGGCTGACCTAGCCTTCTCCGTCTCCCCATCGCAGTTACGCGAGGTACAGGAATATTAACCTGTTGTCCATCGACTACGCCTTTCGGCCTCGCCTTAGGTGCCGACTAACCCTGCGCCGACGAGCGTTGCGCAGGAAACCTTGGGCTTTCGGCGTGCGGGTTTTTCACCCGCATTATCGCTACTCATGTCAGCATTCGCACTTCCGATACCTCCAGCATGCCTCTCGACACACCTTCAACGGCTTACGGAACGCTCCCCTACCACGCATACGATCCGAGGATCGTACGCATCCGCAGCTTCGGTATACAGCTTAAGCCCCGTTGAATCTTCCGCGCAGGCCGACTTGACCAGTGAGCTATTACGCTTTCTTTAAAGGATGGCTGCTTCTAAGCCAACCTCCTGGCTGTCTATGCCTTCCCACATCGTTTCCCACTGAGCTGTAATTTTGGGACCTTAGCTGGCGGTCTGGGTTGTTTCCCTCTTCACGACGGATGTTAGCACCCGCCGTGTGTCTCCCGTGCTTGCACTTCCCGGTATTCGGAGTTTGCAATGGGTTGGTACTGCGCAATGCAGCCCTAGCCATAACAGTGCTCTACCCCCGGGAGTGATACACGAGGCGCTACCTCAATAGCTTTCGGGGAGAACCAGCTATCTCCGAGCTTGATTAGCCTTTCACTCCTATCCACAGCTCATCCGAATCTTTTTCAACAGATCCCGGTTCGGGCCTCCAGTAGGTGTTACCCCACCTTCACCCTGGCCATGGATAGATCGCCCGGTTTCGGGTCTACTCCCAGCGACTGATTCGCCCTATTCAGACTCGGTTTCCCTACGGCTCCCCTAAACGGTTAACCTTGCCACTGAGAAGTAACTCGCTGACCCATTATACAAAAGGTACGCCATCACCCGTCCGGAGACGGGCTATGACTGCTTGTACGCATACGGTTTCAGGTTCTATTTCACTCCCCTCTCCGGGGTTCTTTTCGCCTTTCCCTCACGGTACTGGTTCACTATCGGTCGGCAACGAGTATTTAGCCTTGGAGGGTGGGCCCCCCATATTCAGACAGGATAACACGTGTCCCGCCCTACTCGATTTCATCCATCAGTCTCTTTCGTATACAGGGCTATCACCTGCTATGGCCAGACTTTCCAGACTGTTCTACTAGAAAAAGATGGACTTAAGGGCTAATCCCTGTTCGCTCGCCGCTACTAAGGGAATCTCGGTTGATTTCTTTTCCTCCGGGTACTTAGATGTTTCAGTTCCCCGGGTTCGCCTCCGTATCCTATGTATTCAGATACGGATACCGCCGAAGCGGTGGGTTTCCCCATTCGGAAATCTCCGGATCAAAGCTTGTTTGCCAGCTCCCCGAAGCTTATCGCAGGCTACCACGTCCTTCATCGCCTGTTGCCGCCAAGGCATCCACCGTATGCGCTTATTCGCTTGACCATATAACCCCAAACAGACTGGGCCATATAGTCGGTTCTAATGCAACATACCCAATTTGAACGAACCTCTCGATTCGTTCAGCGCCTTTTGACAACTTCTCCTGATTGTTAAAGAGCGACTACGCACGCCAAGCGCGCGGAGTATAAAGCACAAAGTGAAAAGCACAAAGTAAAACATACCGCTTTGCACTTTTAACTTCTTACTTCTATTGCTGGTGGAGCCAGGCGGGATCGAACCGCCGACCTCCTGCTTGCAAAGCAGGCGCTCTCCCAGCTGAGCTATGGCCCCTGACTTAAATTGGGGTCAGAGACGAATTTTCCGACTCCAATCCATACGAAAACGGCACCAGAGCAAACTCTTCTCTGACCCCATTTTTCGTGGTGGGTCTGGGTGGATTTGAACCACCGACCTCACCCTTATCAGGGGTGCGCTCTAACCAACTGAGCTACAGACCCGCAGTCGCAACCCCTTCGACTACCGAAAATCAAGCAATTTGTGCGAGCGCTCGCGCCGTTATCCTTTCACATTTGTAAAGGAGGTGATCCAGCCGCACCTTCCGATACGGCTACCTTGTTACGACTTCACCCCAGTCATCGACCACACCGTGGTAAGCGCCCTCCCGAAGGTTAGGCAACCTACTTCTGGTGCAACCGACTCCCATGGTGTGACGGGCGGTGTGTACAAGGCCCGGGAACGTATTCACCGCGGCATTCTGATCCGCGATTACTAGCGATTCCGGCTTCATGGAGTCGAGTTGCAGACTCCAATCTGGACTACGACCGGTTTTTTGGGATTGGCGCCCCCTCGCGGGTTAGCAGCCCTTTGTACCGGCCATTGTAGCACGTGTGTAGCCCTGCTCATAAGGGCCATGATGACTTGACGTCGTCCCCACCTTCCTCCGGTTTGTCACCGGCAGTCTCCCTAGAGTTCCCGACTTTACTCGCTGGCAACTAGGGACAAGGGTTGCGCTCGTTACGGGACTTAACCCAACATCTCACGACACGAGCTGACGACAGCCATGCAGCACCTGTCTTGCGGCTCCCGAAGGCACCCCTCCATCTCTGGAGGGTTCCGCAGATGTCAAGAGCAGGTAAGGTTCTTCGCGTTGCATCGAATTAAACCACATGCTCCACCGCTTGTGCGGGCCCCCGTCAATTCATTTGAGTTTTAACCTTGCGGCCGTACTCCCCAGGCGGAGAACTTAACGCGTTAGCTGTGACACTAAGAGGTTTAATCCTCCCAACATCTAGTTCTCATCGTTTACGGCGTGGACTACCAGGGTATCTAATCCTGTTTGCTCCCCACGCTTTCGCACCTCAGCGTCAGTATTGGTCCAGAAAGCCGCCTTCGCCACTGGTGTTCCTCCACATATCTACGCATTTCACCGCTACATGTGGAATTCCGCTTTCCTCTACCATACTCTAGCCTGACAGTATCGA
>JAVEZY010000037.1:0-27630 GCA_034002745.1 Gammaproteobacteria bacterium
GTCCGACTGCGATGCTGTTCGTACCCAGCCACGGCGGAATCAGTCATAACGCTGCCGAAGATACTGACGAGGCGGATCTGATCGCAGGCGCGCGCGTTCTGGCTGGCGTTCTGGCTGAGCTCTCGCGCTGACCGGGTGCATGAAGACACTCCGGTGCCTTCAGGTCTGCACCAGTCGCTTGATGACGCCCCTTCCCCCGAATTAGGCGCAGTTCCAGGCCAGGAGCGCCAACGCTCTCCTAAAGACTGTCTGTCGGACGCACGCGCCACGCCCCCCGTGCTGCAAGCCAATCGCTGTTAAACAAAGCGCGGAAAAAGCTGTCGGATCACCGACCTCCTCTTCCAGCCAAGCTCAGCCTTCCTCGACGACTCCCCGCCCTCTTCAGAAACAGCAGCGAACGCGGCACCTGTGCTAAGCGTCACTTCGCCCTTACCGTCGATGGCTCCATCTCATGACGGCAGCTACCAACCCGGAACAGTCACTCGCTCACACGTCGCTCATCCGGCAGGTAACCGAGTACAGCCGTCACTCACGACGAGCGTTTGATCGCAAAGGGCGCCCTCTGCAAACGCTACGTCCCGTCCGGCCTACTTACGGCCAGCGTCGTGCTGCGTGCCTTGGTCAGCCACTCTGTCATGGTATTTCTCTTGCCCGTTATCACTCCGCGTTTGTTGCGGTCGGTCGATTTCAGGCTGCCCGTATCCACTCTGCAATCGTCGCCGTCGTCGGAATCCGCCCTGACGAAACTAGCTTGCCACCGATCACCAGCCCCGGGGTCTTGAGCACGTCGTGGGCGATGATCTCGTCCATGGCGGTGACCTTCAGGACTTCGGCTTCGATGCCCGTCGTGGAAAGGGCCTCGCGGACAAGTTCTTCCAGTTTGCGGCAGTTGGCGCAGCCGGGGCCGAGCACCTTGATCTCGAGCATGGTCAGACTCCTTTCAGTGAGGACGTGTGGCGGCTTGCAACCGACAACAGCACCGCCAGCAGCGCGATGAAACCCGCCAGGTAAAGCGCGAGCATGAGCAGCGAAGCGCCGTCGATCCAGGCGCCGTAGATGAGGCCAGCAGCAGCGCTGAACAGCGCCACCAAGCCAACGTAGGTAAACGTTTTCTTCCGGCCGATGATCGCCGAGATGATCAGAATGCTCTGCAGCGACAGTTCGGGGTCGGACATCAGGTAGGCGAGCAGTGGGCCGCGATGCATGCCGAGCTCGAGGAACATCTTGGCGATCGGCACCTCGACCAGGGTCGGGAAGTACATGAACACGCCGAACACCACGCCGGCCAGGTTGCCTGTGAGCGAATTGGTGCCAGCCAGCATCTGGATCCATTCGGGCCGGATAAGCACGCGGATCATGCCGACGATGAACACGCCCACCACCAGCAGCGGGAAGATCTGCTTCACGAAGCGCCAGGACTCCCACAGCCAGTCGCGCAGCTCGTCCTCGTTCAGACGGTGGCGCACTATGAAGTGCAGCACCGCGAGCGCGGCAGCGACGGCGAAGAACTTGCCGGTCAGGCCGATGTGCAGCCCGCCTTCCACCGACTGCACCGACAGCGCAGCCACCAGCAGGGTCGCCGCGATCAGTCCGAGGCTGATCCAGGTCCATGCGCTGGCGCCCTCGACGATGTTTTCCAGTCCGCGCCAGGCGGCAAAGCCGATCGCACCGAGCAGCCCGATCAGCACCACACCCTGCAGCGACACACCTTCTTCGCCCTTGGCCGCGTCGTAGGGCACCAGGCGGTCGAGTGCGGCCTGCCAGCTCTGGGCATCGGCGAGCGGCACCTCGAAGCTCAGGTACGTGCCGGTCAGCACGTCGAGCTTGAGCGTCCCCGCCAGCAGCAGCGCCACCCACACCGACAGGAAGACCAGCGCCATCCGCCCCATCCCGGCGCCCTGCGCACCGAAGGCGGTGTCGGTGGCGCGGTCGTGCGCGGCGTCGTCGCTGCGGAAGATCAAGGCCATGATCAGGCCAATGCCGATGCCGAAGGTCAGGGAGAGCAGAAAGCGCGCGACGGCAAGATCGGGGCCGATGATGCCGCCGGTGTAGACCAGCGCCAGGATGTTGGCCGCCGGGGCGAAGAACAGGAAGGTGATCGCCGGTCCCAGGCCGGCGCCTTTCTTGTAGATCCCGGCGAAGAGCGGAACGATGGTGCACGAGCACACCGCCAGCAAGGACCCGGCGGCAGCTGCAGCGGGATACGACACCGCCTTGCTGGAGTTGCGACCGAGGAAGCGGGTAACCGTCTCCTTCGGGATCAGCGCGGACATCGCGCCGGCGATGAAGAACGCGGGCAGCAAGCAGAGCAGGACATGCGCGGCGAGATAGGCGGCCAGATTGCCCAGCCCGCCGTGTACGACGGGGAGAACCCAGGAAAGCAGGGTGTCCATGATGCGAACTCCAGCGAGAAAGTGAGAGTCCTGCTGCCAAGCGTGAACCTGACCAACGCTAGCGGAGAGTCTGTTCGACTACAAGCTGTCTATGAATGATGACGTTCATGCGCCGAAAAGGATGCAGGCACGGACGGACGCCCGAGGCACAGCAAAGCCTTTCGGAGCTCCCCGAACCACAGGACCGTACTGGCCATCGCCAGGCAGATCAGCCACTGCGCCCCAGTCAACGGCACGGTCCCGAAGGCCTGGTTGAGCAGCTCGACATGAACGACCGCCACCTGCAGCAAGGTGGAAAGGCCGATCGCCGCCCACAGCCAGGGGGTCACGAAGGGTCGATGGAACGCACTCGTCAGCGCGGAGCGCGCACTGAGGCAGTTGAACAGCTGGGCGAACACCAGCACGGTGAAGCCGGCAGTGCGGGCGGTGTCGATGTCGTGCGCGCCCTCGATTAGCCCGCCGGGCAAGAAGAGATCGATCGTTAGCAAGGTTGCCGCGGCCATCATCAGGCCCGTCTGCACCGCCCCCGCCCACATGCGCGCGTCGATGACACGCTGGTCCGCACGCCGCGGCGGACGCGCCATCACATCGTCGGCCTGCGGATCCACCCCCATCGCCATAGCCGGCCAGGAATCGGTGAGCAGGTTGATCCACAGGATCTGGGTCGCCAGCAGCGGCAACACCAGCGTTGCGCCGTCCGTCTGCAAGCCAATCACGCCGGCGCAGACCACTCCGAGAAAAATCGTCAGCACCTCGCCCATGTTGGACGACAGCAGGTAGCGGAGGAACTTCTCGATGTTGTTGAAGATGCCCCGCCCCTCGCGCACGGCGGCAACGATGGTGGCGAAGTTGTCGTCGGCGAGGATCATCTTGGCCGCCTCCTTCGTCACTTCGGTGCCGGTGCCCCCCATCGCCACGCCGATGTCGGCCGACTTCAGGGCTGGTGCGTCGTTAACCCCATCCCCGGTCATCGCTACGACCTGTCCGTCGGCCTGCAGCGCATCGACGATGCGCAGCTTGTGCACCGGCGCGACACGGGCAAAGACGGATATCGTCCTCACCACCTCGACAAAGGCCGCGTCGTCCATCGCATCGATCTCCGCGCCGGAGATCGCCTTCGCGCCGGGCGGAGTGATGCCGAGATCGGCCGCGATGCGCGCCGCGGTGCGTGGATGATCACCGGTAATCATGATCACGCGGATGCCCGCGCGAAGGGCCTCGCCGATCGCCTGCTTCGCCTCCCCGCGAGGCGGATCGATGATGCCGACCGTGCCGACGAAGATCAGCCCCTGCTCCAGCGTCTCTCCGGCCTGCGCATCCTCGCCCGCAGCGAGCGGTCGATAGGCGACCGCCAGGGTGCGCAAGGCCGCGTCGGACATCTCATCCACGTCGGCCAGCAGGCGGCTACGGATGTCGTCGTCGAGCGCTACGACATCGAGCCCGACGCGGGCCTGTGTACAGCGCCCCAGCAGCACATCCGGCGCGCCCTTGGCGATCACCACAGGGGTATCGTCACGCTCGTGGTCGATTGCGATCACTGACATCATCTTCCGTTCGGACGTGAACGGCACTTCAGCGACGCGCTCGAAGCGGCGGTAGCGGCGCTCGTGCACGCCGAGCTTGCGCTCGGCGACGAGAAAGGCTGCCTCGGTCGGATCGCCCTGGATCTGCCAGGTGCCGTCTGCCGTCTGGCTCAGATCCGCATTGCCGGCAAGGCTGCCGCCGGAAAGCACGATGACATGCTCGGCATGCAACGGGCCCTGCGACAGCGCCTCACCCGCCTGATGAACCTCGCCCTCGGGCGCATAACCGACACCGCTGACCTCGGTGGTACCCGACAACGTGGCGACGCGCACGATCGTCATCTCCGACCGTGTCAGGGTGCCGGTCTTGTCCGAGCAGATCACCGAGGCCGACCCAAGCGCCTCGACCGAGGACAGCCGCTTCACGATCGCATTGCGTGCCGCCATGCGTTGCACGCCGATCGCGAGCACGATCGACAAAACCGCAGGCAGCCCCTCCGGCACCGCCGCGACGGCAAGCGACACACCGAGCAGCAGCACGTCCAGCAAGTCGCGTGCGCTGCGGATCTCGAACTCCAGCACAACCGACGCCACCACGATGGCCGCGATGATGAGCACCGCCGCGCCGAGCATGCGGCCGATCAGCGCGACCTCGCGCTGCAGCGGGGTCGGATCTTCCTCGGTGCGCTCGAGCAGGGCCGCGATGGCACCCATCTGCGTGTCCATGCCGGTCGCCGTGACCAGCGCGAGGCCGTTGCCGCGCACGACCGCCGTTCCCTTGAACACCATGTTGCGCTGATCGGCCACGGGTACCGCGCTGGCCAGTGTTGCCGCGTCCTTGAGCACCGGTTCGCTCTCACCGGTCAGCGACGCCTCCTGTACGAACAGGGTCGCAGTGCGGACGAGGCGGGCATCGGCACCGACGGCATCCCCTTCCGCTACCACCAGCAGGTCACCGCACACCAGTGCGGTGCTCGGAATGCGCTGGAGATGACCATCACGGATGACGCTGACGATCACCTCGCTGAGCTTCGCCAATGCGGCAGCCGCATTCTCTGCCCGCGCCTCCTGCACGAAGCCCAGGATTGCGTTCAGCACAACGATCACTGCGATCGCGATCGCGTCGAATGGCCAGCCCGTTTGCCCTTCGATCTCCCGCACGACGAGCGTGACGACTATCGCGCCCAGCAGCAGATAGATCAGGGGGTCGTGGAACTGCGCCAGCAAGCGCTTCCATGCCGGCACCGTGGGCACGCTGCGCAGGGCGTTGCTGCCGCCGCGGGCAAGGCGCTGTTCGACTTCGGCCGAGCCCAGACCGTTCTCGCAGTCGGTGCGCAAGGCCGCCGCGATCTCGACGACGCCGAGCTGGCTGGCATCAGTACAGGTGCATTCCCGGGCCATGATCGAGTGGGTTCTCCTGCGTCAGCGGGGGACCATCGCACCCTTGTCGCTCGCCGCCAGCGAACCTTCCCGTCGGCGTAGGGCGCCTCACACTGATGACGCAGCCGGGACGGAATGGATGCAAGAACCAGCTGGACTTTAGGCGGGGGGTGGCCTCGGCACGAAGCAACACACGGCGCCGGTCTCATCGACCTGTACTTGGCAGGACCGCAGCAATTGCGCTCGCAGCCGCTGCCGTGCGCGTTGAATGCGCGACTTTGCCCCGGGCAGCGACAAGCCCTTCAGCGCTGCAAAACGCCCCTGGGTCATCCCACCGAGATCGCAGAGTTCGATGGCCTCGCGGTCCTCGGCAGCAAGTTCGAGCAGCACTCTTGGCAGGCAGGCCGACAGGCTGTCGACCGGCGGTAGCTCGAAATCGGGCGCCACCAGGTCGTCCGGCAGCGGCTCGCTGCTGCGGACCCCTCGCGCGCGGTCCACAGCCACGTTGCGCGCCACCTCGAACAGCCAGGCGCGGGGGTTGTTCACGTCACAGAAGCGTTCGCCCTGGCGCAAGGCCTTGAGGAAAAGATCGTGCAGCACATCCTCCGCCTCCGACGGCGGGCGGACGTGGTGGCGCAGGTAGCGCAGCAGTTCGGCTTCGTGCGCCGACCAGGCGGAGAGCAGGCAGGGGACCGTCACATTGGAGCGCTCATTTCGGGGCAATGGTTGTTGATCGTTCGCCAAGGAAGGCGGGGTGGGCCGTCTAGGTCAGATCGACGCCTGACTCACCCGCTTCGACAGTTCCTGGGCGCTCTCATTGCGTTCACTGTAGCGGTCGACGAGTTGGGGGGCGATGTCACGCGTCGGCAGGGTGAGCTTCACCAGCTCCTCCATCACATCGACGACGCGATCGTAGCAGGCCGAGGGCTTCATGCGGTCGTGGTCGTCGAACTCGAGGAAGGCCTTGGCCACCGAGGACTGGTTGGGGATGGTCAGCATGCGCATCCAGCGTCAGAGCACGCACATCTGGTTGACCGCGTTGAACGACTGCGAGCCGCCGCACACCTGCATCACCGCCAGCGTCTTGCCCTGAGTCGGACGCACGGCACCCACCGACAGCGGTATCCAGTCGATCTGCGTCTTCATGATGCCGGTCATCGCGCCGTGGCGCTCGGGCGAGCACCACACCATGCCCTCGGCCCACTGCGTGAGCTCGCACAACTCAACCACCTTGGGGTGGGTGTCGGGGGCAGATCGGGCAAGTCGGTGGTCAGAGACCTACAAATCCACCCAAACGAAAACGCCCGGACGAGATGCCCGGGCGTTTTCGACTCTACTGCCACGTTTTCGACTTTAATGGCAAGGAACAACTGCGTGTTCTGCGCAAATAAAGTTGAAAACTCAACTCCAGCGCCATCACGACCTCAACAGCGCCTCTACCAGAGGCACGTTATTGCCAAAGTCGAAAACAAGAACAAGTCACACGGCCATCTTGTGGAAGTGTGGCGCAATATAGTCGAAAACTCATAGACTGCCTCGTCGACCTCACTCTTCAGCAGTATCTGTCTTCGAGCCCACACGACGCGGTCTGGACACACCGTGCTTTAACCTCACCATCCGTTCATATAGCGCTTGCCTGCCGGGCCAGCTGCGGCCATCGCTCTGTCGCTCAGGCTCAAGGTAGGGCCCCCGTGAGAAAAAATCGGCCATCGCGTGCTCGTTGTGGTTGTCCGTCGTGACGGTCAAGTTAGGCATGGTGGTCTCCGTTGCTGGGCGAATCACGTCCATCTTGACATAGGTCGGAGCCAGTGAAGTACGCGAATTAATGTCGCGCAGCTATAGCTCCATTACCAAGACTGACCTGATGCGCACCGTCAACCGAAGTTCATTAGATTACGGCAAGCTCTCCGTCTGGAGGAGAGGGCATCATTCCCACCACGCCCCGCTGCATCCGCAAGTCAAACCAGAGGCACGCACCCGAGATGTTTCTTGTCACCCCTGAGCAGATCGGCGCGGTCATGGCACTCGAGCCTACGCCACGCTCTTTCGCCGAACTCGACGAGCAGGTGGCGCACGGCTTGCCGAGTGCGGCACTAAAAGCCCTCATTGAACGCATCAGCCTGAGACCCGACGAGCGCAACGCTCTGCTGCATCGCATCGTCCCTAAGTCTACGCTCATGCGACCCAGCGCCCACCTGAGCTCCGGGGAATCCGAAAAAACCGAGCGTCTGGCACGCGCTTTCGCAACCGCGCTTCACGTCTGGGCCTCGGACGAAGAGGCGCGTGCGTTCATGCACGCGCCACACCCGATGCTGCGCGATCGCGCGCCTATTGACGTCGCGTTGACCGAGTTGGGCGCTCGACGGGTCGAGGAGTTGCTGTGGCGGTTGTTCTACGGCGTGTCCGCGTGAGCACCCAGTAAATCACAGTACCTAGTGCAGCCTTACGCGGTCCCTTAAGGGCCTCGGAGACGCTGCTGTCGGGCGTCACGCCTTCAACAAGATCCGTCCTCTCGATCGGACGTTGCTGTCATCTGCTTGATGCGTAGTTGGTGCTGATCCGAGCGCACCTACCTGAGTAGCATAACGGCTTGAGATTACGCGCCGGTCGTAACGAGGTCGAGTTCTCCGAAGAGGCTGAAGACGCCTTCTGGCTCTACAAAGTCTTCAGGTTCGCTCAGGCTCCGGGGCTGTTCATTCTGGGCGGGACGCTGACAGAATCAGTCGATCTCGAAGCGCTTGACTACCGGGCGAGACTTCGTGCGCTGGGCCAGTGAGAACGGGGTCCAGTGACGATCGAGAGCTTCTCGGTGTGAGAATCGCCGCCCCCCCCTTTTTGGTAGGGCGGCGAGCTGCCATTGGAGATGGCGTCGTGGGTACGTCCGAAACGTGCGAGAGGCTGCGCCAGCGATTGTAGGGCATGCAGCACGAACGGTAGCATGAGGACGGCCCGTTGGAAGTGGGAAAACGTAGAGCCCTCCCATAAGGCCACCTTAACTTCGCGGCAGCCGGCACGGCGTGCTGTGTCTTGTCTATGACTTCTCCGTTCGCTGCCCGCGTGCTCGATCGCGCTGCCGCACCGGACGCCCATGATGCTCTGGGTGAGATACCGGGTCGAGAGATCGCTCAGGTCGTAGTTATCGGCTCAACCGCCGCTGCCCGCTTTGCGGGAGTCGAAGATGTGGCACGAGCCATCCAGCGTTGCGATGAACTTTGCGCGCGTCTCAAGAGGATGCTGCGGCTTGAGGAAGCGTGCGTAGTGCGCCTGCATGATTACCGGAGCCATCTGCAAGATCAGGTTGTTCAAGTGCACGCAACCGGAAACGCCCCCCAAACGCTCGCGCACGATCCTCGAAAACCCCTTACTTATCAATGTACCCCGGAGCGCCTGATACGCTTCACGAATTTGCCGACAAGCGTCTCCGGGTATCTCGATCATTTCGACATCCACCGACTCGATGATGAGGTCAACGCTGACTAACAGCTCGACTCGCAATCGGTGCATGGCCTCGCCCTCCCCGATCGTCTTGCCGGAATAGGTCATAACTGGAATACCTTTATCATCCACGAGCAGGCCGACAGCGCGAATACGGCCATCGACATGTTCCGTGCAACGGACCGATATCGATCGCTCGTGCGCAAACCGCCAGCCGTCCTCGGCCGGCTGCTTGCCATCGGTAGTTGACACTGGAGAAGCCGCATGAAGGGAATTCAATCGATTCATGTCAATCCCAAGGTGAGGTGAGTGACCTTGCCGTCCGGATGCAGTGCTTGGGAACGTGTTATTTGACCGAGCTGGAAGGCCGGTGATTTTCAGAAGAAAACCGCTCGAGCAGGCCGATACCGGGCAACAGACGCCATGCGCCGATCGTGGTCGCCGCCTCGAACCGTCTGCAGTCCAAAAGATGAACGTACATCGCGGGAACCGGCACTAGAAAAAAAACCGGCTTGGTCAATCCATGTTGCCAAGCCGGACAAAGTCCGACGATTCATGAGGGAGGAGATTGAATCATCGGGGGAGAGAGTCACAGGATACGTCGTCTCTCGGAACAGCGTCTTTCTCAGGCCTGACCTTTCACGCACAGGACAGGACAAGGGAGGTTGAGCAGCAGATCCTGCGCGATGCTCCCCAGGATCAGCTTTCCGACGGGTGAGCGTTTTCGGAGCCCTATGATCACCAAGGACACCTTCAGCGCTTCCACCAACTCGGTGATCTCCTCCACCACGCTGTTGCCACGGATGAACTGCTTGTACTCCGCATCGAGCCCACTAGCGTCGAGGCGGCGCTGCAGGTCATCACCATCGCTACCGCTGATCAGCGTGGGGTCGTCATGGCTCCCACCCGACCCAGCATTCACGACGAGGAGTCGCTCCTTGCGCTCGGTAGCACACCTGATGCCTTCTTCCAGTGCAGCAAGTCCCTCTGGCCTCGGGACATATGCGACGATGATCGTCATCTGAATTTCTCCTGTTTGAGCGCACCCGGCCCGTTAATTCCCGGACTTCTTGGGTTTGACGGCAGACCTGGCAGTCGCCCCCTCACCGGGGCTTCTGTTTCGGGCAGATTCAGCAGCGCGATGTCGGTCGGCAGTCTGGGGATCGGGGTAGCGGATATTGAGCGGCAAACGAGTTGGGAAAGCCCCTTCGCAAGTTGTTCGCTACTCCAGGCCCCTCCCACCCTGTACCACTTGGGCACCCAGTTGACGGCGCCGAATATGGCAAAAATCGCAAGCTTCGAATCGCAGGGGACGATGCTGCCCTCCTCGATACCTTCTTTGACAAGGTCACGCAGCGCTCCCTCGTATTTATCCCGCTGCTCGAAGATGATCTTGCGATGTTCAGGCAACAGGGCGTGCTCCTCGGTCAGGATCACGCACCGGCTCAACTCGCTCAGGGCCACCTCGAGGTATCCCTGGATCGCCAGTTGGAGCCGCTCGAGCGCATTCCCTCCCGAACGCTGGGCCCTATCGAGACTCTCGAACGCAACCTTTAATGCCTCGTTGAAGGCTTCGAAGAGCAACGCGTGCTTGCTTGGGAAGTAGCGGTACAGCGCTGCCTTCGTCACCCCGAGGCTGTTCGCGATGTCGTCCAGCGATGTTGCGTGGAAGCCGTCCTGGTTGAACGCAGCAACCGCTTCCCTCAGCAACGCCTCGCGCTTGAGTTCGCGCAAGACTTTACGATTGGGGACCATGTTTTTCCAAACCGCCATGTTTTACCCCTCACAGAAGATCGAGTTCATGCTTAGCAGCGGCTGCAAACTCACCCGCCCTCCTGAAACTGTTACGTCCCCAGCGAACCGATTCATCGTCTTTTTCCTAGAAACAGCTCGGTCAAGGTTCCCTCGTAGGCCTCAGCAGCGAAGGCGAGGGTTTCGGAAAGCGTAGGATGCGGGTGGATAGTCAGCCCAACATCGCCTGGCTCGCAACCGTTCTCAATCGCCAAGGTCGCTTCCGCGATCAGATCGCCGGCATGCGGGCCGACAATGCCCACCCCGAGCAACGCACGGCTGTCCGGGTCCACGAGTATCTTGGTCAGCCCCTCGCTCCGGCCCATCGTCATCGCGCGGCCACTCGCCGCCCAAGGGAAGATCGCCTTTTCGTACGGAATTTTGTCCCGCTTGGCGACGGTCTCGGTCAAGCCCACCCAGGCGACCTCCGGGTCGGTATACGCCACGGCAGGGATCACCTTCGCATCGTTGGCAACCTGATGTCCCGCGGCGCATTCCGCCGCGATCTTGCCTTCGTATGAGGCCTTGTGCGCGAGCATCGGGTTACCTACGACATCACCGATCGCAAAAATGTGTTGCACGTTGGTACGCTGTGAAGCATCCACTGGGATAAACCCGCGGTTGTCGACAATGACGCCGGCGCGCTCTGCGCCAAGCAACGCGCCATTCGGGCTCCGCCCTACCGCAACCAGAACTTTGTCATATACCGCCGAGGCAGGGGCCGCTGGCCCGTCAAACGACACCTTCACCTCATCTGGAAGTGCCTCCACCGCCGTAACCCGTGTTCCAACCAGGATGCTTTCGTAGCGGCTACGGATGCGGTTCTCGAGCGGCTTGACGAGGTCGCGGTCGCAACCGGGAAGCAAGCCCTCGGTGAGTTCCACGATGCTGACCCGGGTGCCGAGGGACGCGTAAACCGCGGCGAGTTCCAGACCGATGATGCCGCCCCCCACGACCAGCATCCGGCCCGGAATATCCCGGAGCGCCAGCGCTGCGGTCGAATCCATGATCCTCGGATCATCCGGCAGGAACGGCAGACGGACCGGCCGCGAGCCCGCGGCGATGATCGCCTGACGGAACCTCAGGCGGCCATGCCCCGCAACATCGAGTTCGTGAGGACCGATGAAGCGACCTTCGCCCGAGAGGATGCGGACACGCCGCTGCGCCGCCAAAGCCGCGAGCCCCTTGCCAAGTTTCTCGACCAGAGACTCCTTCCACCCGCGCAGGCGCGCGAGATCAATCTCCGGCGCCGTGAAGGCTATACCACGCACCGCCCATTCCTGCGCCTCCTCGAGGATCCGCGATGCCTGCAGCAGCGCCTTCGAGGGGATGCAGCCCACGTTGAGGCATACGCCTCCAAGGTTGGCGTGCTTCTCTACGAGCGCGACAGACATCCCGAGGTCGGCTGCGCGGAACGCCGCCGTGTATCCGCCAGGACCGCCCCCCAGGACCACCAAATCGACCTGCGCGTCGTCCGCCGGACGTGCTTGTTCCGTTGCCATCTTTTCCATCTGGATTAGTGCGCCCCCGTTCCGCCGAGATAAGCGCCCGAGAGGTCGGCGAGACCGCCGGCGCACAGGTGTTCGCGGTCGCCCTCGAATACCACCTTCCCGTGTTTGAGTACGTAGCCGAAGTCGGCAACCTTCAAGGCCAAGCTGGCCATCTGCTCGCTGACCAGCACCACACGCTCGCCCTCGCCGCAGTAGCCCTTGATGAACTCGAAGATCTGGCTGACGATGATCGGTGCCAGCCCGAGCGAGGGCTCGTCGAGCATTACGAAGCGGGGCTTGTGGAGTGTCGCCATCGACAGAATCAGCATCTGTTGCTGACCTCCGCTCAGCGTGCCCGCCTTCGCGTGGGAGCGCTCGCCGAGAATAGGGAAGTGTGCGTACACCGCATCACGCGCCGCGTGGTAGCTCCCTGCGGCTTTGCGGAAGTGCCAGGCCGTGATCAGGTTTTCCTCGACTGTATGCTGGTGCAGTATTCGCCGCCCCTCCATTGCGTGCGCGAGTCCGAGCCGCGCTCGCTGATGCGGCTCCAACCGGGTGATGTCCCGCCCATCGAGCAGGATCTGCCCGGCACGCGGCCTTGTGATCCCGGAGATCGCACGCATGAGCGACGATTTTCCAGCACCATTCGCACCGATCAGCGCGGTGATGTGCCCCGGATGCGCTACCAGGCTCAATCCCCGGATGGCCTCCACGGCGCCGTACGCCACATTCAGATCCCGGACCTCAAGCATGGGAGACCTCCTCTTTGCCAAGATAGGCTTCGATCACGGCCTGATTCGAGCGCATGCCATCCATGTCGCCCCGGTAGATGACCTCGCCGGCCTCGAAGACGACGACGTCATTCACCAGGCGTGCCAGGAAGTCCATGTGGTGGTCAATCACCAGCACGGCAACGCCGTGGTCGGCCGCCATCCTGATCAATTGCACGAGCCTTTCCGCCTCATGTTCGGACAGTCCCGCTGCGGGCTCATCGAGCAGCAACAGCTCGGGGTCGCTCGCGAGCGCACGCGCGACCTCCGCGAGGCGTTGGATCCCATAGGGCAAATCGCCGATGATGTCCTCCGCATGATGCGTGAGGCCTGCTGTCGCCATCAGGGCCTCGACCCGCCCCAGCATCTCGCGCTCCTCAGCCTTGGCATGCGGCGTGTTAAGTGCGGCGGCGAGCGGACCATGAACATAGAGGCGGTTCGCCCCCATCAGGATGTTCTCGCGGACGGTGAAGCTGGGCACGTTGCGCGGATCCTGGAATGTCCGCGTGATGCCGGCGGCCGCGATCCGGTGGGACGGCTGTCCGCCGATATCCTTGCCCTTGAACAGGATTCGGCCCGAGGTCGGTTTGTAGAGACCACTGATGACGTTGACGAGGGTGCTCTTGCCCGATCCGTTCGGCCCGACGAGCGCAGTGATGCAGGAAGGCTGCAGGTCGAGCGAGACCCCTGACAGCGCGCGCAGCCCCGAAAACTCCATAGTCACTTGTTCGACACGTATCAGCGGACCATGGCTGGCGGCCTTGTCCGAGTGACGCTGTGTCAACGCTACCGCAGGCGATGCGTTCCCGATGCCGCCGAGCTGGTCGAACTTGCTGTAGCGCGTGCGCGTCTTCAGGAGCCCCGCGAGACCGTTCGGCAAGAGCGTGAACACGAAGATCAGGATCAACCCGTAGGCCATGAACTGATAGTCGCTGAAGGCCTGGAGACGCTGCGGCAAATACGTGAAGACGATCGCACCGAGCACCTGTCCCGTGAGTGAGCCGAGACCACCGACGATCGACATGACGAGAATCTCGACCGAGCGCATCAGCCCGAAGCTCTCGGGCGTCAGGTAACCCACCAGGTGCGCGTAGAAACCACCTGCGAGGCCTGCGATGCCTCCGCTTAGCGCATACGCGGCACGCTTGGTCGCCGCCTGCGACACGCCCAAAGTCCCGGCCGCGATCTCGCTGACATGCACGGCATAGAAGGCCCGCCCGTAATGGCTCTTCACGAAGTTCCTAAAGGCGATCATGGTGCCGATCAGACTCAGCAGCAGAATGCGGAAGTACCAAGCGCTGTCGAGCACCCAGCCGAAGAGCGAGAGCGTTCCGATCTGGGCGGACGGAACCCCGCGCACGCCCATGACGCCGCCGGTCAGCCCCCTCCACTCACGCGCGAGCTCATAGACGATCAGGCCGAACGCGAGCGACATCATTGCCAGATAGAACTCGCGGACGCGTCCCGCCGGTATCGACAGGAGATAGCCAGCCCCCGCCGAGATGGCTGCGGCCACCACGACGCTGACAGGCAGCGGCAAACCCGCCCCTTTCATCAGCAATGCGCTGGCATACGCGCCAATCGCGAAGAACCCCGCGTGACCGAGAGATATCTGCCCGGTTATACCCGTGAGCAGATTGATGCTCTGCGCAAGCAAGATGTTGATGGCTACGAAGCTCCACATCTGCACCGTGCCGGTCTCGACGAAGCCGGCGGCCAACGCAAGCACGACGCACAGGACAGCGAGCGTCCAGGTGTTCGTAATGAGATCCACAAGTTTGCTCATGTCTTCACACCTTCACTGTGTCGGCCTTGCCGAACAAACCCTGTGGGCGAATAGTCAGCACAGCGACGAGAAGAACAAAGGCGACCATTTCTGCCGCTGCGGGCGATACGTAGCCACCGACCAGCTTTTCAATGACGCCCAGGGTCAGGCCGCCGACGAGCGAACCGACCGCACTGCCCATGCCGCCCACGACGGTGGCTACGAATGACAGGATCAGCAGGTGCAAGCCGAAGTTGGGATCCACCGTCCCCGAGACCTGTGCCACAAGGACACCCGCCGCGCCCGCCAGCAGACCGCTAACTAGGAAGGAACCGACGACCACGCGGCGCACTGGAATGCCCATGAGCGCGGCAAGCTCCCGGTCGTGCGCCACCGCACGCACCCCGTAGCCCCAGGTGGACCGCCGCAGGAAAAGCTCCATCAGGCCGACGATGACGACACTGATAACGAATACCGCAATGTATTGCACCGATATGTAGGCGCCGAGCAGTTCAATGGTGTCACTGCTCTTGAACAGGACATCCGGGAATGCGACAGCCTGTGTTCCGAACAACCAACTCGCCGAGCCTTGCAGAAAAATCCCTGCGCCGAGCGTTGAGACAACCCAGCCCATACTGCCGCGAATCCTGAGCATTGGCCTGACACCAACGAACTCGATCACCCACAGGATCAAGGCGCTGACGACCAATGACAAGGCCACGGCGAGGAATACGTTGCAGCCACGCGCGACGAGGACCGCAGTGATCATCGCCCCCGCCATGAGGACCGAACCCTGTCCAAAGTTGAGTACCCGGGTGGTCCAAAATGTCAGGTTCAGCCCAAGACCGACCAACGCATACACAGCGCCGACACTCAGTCCCGATGCGATCATTTGGATCAAGAAATCCATTTCTACCTCTCAGACGGCGTTCAGATCCGACCGGCCCATGACGACGGGCCGGTGCGGGTCATTCCGTGTATCGCTTGTCAGTTGGCAACCGGGCGCAGGCGGACCGCATCGCCCTCGCGTGCGTACTCGAAGACCTTGACGGCCTCGGTCTCAATACCGTGATGCCGTTCCGGCGAGAACGAGTAGGTGGTGTTCGCCCCCTCCAGATCACGGATCGATTCGATCGCAGAGATAATCGCCTTCGGATCGGTCGAATTCGCGCGTCGAATCCCTTCGAATAGGACATTGGCGGCGTCATAGCCGTTGGCGACGGAGATCGCCATGAACAACTGCGGACGGGTCGGGTCGGCACCCCACCAGCGATCAGTGCCGTACTTGCTCTTGTAGGCTTCGGCAAATGCCGCAGTGGCCTTGCCCATGGGGTCACTGAATGCCCCGATCATGGTACCCAGCGTACCCGTCGTTAGCTCCCCAGCGCCTTCCTGGTACGGTAGTCCGAGGGCGCCGTTCGACGCGATCAGCGGAGCCGTGACGTTCAGACGGGCCATTGTGCGGCGCAGCACCGCAAGATCCTTTCCGAGTCCGATCGCTGCGATCGCGTCGACCCCGCTACGGTTCAGACGCGCAACCTGTGCGGTCATGTCCTGCGCGCCCTGGTTGTAGGAATCGACGGCCACTGGTTTGTTGCCGCCATTCTTTTCGATTGAGGCAGTCAGGTACTCGAGGCCCGATACGCCATACGCCGTGCTCTCATGGATCACGCCGATGCGCTTGAACTTCTTCGCCAGGAACTGCCCCATGGCGACGGACTCGACGTCGTTCTGCAGCGCGAACGAGAAAACGTTGCTGCGCGGCTTAGTGCCCACGCCATCCGGGTAAGTGATGACCGGCGTCTGCGCAATCGGGTTCATGTACGGCCGGCCGTCCGCCTGCACCATGTCGATCACGGCCAGGGTCGGTCCGCTGCCGGCCGGCCCAATGATCCCGACGATGCTCTTGTCGTCGAGGATGCGGCGCATGTTCTGCACCGCACGATCGGGGTTCAGCTGATCGTCCAGCAGCATCGCGATCTCGATCTTCTTGCCATTGATGCCGCCACGCGCATTCCACTGCTCGACAGCCAGCTCGACGGCACGCCTGTTGCCTTCGCCGAATTCGTTGTAAGGACCAGTCAGCGCGGACGTCATGCCAATGCGGATCGTCTCCGCGGCGTAGGCGCTGGGGGCAGCACCGATCAGCGCCGCAGTGGCGAGCACCAGAAAGTTGTGTTTCGTTTTGAAGAACTGCATATCGATGTCTCCTCGTTATTGAACGGACTACTCCAGCTCGCCACCAATGTACTAACCTAGTGGTGCGCACCTGCACCCCGACCGGGGCTGCGGATCTCGTTAAAGGCCGACAGCACGTCGGCCAGCGCTGCATTCGGCAATTGCTCGGCGAAGCGCTCGATCAGGTCATAGGCTCGCTCGGGAACGCCCGTCTCATTGCCGATGCGGCGCACCAATGCGGCCACGGTCGGACGGTCATAGCTGTAATTGCGCGTGTCGGCTCTCAACTCCTGGACCAAGGGCTCGGACTGCCCCTCGAGTGCGAGCTCGATACGGCAGGCAAGCAGCCCCATTCCTTCGTCGGCCACCAATTCGATGCGGGGCATCAGCGCGTTGACGCCCGAATCGTCGAAGCGCTTCATGCTGGCAACCGTTGGCGTACCGTAGAGAATCGTGGTCGCCACACAGAACTGGACGCTCATCAGCGTGCCGGAGATGCTCTCGAATGGCCCGCATGAATCCATCCCCGCGTACCCGACAACCACCGGATTCAGGACGACGCGCGCCGACTTCACCGCCTCCGGCCGAAATTCGGCGCATTCCCTCAGCGCAAGTGCGACGGTGACCGGGGTCTGGTTGAGCGCGCACACCGGATAGGGCTTGAAGGTCACGCTGGAGATGGCCCACACCTTCCCAAGTCGCGCCGCAAGCGCCTCGACGTCGCAATCGGAACGCACGAAAGCGCGCACGAAGCCGCTCCTGCCCTCGAAGGCGTTGTCCGCCGACACGGAGCCTTGCGCAGCGAGCGACGCCGCTGCCAGGCCATTGCGGCAGGCGATGCCGACCTGGTAGCGCCACTCGTCTGTTCCATCGCCGAACGACTGGAGAATTCCCCCTGCGAACGACGCGGCGTTGGCTAGGGCTGCCGCCGTCCTCCCAGCATCCAGACGCCACATGCGGGAGACCGCCGCGGCGGCGGCGATTGTTCCGTACAGTGGGCTGGCGCGAAGACCGGCGGGGGTCGTTTTCGCCGAGTAAGCCGCTTCGAGCAGGCCGCCCACCTCGTAACCCGCCACGAGCGCCGGCAGGTAATCCGTGATCTCGCCTTCGCCGTTCTCGAGCATGGCGGTGAGCAGCGGCAGGAGAATCGCGCCGAAGTGCGCGACCCCGCAAGTGTCCTCCTGGGCGCGACCGTGAAACAGTGCGGCGTTCGCGAACGCCGCACCGGCGACAGTGGTACGTCGCCCATCTCCCAGCAACTCCGGTCCGGTGCTGCGCTCGCCATCCATCATTAGAGCAGCCCGCCCCGCCACCGAATAGAACGGCGTCTGATGCGACCCCAAGGCAATGCCGTAGCCATTGAGAATGCAGGCGCGGGCCTTCTCGACGACCTCGGCGGGTATTGACGATACATCCAGTGTGGTCACGAACTCTGCCAACTTTTTTGTTAGGCTCATGATTGTCCTGCCAAAAGAAATAGGTTGTTTGAATGGGGCTCAGCGCGCTGCGTCGCCCTGGCGCAACACCCTCTTGAGCACTTTCCCGGACGGGTTTCTGGGCAGTGCATCGACAATCCGGAGTTCCTTCGGCACCTTGAATCCGGCCAGATGCTTCCTGCAATGGAGGTCGACTTCCTCGATGGTCAGATGCGTCCCCGGCTTCAGCACCACGACGGCGACGATGCGCTCACCCCATTTCTCGTCCGCGACGCCGATCGCCGCCGCCTCAAGTATCTGCGGCAGGTCGTAAAGGACAGACTCGATTTCACAGGACGCGACGTTCTCTGCCCCGGAAAGAATCATGTCCTTTGCACGGTCCGTGATGTACAGGAAGCCGTCCCTATCCAGATGACCGATATCTCCGGTACGCAGCCAATCTCCGAAGAAGCTCTCGGCGGTCTTTTCGGGCGCATTCCAGTAGCCTTTCGTGACCTTGGGGCCGCGAATGCATATCTCGCCGTCGGTATCCGGAGGGAGGGTGTTACCCTGCTCATCGACAATACGGATCTCCACATGCATCAGCGGCCTGCCTGTGGAGCCGATCTTCTCGATCTCCCGACCAGCCTCCATTAGCGTGTCGCCGCTGCATGTTTCGGTCATTCCGAAGCCATCGATGAAGCGGGCGTTCGCGAAGACCCTGGTGAAATCGCGGATTCGGCTCTCCGGTGTCTTTTCTCCCCCGGCGACACACCAGCGGAAGCTGCTCAGATCGAATCGCGTGGAGTCCTCGAGAGCGAGAATGCGGCTAAGCATGACCGGCGCCATCCACCCCCCCGTCAGGCGATGACGCTCGATCGCCTCGAGCGCTGCGACGGGATCGAATTCCCGATGGATATTGAGCATCCCCCCGGTCCACAGCACCGCGATGCCCGGGAGGTCGAATGCCCCGACGTGGTAGAGGGGACCGACGACCAGCAGACGATCCTCCGCCCCCAGCCCCAGAGCGAGAATATGGTCGAAGTTTTTCCAGTGAATGTTGCGATAGCTGTGCATCACGCCCTTGGGGCGGGAAGTCGTGCCCGAGGTGTACATCAACCTGACCAGATCGTCTTCCTGACACGAGCATGGCTCAGGCACTACAGGTGCCGCGCCCGGGAGCAGTCTCGAATCCACCTGGGTCGCGCTATCGAGAGCGATCTTCTGAATGTCCAGCGCCTGGATCGCGGAGAACTCATGATCGACGAAGAGGAGTTTCGCGCCGGCATCCCGGAGAATGTATTCGGCTTCCGATGCCGCAAGCCGGTAATTGACCGGCAGGAACACCGCACCGAGGTAGCTGGCGGCAAACGCGATCTCGAGAAAGGCGGGGCTGTTCTTCAGGAACAGGGCAACGACATCACCTCGCCCGATCCCCCTGGCGTGCAGCAACGCGGCCATGCGCAGAATTCGGTCGCTGAGCTCACCATAGGTGATGACCCGGTCCTGATAGATGACTGCGACCCGATCTGGAGTACGGTCTGCGTGAAACGAGATCGACGCGCTCAAATTGATCATGGGACCTCTCTCAGTATGTTTGACGTTGCTTTTCAGGACCGGACGATCCCTTCCGGGTATCAGTACGATTTGGGCAGGCCAAGGTCATGGATTGCGATGTAATTCAGGACCATTTCCTCGGACACAGGCGCAAACTTGAAAAGGCGCGCATCGCGCCACAACCGCTCGACGTGGTACTCCTTCGCATAGCCCATGCCGCCCATGGTTTGCATGCTGCTTTCGATCGCATGCGTCGCCGCCTGCGATCCAATCAGCTTTGCGATGTTCGCTTCGGTTCCGTACGGCTGGCCGTTGTCGCATAGGGTTGCCGCCTTGAGATTCATCAGGCGGGCGCACTCGAGTTCGGCGTGCGACTGCGCGAGCGGGAACTGCAGCCCCTGATAGCTGCCAATCGGTCGTCCGCCAAACACCTTGCGGTCGTTGGCGTACTGGACGGCGAGCCGCTCGGCGAGGCGTCCGGCACCAACCATGCAGGCCGTCGTCACGATGCGCTCGGTATTCAGGACGTCGAGCAGCTCACGGAAACCGTTATCCAGTGTTCCGATCAGTTCGTACGGCTCGATGCGGACGTTGTCGAAAAAGACCGAGCACGCGCTGAGTGTCTGGGTCCCGGCCTTTTCGATCGGGGTGTAGCTGAGCCCTGCGCGCTCGACGTCGATCAGGAACATCGAGATGCCTTCCGTGGGGCGCTTGACCTCGTCAGGCTTGCGGGTACGCGCTACGACAAGCATCTTCTGGGCGGAGTCGACTGCGGTAATCCAGATCTTCTGGCCATTCAGCCGCCACCCGTCACCATCGGAAGCAGCGAAAGTCTTCAAGCCCAGCGTATTGGTTCCCGAATCCGGCTCGGTGAGGGCCATGCAGCAATTGATACGACCGGCAATGAGCTCGGGCAGCAAGGTCTTCTTCATCTCTTCGGTACCGAACTTCGATATCGAAACACCGCCGAAGATGGGGTTGATCATGAAGAGCTGGCCCACGGTAGCGCCGGCGCCCGTTTCGGCAAGCGCCTCGGTGATCAGGGCGAGTTCGAACATACCCAGCCCTGCACCACCGTACTCCTCGGGCAAGGCTGCACCGGAAAGCCCCGCTTCGCAAATTGCCTTCCAGCATTCGGCCGGGAAGGCCTTCTTACGATCCTGCTCGCGCCAGTATTCAAGCCCGAAAGCTTCGCCGACCCGCTTCGCGGTATCGACCATCATCAGCTGTTCGTCGGTAAAAGAAAAATCCATGACTCATCCTTTCTAGTTCTAGATATTGATCGAACGGAGCAGGCAATACGGATCCTGAAGAAGAGCAATGACGCGGTTCAGAAATTTGAGACCGCTGACGCCGTCATGGATACGGTGATCACCTGCATAAACCAAACCCATCTCGCGACGTAAGGCGGGTGCTCCATCGGGCCCGGGGCGGAACAGTTCGCGCACGCTACCGACGCCGAGAATGGCGGACTGAGGCGGATTGATGATCGAGGTCATGTAGGTGACATCAAACATGCCTGCATTGGAGATAGTGATTGCGCCGCCTTGCAGGTCTTCGCGCGTGCTTCTGCCGTCGCGTGCGCGACCGACAGTCACGTTTGCGATGCGGCCGATCTCGTCGAGGCTGCGACCCGCCAGATCGTGGACGACGGGCGCGATCAGTCCGCGCTCGGTGCTGACGGCCACACCGACATCAAGTGTGGAGAACTCGATGATTTCGCCATCGCGCCAGATGCGGTTCTGGGACGGTTGCTCTGCGAGCGCCCGCGCCACGGCGGCAATCAGGAAGTGGTTCAGGGTCAGCCGCAGGGCACCTTCATCAGCGTTGAGGCGCTTCCGAAGGCTGAGGAGCTCGCTAATCTCCGCCTCGGACGACAGATAGAAGTGCGGCACCTGCTGCTTCGCTTCAACCATGCGGCGAGCCACCGTCTGCTCGACACCGCTGGGGGTCCGGATCACTTCGCAGCGCCGGGCTCCAGCCGGGGGCTGCGCGCTCGCCACCGGTGCGGGTTGCGCTGCGACGGCCGCAAGCGCGGCGCGGACGTCGGCGGCCTTGATGCGACCGCGCGGGCCACTGCCACCAACGCCCGCGAGACTGATGCCATGCTCGAACGCGAGTCGGCGCGCAAACGGCGTCGCGACCACTCTGCCCGCCCGTGCGGTCGCTTCGGCAGGGCTCGCCGGCCGACCACCCGAAGCAACCGCTGAGGCCGACGCCGTGCCAGGCTGTTGCGGCGCAGTGGTCGCCGCACTCGCATGCCCGGGCCCCGTCCATCGCGCAACGACGGCGCCGACGGGAACCGTCTCACCCTGCCCGACCAGAAGCTCCCCGATGACGCCATCGGCTTCTGCGGTGATCTCGTTGGCGACCTTGTCGGTCTCGACGACAAAGATCACGTCGCCCGCAGAGACCCTGTCGCCAGGTGCTACGCACCACTCCGCGAGCAAGCCCTCGGTCATGGTGAGCCCAAGCTTGGGCATCAAGAGATCGTTCAGAGCGCTCATTGGATCAGTGCCCCGTGAAGTTGGGGGCACGCTTCTCGAGAAAGGCACTCATCCCCTCATGTGCATCACGGGTGTCAAAAACCAGCGAAACCAGGGCCTGCTCGTGCGCCAGGGCTGCTGTGAGGGGCATGTCGGCACCATCGCGCAGTGCGCGCTTGAGGAGCTTCAGGACGAGTGGCGACTTCCTGGCGATCTTTTCTGCCAACGCCATGGCCTCGTCAAGCAGCTGGGCCGCGGGCACCACCCGGTTGGCCAGACCGAAGCGCACGGCATCGGCCGCAGAGATTCGGTCGCCGGAGAACATCATTTCCTTCGCGACGCAGGGCGAGATCTGCCGGATGATCCGCTGCGTACCCCCTGCGCCGGGAAACAGTCCGAGATTGATCTCGGTGAGCGCGATGGACGCGGTTTCCGACACGAGGCGAATGTCCAGCGCAAGCAGCAATTCGGTGCCGCCACCCAGCGCCCAGCCGTTCACCGCGGCGATCGTCGGCTTGTCGCTTGCCTCGAAACGCCGGAAGGCACGATGGATATCCTCGGCAAACTCCCGGTAGTGGGCCAACCCTTGCCGGGCATTCATTTCACCGAGGTCGCCGCCGGCGACGAACGCCTTCTCTCCCGCGCCAGTGAAGACGATGACGCGGACGCGCTCATCGGCTTCGAGCTTGCAGAAGGCCTGCTCGAGAAGGTTGATCGTCGGGGAGTCGATCGCGTTGTGAATGTGGGGCCGGTTGATCGTGATAAGGCCGACATGACCGCGAACTTCGGTAAGAATGCTCTCTTCGCTCATGAAAATCTCCTAGGTCAGGCGCACAGCTTGCGGACAGCCGCAACGATGTCGTCGGATTGGGGTTGATATCTCGCTTCGAGGCTCCGGGCGAAGGGCACCGGAACGAATGGGGCGGCAACACGCATGATCGGTGCGTCCAGCTCATCGAAACCGACATCGGCCATGCATGCCGCGATCTCCGCGCCGACCCCGAAGGCCTCCACCGCCTCATGGACGATGAGCAACCGGTGCGTCCGCTTCAGCGACGCAAGCACGGTCTCCTTGTCCCAGGGCTGGATGCTGCGAAGGTCGATGACCTCAGCCTCCAATCCCTCGGCGGCAAGAACATCCGCTGCTTTCACTGCTCGCTGCACGGTCGCCCCGTAGGTCACGATCGTCACGTCGCGACCGCTGCGCAGGATGTTCGCGGCGCCGATTGGCACAATCACCTCTCCGTCCGGAACGTCGCCCTTCATCGCATACAGCGCCTTGTTCTCGACAAAGACCACCGGATCGGGGTCCCGAATCGCGGCCTTGAGCAGACCATAGGCATCGGCCGGATTGCTCGGGCACAGCACCTTCAGCCCTGGCACGTGAGCAAACCACGCCTCGAGGCATTGGGAATGCTGCGGCCCTGCGTTAATTCCACCGCCGTGAGGCGTCCGCACTACCAGCGGTACCGATGCCTGACCACCGAACATGAAGCGGGCCTTGGCTGCCTGGTTGACCAGCGCATCCATTGCAAGCGTCATGAAATCCATGAACATGATCTCCAGGACCGGCCGGAGACCAGAAAGCGCGGCGCCTACAGCTGCATTCGCCATCGCGCTCTCCGAGATCGGCGTGTCGCGGATGCGGTCGGAGCCAAAGCGTGCATGCAAGCCGCGGCTAACGGCAAAGGGTCCGCCCGCCGCCGCGACATCCTCACCGAACACAAAGACCGCAGGATCCTCCTCCAGGCATTCAGCCAATGCACGATTGATCGCTTGGGCAAAGCGCATCTCAGCCATTCAAACGCCCTCCGTAGTCGTATAAACGTCAGCTATTGCTGTCTCCCATTCGGGGGCACTGCCGGCGCGCGCCCTCGTAACAGCACGTTCGACCGTGTCTTCGACTTCGCTACGAACTGCGGCCATCTCCTCCTCGCTTGCACCCAGGGCTCGCAGCACCGTTTCAAGACGCGCGACGGGATCGTGCTCGTCGAGCCCCGAAAGCTCCTCACTTGCACGATATTTCTGCGGATCCCCCTCGTAGTGCCCGCGCCAGCGATGGGTGATGAACTCGAGGATCTCCGGCCCTTCCCCGCGACGGATACGTTCGACCGAACTGCGTGCAGCCTCTAGGGCCGCCACGACATCATTGCCATCCACCTTCGTATAGGGAATGGAGAAAGCCGCGCCCAGCTTTTCAAGCGACGCTACGAATTGCAGATGGGTAGGCGAAAACTCCGCCCAACCGTTGTTCTCACAAACAAAAAGCAGTGGCAGCTTCCACAGTGCGGCCATGTTGAGGCTCTCGTGCATGACCCCTTCTGCGACCGCTCCGTCGCCAAAGAACGCAACAGCCACAGAGTCGACCTTTCTCACCTGATGGGCGAGGGCACTGCCGACGGCGATGGGTATGCTCGCGCCGACGATCGCGTTTGCACCGAGCATGCCGATCGACAGGTTCGCAACGTGCATGGAGCCACCACGCCCCTTGCAAATACCTTCCTCACGACCCAGCAGCTCAAGGAAGAAGTCGTCGAGTGCGACCCCTTTCGCCAACGCATGACCGTGGCCGCGATGCGTGGAAGAAACTGTGTCGTCCGGTCGCAGCGCCGCACCGACCGCAGTGGAAACAGCCTCCTGGCCGACGCTCAGATGGATGAAGCCTGGAACCTCCCCATCGGCAAAAAGCCTTGCCAGCCTCAACTCGACTGTGCGGACGCTCAACATGCGCCGGTAGATCTCAACAAGCTCTTGTTTATTGCCCGTCACCACACCCTCCTGGACACCCAAAGACCTGCACATCTGGACTTGAATCGGCAGTCCATAACCACACGGACCGTTTTGTTACTCACGAGTAACTTTAATCTACCGAAGGTCACCACTCAAGTCAATGAGCTGAAGAAGAAGTAGCAAAACTGCTTAACATCAGCATTACGCCGGATTCGCAGCCTGACCTAGTTTTGCGTTCGGAGTCCTTGATAGCACTGTGAATTGACGCAATGCAGCAAGGGCATGCTTTCCGAGCATGCCCAACTCTATACGGCTGTTTATTAACGTGACTCGCCAGTATTCCTTAGATACCATGTGTAACAGGTTGCAGCCCCAATCGAGGTCGCACCTGCATCCGAAGAAGAGGACCCATGGAGAAGACGACGTGATCACGAGTGGCCGATACGAATTTCTGGCGCAGGACAGGATCATCTACGGTGAACCTGCTGCCAAAGCCATCCCCGAACTGGTGGAAACCATGAACGCGAGGCGAGTGTTCCTGGTGGCAAGCCGATCACTTTCACGAGCCACGGACGTCATCGACAAGATTCGTGCTGCGCTCGGCGACCACTACTGCGGAATATTCGACGAATGCGTCGAACATGTGCCTCGCGCGAGCGTGCTTACAGCAGCCGAGGCGGTCAGGCACGCAGCGCCGGACTTGATCGTGACGATAGGCGGCGGCACCCCCATCGACACCGTGAAAGTCCTTCTGATCTGCCTGGCGGAGAACATTCAGAGCGAAGAACAACTTGGTGAGTATCGGATACGCGTGCTCGAAGACGGTCGCCGGCACACGCCTCCTGTGCGCACGCCCCCCATCCGCCAAGTCGTCGTTCCGACAACGCTTTCTGGAGCCGAATTCAGCCAGCTCGCCGGATGCTCGGACCCCTCGAGACAAGTTAAGGATCTCTTCTCAGGCCGGGAGATCGGCGCACAGTCAGTGATTCTCGATCCTCGAATCACTTTGCATACCCCGGACTGGCTGTGGCTCTCGACCGGCATTCGCGCGATCGATCACGCAGTCGAGACGGTCTGCTCGCGAAAACCGACGCCTTTCACCGATGCCAATTGTCTCTATGGGCTCGGGATGCTCGCTGACTCGCTACGGCGCACCCACGTGGCCCCGCAAGATATCGAGGCTCGCCTTCAGAGCCAGCTCGGCGTATGGCTGTGCTCCACAGGACTTGGACGTGTCGAATGGGGCGCCAGCCATGGCATCGGCCACCAGCTGGGCGCAGTGGCAGACGTACCCCATGGCCACACTTCATGCGTCATGTTGCCCAGCGTCCTGCGCTACAACGAACAAGTCAATGCCGATCGTCAAGCGCTTATCGCCGAGGCACTGGGTCACGGTGACGCGAAGGCGGCGGATCTCATCGAGTCGCTGATCCAGGATCTCGGCATGCCAACGCGCCTGCGGGACGTGGGCATCACGAAAGAACACTTCCCCGCGATCGCCAGTGGTGGGATGCAGAACATGATGGTCCGAAGCAATCCTCGTCCAATTGCAGGCCCGGAGGACATCTTCGCGATACTCGACCAAGCGTGGTGATGTGAGGGCAGTCCGGCATTCTCCCGATCGCTGCCTTGGACGGACAACCATGTCCTCCGTCACTACTGAATGATCCGCCAAGCCGCAGACTGCGACAGAGGGAGAGCCACTGCGATCATGCAGTGCAGAACTTGCCACACAGCGCCGTCAGCCCCGGTGCTAGGTGCTGCAGTTCTGGCGCGGCCGCGCCCCCTTTTCGGGAGTTGCTGACCATGTCGTCGATGCCTTGCGACACATTCTCAACGAACGCAGCGACCTCGCATGCACCGACGGCCAGCGCCCTCAGCACGAGCGGGATCGCATCCATCGGGGCCCTATGAAGCCCGCTTAACTAAGACGGAACGCTAATAAAGTTTACGCGGACATATTTAATTAGCCCGAAGATTCTTCCAAACTCACCCCGTCTCACGCCAGATGGCAATCCGCCGTTAAGCACAGCTGTAACGGTCATCCCGTGCATCGAGCTCTCAGATGAACCGACCGCCAGATCGACTCATACGCCCCCCGGAATCCAATCAGGCAAAGAGACCGTGCTCAATTCGCCCAAGCGTGTCCAACACGCTGTCGCCACCGACCTCGGTATCCAAAAGAGAGAGCGGCGTCACCCCACCGAGCGACACATTGGGGGCTTGGAGCCAGTTCAGCGCGGCGTCAGCGCTCTCGAAAACCATCACTGCCCGTTCCACGACGCGGGCGAACCGGACCAACTTGGCTGATTCGTCAGGCGACAGCGTGCCCGCTCGTTTGCGACGCAATAAGGTCCGCTCCGAAATACCGAGGGCGCGCGCCAACACCCTCTGTGGAATACCCGTGAGGCGAACAATTGCGTCGATCGACACCGCGGGCAATCCCTCCCGCACGATCACGAGCCAGTCCATCGAGGTGCGGGGCACGGCATGCAGAGCCGACTCGCCGCCGCGGAAGTCCTCGCGGGTGGGACGTTGGGCGGACCTAGGCATCGGCGACCGGGGCTCTGCCCGGCTGTCGGCGGGGAGTTCGATTGCTGCGTAGGGCAGCGTCCAGGTCGCACGGGTGGCGTCGTCCTGCACGGTGAGCTGGGTGTCCTTCATCGCCACCACGGTGCCGCTTCGAAGCTGCAGCGCGGCGCCCGGCGCTTTTCCGT
>JAVEZY010000038.1:0-23295 GCA_034002745.1 Gammaproteobacteria bacterium
CCAAGCCGGCCCGCCGGGATCTGCTGCAGGAGATGCTCGTGCTGCGCATCGCCGAGGCCGCGCGTCATGTCGGTATCGATGAAACCGGGCGCCACCACGTTCACGGTGATGCCGCGGGTGGCGATCTCCCGGGCCAGCGATTTGCTGAAGCCGATGATTCCTGCCTTCGCCGCCGCGTAATTGGTCTGTCCCGGATTGCCGGTGACCGCGACGACCGAAGCGATATTGATGATCCGCCCCTTGCGCGCCTTTGTCATGCCGCGCAGGCAGGCGCGTGATACGCGGAAAATGGAGGTGAGATTGGTGTCGATGATGGACTGCCAATCCTCGTCCTTCATCCGCATCATCAGGGTGTCGCGGGTGATGCCGGCATTGTTGACCAGGATGCCCGGAGCACCGAAGCGTTCCTCGATCGACTTGATCGCGGTCTCGATGCTCTGCGGATCGGTGACGTCGAGGGCGATCCCGGCGCCGGTAACGCCGCTGGCGCTGAGGTGCGCCTCGATGCGCGCAGCACCCTCCGCAGTGGTCGCGGTACCTATCACCGTCGCGCCGAGACGTCCAAGCTCATCGGCGATCGCACGTCCGATTCCGCGGCTGGCTCCAGTCACCAGCGCCACTTCTCCCTGCAAGCTCATTCCCGTCTCCTCTTTCAGACTGCGCCGTGCTGTGCCGTCAGCGCTTCCTCCAGGGAAGCGGTGTCCTGTACGCAGAAGGCGACCAGCTCGCGGTCGATTCGCTTGCCGAGCCCGCTGAGCACCTTGCCCGGACCAAACTCGATCATCGTGCGGGTGCCGCGCGCGACCATGTCCTGCACCGTCTCGACCCAGCGGACCGGACTGTACAGCTGGCGCACCAGCGCATTACGGATGGCCGCGCCCTCGCTGTACGAACGCACGTCCGCGTTGTGCAATACCGGTACCGCGGGCGCCGCAAATGTGGTTTCCTCGAGCAGCGCGGCCATGCGCTCCGCCGCCGGCTTCATCAGCGCGCAGTGCGAGGGCACGCTGACCGGCAGCGGCAGGGCCCGCTTCGCGCCGGCTTCCTTCGCCAGACCGATCGCGCGTTCGACCGCCGTGGCATGACCGGCGATCACCACCTGTCCGGGCGAGTTGAAGTTGACAGCGGCGATCACCTCGCCCGCTGCGGCGGCCGCGCACACCTCGCGCACGCGCTCATCGTCGAGTCCGAGCACCGCCGCCATGGCGCCCTGTCCCGCCGGCACCGCTTCCTGCATGAAACGGCCGCGCTCGGCGACGAGCGTCACCGCGCGGCCGAAATCCAGCGCGCCGGCGCAGACCAGCGCGGCGTATTCGCCGAGGCTGTGTCCGGCCATCAGCGCCGGCATGGCGCCGCCCTGCTCGCGCCACACCCGCCACACCGCCACGTCCGCCGCCAGCATCGCTGGCTGCGTGCGGTCGGTGCGGTTGAGATCCTCGACCGGGCCTTCCTGCACCAGCGTCCACAGATCGTAACCGAGCGTCGCTGATGCTTCGTCGAAGGTCTGCCTGACCGTTGCATGGGCGGCGCCGAGCTCGGCCAGCATGCCGATCGACTGGGAGCCCTGGCCGGGGAACACTGCTGCAATAGGTATGCTCATGGAAAGATCGAAAGCTCAGGATTCAAAGGTTGAAAGGTTGAAAGGTCATCCGTCTGCAACAGGCGGAAATCGCCGAGGCCTGGTGCCACGAACATCATCGCGATCGCTAGTATTTCACCAGGGCAGAGCCCCAGGTGAAGCCGCCGCCGAAGGCTTCCAGCAGCAGCGTTTCGCCCCGCTGGATGCGGCCATCGCGCACCGCGGTATCGAGGGCCAGCGGGATCGACGCCGCCGATGTGTTGCCGTGGCGATCCACGGTCACCACGACCTGGTCCATCGACATCTGCAATTTCCTGGCGGTGGCCTGAATGATGCGAATGTTCGCCTGGTGGGGAATCAGCCAGTCCACGTCACTCTTCTGCAGGCTGTTCGCGTCCAGGGTATCGTCGACGATGCGTCCGAGTGTCGAGACCGCGACCTTGAATACCTCGCTGCCCTTCATCCTGATATAGGCGCCATCGCCGCAGACACTTTCATAGCCCTGCGATACCCCGCCGGGAACCGTCAACAGGTCCTTGTACCGGCCATCGGCGTGCAGATGCGTGGACAGGATGCCGGGTTCGTCGCTCGCTTTCAGCACGACCGCGCCGGCTCCGTCGCCGAACAGCACGCAGGTGCTGCGGTCCTTCCAGTCGAGGATGCGGGAAAGCGTTTCGGCGCCGACCACCAGCGCGCAGCGCGCGGCGCCGGTGCGAATGAACTTGTCGGCGATGCCGAGCGCATAGACGAAGCCGGTACACACGGCCTGGATATCGAAGGCCGGCATGCCCGCGATGCCGAGCCTTTCCTGCAGCAGACAGGCGGTACTCGGAAAGACGCGATCGGGTGTGGTGGTGGCGACGATGATCAGGTCGATGTCTTCGGCGGCGATGTTCGCCGCCTCGATGGCGCGCCTCGCCGCCGCCTCCGCGAGATCACAGGTGGTCTCGCCGTCGGCGGCGATGTGTCTCACCCGGATTCCGGTGCGATCGCGGATCCATTCATCGCTGGTGTCGACCAGCTTCTCGAGGTCGCCGTTGGAAAGCGTCTTCTCCGGCAGATAGGAGCCGGTTCCGGCGATGCGCGCATACATGGGGTTCAGGCCTGCCTTCCGATGAGCAGCGATTCGAGCTGCATGCCGATGCGTTGCGGAACGTCCTTGATGACCTCGCATACCGCCTCGGTGATGGCATGGGAGAACGAGAGCTGGTCGGCGCTGCCATGGCTCTTGACCACGATGCCTTGCAGACCGATCAGGGTTGCACCGTTGTAACGCCGCGGATCGACCTTGTCGCGGAAGGCGAGCAGCGCGGGCCGCGCCATCAGGGCGCGCAGACGGGCAAGCGGCGAACGGGTGAATTCCTCGCGCAGATAATGGGAGATCATCCTCGCCACTCCTTCGCTGCTCTTGAGCGCCACGTTACCGATGAAGCCGTCGCAGACCACGACATCGACTGTTCCTTCATAGATGTCATTGCCTTCGACGAAGCCAGCATAGTTGATGATATCGCTCGCCGCCAGCAGCCGGGCCGTTTCCTTGACCCGTTCGTTGCCCTTGATCTCCTCCTGGCCGATGTTGAGCAGGCCTACCGTCGGGTGCTCGATATTGTCCACGGCGCTCGCCAGCACCGAGCCCATGACGGCGAACTGGAAGAGCTGATCCACACTCGAATCGACATTGGCGCCGAGATCGAGCATGCGCGTATGCCCCCGCATCGTCGGCAGGGTCGAAATGATCGCCGGCCGCTCGACTCCAGGCAGCGTCTTCAGCACGTAACGGGCGGTCGCCATCAGCGCGCCGGTATTGCCGGCGCTGACACAGGCCTGGGCGGCGCGCTCCTTCACCAGATTGATGGCGACGCGCATGGAAGAATCCTTCTTGTTGCGCAGCGCCTGTGAAGGCAGTTCGTGCATCTCTACCCGCTGCGTCGCGTGGCGGATGGTGATCCGCCGCGAATCGCGCACGGCACAACGGGCGAGCTCGGCTTCGAGTTCGCCTTCATCACCCACCAGGATCAGGTGCAGTTCGGGATGCTGCTCAAGTGCAGCGAGCGATGCGGGGACGGTGACCGAAGGACCGTGATCACCGCCCATCGCATCGAGGGCTATGGTGAGACTCAAGCCTCAGGCTTCCCCGTCCTTGACGTCGATGACCTTACGGCCACGATAGTAACCGCCGGCGGTTACGTGGTGACGCAGGTGAGTCTCACCGCTCGTCGGATCAATCGACAGCGCAGGCGCCTTGAGCCGATCGTGCGAACGACGCATGCCACGCTTCGACGGCGTTTTGCGATTCTGTTGGACCGCCATGATTCATTACTCCGTTGTTTTCAGTTTCTGCTTCGGGATACGGAAGGCCCGCATCCATTTACTTCCCGCCGTCAGCTGCGTGATCGTTTCAGCAGGCCAGCAAGATCCTTGAACGGCAGCTGCCGTTCCTCGGCGGCGTCCTCGCGGCTATCCTCTTCGGGTACCGCGATCACACCGCTGTCGTATTCGCATTCGTCCGGCGCGTGCATCGGCACGATAGGCAGCGCCAGAATCAGTTCATCCTCGACCAGTTCCGCCAACTCAAGGTTCGCCTCTTCGAGAGGCAGGACCTCGTAACGTTCCGGGAAGTCCTGCGTCCGGCCCGGCATGGCAAGACCGAGCGCCACCTGTAAGTCCATCGGACAGACAAGAGCTTGCAGGCAACGCTGACAAGTCAGATGCAGAACCGTGCGCAGGCTGCCGCGGATGTAGCGCGTACCGATCTCGTCGATACCGAACTTCAGGTCGACATCCACCGTGCCTTCGGTATCATGCAGACTTTCCGCAAGGCGGCCCAGTTCCTCGACGCGCAGGGTGCCGCGAACGGCGCCGCCCGTCTCCGCCAGGCGCGCCGGCTGTACGTACTGCGGAAGTCGGCCGGACATAGCGCCACAATATTAGGGCCAGTTTCAGCAACTGTCAAAATTTCTCAATAAAACCAACCCGTTCAAAGCACAGCCGATGCCAGCCATGAATGAGCAAAACGCGGACGCCGCCGGCGCCCGCCCTCTGGTTCTCGCCTCGACCTCCGTCACCCGCCGCGAGCTGCTTGCGCGTCTCGGCATCCGTTTCGAAATCCTCGGCCCCGAGGTGGATGAAACCCCGGTTCCGGGAGAGGACGGCGCCACTCTCGCCCGCCGCCTGGCCGTCGCGAAAGCCCGGCGCATAGCTGCCGAGCGCCCCGAAGCGCTGGTAATCGGTTCTGACCAGGTCGGCGTGCTCGGCGATGTGCTGCTCGGCAAGCCCGGAACTCACGAAGCCGCGGTAAGGCAGTTGCAGGCCGCCTCGGGCCGCATCATGACGTTCGTGAGCGCGGTATGCCTGCTCGATGCGCCGAGCGGCAGGTACCAGCTGGAGAGCGTCATCACCACGCTGCGGTTCCGCCACCTGGACCGCGAGCGGATCGAGGACTACCTGCTGCGCGATACGCCATATCAGTGCGCGGGAGCCTTCAGGTCGGAATCACTCGGGGTGGCGCTCATCGATGCCATGGAGAGCGAGGATCCGACGGCGATCCTGGGGATGCCTCTGATCCGGCTCACCGCGATGCTCGAGAACGAAGGGGTGCGCGTACTTGCGGGGGCGGCGAAATCCTGAGCATCAGAGCAGGGACATCTGTCCCTGGAAGCGCGCCGGCGGCCTGAACGCACCGCAGTCGAGCTCCGGACCGGCGCCGAAGCCCAGCCTGCGCACCGCCAGACGGAAGCGCTGGGCGATCATATCGGCGTAGACCCCGGTGCCGGTCATGCGCTGACCGAAACTCGCGTCATACTCGCGCCCTTCGTGCGCGCCGCGGATCAGACTCATGACACGCTCCTCCCGCAGGGGCTCGTGTTCGCGCAGCCACTCCTGGAAGATTTCCCTGACCTCGAGCGGCAGGCGCAGCAGCACGTAAGCGGCCGAGCTCGCGCCGGCGGCGCGGGCCTCGGACAGGATCGCGTCGAGTTCTTCGTCGGTGAGCCCCGGTATGCACGGCGCCGCCAGCACACCGACCGGGACGCCGGCCTGGGCCAGGCGGGCCAGGGCCTCCAGCCGGCGTTCGGGCGCCGCCGCCCTCGGTTCCAGGCGACGTGCCAGCCCGCGCTTCAGCGTGGAGAACGAGAACATCACGCTGACCCCATTCCTCGCGGCCGCCTCGGCAAGCAGATCGAGGTCGCGCTCGATCAGCGCGGACTTGGTGACGATGGTAAAAGGATGCCGGCACTCGACCAGCACCTCGAGAATGCGTCGCGTCAGCTGCAGCTGGCGCTCGACCGGCTGATAGGAATCGGTATTGATGCCGACCGCTATCGGCGCGGGGCGATATCCGCGCGCCGCAAGCTCGCGACGCAGGATCTCGGGCGCGTCGGGCTTGTGGAACAGGCGGGACTCGAAATCGAGTCCCGGCGAAAGATCGAGATAGGCGTGCGTGGGACGGGCGAAGCAGTACGCGCAGCCATGCTCGCAGCCGCGGTAGGGATTGATGGAACGGTCGAAGCCAACGTCCGGAGAGCGGTTGTAGGAAATCACGCTGCGCGCCCGCTCGGCGGTGAGCGTGGTAGGCAGCGGCGCCAGGGGTTCGTCGGCGAGCCCCCAGCCGTCATCCTGCGCATCGCGTCGCACGGCGGCATAGCGGTTGGCGGGCTGCCCCGCCGCGCCGCGGCCCTGGCGCGGCCGCGTGTCGCGCGATCCGGCGCCCACGTGCCTAATCCGCGCCGCCGGTATCGAGCACCAGCTTGCCGGTGGTGGCATGAGCCTCGATGAGCCGGTGCGCTTCGGCCGCCTCCTCGAGCGGCAACACGCGATCGACATGCATGCGCAGACTTCCCGCGCTGAACAGCTCGGCGCAGCGATCGAGGATGTCGCCCTGATGCCGGCGTGCGGCGGGCAGTTCGCGCAGCATGGGCGTCAGCATCAGCACGAACCCGATGCGGAGATTGCGATTGCGCGTCTCCTTCCACGACATGTCGGATGGGGGTTCGAGTATGGTGACCAGATCGCCGTAGTGGGCGACGGCATCGACGCTGCGCCGGAACACCTCGCCGCCCACGGTATCCAGGGCGAGATCGACTCCCTCGCCGCCGGTCCATTCAAGCGCTGCCGCGACGAAATCGCGGTCGCGGACGATGCAGGTTTCGGCTCCGAGATTGCGCACGAACTCCGCCTTCTCCGTCGAACCCGCCACCCCCATCACCCGCGCGCCGGCAAGGGCTGCGAGCTGTACAGCCACGTGGCCGACACCGCCGGCGGCGGCATGGATCAGGATCCGGTCGCCCGCCTCGACCCGGGCACGGTCATGGAGCGCTTCCCAGGCGGTTATCAGCACCAGCGGCGCCGCCGCCGCTTCGTGAAAGCTGACGTTTGCAGGCTTGCGCCGCGCGAGGTGCTCGTCGAGCACCTTGTACTCCGCATAGCACCCCTGCACTCCGCCCAGACCGCCGTCGCAAAACCAGACCTCGTCGCCCACGCTGAAGCGGGTGACCGCACTGCCGGTCTCGACCACGACCCCCGCGCCGTCGCAGCCAAGCACGGCCGGGCCGGCGTCAGGAAAAAAGGTGCCCCGCGCCCGCAGCTTCGTATCCACCGGGTTGACGCCCGCTGCCCGCACCCGAACCTTGATCTCGTGGGCGGAGCGCAGCGCAGGCTCGGGAATGTCCCGAAGTTGAAGCATCTCGGGCCCGCCCGCGGCGGTCATCAGTATTGCGCGCACATGGCCTCCTTCAGCAGGCAATCAGGATGCGCACGCAGCGCAAGCAGAAGTTCGTCCCGCTCTTTCGCCTGCCTGCAGCGCAGGATGTCGAATCCAGAGGATCATTCTGCGACGGCGCCACACCCTCCGCAAGCGCCGTGCGGAGGGCGGCGAGCGGACGTCACGGAATCGCGTCGACCACCACCGGCAAGGTTTCGAGAGCGCCGCGGTAGATCATCTCCAGCGCCACGTAGAGGATCAGTGCCAGCCCTACGAACGCGATCCAGCGATGACGGTGAAGCAGCCGGGCGATGTAGACGGCCGCGAGTCCCATGAGCGCGATCGACAGCATCAGACCGAACACCAGTACCCAGGGATATTCCCGGGCCGCACCGGCGACGGCGAGCACATTGTCGAGCGACATGGACAGGTCGGCGATGATGATCTGCATGGACGCCTGACGCAGCGTCTTGCGCGGCGCCTGTGCGGGCGCAGCGCCTTCGACTCCCTCCCTCACCGCTTCGAGTGCTTCGGCGGCGGCCTCCTCGCGCTGTGGCGGCGTACGCAGCTCGCGCCACATCTTCCAGCACACCCACAGCAGCAGGATGCCGCCGGCGAGCAGCAGCCCGATGATCTGCAGCAACTGGGTGGTCACCGCCGCGAAGGCGATACGCAGCACCGTGGCAGCGATGATGCCGATGATGATCGCCTTGTTGCGCTGATCCGCGGGAAGTCCGGCCGCAGCAAGGCCGATGACGATGGCGTTGTCGCCCGCGAGCACCAGATCGATGACGATGACCTGCGCGAGCGCATTGAGGGCGTCCAGTGTCAGATATTCGCTCATGAATTCTCCGGGTGAGGCCGGTGATGTATGGACCCGATCATCCGCGCCATGGAACCTCTCATCTAATCTTATCGCTCACGAAAACCGTGCTAACATGGCGCGAGTTCTGGCGGCCTGAAGCTGAGCCGGCGCATACGATACGCGCGAGGCCGCCATCATACCAGCCTCCGTCACTTGTCATGGAACTGCTGCTGATCATACTCCTCCCCTTTCTGGGGGCGGGCCTGACTGCCTTGTGCGCCCGCCTCGGGAGGAACGCGCCTGCCTGGGCCGCCGGCATCGTGACGGCGGCGTCCGCGCTCTGTTTCGCATCACTGGTTCCCCAGGTCTTCGACGGTGACGCCATCCGGGTCGCCTGGCCATGGATTCCGGAGTTGGGCCTGAACTTCTCCCTGCGCCTCGACGGTCTCGGCTTCCTGTTCGTGACCCTGATCCTCGGGATCGGGATGCTGGTGGTGATGTACGCCCGCTACTACCTCGCCCCCACCGAAGCGCTGGGGCGATTCTTCAGCCTGCTGCTGCTCTTCATGGGCAGCATGCTCGGCGTGGTGACGGCGGACAACCTGATCGTCCTTGTCATCTTCTGGGAGCTCACCAGCCTCAGCTCATTCCTGCTCATCGGCTTCTGGCGGCATCGCGCCGACGCGCGCCAGGGCGCCCGCATGGCGCTCGCCGTCACCGGCGGTGGCGGACTCTCCCTTCTCGCCGGCGTGCTGCTACTGGGACACATCGCCGGCAGCTACGAAATCTCCGACGTCATTGCCCGCGGCGACCTCATCCGCGCTCACGATTGGTACGTGCCCACCCTGGTGCTGATCCTGATCGGCGCGTTCGCCAAATCAGCGCAGTTTCCGCTGCACTTCTGGCTGCCGCACGCCATGTCCGCACCGACCCCGGTCAGCGCCTATCTCCATTCGGCCACCATGGTCAAGGCGGGTGTCTTCCTCATCGCCCGGCTCTATCCCGCCTTGTCCGGCACCGATCTTTGGTTCTTCCTGGTGGGCGGGGTGGGCATGGCGACGCTGATCTTCGGCGCCTATGTCTCGCTGTTCCAGCACGACATCAAGGGCCTGCTCGCCTATTCGACCATCAGCCATCTCGGTCTGATCACCCTGCTGTTCGGCATGGGGACCGAGCTCAGCGCGATCGCCGCTGTGTTCCATATCATCAATCACGCGATCTTCAAGGCCTCGCTGTTCATGGCGGCGGGGATCATCGATCACGAGACCGGCACCCGCGACATGCGGCGCATCAACGGTCTGTGGAGGTTCATGCCCCACACGGCGACGCTGGCCATGGTGGCCGCGGCGTCCATGGCCGGGGTTCCGCTGTTCAACGGATTTCTCAGCAAGGAAATGTTCTTCGCCGAATCGCTATCGGAGCAGCTTCCGCTCGGCGTCACCTGGCTGGTCCCGACGCTGGCGGTGATCGCCGGCGTGTTCGCCGTCGCCTATTCGCTGCGCTTCATCCATGACGTGTTCTTCAACGGCGACCCGATCGATCTGCCGCGCACACCGCATGAACCCCCGCGGTTCATGAAGATCCCCGTGGAGATCCTGGTGGCCCTGTGTCTGCTGGTCGGCATACTGCCCGGCATCACCGTGCAGCCCATCCTCGAGGTGATCACCGCAAGCGTGCTCCAGACCCCCGCTCCCCACTATGAAGTGGTGATATGGCACGGCTTCACGCTGCCCTTCATGATGAGCCTGGTGGCGCTCGCCGGTGGCGCGACGATATATGTCTACCGGCGGCGGCTGTTCGCGTTCTATGAAAGGATCGACCATCTCGCCGATGCCAAGCGCATGTTCGAGGCCACGCTCGCCATGGCGATCCGGGGCGCGGCACGCATCACCCGGATATTCGAATCTGGCTCGCAGCAGCGCTATCTGCTGATACTGATCGGCGTATCCCTCATCGCCGGCATCGCCGCTTACCTCGATGCCGGCATCGCAGCCGTGCCGGCGCAGGAGGCGAATAACCTGGATCCGATCGCGATCGTCACCTTCGTCATTCTGGCGGCAGCGGCACTCGCCGGGACGATCTGGCACCGCCAGCGCATTCTCGCGGTGATCCTGTTCGGCGCCGTCGGACTGGTGGTCACGCTCACCTTCGCCCGCTTCTCGGCGCCGGATCTGGCGCTGACCCAGCTATCGGTGGAAGTGGTCAGCGTCATTCTGCTCCTGCTCGCCCTGCACTTCCTGCCGGATCGCAGCCCGGCGGAATCCTCCGCTGGCCGGCGCTGGCGTGACGCCACCCTGTCGGTCGCGGCCGGCGGCGGCATGGGCCTGCTCACCTGGGAGATGCTGCGCCGTCCCCACGACAGCATCTCGGACTATTTCCTCGAGAATGCACAGACGGGCGGTGGCGGAACCAACGTGGTCAACGTCATTCTCGTCGACTTTCGCGGCTTCGATACCTGGGGAGAGATCTCCGTGCTCGGAATCGCCGCCGTCGCCATCTTTGCCATTCTGCGCAATCTGGTGCTGGCGCCGCCGCGCAGCGGCATCGACGGCCGACCCTGGGCGGCGAACACGCACCCGCTGTTTCTGCGCATGATCTCCCGGCCCCTGCTGCCGCTGGCGTTGCTGGTGTCCTTCTACATCCTGCTGCGGGGGCACAACCTTCCTGGCGGCGGATTCATCGCCGCATTGATCACCGCGGTCGCGCTGATCCTTCAGTACATCGCCGGCGGCATCTCATGGGCCAGCGAGCGCAGCGTACGCGACTATCATCCGGTCATCGCGGCCGGACTGCTGGTCGCGACCGGAACCGGAGTCGGGGCGTGGGCGTTCGGCGCGCCTTTCCTGACCTCGACCTTCGGTCATCCGCATCTGCCGCTGATCGGCGAGATCGAACTCGCCTCGGCGATGCTGTTCGACCTTGGCGTATACCTTGCCGTGGTCGGGGCGGTGATGCTGATCCTCATCCAGCTCGGCGAGCCGAGCGGCAATGATTCCGCGACCAGCCCGCAAACCGTGGCCGGAAACCCGATCGGGGGAGAGGGAGAATGAACGCGCTTTTTGCCATCGCGATCGCCATACTGACGGCGTGCGGGGTGTATCTGCTGCTGCGGGCCCGGACCTATCCTGTCGTGCTCGGCCTGACCCTGCTCTCCTATGGGGTGAACCTGTTCCTGTTCGCCAGCGGCGGTCTGACACAGGCGCGCGCTCCGGTGCTCGGAACCCAGGTGACCTACGCAGACCCGCTGCCCCAGGCGCTGGTACTGACCGCCATCGTCATCGGCTTCGGCATGACGGCTTTCCTGCTCATCCTGTCCCTGCTCGCGCGCCGCGATCTCGGCAGCGACCACGTCGATGGAGGCAGGGAGTGAGTCATCTGATCATAGCGCCCGTGATCCTGCCCCTGGTGGCGGGCGCGATCATCCTGCTCCTGTACCGGCGGCCCGGCGCGGGGCTGGCGATAAACCTGGCGGCCACGATGGCGCTGTTCGGAATCTCGATCGCGCTGCTCGGCGGCGCCGCCAGCGGCGCCTATGGCGTCTACGCACTCGGCGACTGGCCGGCGCCTTACGGCATCGTGCTCGTCCAAGATCGCCTGTCGGCGCTCATGGTGGCCTTGACCGCCGCGCTCGCCCTCAGCGCCCTGCTCTATGCCACGAGCGGAGCGCTACGGCGCGACGGCCACTTCCATGCACTCTTCCAGTTTCAGCTGTTCGGACTCAACGGCGCCTTCCTCACCGGAGATCTGTTCAATCTCTTCGTGTTCTTCGAAGTGCTGCTCATCGCCTCATACGGTCTGCTGCTCTGCGGTGAGGGCGGAGGCAGGGACCGCACCCGCGCCGCACTGCACTATGTGGTGTTGAATCTCGCCGGCTCGGCCGTTTTCCTGGTCGCGCTGGGGATCATCTACAGCGTCACCGGCACGCTCAACATGGCCGACCTGGCGGTGAAGGTCGCCAATGTGCGCAGTGAGGATGCCGGTCTGCTCGGATCGGGCTCGCTTCTCCTGCTCGTGGTATTCGCGCTCAAGGCCGCGCTCCTGCCCCTGCATTTCTGGCTGCCCGCGGCCTACAGCCATGCGGCGGCGCCCGTCGCCGCGCTGTTCGCGGTGATGACCAAGGTGGGGGTATATGCGATCCTGCGCGTCTATACCCTGATCTTCGGCACGACAAGCGTCGCGGGCGCTGCGCTCGACTGGCTGTTGCCGCTCGCCATACTCACCATCGTCCTGGCCGGGCTGGGCGCGCTCGCCGCCACCTCCCTGAGGCGGCTGGTTTCCTATCTGGTGATCCTCTCGGTCGGCACACTGCTCGCCGGCGTCAGCCTGTTCAACGCAGCCGGGCTTGCCGCCGCCTTGTACTACCTGCTGCACACCACCCTGGTTACCGGCGCGCTGTACCTGGTCGCCGATCTGATCGCGCGCTCACGGGGCGGGGTCGGAGACGATCTGGCTTCGGGGCCGGCACCGGCGAGAGCAAGCCTTGGCATGCTGTTCATGCTGGGCGCCGTCGCCATCGCCGGTCTGCCGCCGTTGAGCGGCTTCCTCGGCAAACTGCTGGTGCTGGAGGCTGCGATCGGGCACGCGGGGATGGCGTGGCTATGGGCCGGACTGCTCGGATCGAGCCTGCTTGCCATCATTGCCCTGAGCCGGGCCGGGAGTTCCCTGTTCTGGCACACGAGCGGCGAGAGCAAAATCCGGGTCAGGCCGGCAGCGCTTGTCTATGCGGCGCTTCCCCTCGCCGCCAGTCCACTGCTCGTCGTCTTCGCCGAGCCGGTCAGCGACTACGCCAGCGCCACTGCCGCCCAACTGCTGGCGCCCGAGGGGTATATCCTCGCGGTGCTGGGGTCTTCCCTGGGAGCGATCGCACCATGAGAGACAGATACCTGCCTCACCCATTGATGAGCCTCACCCTGCTCATCGTCTGGCTGCTGCTGGTCAACAGCCTCTCGCTCGGCCATGTCCTGCTCGGGGCGCTGTTCGGATTGCTGATCCCGATCTTCACCAACCCCTTCTGGCCCGAACGGCCGCATCTTGCCCGGCCGCTCCTGATCGTTCAGTTCATCTTTCACCTGCTCATGGATATCGTGATCGCCAATCTGCAGGTGGCCCGCACCATCCTGTCGCCGAAGCCGAGCATCCAGCCCGACTTCGTCGCCTACCCGCTCGTACTGCGCAACGAATTCGCCATCACCATCCTGGCGAGCGTCATCGCCCTCACGCCCGGCACGGTCGCAGCTGCCCTGAGTGATGACCGAAAGCTCATCCTGATTCACGCCCTGGATGTGCCGGATCCGCAGAAGCTGATCGCCACCCTCAAGTCGCGCTATGAAGCGCCCTTGCTGGAGATCCTTCCCGAATGATCATCGTGTCCATCTATATCGCCTACGCGCTGATCGGCATATCGCTGCTGCTCAACCTCTGGCGCCTGGTCGCCGGCCCTGCCATAGTCGACAGGATCCTCGCGCTGGACACCATGTTCATCAACGGCATCGCGCTGCTGGTGATATATGGCGTCCACATCGGCAGCGGGCTGTACTTCGAGATTGCACTGCTGGTGGCGCTGATGGGTTTCGTCAGTACCGTCGCGCTCTGCAAGTTCTTCCTGCGCGGCGATATCATCGAATAGGAGACCATGACATGTGGACCGAGTTGCTCATCTCGTTCTTCATTCTCGCCGGCGGCGCCTTCACCCTGCTGGGATCCATCGGCCTGGCACGCCTGCCCGATTTCTTCTGCCGTCTGCACGGCCCCACCAAGGCCACCACGCTCGGCGTCGGCGGCATGCTGCTGGCCTCCGCGCTATACTTCAGTCTTCGCGATGGCGCACTCAGCATTCACGAACTGATGATCGCTGTTTTCCTGTTCATTTCCGCGCCAGTCAGCGCCCACATGCTGGCCAAGACGGCCCTGCATCTGGAACAGTTGGATGTATGGAACAGTCTGCGCGACGAACCTCGAAGGGAGCCTTAGGATGACGAAGAAATACGGTATCCGCATTACCCTGCCCCCGGGGGATTTCCTCAACGCGCCCCATCTGCTGGGGTCCGACTGGGAAGGCTATCGCTGGTATGGCAGCGTCGAGGAGCGGGAGCGCGCCTATGCCGACATGCTGCGCCAGCCTCCGTACTATCGCCGCGGCGACACGGTCAGCCAGACCCTGGAGCGCGTCGAACGCGAGTGAATCAGCCGCGCCGGGGATCGTGGAAGAAGCGCACGCCCCGGCGCTTGAATAGCGGAATCAGCAGCATCCCGGCGATGAAGCCGCCGATGTGGGCAAACCACGCGGTACCTCCCTGATCCGCCGGCGTCATGACCGAGTTCAGGATCTGAAATCCCATCCACAATCCAAGCGCCACCATCGCCGGCAGGTAGGTGAAATGGAGATAGAAGCCGATCGGTATCGCGATGCGGATGCGGGCATGCGGATACAGCAGGATGTAGGCGCCGAGCACACCCGAGACCGCGCCGCTCGCGCCGATCATGGGGATTTCCGCCGCCGGCGCAGCGAAAGCCTGCGCCATCGCCGCCGCGATGCCGCATAGCAGATAGAAGATCACGAAGCGCAGGGATCCCATCACATCTTCGACGTTGTTGCCGAAGATCCACAGATAGAGCATGTTCCCCGCCAGGTGCATCAGACCGCCGTGGAGGAACATCGACGTCGCCACGGTGGCAGCGGGCGGCACGATATCGAGCCCGTCGGGCAGACTGGCGGTACCGAAGAGGACGGCGGGCACCATGCCGAGCGCGAATACCGCGCGGACAGCGGCCTCGGCATCGAGCGAGGCCTGCCAGACAAAGATCGCGGCACAGGCGACGATCAGGGCGACGGTGACGATGGGCGGCGAACTGGTGGGGTTGTCATCGCTTATGGGTATCATAGGCCCATGATACAGGCGGCCCGAAACGGGCGGGAAGCGGACCCACCGCAATTGCTGGTCGACGACCTGCATTATGCCTACACGGAGGGCACTGGCCGGCGCGAAGTGCTGCGCGGTGTGTCACTGAATCTTCATGGCGGCGAATGCCTCGCGCTGCTCGGTCGCAGCGGCTCCGGCAAGTCCACTCTCCTCAACCTGATCGCCGGAATCGAGACGCCGGCCAGCGGCTCGGTCGTACTGCACGGACACGAGCTCACTGCGATGAGCGAGCACGAGCGCACGCTGCTGCGCCGCCGACACATCGGCTTCGTTCATCAGACCTTCAATCTCCTTCCGGAGCTCACGGTGGCGGAGAACCTGCGCCTGCCACTGCAGCTCAATGGCCTGTCCTCGACAGCCATACACCCGATGCTCGAAGCCATCGGCCTTGCCGATCGCGCCAACGCCTATCCGGATCGTCTGTCCGGCGGCGAGCAGCAGCGGGTGGCGATCGCCCGGGCACTGGTGCACGAGCCCTTGCTGGTGCTCGCCGATGAACCTACCGGCAGCCTCGACGCCGTCACCGGGCGCCAGGTGCTCGATCTGCTGCTGCATCTGGTGCGCTCGCGTGGCCGCATGCTGCTGATGGTGACGCACGCACGCGAGGTGGCGGCAGCCGCCGACCACACCGTCGACCTGGCCGACGGGCGTCTGACACCCGGAGGCGGAGCGGTCTGGTGAGCACCGCCGTTCTTGCGTCCATCCGCTACTATGGACGCCATCCCTGGCAGTTGATCCTCGCCGTCTTCGGGATCGCGCTCGGCTCCGGCATGGTGATCGCGATCGAGCTGGCCACCGGCGGCGCCCAGCGCGCCTTCGACCGTTCGCTGGAAACGCTGACTGGCACCGCGACTCATCGCATCGTCGGCCATGGTGGCGCCATCGACGAGGAGATCTATGTCGCGCTTCGCCTCGCCGGCTTCCGCAATATCGCCCCGCTGGTCGAAGCGTACGGCCGCGCGCGGGGCGAGACCCTGCACCTCCTCGGCGTGGACCCCTTCGTCGAAGGCGGCTTCCGCGATCATCTGCGCGGCGGACGGGGCGATGCCGGCGAGCTGATCTCCCGTCCGACGAGCGCATTCATCTCCGCTGCCACCGCGGCCCGCCTCGGGGTTTCGCCCGGCGCCGCGCTGCCCATCGAGATCGGCGGGAGACAGACCGCGCTGACCATCATCGATACCCTCGACAGCGATGAGGTGGCGGGCATCGACGGACTCGTCCTGACCGATATCGCCACCGCCCAGGAACTCGCCGGCATGATCGGGCGACTGAGCTGGATTGACGTGCGCCTGCCTGGCGGCGAAGCGGACGCCCCGGAGCACCGCGCGCTGGCGGGCGCCCTGCCCGCTTCAGTCGCGCTGGTGCCCGCCGAATCCCGCGGACATGCGCTCCGTCAGATGGCATCCGCCTTTCACACCAATCTGCGCGCGATGAGCCTGCTCGCGCTTCTGGTTGGCAGCTTCCTGGTCTACAGCACCATGCGCTTCGCGGTGATCCAGCGCCGCGAGCGGTTCGGGCTCATGCGTCTCGCCGGCGTCACCCGGCGTGGCGTGCTGGTGATCGTTCTGTGCGAGGCGCTGCTCATCGGTGCCCTGGGAACACTGCTGGGACTTGCCGGCGGCATCATCCTCGGGGAAAGTCTGCTCGGGCTGGTGACGCGCACCATCAGCGATCTGTACTTCACGCAGACAGTGACGCAACTGGAGATCGCCCCGGAGATGCTGCTGCGCGGCGCCGTGCCGGGAATTCTCGCCACCCTCGCCGCAGCCCTGGTCCCGGCGCGGGAGGCGGCCACCGCGGCGCCCGCCGCCGTGCTGCGCCGCTCGGTACTCGAAGAACGCAGCCGTCTCGGAGCGCGCCGCGGCGGCGCCCTGGCCATGCTCGCCTTCGGCATGGCCATCGTCCTGCTGTCCGCATCGGATCGCTCGCTGCTGGCGGCCTTTGCGGGATTGTTCCTGTTCGTTCTCGGGATCGCGCTGCTCGTTCCGCTGATCATCCCGCTGCTGGTGAAATGCTGCGCGGCAGCGGTCCGTCGCTCGGGGAGCGCCGTTGTCCATCTCGCGCTTGCCGGAATCCCCGCTTCGATCAGCCGCACCGGCGTGGCGGTCGCTGCGCTGACGATCGCGGTCGCCGCCGCTGTTGGCGTCGGACTCATGATCGCCAGCTTTCGCGTGGCAGTGGATGACTGGCTGCAGGCGACCCTTCAGGCCGACATCTATGTCTCCGCGCCCTCGTCCGGCTCGCGCTCGAATCCGGTCGAACTCGATGCGGCAATACAGCAGCGCCTCCTGGATCATCCCGCAGTCGCCGCGCATACCACGGGCCGACTGATCAACCTCGAAACGGCAGCGGGAGTCACCGAGTTGTTCGTGCTCGGATTGCCGGCCGACGTGCGGCCCTGGCACCGGCTGAGCGAAGCCCTCCCGGATGCATGGGCGCGGTTCCGTGCGGGAGACGGCGTGCTGGTTTCGCAGCCCTACGCCTGGCATCACCGTGTCGCGGCGGGCGACAGAATCACCTTGCCGACCAGACATGGGACGGAGTCCTTCGTCATCCTCGCGGTCTACCGCGATTACCGCAGCGGCCAGGGACAGGTGCTGATGCCCCGCTCCCTCTACCTGCGTATCCAGGACGATGCCGCGATAGGGAGCCTCGGGCTCTATCTCGCTCCGGGCGCCGACGCCGAAGCGGTGCTGAGGGAGCTTCGGGATGCGGTGTCGACCTCCACCGCCATGGCCCGCGTACAGTCGGGGCAGGACCTGCGCGCGCTTTCACTCACCATCTTCGATCGCACCTTCACCGTGACCGAAGTGCTGCGGGTTCTGGCGCTGCTTGCGGCGATCGCGGGCATGCTCGGCGCAATGCTGGCCTTGCAGCTCGAGCGGCGTGCCGTCCTCGCCACGCTGAGAACGCTCGGCATGACGCCGGGCGATGTCTTCCGGCTGGTCATCGTGCAGACCGGGGTCCTCGGCGCACTCGCCGGGCTGCTCGCGCTGCCGACGGGGATCATACTGGCCATCCTGCTGGTGAAGGTGATCAATCTGCGCTCCTTCGGCTGGACCATGCCGATCGGCTTCGATGCCGCGGTGCTGACGGAAGGGCTGGCTGCGGCGCTGGTGACTGCGCTCATCGCCGGTGTGTATCCCGCCTGGCGCGCCGCCCGGGCGACACCCGCCGCCGCGCTGCGGAACGAATGACGTGCGCCGCCTGCTGCCGGCAACGCTCATCTTCCTGGCGCTGGTATCCGCGCTGCTGATGTGGATACTTCAGCGTCACGGCGACGCCGGTCGTTCCGGCGCCATGGATTCGGAGCGCTTCGATCTCTCCGCACTGCTCGGAGCGGATGCTCGCGGCCTCGGAGACCATGCGCCAGCCTCGGGCCATGCACAGGTGCTCGGGCCGCGGCCGATGATCTTCCCCCGCGATCACGGGCCGCATCCGCAATATCGCAGCGAGTGGTGGTATTTCACCGGCAATCTCGCCGGCGAGGACGGCCGGCGCTTCGGCTATCAGTGGGTGCTGTTCCGGCTCGCACTTTCCCCGGACGCCGCGGCGCGCGAATCCGCCTGGGGTACCCGCCAGGCCTACATGGCGCATTTCGCGCTCACGGACGCCGAGACCGGCCGCTTTCACGCCTTCGAACGCTTCGCCCGGGGCGGAGCCGGGCTGGCGGGAGCAGCCGCGGATCCGCTGCGGGTCTGGCTCGAGGACTGGTCGCTCCGCGAGGATCCCGAGACGGGGGGCTGGCGTTTGCGTGTCCGGGAGGAAGGGATCGAAATCGATCTCGAACTTGCCGCCGTCCGGCCGCCCGTATTGCAGGGTGACCGCGGATTCAGCCGCAAGAGTGCAAGGCCCGGCAATGCCTCCCATTACTACTCCATAAGCCGCCTGGACACCCATGGTATACTGCGCGCCGGCGGACGCAGCCATCATGTGACCGGACTTTCGTGGCTGGACCGGGAATGGGGAACCAGCGCGCTGGCCGATGACCAGCAGGGCTGGGACTGGTTCGCGCTGCAGCTCGACGATGGCACCGATCTGATGGTCTATCTGCTGCGCCGCAAGGATGGCGGCATCGACCCCTTCAGCGCCGGGATGCTGATGAGCGCGCAGGGCGCAACGCCTTTGGCTGCCGGCGACGTATCTCTCGACATCCTCGACCACTGGACCAGTCCCGATGGCACGCGCTATCCCTCCCGCTGGCGCATCGATGTCCCGGAACGAAACCTGACGCTGGATGTTCGACCGCTGCTCCCGAATCAGGAACTCGCGCTCTCCGTCCGCTACTGGGAAGGCGCCGTGGCAGTGACCGGCCGGCATGGCGAGCTCGAAGTCGGCGGACACGGGTATGTGGAGCTCGTCGGCTATGGGAAATAGAGGTCAGAGACGCATTTCCCGCTGTCCGCATACGGGAGTGGGTCGCTGACCCCGGTTTCCCATTTCAACAATCCATCAACTTTTCGCTTTCCAAACCATGACCACAAGCACACCCAAAGTCGGTTTCGTCAGCCTGGGCTGTCCCAAGGCGACCGTCGATTCAGAGCGCATCATCACCCGCCTTCGCGCCGAGGGCTACGATATCAGCGCGAGTTACGAACAGGCCGACCTGGTGGTGGTCAATACCTGCGGCTTCATCGACGATGCGGTCGAGGAATCGCTCGACGCCATCGGCGAGGCCCTGGCAGAAAATGGCCGCGTCATCGTCACCGGCTGCCTGGGGGCGCGTCGCGAGATCGTCACGGCGGCACATCCCGAGGTGCTGGCGGTGACCGGCCCGCACGCACTCGATGAGGTCATGGCCGCGGTCCATGAGCATGTACCGCCTCCGCCGCATGACCCCTTCACCAGCCTGGTGCCACCACAGGGCATCCGCCTGACCCCGCGCCATTATGCCTGGCTGAAGATCTCCGAAGGCTGCAATCACCGCTGCAGCTTCTGCATCATTCCTTCGCTGCGCGGCGACCTGGTCAGTCGTCCGGTGGGCGACGTCATGGAGGAAGCGGCGCGACTCGTCGACGCGGGGGTGAAGGAACTGCTCGTCATCTCCCAGGACACCAGCGCGTATGGCGTGGACGTGCGTTACCGGACCGGGTTCTGGCGCGGGCGTCCGCTCAAGACACGCTTCCTGGAACTGACGCGCGCGCTCGGCGAGCTCGGTGTCTGGGTGCGGCTTCACTACGTCTATCCCTATCCGCACGTCGACGATGTGATTCCCCTCATGGCGGAAGGCCGCATCCTTCCCTATCTCGATGTGCCGCTGCAACACGCCAGTCCGCGCATCCTGAAAGCGATGAAGCGACCCGCCGCCAGCGCGGACATGCTGGCGCGCATCCGTCACTGGCGGCAGATCTGTCCCGACATCACGCTGCGCAGCACCTTCATCGTCGGTTTCCCGGGAGAAACCGATGACGACTTCGAGCGCCTGCTCGACTTCCTGGGAGAGGCCGAGCTCGATCGCGTCGGTTGCTTCCCCTACTCCCCCGTCGAAGGCGCCACCGCCAACGAACTCCCCGATCCCGTGCCGGAAGAAGTGCGGCAGGAGCGCTGGGAGCGCTTCATGGAGGTGCAGGCCGGCATCAGCACCGCCCGCCTGCGGCGCTTCCTCGGCCGCAGCATTCCGGTGCTCATCGATGAAGTCGACGACAGCGGCATCCTGATCGGCCGCAGCATGGCCGATGCGCCGGGGATCGACGGCGTCGTGCGCGTGACCGCTAGCGATGGCGGTCAGCCCGGTGACCTGATCATGGTGCGGGTGACCGCTGCTTCGGACTATGACCTCGAGGGGCAGGCAGAGAGATGATCTGAGTGTTGGCCGTTCTCCTCGCCGCGAGCCGGAATCATCTCGGGTTTCACCAGCTTGCAATATGGAACTGTAAGAATTACTGTTGTTTCCGGTCTGGAATAGAATTCCAAGAAAGAAGGACCCGCGGCATGAAGAATTCTCTCGAGACGGAGAAGTCTGTAACCAAACCGGTTCCCAGATATTTCCCAGAGACCGCCGATCTCATCATCAGCTGCCTTGAGCAGATCGGTGTCGAATATGTCTTCGGTGTACCTGGCGGCGCGATCGAGCCATTCTACAATGCACTCGCCCGCAGTCAGCGTCGCGGTCGCATCTTCCCTGTCATTGCGCGGCATGAATCGGGCGCCGTCTTCATGGCCGATGGCTATGCGCGAGACTCCGGACGCCTAGCCGTGTGCTGCACCACCACCGGCCCCGGCGTCACCAATGCCATCACCGGCGTCGCCAGCGCCTATCAGGACGAGATCCCCATGCTCGTCATCACCGCGCAGACTCCGCTCGAATCCTTCGGCCGCGGCGCGGTACAGGAATCCTCCTGCACTGGCATCGATACCGTCGCGATGCTGAGCCACTGCACGCACTACAACACCCTCGTCTCGCACCCAGGCCAGCTCGAGCGCAAGCTCGGCGCAGCGATATCGATGGCCATCCAGGCGCGCGGTCCGGTCCATCTCAGCATCCCGCTGGATATCCTGCGCGCCCCCTGCGAGACCAATACACCACTGGACCAGTACACCGCGCTGTTCCGGCCCGTCCGCGCGGTCGATCCGGACAGTCTCGATGCGCTCTACACGCGGGTTTGCGCAGCTTCGCGCATCGTGGTGATCGTCGGAGAAGGATGCCGCGAGCATGCGCCGAGCGTTGTCGAGTTCGCCGAGCGCACTGGCGCCGTACTGGTCACCACGCCGCAGGGAAAGGGGCTGGTCGATCCCTACCATGCCCACTATCGCGGCGTCTGCGGTCTCGCCGGTCATCGCCGATCGCGAGAGCTGCTGCTCCATCCCGGGGTCGAACTGGTGCTGGTGGTCGGTTCCGTGCTCGACGACCAGGCCGGCCAGGGCTGGCTGCACGAGCCGGCGCTGCGCGGCAAGCTGGTGCATGTCGATGCCCTCGCCCGCCATTTCACGCGCTCGCAGCATGCCTCGCTGCATGTCTGCGGCGATGTCGGCCGGATCTTCTCGATCCTGAACGTCCGGGTCGGCAACGATGCATCGCCCGCCTGGGATGGCGCGCTTCAGGCGTCCAGTCCGGCGCCCAACATCGTACCCTTCGAGCGACGCAGGGGCGATCGCAGGCATGGCAGCGAGACCGCCAGTGTCAGCGAGCGCCGTCACGGCGACCGGCGCATGGCGAGCATGGGCCCGCGGCTGCGCCGCGCATTCGCGCTGAACGACGAGCACAAGTGCGCCGGCGACGATGATTCCGCGATCAAGCCGCAGCGCCTGATGCACGAACTGTCGCGCATCATGCCGGCCGGCACCCGGTTCCTCGCCGACATCGGCAACAGCTTTCTCTGGGGCATCCATTATCTGCAGCCGGCACAGGATGACAGCTGCGGATCGATCGACTACTTCCGCACCAGCATGGGATTCGCCTCCATGGGCTGGTCGATCGGAGCGGCGGTCGGCACCGCCATCAGCGACTCATCGACCCCCGTCGTCTGCCTCGTTGGCGACGGCAGCTTCCTCATGAGCGGACAGGAGATCACCACGGCGATCATGTGCGAAGCACCGGTGATATTCGTCGTGCTCAACGACCAGGCCCTGGGAACCGTAAAACATGGCCAACGTCTCGCGGGCGCCGAGCGCATCGGCTTCGAACTGCCGCAGATCGATTTCGCCGGCATGGCGCAGGCCATGGGAGTCGCCGCATATCGCGTCGCCACCGTGAGCGAACTGCGCGATATCGATTTCTCACGCCTGGCACGGCGTCGCGGTCCAAGCCTCATCGATGTCCGCATCGACGACAGCGAGGCTCCGCCGCTCTCCGAACGACTGGACATGCTGGCGACCTCCTCTTGAAGCGTGAAACCATCCGCAGCCGCATCCGGCACGAAGAAGCAGAAGCCGACAACCCGTTTGCGGCGGCCCGCTGCTATTGCCATGGCTATGATGTCTACGGAGACGTCCTCGGCCGCGCCGACTGGTCCGAGTATCTGTATCTGCTTTTCCGCGGCGAACGCCCCGATGCTGCTCGCCACCGCCTTCTCAACGACCTTGCGGTAGCGCTCGCCGATCCCGGCCCACGTGATCACAGCGTGCTTGCCGCCATGAACGGCGGTGTCGGCGGATCACACGCAGCCGCCTGTCTCATGGCCGCGCTCGGGGTCGGCGCCGGACAGCTCGGCGGCGGACGTGAAGTCGTGCTGGCGATGGAACTGTGGAACCGCTGCGAGCGCAATATCGAAGCGTGGCGCCGGGAACTCTCCGCGCCGGCGCCAGCCGAGCGCGCCGATGTATGGCCGGAGATGGAGCATGTTCCCGGATTCGA
>JAVEZY010000039.1:0-20249 GCA_034002745.1 Gammaproteobacteria bacterium
CCACGCATCCCCAAAAACGTTGTGTGCCAACCCTGCATCGTGAACCTCAAAAGTGGGAGGCCACCATACCCGTTTACAAAGCGAACAGGAAAGTCAATGAAATCAACGGTCTACCCAGACCACCCCCCGCGCCAGTGCTAGCTTTGCGTACCGTCACTTATTGCACTGAAAACGAGGAGACCCCGGCAAGACCTGTCACGGTTCTACGCCGGGATTCGTGCGGTCGATGGCGGGGTGGGCCGCTCGGCAATCGCGCCGGAGATTTTGCTGGCGCTGTGGTTGTACGCCACGCTCGACGGGGTGGGCAGCGCGCGGGCGGTGTCACGGCTGCTCGAATCGCATGACGCCTACCGCTGGTTGTGTGGCGGTGTTCAGGTCAATCACCACACCCTTTCGGACTTTCGCAAGGATCAGGGCGAAGGGCTGGACGAGTTGCTGAGTGTGAGCATCGCCAGCCTGATGGCGGCCGGGGTGGTCAAGCTCAAACAGGTGGCGCAGGACGGGATGCGGGTGCGGGCGAGCGCCGGGGCGGGCTCGTTTCGCCGCAAGGAGAAGCTCGAAGGCTACCTGGAGGCGGCGCGCGCGGCCGTGGCGCGGCTCAAAGCCGAGGCGGAGGCGGACCCGGCGCAGGCCGAACGGGCGCGGGAAGCGGCCCGGCTACGGGCGGCGAAAGAGCGTGAAGCGCGTCTTGAGAAGGCGCTGGCGCGGCTGCCCGAGATCGAAGCGATCAAGCAGCGGCAAGGCAAAAACCCCGACCAGGCGCGCGCGTCGATGACCGATGCCGAAGCGACGGTGATGAAGATGGGCGACGGCGGCTTTCGGCCGGCGTACAACCCGCAACTGGCGAGCGACGCCGACTCGCTGGTGATCGTGGGGGTCGAGGTGGCCACCGTCGGCAGCGACCAAGGGCAGATGGTGCCGATGATCGAGCAGGTCACCGCGCGCTGCGGTCAGCTGCCCGAAGCTTGGCTGGTCGATGGCGGCTACGTCGGGCACGAGCAGATCGAGCAGGCGAGCCAAAGCACCGTCGTTTATGGGCCGGTGCCGCAACCCAAGGACAAGGCGGTCGATCCGCACCAGGCGAAGGCCAGCGACAGCGAAGCGGTGGCGGCCTGGCGGCAGCGGATGGGCACGGACGAGGCCAAGGTCATTTACAAGCGGCGAGCGGCGACGGCCGAATGCGTCAATGCGCACAGCCGCAACCGCGGCCTGCAGCAGTTCCGGGTGCGGGGTCTGGCGAAGGTCAAGTGTGTGATGCTGATCTTTGCTTTGGCGCACAACCTGATGCGCATGGTCAGCCTCGCACCGGAATTGCTCGGGCTAGGGACAGGTGCGTCCGCAGTTCCCGGAATCGGGGTTTAAGGGGCGAAAAATGGGGAAAAAACGCCAAATGAACGGTCGATAGCGCTACAAATGATGCAAAAAACCTCTCGCGCCCAGCAAAACGGCGTCAACCTCGCTCGCGCGTCTAATCGGTCCTGCGAACGAAAGATTCACAAACTCTGAGTGATGCCGCTTGCGCGCATCGTGTCCTCGCCGATCGCGGTGACCGCGACGGCAACATCCTGCAGGCTCTGTTCGCGGCGTTGTGCGGTGACGACGATGTCGCCTTGCGTATCGGACGGTTCAGCGGTGGCGTCAGCCTGGTTGGTCGCCGCCACCGCGGTGCCGGGCAGGCCAAGAGCGAGCAAGAGGGCGCCCATGCTGGGGCGACCGAGGAAATGATTTGCGATGAGCCTCATTGTTTATCTCCCTGATTTATTTATTGTCTTCATGGACCAGCGCGATCATGGTCCCGTCGGGATCCTGACAAAGCACCATGTGCAGCGGCGGCGTTCCAAGGTCGGTGAGGGTCGAGCGCGTCCCGTCGAGAACGACGCCGCCCAGAGCGCGGATCTGGTTCGCCGCACGGTCGACGTCGTCGACCATCAACTCCAGATTCGACAGCCCCCGCCGAGCGGCCGGGCCCTCTCCCGGCGCGGCAGCCACCGGCGGGTCGAATTGGACGAGCAGCAGGTTGGTCGCGCCCCAGCTTATCTGTTGCATCGACATTCGTGCGTCTGGATCCGCCGCCCCGGACGCCTTGGCGGCGGAATGGGGCATGTCGTATTTTTCGCCCAGCGTGAAACCGAGCGCACCATAGAAAAGCGCAGACTTGTCGATATCGCGAACCGACAGGCCGAACGGTCCAAGGCCCTTGATCGGGAACGATGTCTTGCTGTCCGACGGGGGCGCCGCTTTGTCTGCTGCGAAGGCCGGACTTCCTGCGGCGGCCGCGCCGATCAACGCGCCGGCCCAGATGAGGCATTCCCGTCGATCGCCGACGAAAGGTGACTGCGTCATGGCTTTGCTCCTTTCGAGCCGGTTACTTGCTTCGGATTTTTCTTCTGTTCGGCGTCGTACGCAGTCCAAGCCTCGTTCACGATGAAGGCGCGAATATCCTTCACCTCATTGGCTTTGAGATGCGGGAAGGCGGGCATGCCGCTCTGGATGAAGGCGCCTTTGACCACGATCGCATCAAGCGAGTTCAGCGAATTGCTGGATGCTTGACGAAGGTCGGGGATACCTGACCCTCGTTTTTCGGCACTGTGACCGTGACACAGCCAGCAAGCTTGTTGCGTAAAGACTCGTTCGCCCCGTTTGGCGTCGGCGTCGGGTTGCCGTGGCAAGGAGGGACGGGGGAACGGTGCAACAGGCGAGGGAGCGATGGTCCCCGTCCCCCCTAACTTGAAGGCCAAGAGTCGCGACGGCGACTTTTCCAGCGGATTTCGCACCAGGCGTTGATAGGTATTGGCCGCTGTGGTCGCCGTGCCGTCCCCCACCGGAACCAGAACAAACTGCTCTCCATCGACATCGACCGTGATCGGTGGCGCAAGAATGGAGCCGTGAACATTGAAGCTCCAGAGCAATTTTCCGGTTTCGGCGGCATAAGCGTTGAAAGTGCCGTCAACCGTGCCCTGGAATACAAGATTTCCTTCGGTGGACAGCACGCCGCCGTTCATCGGCAGCAAGTGATCGACGTGCCAGCGCTCTTTCTGGGCAATCGGATCCCAGGCGATCAGCTGGCCCTTGGTCCGATACTCCTCTCCGGCGCGGGTCCCGTAATAGATATCGCCGTCGCCCGAACTCATGTTCCCCACTGCGGGATCAATTTTCGTCGGCCAGATGAAGGATGGAATAAAGACAAGCTTCAGTGACGGGTTATAGGCCATCGCCGTAAAGGAGCGCGCGCCCATCCAACCCGGTTGATTTATATAGGTTTTTTCCGGATTATCCCAATATTTCATTTCGGGACGCATGATCATTCGGCCGGTTTTCGGATCGACATGGTCGGCCCAGTTGTTCGGGATATATTTCTCAGCAGAGATGAATTTCCCGCTCTTCGCATCGATGACGTAAAAGAAGCCGTTTTTTGCTGCCTGGATTAGGACGCGTCGGCTCTGGCCCTTGATCTCAAGATCGACCGGCGTCAGAGTGCCCATCGCATCGCCGTCGAAGCCGTCCTCACCCGTCTCCTTGTAATGCCAGACATATTTGCCCGTCCTGGCGTCCAAAGCGAGAATCGAGTTGCTGAAAAGTTCGTCGCCGGCATCCGGAAGCCGTGCGCGCGGGTCGAGCGGCGACGGATTGCCGATTCCGATATAAAGCAGCCCTAGCTCTTCGTCATACGTCATCGATTCCCAGGGCGCCGCCCCACCGACACCCTTTTTCCAATACTCCTTGCCCCAGGTCGTCGAGGCCATCTTCATCGCGTCGTTCTCGAAGCCTTTGCTTGGATCCCCCGGGGTGGTGTAGAAGCGCCAAACATGACGTCCGGTGGCGGCATCGAAAGCGTCGATAGAAGTCCGCTGGGTGCCAAATTCTCCGTTGGAATTACCGATGAACACCATGCCCCCGCCAATGCGCGGCGCGGCAACATTTCCGTAGTCCTTGGTCGGATCGCATATTTGGGCTTCCCAGCTCTGCTTGCCGGTCTTGAGGTTCACTGCGAACAGGCGGCAGTCGCCAGAGGGAATGAAGGCATTGGTTTCGTCGATCGCCAATCCGCGGTTCACGCGGGTCGCCCATAGTGAAACGAGACTATAGTTCGTACGGTCGGGCACCTCGGGTTCGAACAGCCACGCTAATTTCCCTGTGCGGACGTCGTTTGCGACAATTCGGCCACCGGGCGCCCCTTGAAAAACCAGTCCGTCCCGGACCAGTGGCGACCCCACGAGACCCTCGACCACCGGCAGGTCGGCCACCCAAGCCAAACCTAGCTTGTTCACATTCGTGTCGTTGATACGGTCGAGTTGGCTAAACTGGAATTGCGAGTGATTTCCGCCCGCGATCACCCATTCGGACGCCGTTTTGTCGCGATCATTTTGCCACATGACATAACCGATCGCCAACGGTTCAGCGGTGGCGTCAGCCTGGTTGGTCGCCGCCACCGCGGTGCCGGGCAGGCCAAGAGCGAGCAAGAGGGCGCCCATGCTGGGGCGACCGAGGAAATGATTTGCGATGAGCCTCATTGTTTATCTCCCTGATTTATTTATTGTCTTCATGGACCAGCGCGATCATGGTCCCGTCGGGATCCTGACAAAGCACCATGTGCAGCGGCGGCGTTCCAAGGTCGGTGAGGGTCGAGCGCGTCCCGTCGAGAACGACGCCGCCCAGAGCGCGGATCTGGTTCGCCGCACGGTCGACGTCGTCGACCATCAACTCCAGATTCGACAGCCCCCGCCGAGCGGCCGGGCCCTCTCCCGGCGCGGCAGCCACCGGCGGGTCGAATTGGACGAGCAGCAGGTTGGTCGCGCCCCAGCTTATCTGTTGCATCGACATTCGTGCGTCTGGATCCGCCGCCCCGGACGCCTTGGCGGCGGAATGGGGCATGTCGTATTTTTCGCCCAGCGTGAAACCGAGCGCACCATAGAAAAGCGCAGACTTGTCGATATCGCGAACCGACAGGCCGAACGGTCCAAGGCCCTTGATCGGGAACGATGTCTTGCTGTCCGACGGGGGCGCCGCTTTGTCTGCTGCGAAGGCCGGACTTCCTGCGGCGGCCGCGCCGATCAACGCGCCGGCCCAGATGAGGCATTCCCGTCGATCGCCGACGAAAGGTGACTGCGTCATGGCTTTGCTCCTTTCGAGCCGGTTACTTGCTTCGGATTTTTCTTCTGTTCGGCGTCGTACGCAGTCCAAGCCTCGTTCACGATGAAGGCGCGAATATCCTTCACCTCATTGGCTTTGAGATGCGGGAAGGCGGGCATGCCGCTCTGGATGAAGGCGCCTTTGACCACGATCGCATCAAGCGAGTTCAGCGAATTGCTGGATGCTTGACGAAGGTCGGGGATACCTGACCCTCGTTTTTCGGCACTGTGACCGTGACACAGCCAGCAAGCTTGTTGCGTAAAGACTCGTTCGCCCCGTTTGGCGTCGGCGTCGGGTTGCCGTGGCAAGGAGGGACGGGGGAACGGTGCAACAGGCGAGGGAGCGATGGTCCCCGTCCCCCCTAACTTGAAGGCCAAGAGTCGCGACGGCGACTTTTCCAGCGGATTTCGCACCAGGCGTTGATAGGTATTGGCCGCTGTGGTCGCCGTGCCGTCCCCCACCGGAACCAGAACAAACTGCTCTCCATCGACATCGACCGTGATCGGTGGCGCAAGAATGGAGCCGTGAACATTGAAGCTCCAGAGCAATTTTCCGGTTTCGGCGGCATAAGCGTTGAAAGTGCCGTCAACCGTGCCCTGGAATACAAGATTTCCTTCGGTGGACAGCACGCCGCCGTTCATCGGCAGCAAGTGATCGACGTGCCAGCGCTCTTTCTGGGCAATCGGATCCCAGGCGATCAGCTGGCCCTTGGTCCGATACTCCTCTCCGGCGCGGGTCCCGTAATAGATATCGCCGTCGCCCGAACTCATGTTCCCCACTGCGGGATCAATTTTCGTCGGCCAGATGAAGGATGGAATAAAGACAAGCTTCAGTGACGGGTTATAGGCCATCGCCGTAAAGGAGCGCGCGCCCATCCAACCCGGTTGATTTATATAGGTTTTTTCCGGATTATCCCAATATTTCATTTCGGGACGCATGATCATTCGGCCGGTTTTCGGATCGACATGGTCGGCCCAGTTGTTCGGGATATATTTCTCAGCAGAGATGAATTTCCCGCTCTTCGCATCGATGACGTAAAAGAAGCCGTTTTTTGCTGCCTGGATTAGGACGCGTCGGCTCTGGCCCTTGATCTCAAGATCGACCGGCGTCAGAGTGCCCATCGCATCGCCGTCGAAGCCGTCCTCACCCGTCTCCTTGTAATGCCAGACATATTTGCCCGTCCTGGCGTCCAAAGCGAGAATCGAGTTGCTGAAAAGTTCGTCGCCGGCATCCGGAAGCCGTGCGCGCGGGTCGAGCGGCGACGGATTGCCGATTCCGATATAAAGCAGCCCTAGCTCTTCGTCATACGTCATCGATTCCCAGGGCGCCGCCCCACCGACACCCTTTTTCCAATACTCCTTGCCCCAGGTCGTCGAGGCCATCTTCATCGCGTCGTTCTCGAAGCCTTTGCTTGGATCCCCCGGGGTGGTGTAGAAGCGCCAAACATGACGTCCGGTGGCGGCATCGAAAGCGTCGATAGAAGTCCGCTGGGTGCCAAATTCTCCGTTGGAATTACCGATGAACACCATGCCCCCGCCAATGCGCGGCGCGGCAACATTTCCGTAGTCCTTGGTCGGATCGCATATTTGGGCTTCCCAGCTCTGCTTGCCGGTCTTGAGGTTCACTGCGAACAGGCGGCAGTCGCCAGAGGGAATGAAGGCATTGGTTTCGTCGATCGCCAATCCGCGGTTCACGCGGGTCGCCCATAGTGAAACGAGACTATAGTTCGTACGGTCGGGCACCTCGGGTTCGAACAGCCACGCTAATTTCCCTGTGCGGACGTCGTTTGCGACAATTCGGCCACCGGGCGCCCCTTGAAAAACCAGTCCGTCCCGGACCAGTGGCGACCCCACGAGACCCTCGACCACCGGCAGGTCGGCCACCCAAGCCAAACCTAGCTTGTTCACATTCGTGTCGTTGATACGGTCGAGTTGGCTAAACTGGAATTGCGAGTGATTTCCGCCCGCGATCACCCATTCGGACGCCGTTTTGTCGCGATCATTTTGCCACATGACATAACCGATCGCCATTGCGCCGGACAGGCCGAGCGCCAATAGCGTCTTCCTCCCAATTGACCGCATCTCCGTCCCTCCTCTAAATTCCTGCCATCACGCCTCGGCCGGTCGTCAGTCGTGAATTTCCTCAAATCCCGCCGACGCACCAATATTTGACGTCGAGATACTCATCGAGGCCGTACTTCGACCCTTCGCGACCGAAGCCCGAGTGTTTCACTCCGCCAAAAGGTGCCTCTTCCGTCGAGAATGCGCCGACGTTGAACCCGACCATTCCGCATTCCAGGGCCTCGCCAATGCGCCATGTGCGGCTGACATCGCGGGTGTGCACATACGCAGCGAGCCCATATTCAGTGTCGTTGGCCAGCCCGATCGCCTCCTCTTCGTCCTTGAAGCGAAAGACGGGTGCGAGCGGCCCGAAGATTTCCTCCTTCGCGAGGCGCATCTTCGGCGTAACGTCGGTCAGCAAGGTCGGTTCGAAGTAGCAACCCACATCTCCGTGGCGCTTGCCGCCGAGTTTCAATCGGGCGCCAAGCGAAACCGCATCATCGATGAGCCCCTCTACCTTGGCGACTGCGCGCCGGTCGATGAGCGGGCCTTGCGAAATGCTCTCTTCGAGGCCGTTGCCGATCTTCAGCTGTCCCCGGATCGCCGCCGCGAATTTCTCGACGAAAGCGTCGTAAATCCCGTCCTGGATGAGAAAGCGGTTGGTACAAACGCAGGTCTGGCCGCTGTTTCGAAATTTGCTGACCATGGCGGACTCGACGGCTTGATCGATATTGGCGTCATCGAAGACGATGAACGGCGCATTTCCGCCAAGTTCAAGCGACAGCTTCTTCAGAGTCGGCGCACAATTCGCCATGAGTTTGGCACCCACGGCGGTGCTACCGGTGAAGCTCAGCTTACGAACCGTCGAGCTTGACGTCAGCGCTTCGCCGATTTCCTGCGCGTCGCCGGTGATGACATTGAACACGCCTTTTGGAATGCCGGCTCGCTCCGCAAGGGCGGCAAGCGCCAAGGCCGAAAACGGTGTTTGTTCCGCGGGCTTGAGCACGATGGTGCAGCCGGCGGCGAGCGCCGGAGCGCATTTCCTGGCCACCATCGCCGACGGGAAATTCCATGGCGTGATCGCAGCGCATACGCCAATCGGCTCCTTGGTCACGAGTAGCCGGCGATCGCTCATATTATGCGGGATGACGTCGCCGTAGGCGCGCTTAGCCTCCTCGGCGAACCATTCGATCGAGGCTGCCGAGGCACCGACTTCGCCCCGCGCCTCAGCGAGGGGTTTGCCCTGCTCGAGCGTGACAAGAAGGGCCAGATCCTCCTTGTTCTCGTTGATCAGCTCCGCCCAGCGCCGGAGCAATTTGGCGCGATCCTTGGCAAGTGTCGCACGCCATCCCGCAAATGCGTCTTCCGCCTGCCGAACGGCCTCGGCAGCCTCATTGGCCGACATCCTGGGGACAACGCCAATCTTCTCATCGGTTGCGGGATTGATGACGTCGAACGTATTTCCGGTGCGCGACGCTGCCCATTCGCCGCCGATATAGGCCGTTTGGCGAAAGAGCGAAGGATCTGCCAACGCGCTCGCAGCATGGTTGTCGATCTCAGCATCCGCCATTTCACGGCCCTTTCCGTACAATCGTCCAAAGGGGTTTAGCATCACCGCTCTGCTTATAACCTATATCCTACTATTATATATGTTAAAGGGTGAGTCAAGGGCAGACTGAGGCAGAAGGTCCCTCCATTTTGGGAGTCCTTCGTCGTGTCTAATGCTTAGTTAGCGGTTCAACGACACCCGCAAACCCGCCCATAGTGTGCGTGGGCTACCAAGATCGATTGAGCCCGCCTGATTGCGCGTGATGATGGTCTCGCGGGTCAAATTCTCGCCGCGCAGAAAGATACTGACGTCACGGCCAAGCGGAACCGTAGCCCAGGCGTCGAGCGTGGTTGCGGCAGGCAAGCTATCGGTTTGGAGATCGTCCTCAAATTGCGCGCCGGTGTGCCGCACGCTCGCCGCCAGCATCCAGCCCTCGGCGGGCCGCCAGGTGATTGTGGAACTTGCCGCGAATTTCGGAACCTGCGCCGGGCGCTTACCATCGAGCCCCAGCGCGGCCCCGCTGCCTTGCATCTTGGCGTCGACTATTACGAGCGAGCCATCCCATTCGAACCACCCGAATTTCGCCTTTGCCGCGGCTTCGATCCCGCGCGAACGGATCGCGTCGACATTCTGGCGCTCGCGCAGATTGGGGCCAAGCGTGACATTGGCGATAGCGCCGTTCACGCGGTTCTCGAAGGCGGTCAACTGAAGCTCCAGCTCCTGCGTCTTGAAGTCGAAACCGGCTTCGATGCCGCGCAGCCGTTCGTTGGCGAGCGCGGCATTGGCTCTCGTGGTGACCGGGAACACGACGAATGAGCGATATAGCTCGTTCAGCGTGGGCTGACGAAGCCCGGAATAGGACGAGCCGCGCAGCGAAAGGGCGCCGCCCAGATCGACAAGCGCGCCGCCCCTGAAGCTCGCATCCCAGCCCGAACGGTTCGGGAAACGGTTATCAATGGTCACCGTCCCGGCGGGACTGGCTTCCTCATAATGGCCATTGCGCACGGTCCAACGGTCGAGTCGGGCCGAAGCGGTCAGGCGCAGGAATCCGAATTCTAGGTCGCCCTCGGCGAACGAGCCGAGGTTCGCATTCACGCCTCCAGCCCTCCGTCGCGCCGTGACGAGGCCCGTGACCGCGCTATACGCCTCTTCGCGCGTTTCCCCGCTGGCTTGCCGCCAATCGACCCCGAATCGCAGCGGGTGACCGTCGCCGAGCGGCGGGCGGAGTTCGATCTTGCCGCCAAGGCCGGTCGATGGCGTTGCGCGCTGGTCGAGCGTTTTCCGGAAGCTGGTCGAGCTGATCACCACGTTCGAAAAGTCGCGAGCCTGAATATAGCCGAGTATATCGAACTGCCAGGCTCCTCGTCCGACCAGGCGCAGCGAGGCATCCTGACCGCTCGACGAGCTGTCCGCACCCCTGAATCGCAGAGTGCGGTGATCATCGAACAGCAGGGTGCGGGCTTGCAGTTCGATCTCGGGCGTGATTGGCGCTAGCCCACGCAGCGCCACTGACCAGCTCTCATATGCAGCGCGCACGCTGGCAGGAACGCGCTGTGCGGCGGGCGTGGTCCAGAATCCGTTGCCCCGGTCCCAACGGGCACTGGCCACCGCAAAGCCCTGGCCCAGTGGCGGGGCAAGCGATGCTGAAAATTCGCTGCTGCCGCGATCGTTGAATGCTACCATCGCCTCGGCCAGCGGTAGATCGCCGGGGCGGGCGCTGGTGAGGTCGATCGTGCCGGCCACGCCGCCGGGGCCAAAGGCGCCCGAACCTCCGCCGCGCACCACAGTGACGCGTTCGAGGCGCTCGAACGGCAGGGCAGAAAACGGAACATAGCCGAAGAAAGGATCGGTTACGGGTACGGCGTCGAGCAGAACAAGCGTGCGGCTGGTGGCATTGCCGCCGAGACCGCGCAAGGTCGCCCCCTGGGCCGATGGATTGGCCGCGCGGCTGTCGGAGCGGCGGAACTGCTGAAACCCGGCGACCCCGCCGAGCACCTCTTCGAGCCGTCCCGAAGCCGAGCCGGCAGTGCGATCCCGCGTGATCGTCACCGTCGAATAAGCCGATAGTAGCGGCGAGGGATCGAGACCCTCGCCGGTGACGACGATTTCATTGTCCTGCGCCGCCTCCTGAGCGCGCGCCGCAGGCGCCGACAACGCGGCAAAAAGGAACAGGCAGGTCCGCATGGACCAATTCTGTTTCAATCCCGTCACGGCGGACTGCCAACCCGTCCAGGATGACCGCGATGCCGGTGGCCGGCCGATCGCCCGATCTCCGCATGCACCGCCGCGGCTGATCGAGGCCGCGTGTCGATGCGGGCTATCACAGCGCAAGGGCGCGAGCAGTCCGGCTGGAATTCGCGGTAAGCCGAACAGACCCAAAATCAACACCGTCTCCATTTCAACTGCGCAATCCGCCGTTTGTCATCCGACCGGCAACTGCGCGCGGCCGTCGACCGGCTAGTGCGCGCGCAGGAGGTTGCGGGCCACGACCCAGCGATGAATCTCGGTGGGCCCATCATATATTCGCATGAGCCGGACGCGCGCTGCCAGCAGATGGAGCGGCATTTCCTTGCTCGTGCCCATCGCGCCGAACGCCTGCATGGCATTGTCGATGACCTGGGTAGCCATGTCGGTCGCCTGGACCTTGATCATGGAAACGAGCGTGCTCACGTCCTCGCCCCGGTCGAGCCGCCACGCGATTTCGAACGCCATCAAGCGGCAGGCGCGGATGCCCGCCGCGCCGTCGGCGATCCACCACTGAACCGCCTGGCGATCGGACAGGGGAACGCCGAAGGTCACGCGCTCCTTGACGTGGGACATCAGCATGTCGAGCGCGCGTTCGGCTGCGCCGATACACCAGGCCGCGATCTCCAGCCGCCGCGTCGCGAGTCGCGCCTGCATCGGGCCGAAGCCCGTACCCTCTTCTCCGAGCAGGGCACCCTCGGGTACGACGACATCGTCATAGGCGACTTCGTAGGTGTAGCTTCCACCAATCATTCGGATGGGGCTGCTGACAGTGATCCCGGGAAGCCCCTGGTCGACCAGGAATGCCGACATTTCCGGACGCTCCGCATTGGGAGCGCTCGTCAAGGCCATAACGATCGTGAAGTCGGCCTTATCGGCCTTGCTGATCCAGATCTTGGTTCCCGAGATGCGCCATCCCTCGTCCGTTCTCACTGCACGCGTCTTCATACGTCTGGGATCGGCGCCCGCGCCCGGTTCGGAAATCCCCATCGCCGAGACCGTCTCGCCTCGCACATAAGGCGCCAAATACCGTTCGCGTTGTGCTTCGTTCGCCGTGACCATCAACATCCGCAAATTCGGTGAGTCCGGCGGAAACGTGTAAGCGGTGATGGAACGTCCCAGCACCATATTCACGGCGGTGACGGCAACATGGGGAAGGTCCGTGCCCCCGAATTCCTCCGGTGCGTCCATCCCCCACAGCCCAAGCGCCTGCGCCTTGGCGTTGATACGGGAAAGATCCGCATGATCGAGAACCGACTCGCCCCCTGTCGCCTCCTTCGCCAACAGCTTCGGCTCCAGCGGCACAAGCTCGTCGGCGACGAAGCGCTCGACCAAATGCACCAGTTGTTGATGCTCGTCGTCTAACTCGAAGTTCACTCTTTTTCCTCCGGAAATGTTGAAAAATTCGGCTCGCGTCGCTCGGCGGCGGCGCGCACCCCCTCGGCAAAATCACTGCTGGCGAGGAGGGGGCGCTGATATTCGAGCTCGCGCGAAATGGCGGCGGCAAACAGATCGGCTTCTTCGCGTCCGATCAATTCGCGCGAGGCCGCGGTTGCGACCGGAGAATTCGCTGCGATTTCCTGAGCGACCGCCAGCGCCGTGGCTTGAAGCTCGCCGGGCGGCGCGATCCTGTCCAGCAGATGAATCGCAAAGGCCTCGTCGGCCGTGACGCGTCGGGCTGTCACCAGCAGGTCTCGGGCGCGTTGCCGGCCGACGACCGCCGGCAGCGTGTGACTAATGCCGAAGCCGGCCGAAAGGCCGATCCGCGTGAAATTTGCCTGGAACCAGGCCGTCTCATCGCCGACGCGCAGGTCGGCCGTGAGCGCGACTCCCAGCCCGCCGCCGACTGCGGCGCCGCCGATCGCCGCGATCATCGGCTTCCGCCGCCTGATCAGTCGGTTGGCTGCCGTGTAGAGATGCACCGGCTCTGGACGTTCCGCATCGCCGAAGTCCGCCCCGGCGCAAAAATTCTTCAGATCCGACGTCAGGATGGTGACGCGGACCGATGGGTTCCGATCGCACTCCTCCAACAGATCCGCCATGTCGGTGATCATTTCGACGTTGAAAAAATTGTGCGGTGGACGCGCAATGATCAAGCGGGCAACGAAACCATCCTGCTCGAGACGGACCAGGCGGCTCATGGCTGAACCCCGGCATCGGCACTCGCCGCCTTCAGAGATCGCAATATTTCTGCCGTATGTTCACCAAGCCGCGGGGCATGACGATCCAGACGATATGGGCTGGCGCTGAAATTGATCGGAGACCGGATTGCCCGGTAAGTGCCGCCGGCGGGATGCTCGACATTCTCAAAAAGCCTGAAGGATAGGAAATCCAACGCGACGAGTGGGACTATCATCGACTCTGGCCGCTCCTGTCAATCGCCTATTTCGCGCGAGAAAGCCTCGAAAACGTCCCGTCTCGCGTCTTCTTTACCGCCAGTCGCTCGGACAGGCACCGCTGGCGGCGACTTTCCGGGCGGCAGGCGCGTGTCACCCCATGACAAGCGATGGCTTGACTTGATTTCCCACCGTCCCGCACCTACCAGGCGATGCGCTGATCGAACTCGAAATCTGGGGCGGGTTGGGCGGCTTGATCCCACTGAGGATCGTTCCCCGCCTGCTCCGCCGCTGCCGCCTCCCACAGTGGTGGCCCGCGTGCCGGGGCGATTCTCGGCGGCTGGCTGGATTCACCGATGTGCTCAAGAATCTTCTTCACGGTGGGCGCCTCGTTGATGAAGGCGATGATGCGCATCTCGGCGTGGCAGATCGGGCAGAGCAGCGGGAACGCCTCATAGATACGCGCCAGAAGCATCGCCCACAGATAGCGCGCCACCGCGCGATGGCTGGTTTGCTCGTCGTTCGCCGCGGAAGTCGGTGCTGGCGGGACGGCAGCAGGAGCCAGCGCCGTCACCGCCGAGCGCAGCGGTGCATTGGGCGCCAGCACGCCGTAGTAGCGATGGCGATGCGTACGTGGCCGTGGTACCAGAGCGGCGATCCGGTCGATCAGCTCCAGCGGCGTCAGCACCAGATCACGGGGGCCGTCGGGGCGTGGCTTGGGACAGTGATAGACCAGATGCTCGGCATCGCTTTGGTGTAGATGTTCGAGGGCGAAGGGCGGCCGGGCGCAGTAACGCAGCAGCCGTTCCAGTCCTGCCCGGTCATTGCCTTCGATGCGCACCGCGGCATCCACCGAGAAGCCGCCGCCGTGTTCCCAGCCGGCCATCTCTTCCGCGTCGCACTTCTCGATCAACCCGCGTCGCACGAAAGTGCGCAGGATGCGCCGCCGCGCCTGCGCCTGCACTGCGGCGATGGCCTCCGGATCCAGCTCGGTCGCCGCATGAAACACCACGCCGGGCGTGGCGTTCGCCTCGGTGGCGCCGTCCATCTCAGCCGGCTCGAACACCCCGTCGATGACACAGCAATGGAAATGCACATGCTCGTTCAGCGACGAGCCGAAACGATGGATGAAAGCCACCGCACCGCTGTGGGCAGCAGCGCCACCGCCAGGACTGTGCTCGCACAGACAGCGTTCCACCACGTCCAGAAAGATGCGCAGCACCGCCCCCTGCAGGTCGGCATCCTCTTGCAGGAAGTAGCGCAAGCGTTTGGGAACCGCCAGCACCCACTGCCGCACCGGTAGCGGTGGAAACACATGATCGACCAGATGCGCAGCAGTCTCGACCATGCGCCGCGTGTTGCAGGACGGGCATACGCCCCGCCCTTTACAGGAATAGGCGATGAGGAACTCATGCTGGCAGGTGTCACACCAGGCGCGGGCAAAGCCGTGGGCGAGGATGCCGCATTCGAGATAGCGGCGGAAGCTGCGCTCGACGTAGGCCGGCGGCGACTCACCGCAAGGCCCGCTGGCGAGTTCCAGCCAGGTGGCGAAATGCGCCTGGACGGTGCGATACCACAGGGTCTGCTCGGGACGGCGGCGTTGATAACGCTGGGGGCGCGCTGCGGCGCAGGGTGCGGCGGTAGCCATGAGGCATGGTCCGGGCGGGTTTCCGGGGTGAAGTGCTGTTAATGAGTACAGTATCGCATTGCTTCCCCTGGGAAGCTGGAAGAAAATACAGTCACCCACGGAGACCGCCCATGCCATCCCCTCGTTCCGTCCATCCCCAGGATGACCTGACGCCGCGTCAGCGAGAGATTCTCGACTTCATCCGCAATCGCCTGACGGAGGGCGGCGCGCCGCTGTTAACGGCGTTCAGTTTTCGTAGAAATCTGGCGTCGACGCGTTGGCGGCGAAGGTAAGTAAGCCGGGTTTCTTGTTGACGAAGGTGGTGAGGCAGGCGTGGTGATGGGGGCGCTGCAAGGAGCCCGGAGGGCGACTGGAAGCGCCCCCATCACGGCGGCGGGATGGGCCGTGTCACATCGGGGAGAGGGACGGTGTTGAGGTCGACGTAGCGTCAGCGGCGCCGATGCGGTAGAAAGCCGAGCGGCCGGTGGAAACGCAGGCGCGATACCGGTCCCAACCGCCAAGCCAGTTCCGATATCGCGCCCCGCAGCCCCGACGGGCGACGTTGCACGCGAAGTATTCCACACAAGCGGACGTCCCCGGTGAACCCCATTGGCCATGTGGGCCAATGGACCTTCCCGGAAGACGCTACCTGTGCGTCGGCTGCCGCACGGCCGTGCTCATTTGCAGCCACTGTGATCGCGGCCAGCGCTACTGCACCCCGAGGTGTGCCGACGAGGCACGCCGGCGATCTGTCCGTGCCTCGGGTTGCCGCTATCAAGACAGCATGCGCGGCCGTCACGCCCACGCCGAACGCCAGCGTCGTTACCGGGCCCGACAGCAGAAAGTGACGCATCAGGGTTCCCCGCCCGGGGTCGCGCCTGATCAACTCCCGTCCGAACCGACGGTGCCGGTCACACCGGTGCTCTGGCAGTGCTGTCGTTGCCGTCGTCCGTTGCCGGACTGGGTGCGCCAGGGCTTTTTGCTCCGTCGGATTCGCCGTAGCCCACCCGACCGGAGAATGCATGGCCCTCACCCCCGAGATTGAAGCGCAGATCCAGCGCTATTACCACGCCGAACGCTGGCGCATCGGCACCATCGCCGCGCAACTGCACGTGCATCGTGACAGTGTCGCCCGTGTCCTCTCCCAAGCGGGATTGCCGGCCCTGGGATCTGTCCGCCGTCCCTCGGCGATCGATCCTTACCTGCCGTTCATCCTGGAGACCTTGGTGCAGTTTCCGCGCTTGCGCGCCTCGCGCCTGTACGACATGGTCAAGGCGCGCGGTTACCCCGGACGTCCGGATCACTTCCGCCACCTGATCGCCCGTCACCGACCCCGCCCGAGCCCGGAAGCCTACCTGCGTCTGCGCACCTTGCCGAGCGAACAGATGCAGATCGACTGGGCTCACTTCGGTCACCTGGAGATCGGTCGGGCCCGCCGGCCCTTGATGGGGTTCGTCGCCGTCCTGTCCTGGTCGCGGCAGATCTTCCTGCGCTTCTACCTCGGCGCCCACATGGAGAATTTCCTGCGCGGCCATGTCGCTGCCATGGCCGCCTGGGGCGGTTGCCCGCGGGTCGCCCTGTACGACAATCTCAAGAGCGCGGTCCTCGAGCGCCAGGGGCCGGTCATCCGCTTTCACCCGACGCTGCTCGCCCTGTCCGCCCACTACCGCTTCGAGCCACGGCCGGTGGCGGTGGCGCGGGGAAATGAGAAGGGGCGCGTCGAGCGGGCAATCCGCTATATCCGCGACGCCTTCTTCGCCGGCCGAAGCTTCAAGGATCTGATTGATCTGAATGCGCAGGCCGACGCGTGGGTCCTCGGGCCTGCCGGCGAACGGCGCTGCCCGGAGGACGAAACGCTGACCGTCAGCGAGGCCTTCGCCCAGGAACGGGACCGCCTGCTGACGCTGCCGGGGGACGCCTTCCCGACCGACGAGGTCAAGGCCGTGTCCGCCGGCAAGACGCCGTACGTGCGCTTCGACCTCAACGACTACTCGATCCCGCATACGTGCGTGGCGCGCACGCTCACCGTCGCCGCCAGCCTGGATCAGGTGCGCATCCTCGACGGCCAGACGGTGATCGCGGCGCACCCGCGCAGTTATGACCGACGGCAACAGATCGAGCTCCCCGAGCACATCGCAACTTTGCTCGAGCACAAGCATCAGGCCGGCGCGCATCGTGGCACTGACCAGCTGGTTCAGGCGGTGCCGACGAGCCGGGAGCTGCTCAGAGAAGCCGCGGAGCGCGGCGAGCCGCTGGGACGGACCGTCCGCGCGCTGATCGACCTCCTGGAGCGGTACGGCGTCGCCGAGCTCACGGCGGCGGTGACCGACGCCCTGAGGCGTGGCGTGCCGCACCCCAATGCGGTTCGACTGGCGCTCGAGCGGCGCCGGCAGGCGCAGGCCGAACCGCCGCCGCTGGCGGTGCGCTTGCCGGAGCACGTGAAACGGCGGGACGTCCCGGTGCGTCCCCACAACCTCGACGACTACGATCAACTGATGGAGTGCCCGCATGGCGACGCCTGACCCCCGCCGCCAACGGGCGGCCACCTTGCAGTTGCACGGCGTCCTGGCCCATTGGGCCGAGTGTGCCGAGCAGCCCTGGCTCGAGCCTTTGCTCTGCTGGGAGGAAACCGAACGCGCCCGCCGCTCGCTCGAGCGACGGCTGCGCTGCGCGCATATCGGCCGCTTCAAGCCGCTGGCCGATTTCGACTGGGGTTGGCCTGCGCAGTGCGATCAGCGCGCGATCGCCGAGCTGATGACGCTGGACTTCCTGCGCTCGCCCGCGAATGCCATCCTCGTCGGCAGCAGCGGCCTGGGCAAGACGATGATTGCCCAGAACATCGCGCATCAGGCGGTCTTGCAGGGGCACACGGTGTTGTTCGCCACCGCCGGGCAGTTGCTCGGCGACCTGGCCGGCCTCGACAGCGATTCGGCGCTGCGCTACCGGCTACGCCGCTATGCGGCACCCGATCTCCTTGTAATCGACGAGGTCGGATATCTGTCGTACTCGAACCGCCACGCCGATCTGCTCTTCGAGTTGATCAACCGGCGTCACGAGAAAAAGAGCACCTTGATTACAACGAACAAGTCGTTCTCGGAATGGTCGGAAGTGTTCCCCAACGCCAGCTGCGTCGTGGCCATGATCGACCGCCTCGTGCATCACGCCGAGATCATCGCCCTCAAGGGGGAATCCTACCGGCGCAAGGAGGCGCAGGAGCATGCCGCCGCCAGATCCAGCAAGCGCAAGGCGAAGGGGGCGCCGTGAAACGACCTCATCAACCGTCCGGCCTGCACCGCGGCCTCGAACTGCTCATCGATCCCCAGTGGTCGCCCGAGCAGGCGTTGGCGGTCATCGAGTTGCTCGATGATCTGCGCGACCGCATCTGGTCGCACTACGAACTCGCGCTGGTGACCAAGCTCCGCGAGGAGCGCGTTACCCACCGCGACGTCGGGATCAACGATCCGCCGTTCTAACCCGACCCAACACCCTCAATCCTCAGGGGCCCCCGTGGCCCCTGTTTCGTTCACTTCGCCGCCAAATTCCGCCGCCATTTATTGCCGCCAAATTTATGCGGATTTACGCAGCCGCTAACACGTACAGCCGTACTGAGCGCGAGCTCATCAACGCCCGCCGAAGCAACGCCCACAAGCTGGGTCTGGCACTGCACATAGGTTTCTTGCGCTTGAGCGGGCGCCTGCTGAATTCGGTGCGCATCGTTCCGACAACCCTGTGGCGCCATCTGGGTGACGAAATCGGCATCACTGCTGTTGAACTGGCATCCCTGCGAGCCCTGTATGTTCGCGGTCGAACCCTCTTTGACCATCAACAACTGGCCTGTGATGTCCTGGGGTTTCATTGGATGACGGAGCACCAACGTCGCGCCCTGGTACGCACCCTGCGCGATGAGGTGGCCCGCTGCGCCGATCGGGATCAATTGCTCGTATTCGCTCGGCGCTGGTTGTATCAAAGCAAGATCCTGATCCTGCGCGACCGTGACATCCGTGTCCTGGTCACAGCGGCGCTGGGACAACTCGAAGAAGAAACAGCCAAAACGATTGCGGCATCTGTGCTGCCCGAACAACTGGTGCGCTGGCGGGATGCCATGGCCGCATTGCGCCCGGATGGGCAAACCCAGCAGAGCTGGTTGTGGTCGGCACCGGCCAAACACTCAACCAAACAAATTGGCGAGGTGTTCGAGCGAATCGAACTGCTGTACGCCCTGAATGTCCACAAACACCTGGACGACCTGTCCGGTCTCATTGTGCGGCGCTATGCACGCCGCCTGGCTTCAAGGCCTCCCTCGGTGGGGGCCAGGATCAAAGAACCCGCTCGCACAGTGGAGGTTGGCTGCTTTTTACGGCACTGCCTGTTTACCAGCACAGACCAAGCTATCTTGATGGTTCAGCGGCGCGTTGCCGATCTTTGGCGCACGGTCGCAGCAGGTGTCACGGAGACGGTCAATTGGGCTGACCTGTACAAGACATTGCTGGCAGAGCTGGCTGGTTTGGTCGCCCAGGGTGAACTTCAAGACGCGGAGTTGCGGGCTCGAATTGTTGCCCTGCTCAGTGCCAGCCAGCAAGGCAAACCACCCAGCCGGGCCTCGGTGGTGCGTGAGCGTTTGTTTGACGCCATACGTCCCGTGCGCTCTTTGCTGGCCGAAATCACCAAGCTGCCCTGGCAGGCCAATAGCGAGCACCCGGTGACCACAGCCTTGGCCCAATTGACGAAACTGTACGCGGGCAAACTTCGCGAACTACCTGCTGATGTCAGCGCCCCTCGCTTGGGTTCGGTCTGGAGCGGCGCGATTGCGGGTGCCGACCGGGAGCGCGCGTTTCGGGCCTTGGAGGTGGCCACCCTGTTTTCATTGCGACGTGCCGTGCGCAACGGTTCGGTGTGGATTGAGCACAGCCTGAGCTTTCGTGGCCGCGCACGCCTGTTCTTCACTGATGCGCGCTGGCAGGAAGAAGCCAAACGGCACTATGCCCGACTGTCACTGCCAGCCAATGCATCCACACTTTTGAAGCCGTTGCTGGCCAAGGTACGCGCCGGCGTGGAGGCAGTGGCCGTCGCCGCGCGCAGCGGTGTGCTGCGCGTGGACGAAGAACTCCACCTTTCAGTATTGCCGGCAGAGGATGAAGATCCAGAGGTGATTAAGTTGAGGGCCAAACTTGACCTGAGGAGGGGTCTCCTCGTTTTCAGTGCAATAAGTGACGGTACGAAAAGCTAGCACTGGCGCGGAGGTGGTGTTGGTAGATCGTTGATTTCATTGACTTTCCTGTTCACTTTCAAATCTGCGATTCGTG
>JAVEZY010000040.1:0-19314 GCA_034002745.1 Gammaproteobacteria bacterium
CCACGAATCGCAGATTTGAAAGTGAACAGGAAAGTCAATGAAATCAACGATCTACCAACACCACCTCCGCGCCAGTGCTAGCTTTTCGTACCGTCACTTATTGCACTGAAAACGAGGAGACCCCTACAAGCGTGTGCGCCGGCTGGAGTTCGTTGCCGAACTGCCGAAGACCATTTCGGGAAAGATTCGGCGGGTGCAACTGCGCGCCAAGGAAGCTACCCGTCAGGCGACACAGAGCGCGGTCCCGTCCGAATACCGGGAAGAAGACTTTCCCGATCTCCGGCAGGAGAACTGAAGCCGCTTAGGCCGCGAGCGCGCCTGCGAGGAACGTATCTACGGCGACTTCGATTGTCAGCTCGGTCGACCCGGGCAGGCCGTGCACGTGCTTGCGGATCAGGAAGTACATCAGCGCGGAGTGGAGGACCCACGCGCGGGCGACTTCCGCTTCACTGACGGGCCCGCTCGTCTTTGATCCACGTTCCCGGCGCAGCTGTGTTGCGATGGCCTCGATGAACTGGGAGACATAGCTTTCCAGGTAACGCTTGCCCAGGCCTGTTCCGGACAGACCCGAGTACAGCGCGATCCGCACCCATTTCTCGTCGTCCACGGCGGCCAGGTAGGCGCTGTAGAAGCGCAGAAGGCGATCGCGTAGCGCAACCGATCCATCTTGCAGAATCTCGAGCCAGGCTTTGTCGTAGCGCGAGGAGTAAACGGCGTCGTACACCGTGGCGATCAGCGCCTCCTTCGTCGCGAAATAACGGTGGATCAGCGATACGGAGATGCCCATGCCCCGGGCGAGATCACGCGTCGACGCTGAGAATCCGTGCAGCGCGAAGAAGTCGATCGCGGCGTGGAGAATCATCGACTTTCGCAGGTCAGGCGGCAGCCTGACACGGCGCGACTGGTCTGCTCGTTGTCTCCCTCGCTCGACGGACTCGCTGCTCAATGACGGCTCCGGGAAAAGGCGCGAAGCTTAGCATCACGGGTGCGGCGATGCGGCCTTGGAGCGCTCACCGGAAGGTCGCGGATTCGAGCCCGGCGTCTACGGGCAGTGAGACACCGGTGACCCGCCGGCCTTCGTCGCTGGCGAGGTAGAGAGCCGCACTTGCGATGTCCTCCGGCTCGACGAGTTCGCCGAGGGCGCCGGCGGAGACCTCGACGGCAACCTGCTCCTCGAACGTGCGCCCGGAGCTTGCCGCTCGGGCCTCGATCACCCGCTCCAGCCGCGGCCCCCGCGTGAGGCCCGGCAGGATGGCGTTCACCCTGATCTTGTGCTCGCCCAGTTCAACAGCGAGGCTCTTGGTGAGCCCGATGAGCGCCCATTTCGCCGACGCGTAGGGCGTTCGAAAGGGAACGCCCACACGGCCGGCCAGCGATGACATCATGATGATGGATCCGCCTGCGCTCTTGAGCAGGCCCACTGCTGCGCGGGTGCAAAGATATGCGCCGCGCACGTTGCACGCGTAGACCGCCTCCCAGTCGGCGAGCGCGATCGATTCGATGCCTGCCGTCGGCCCCGAGATCCCCGCGTTGTTGACGAGGCAGTCCAAAGCTCCGAAGCGGGCCCGGCACGCTTCGAAGAACTCGGCGACCTGCGACTCGATGGAGACGTCCGCGGCAACGTACAGCCAATCGGGGCGCTCCTGCTGGAGGGCGGCAAGCCTCGCCCGGTCTGGATCGCACACGGCGATCGAAGCGCCTTCCCCGGCGAATCGCTGCGCGATCGCTAGCCCGATGCCGGCCGCGCCCCCGGTGATTGCGGCCCGCTTACCGGTGAGTCGCCCCGGCACCCCGGATTCCTTATCGAACATGTGCTCATTATAGAGCGTGCGTTCACTCGAACGGCCCCGGGGGGACGCTACAGCTTCACCATGTTGATCAGGCCTCCGTCTACGGGCAAGACGGTGCCGTTCACGTACCGCGATTCATCCGATGCGAAGAAAAGACTCGCGTTCGCGACGTCCCAGACTTCACCTTGCTTGCCCGTCGGGGACATGGCATCACGCTTGCGCCACATCTCGTCCGGGTCGCCGCCATACAGCCTAGTGTTGTTCTGCTCGACGATCGGCGACCTGATCAGGCCAACCAGCACCACATTGCTGCGTATGCCTTTCGGTGCGTACTGGATCGCGATCTCGCGTGACATGGCGATCATTGCCGCCTTGGACGCCGCGTAAGCGAACTTCGGGAATGGGATCGCCCGTTCACCGTTGATGGAGCCGATGTTGACAATGGATCCGCTGCCCTGCAGCTCCATGTGCGGCAGCGCGTGCTTCGCTGTGAGGAACATGCTCTTCGCATTGACATTCATCATGCGATCCCACTGCTCCTCGGCATACTCGACGGGCCCGCCTGAATTGGTGATTCCGACATTGTTGTGCAGCACGTCGATTCGGCCGAAACTCTTGATGCACGCTTCGGTCAGGGCGCGGCAATCCTCGGACCTGGAGACATCAGCGCGAAATGGAATGCACGTGCCACCTTCTGCACGGATCATTTCGGCCGTCGCTTCTGCAAGTCCCATGTCGACGTCCGCAGCCAGCACGCGTGCGCCTTCTCGCGCGTAAACGAAGGCGCATGCCTTTCCGTTGCCGATGCCGTCACCGCGCGTCCCGGCGCCAGTCACGATGGCCACCTTGCCTTCGAGGCGACTTCCCATGCCGCTTACCCGACGCGGCGCTCCACGCCTTCCCAGAACTTGTCACGAATCTCGCGCTTGAGCACCTTGCCATTGGGGCTGCGGGGTAAGCTGGCGACGAAATCCACCGATTTGGGTGCATGGACGGAGCCAAGCGTCGACTTCACCAACTGGATGATTTCCTCTTCGGTGGCCTGCATCGAGGGCTTCAGTTGGATCACCGCCTTGACTGCCTCGCCCCACTTCTGGTCCGGCACGCCGACGACCGCACAGTCCTCCACGCACGGGTGGCCGGCGATCACATGCTCGACCTCGGCACTGAAGACGTTGAAGCCTCCGGTAACGATCATGTCCTTCTTGCGATCGACGATGTACGTGAAGCCGCGGTCGTCCTTGTAGCCGATATCGCCCGTGTGATGCCAGCCGAACCTCGACACTTCAGCGGTCGCTTCCGGATTCTCGTAGTAGCCGCGGAACACCAAGTCCCCCCGCGCGACGATCTCGCCGCGGCCACCAGGCGCAAGCAGATTGCCATCGTCATCCATGATTTCGACGCGCTGTCCGAGCGTCGGACGCCCGCAGCTTGACCAGCGATCGCTCCCTTCCGGCGCATTCAACAGGTCTCGCGTCGACAGGAATGTCAGGAACATCGGCGCCTCCGCCTGGCCGAACGACTGGCACATCACCGGCCCGAACACGTCCATCGCTTCCTTGAACTTGGCAGGTGCAACCGGAGATGCAGCGAGCACGATCGCACGCAGCGATGAGTAGTCGAACTCCCGGACGCGCGGGTGCGCCAGCATGCTGTAGAGAACAGTGGGCGGAATGTAGAAGTGCGTCGCCTTGTGGCGCTGAATCGCCTCCAGGATGCCAAGCGCGTTGGCAGAGGGCAGCACCACGTTCGTTGCGCCCTCGGCCATCATCATGAGGCCGACGACACCGGCGCCATGCGTCATGGGAGCGGCAACCAAGTGCACCGCCGGGCGGTCGGTCGGAAGGCAGGTCCAGAATGCCTTGATCGCGGAGCCCCATGTCCGCTGCGTCCACATCGCGGCCTTCGAAAGCCCGGTTGTGCCTCCGGTCGGGAAGATCGTCTCCACGCGATTCGGGTCATCCTCCGGCTCGGGTGCCGGGTCCGCGGCACGCTCCATGAATTCGTCTAACCCGATTCCGACACCCTGCTCCATCGGCTCCCCGATGCAAACGAGGTGCTGAAGTGTCGGCACCGCCTCGCGCAGCTCCTTCACCTGCTCATTCAGTGACGGATGGAAGAAGAGCAGGGAGCACTTCGTCGTACGCAGGAAGGCCGCATTGACGTGCACGGGGTTGCGCATGTTGATCGGCACCCACCGGCCTCCAGCGCGGAAGATGCCGATCATGGCGCAGAACGCCTTCGGATCGTTGGGGCTGTACACGGCGACGTTTGCGGCCGCGTTCCCGGCAGCGTGCAATCCAGCCGCTACGCGCTCGGCAAGCTCGTTCACCTGCGCGTACGTGTACGCGCCTTGGCCATCGGCGTCAACAAACGCCGTGCGCTCCGGAGCGCTCAGCATGCCGCGCCTGAAATAGTCGATCAGCCTCATGAGGGTTCCCGCGAGATGTTACAGGTAGGTTGTAGTTTATCGGCCCGGAGGTCCGATCCGACTACGGGTTAATACTCGCACAAGCGGCTTGTTATATGTGCTCGAATTCCGCAAGGAGCTCTCACGATGAAGCGACGCAGCATACTCGCGCTGCCCCTGCTGGCCACCGGCATCCCGATGTTGGCACTGGCGGAAGGCGCTTACCCCGACAAACCCATCAAGCTCATCGTCCCGTTCGCGCCCGGCACGGCGCTCGATATCGTGGGTCGGCTGGCCGCGGCCGGGGCTTCGGAAGAGCTCAAGGTGCCGATCGTCGTCGACAACAAGCTTGGAGCGTCGGGCGTCATCGGCACCGAAGTGGTGGCGAAGGCCGCGCCCGACGGCTACACACTGCTCTTCACGGCGCCGGCACACTACATCAACCAATTCGTTTTCGCTTCGCTGCCATTCGATGCGGTGAAGGATTTCCGTCCCGTCACCAAGGTTAGCAATGCGCAGCTCGTCATGGTGGCCGGAAAGTCCTCGCCGTTCACCACCGCGAAGCAGGTCATCGAGTTCGCGAAGGCAAACCCGGGCAAGCTGAGGTACTCGTCCAGCGGGCTGGGCGGGACGATTCACCTCGCCTTCTCCCTGTTCAACCAGATGGCAGGAACGACGATCGAACACGTCCCCTACACCAGCGGCAGCCAGGCGCTCACCGACGTTATCGCCGGCCACCTGGACATCACCTTCACCGCCATCGCGACTGCACTGCCTCAAGCGAAGGCAGGCAACTTGAAGCTGCTCGGCGTGAGCGGCCTCAAGCGGTCCAGCGCCATGCCGGAAGTCCCGACGATTTCGGAGGCCGCGTTGCCGGGCTTCGAGCTCACGTCCTGGGGCGGCGCGCTGGCACGCAACAACGTGCCCGACGCCCTCATCGAGAAACTGAATGCGGCGTTCCTGAAGGTAGCTCAGCGGTCGGAGTTTCAGGCCAAGCTGGTTGCGGCCGGCATCGAGCCCGACCCGCTGGGCACGGGCGCTTTCGCCAAGCAGATCGAAGCAGAAGTGCCGAAGTGGAAGCGCCTCGTCGAATCGACCGGTGCCGCTCACTCCCAGAAGCAGTAGACGCAACTCGGCATGTCCAACACTGCAGGCGATGAGGATCCATCTTTCCTTGCTGCCGGCCCCGGCGGCGAGCTGGCCGTCGTCCACTTTCCTCACGACGCAGCCCATCACTACGTGCCACCGAAGTTCCGGCTGGCGCCGTCCTCGCGCGGCACGGTCATTGCCGCGCACCCTCCAGACCTTTTGCCCACCCCAGGAGACCTGCAATGAAGAAATTGCTTCCCGCCCTGATCGCGATCACGTGCCTTGCCTTCGGCTCCATCGCGACGGCACAGGACGCCTTCCCTTCCCGCCCCGTGAAGATGATCGTTCCCTATCCGGCCGGCGGCGGAGGGGATATCCTGGCGCGCGCCATCGCGGACGTCTTCCAGAAGCAGACGGGCCAGCCGATGGTCATCGACAACCGCGCGGGCGCGAACGGCATGATCGGCGCCGCGGCGTGCAAGGGCGCCGCCGCCGACGGGTACACGTACTGCCTGCCCGTGTCCGACGTCATGGCCATCAACACGCACATTTACAAGAAGGTGCCCTATGACGTCGAACACGACTTCACCGTCGTCGCCCCGATCGCGACGGTCGTGCTCGCGATCGTCGCCAACAGCAGCGTTCCTGCCAAGGACCTGAAGGAACTCGCCGCCTGGTCACAGGCGAATAAGCAGAAGGCGAACTTCGCCACGTGGGGTGTCGGCAGTGCGGCCCACCTGATGATGGCGCAGTTCAACAAGTCGATGGGCGGCAGCTTCACGAATGTCCCCTACCCCGGCGTGCCACAGATGCTGCAGGCAACGCTCGGCGGCGATGCCTCGGCGACGCTGCTGTTCTATGGTCCCATCGCGCAGTTCATCAACGAAGGCAAGATGCGCCCGCTCGCAGTGCTGGCAGGCGAGCGGTATCCCGCCCTGCCCAACGTCCCCACCGTAAGTGAAGCTGGCTTCAACTTCACGCCCACCGTCTACTACGGCGTGTATGCGCCCGCCGGCACGCCGCCGGCCATAGTCAGCCGCATGGGCCAGTTGCTGACGACCGCGGCGGCCGACCCCGCGGTCCTGAAGACGATGAGCGCTGCCGGGTTCGCGCCATTGAACGAGACGCCCAAGGCGTTTTCCGAGCGGGTGGCGCGCGACCGTGCCGCATGGGGTCCGATCGCGAAATCGCTCGGGCTCTCACTGGAGTGAGCACGCCTTAGACTCAAGGCATGCCAAGTGCTTCAACGTCCGCCGCGAAGCCGCACGCCGCGCGGCTGTCCGCATCCGAACTCAAGCGGCTCGTCCACAAGGGGCTCGTGCTGCATTTCATGCTGCAGCTGAGCCTCGGCGATGATGCCGATGCAAGGTTGCTCACGAAGACGCTCGGGCGCGTCCATCACCGCATCCTCTACTTCGCGCACTTTACCCCCGGCATCACCGTCAGCGAACTGCTCGCCGTGCTCGGTGTGAAACACCAAAACATCCAAGCACCACTGCGGCAACTGATCGCGGACGGGTTCATCCTGAGCCGGGCGTCCGAGCAGGACGGACGAGTCAAGCAGCTGTATTGCTCCCGCAAGGGGGACAAGCTCCTGGAGTTCGTCTCGGCGGGCCAGCGCGAGCGTATCCAGCGCGGTTACGACAGCGTGAGCGAGGCGGATGTGGAAAGTTATTTCAAGGTGGTGACGGCCATGCTGGGTCCCGAGCGTCGTGAATGGGTGCGGCGACTCACCGAGCTGGATGACCCGACCGAGTCCGTATGAGCCGCCTCCCCTTCGTCCCCGAGCAGCCGGAGGACCCGCAAGTCGCCGATGTGTTCCAGCGGTTGCGAAAACGTTGGCAGGGTGCACCGGTGTTGCACCTTTATCGGCTGCTCGGATGGGCGCCCGGCCTGCTGCCGGCTTGGATGGAGTTCGGGCATGCTTTGCGGTTCAAGACCAGCTCGCCAGCGGCGCTGCGGGAACTGATGATCGTTCGCTCCGGACAGCTGCAGCAGGCCGAATACGAGTGGAAGCATCACTGGGTGGCCGCGCTCGATGAAGGCGTTCCAGAACAAAAGTTGCATGCTCTGGAGCATTGGCAGACCAGCGACATCTACTCCGAAGCCGAGCGCGCTGTGCTGGCACTGGCTGAAGACACCGCCATCAAATGCGGTGCAACCGAGGCCACGATCAATGCCCTCAAGGCCGTGTTACCGAATGAGCAGCTTGTCGAGCTCGTTGTGATTGCGGGCTTCTATGCTTGCGTCGGCCGCGTCGTCAATTCGCTGGACGTTCCGATCGAGCCCGGCTTTGAGACGATGCTCCCTCTCGACGAGAAGTTTTCTGCTCCTTGAAACGTGCCGCCCGCAGGGTGCGTCGAACATCTCCACGATGTGAAGCCGACCAGCGTTGGCCTCAGCAATCGTGAGTCCTCAACTGTCTGCTGAGCCAAAGCTATGAAACTCTGCACCTTTGCCGTCTCCGGACCTTTGGGGGAAATCCGCCGTGTCGGTATCGTTCGCGATCGAACGATCATCGATGCGACTGCGGCGCGAGTCGCGTACCTGGAGCAACATCTGAGCGCTTCTGCTGCCGCGCGTGTTGGCGACGCTCAGGTGCCGAGCGACATGCTCGCGCTGATTGGTTCCGGGCCTCTCGGACTGCAGTGGGCAGAGGAAGCGCTGGACTACGCGGTGACTTCCGGGCGTGAAGCCACGCGGGCAGGTGCGCGCGTCGCGTACGAGATCGGGGCCGTGCGGTTGCTATCGCCGATTCCGCGTCCCCCCGGCATCGCTTGCTTCATCACCTGGTCCGCTCACGTCGATGACAGCAGGGACAAGGGCTTCGCGATGCTCAATTTCCCCGATCGCAACAGCGACATGCGGGCCTACTACAAGGCCAATCCCGACGCAGTCGAAGGCCCCGGCACGGTGATCCCAAGGCCTGCTTATGCGAGCGAAACCGACGTGGAGTGCGAGATGGCGGCGGTCATCGGCACGGGCGGGCGCGACCTGTCGATCGACGACGCACGGCGCGCGATTGTTGGCTACACCATCTTCAACGACGTGAGCTTTCGCGAAATCCAGCGCAAGGAGATGGCGTTTGGCCTTGGCCCAACGAAGGGCAAGGACGCCGACCACAGCAACGTCCTCGGACCTTGGCTGGTGACGGCCGACGAGGTTGGTGACCCGCAGGATCTCGAGATGTCCTTCGTCGTGAATGGCAAGACCGTGAACAGCTATCGGACGTCTGAAATGGCATGGAGCTTCGCCGATCTGGTGTCTTACCTCTCACGAGCGCAGACGCTCATGCCAGGACATGTCGTGACCAGCGGCGCCTTTCCGGGGGGCTGCGGACTGGACGCCAACTTGAAGATCCAGACTGGGGACGTTGTCGAGATGCGGATCGACAAGTTGGGGGCGCTGGTCAGCAAGATAGGCTAGTGCTGCGGTTCACAGCTTCCCGCCTTCATCCCACTCCCATGACTCCGGCGCGCTACCCAGTCGAGCCGATGACCTGACAACTCAACCCACCGTCCACCGGCAGGAGGACGCCGTTGATATAGCGGCTTTCGTCCGACGCGAGAAAGCCCACGGCGTAGGCAATGTCCCATCCGGTTCCCATTTTTCCAGTCGGTGAAACGGCGTCCCGCTTGCGGATCAGCGCGTCGACGTCGTTCCCATAGTGTCGCGAAAGGGTCCCGAGCATCATCGGTGTCATCAGCAGTCCAGGGAGTACGGCATTGCAGCGGATTCCCTTGGCGGCGTACTGCATCGCGATGTTCTGGGTCAATTGGTTCATCGCCGCTTTGGAAGCGGAATAGGCCGACAGAGGCACCCCGGTCCATCGATTGCTGGCGATCGAAGAGACATTGACGATGGATCCGCCGCCCACCGAGATCATCGGCTGGATCGCGTGCTTGGCCATCAGGAACGCGGAAGTGACGTTGAAGCGGAACACTCGCTCCCAATCCTCGAGGGAGGTCTCGACGACGCCCTCAACCGGTCCGGCACCAATGTTGTTCACCAGGATATCCACGCGGCCGAAGCGGTCGATGCAGGCGTTCACTGCAGCGGCAGCACCCTCGGGTGTGGTGGCATCTCCAACGAACGCTTCGTACTTGCCGCCCTCTTGGCGCACCCAGTCACCTGTCGCTGCCGTCGCGTCGGCGTTGACATCGATACCCAGGACTCCTGCGCCCAACCTCGCAAGGTGGACCGCTGTTGCCTTGCCCGTTCCCCAGCCGGGACCCGATGATCCGGCGCCGACGACGATAGCCACCTTGCCGTCCAGATTGCGCGGTACATGTCCCACGCTGAAAGTTGCTTGCATGTGTCAGTCCCTCACTAAGATGTCAATTGACTCTGAAGAAGTCGATCGCCCGATCATCTTCAGCGGTGCTTGGCGCCTACAGTCCCAATAGGCTTCGGGACAGTGATTCGTCTTCGATCAGTGTCTCCGCCGGCCCGCTCCACGCGACACGCCCGGTTTCAAGCACGTGGGCGGTCTGCAGGATCGGAGCGACCGCCTTCAGGTTCTGCTCGACGATGAGCACGGACACGCCTTCTTCGCGGCGCACCTCCGCGACGGCTGCGATGACCTCCTGCACAATGATCGGCGCGAGCCCCTCAGTGGGCTCGTCGAGCAGGAGGACCGAAGGCTGGATCAGCAGTGAACGCGCGATCGCGAGCATCTGCTTTTCGCCACCGGAAAGGTTTTCGCCCAGCCCTTCAGAGCGTTCGAGCAGCCGCGGGAACAAGCGGAAGATCCGGTCCGGTGTCCAAGGTCCGGACCGGCGGCTGTGCGCTGCCAGCGCCAGGTTCTCACGTACGGTGAGCTCACCGTAAATTTGCCGATCTGCCGGTACGAGAGCGAGGCCACTTCGGGCGAGTAGATGTGTGGGTACGCCGCGGGCCGTTTGGCCGTTCAGCCGGTAGTCACCGCCTGAAATGGAAAGCAAACCCATCAGGGCATTCAACAAGGTTGTCTTGCCTGCGCCATTGCGTCCGAGAAGTCCGCAAATCTCGCCGCGCGGGATCGACAACGAAACTCCCTCGAGTGCACAGGCCTTGCCATAGAAAACGTTCAGGTTCCTGACGTCAAGCACAGTGTCCATCAGTCCCCCAGATAAGCGCGGCGCACTTTCGAATCGGATCGGATCTGATCCGGGGTGCCCCGCGCCAACAGGGCGCCGGCCTCCAGCACCAGAATCTCTTCGGCGAAATTCATCACCGCCTCGATGTTGTGCTCCACCATCAACACGGTGCGCCCGTGCGAGGCTCCCTCGATGAGGCGCAGAGTCTCCGCGATGCGTCCGTGTCCGACGCCGGCCAGGGGCTCGTCCAGCAGGAGCACGCGCGGATTGGAAGCCAATGCGAGCGCCAGCTCGAGTGCGCGCTGATCGCCGTGCGACAGCGTGGAAGCAAGCGCGTTGCACATCGATTGAAGCCCGACCTGCTCCGCCAGCTCTTGGGCCGCTTGCTGGACCTCCCGGTCGCCCGCTGCGAGACGTGTCCAGGGTTGCCGCCCACCATAGCGCGCTCCCTGCACCGCAAGACACAGGTTCTCGAATACCGTCAAGCCGAAGAATATGTTCACGATCTGGAAACTGCGGCCTATTCCAGCGGTCAAGCGACGGTGAGCAGGCAAGTGCGTGATGTCCTCGCCGGACAACTGCACGCAGCCTGATGTTACCCGCTGGCGTCCCGAGAGCGCGTTGAGCAGCGTTGTCTTCCCGGCCCCGTTCGGTCCGATGAGGGCGTAGCGCCGGCCGTGTTCAAAGTCGGCACTGAAATCGTTCACCGCAAGGAAAGTTCCGAATGCAACGCGGAGACGGCTGGCGCTCAGGATGGGGAGTGATGCGCTCATCATCCGTTACGCAGCTTGCGCACCAGACCCTGGACCGCAGGCGCGAGTCCATTCGGCACCCACAAAGTAAAGACGATGAGGACCACGCCGAGCAATCCGTGCCAGTGTGTTGTCATCCCACCCAGCACTTCGCGCAAGCACGACATCAGCAAGGCTCCCAAGGCGGGGCCAAGGAGCGTTCCCGCGCCACCGATCAGAGTGGCGATCAGGACATCGCCCGAGATCGTCCAGCTGAGGATCTCGGGATTGACGAATCTCATCAGTGACGCCAGCAGCGCGCCGGCTACGCCACTGATCGCCCCAGACGCCGCGAAGGCACTGATCTTCAATCGCAGGGTGTTGAAGCCCAGTTGCTGCGCTCGAACTTCGTTGATTCGCATCGCGACCAGCCCGCGCCCCCAGTGTGACTGGCGCAGCAAGGCGCTGGCGCCCAGCACCATCATGAAGATGGCGAAGACAAACAGAAAATAGGACCGGTCGTCGTCGAGTACGTGCCCGAAGATCGCCGGCCGTGCGACGCCGACCAGCCCCTCCATTCCACCGGTGTACGCGCGGAGTCGCACGGCGACCAGCGTCTCGAAAAGTTGCGAGACCGCCAACGTAGTCAGGCCCAGATAGACGCCCGACATCCGCAGGGCGAGCATGCCGACAAGCGCAGCCAATATTCCGGCGGACAGGCCGGCCAAAGGGATGGCCCCCGACATCGGAATCCCGGCAAGCATCGTCAGCAGCGCAGCCAGATAGCCGCCCGCAGCGAAGAAGACCGAATGCCCGAAGGACAACAGTCCGGCCACTCCGAAAGCAAGGTCGAACCCGAGCGCAAAAATCGCCCAGATCGCCGCGGAGGTAAGGAAGTAGTGGACTGCCGGCGGCGCGATGGCCGCGGAAAGAGCTGCCATCGCGAGGAGAGCGGCCGCGGTGAGCGTGGCCCTTTTTCCGAACGAATGCCCGAGAGAACTCGGGGCTTGAGGTTCGGCTGAGCAGTTGCCGACAGACGGACTGGCCGGCTTCATGCTGTTCGCGTCCTTTGGTTGAAAAGCCCCGCCGGCCGGATAAGCAGCGTGAATATCAGCAGCCCATAGGTGGCCACATCAACCCACTCCGCCGCGAACTGCTGGCCGAAAGCGCGAAGCAAGCCGACGAGCAGCGACGCCGCGATAGCTCCCCGCGCATTTCCCAAACCTCCGACAACGATCACGACGAAGCAGTCCGTGATCACGGTAATTGCCATCCCGGAATCAATGGGAACCAGGGGCGATACAAGTACGCCGGCGAACGCCGCCAGAGCGGTTCCACCGCCGAACGTCCACATGCGGAGACGGTTCACGTCGGCCCCCAGGCAAGAAAGCATGCGCGGGTTCGCCGCCGCGGCGCGGATGGTCGCGCCCAGCGACGTACGCTCGAGGCCCAGCAATAGCCCGGCTGCGACGACGGCCGCCACGACACACGCGAAGATCCGGTAGTCGCCGATGTAGCTGCCGAAGATTTCCGTCGTACCTGCCAGAGCAGCCGGGGGCGAAACGCGAAGGTAGCCAAGCCCCCAAACCATGCGCGCGGCCTCTTCCATGACAAGAATGAGCCCGAACGTCATCACCAATTGCTGGGCATGCGGCTTGGCATAGAGCGGGCGGAGCAGCACCCGCTCCAGCAGAGCGCCTGCCGGCAGGACGATGAGCGGGGTCAAAGCCAACGCCAGCCAGAAGCTGCCGGTGCTCGCCACGGCTTGGTACCCGATGTACGCACCAAGCATGTAGAAAGCACCGTGGGCGAAGTTGATGACCCCGAGCAGACCGAATATCAGTGTCAGTCCAGCAGCCACCAGGAACAGCAGCAGTCCAATGCTCAGACCGATGAGCGTAAGAGCCATGGGTGCTCGTCAGACCGGAAGCCGGCCGGCTTCCGTTACTTGCATGCGGTGAAGACAGTGCTGCTGGGAACCTGGCGAACAACCCGCACGGGGTAATCGCTGCCCGGCTTGGTACCCTCGCCCCAGATACCGCCCTGCGCCGCTTGGTGGTCGCACACTCGCATGGCCTTACCGCCTTCAATGGAGCTCGGCCAGCTCGACTGCGCGAAAGCATCGACCCACTTCTCCCGGTCATTGCTTCTGGTTTGCTCGACGACGCTCAGGAACCACGACAGGCCGTCGTAGGCCTCTCCAGCCACCCAATCCGGCGGCTCGCCGTACTTCTTCCTGTAAGCCTCGACAAACTTCTGGTTTGAGGGGTTCTGCAGACTTGCGTGGTAGCGCTGGGCCGACATGACACCCTCGGCGCCAGGGCCCACGGCTCGAGCAAGCGTGTCGTCGAGAAGCACCGGCCCCATGATCTTGACCTTCTTGCCAAGCCCGACTTCGTGACTCTGCTTGACGAAGCCGATCGCATCGTTTCCTGCGGCGACGACCACGACCGTGTCGGCACCCGACTTCAGTACCTTGTCGATGATTACCGAGTAGTCCTTGCTGCCCAGTGGGGGGAAATCCTCTCCGGCGATCTGCACCCCTTCCTTGGTGAGCAGCGCCCGAATGTCATTCCATCCTTCGCGCGTGGTGCCGACGTCGGCAGCAACGCCATAAACCTTCTTCAGCCCCAAGGCCTTGACCTGCTCGGCGACCATGACGTTCTCCATCGCCAAGTTGTTCGACGTGCGGAACGTGTAGCGCGTCTTGTTCGTCCCCGTGATGCGATCGTCGGCCGACATCGTCACCAGGTGCGGGACCTTAGCCTGGGCAGCCAAGGGCATCATGGCGATTGTTTCGCCCGAGCTGGCGGCTCCGAAGAGCACGTCAACTCCGGACGCGATAAGCCGCGATGTCTTCTGCACGGCCACCTGCGGCTTGGTCTCCGAGTCCTCCCAGACCACCTCGATGGGCCGGCCCAGGACTTTGCCGCCGCGCTCCTGGATGGCGAACTCGACCCCGCGCTTCATGTTCTGGCCGAACACACCGAAGGCGCCACTGAGCGGGAGGACTGCCCCGATCCTGAAAGGCTGCTGCTGCTGCGCCGTCGCGGCGAGCGAGCACGCGAACGCGGCCGCTGCAAGTGCCAAGCGAAATGCGTGTCTCATGTTGTCTCCTGTGTTGTGTCGCCCAGACCGGACCTGGGCAAAGGCGAATCGAGGTTAGTGACCCGAATTATTTCTGTCAATAAGGTTGTACCATCAAAGATGGTTGCAGTAAACGCGCGTGCCGGCTGCTAGGGGTAAGTCCCAAGGCAAGAGCATGCGCGCAGCCGCTTTTAGCAAGCGCTGAGAGGGTGGTCTAGACTCAACGCCATGGATCGCAGTCAAGGCGCATGCATCGGCAGGGGACACACTGGCGGGGATGCGGCCGGAGTCGCCGCGGAAAAGAAGCGCCTGGTTCATACGGGGTTGGTGCTGCATTTCATGGTGCAGCTGAGCATTAGCGAAGACGCAGATGCGCGCCTTGCCCAGAAGTCGATGGGTCGCGTGCACCACCGAATCCTCTACTTCGCACACTTCGCTCCTGGCCTCACGGTCAGCGAATTGCTCGCCGTTCTGGGCGTGAGGCACCAGAACATCCAGGCACCAATGCGGCAGCTGGCAAAAGCGGGCTACCTCCTCACGCGCGCATCCCCGACGGACGGCCGCGTGAAGCAGCTCTACTGCTCACGCAAAGGAGACAAGCTGCTGGAGTTCGTCTCGGGCGGGCAGAGGAATCGTTTCCAAGCCGCTTATGACAGCGTGACGCAGCAGGACATCGACAGCTACTTCAAGGTTATGACGTCCATGCTGGACCGACACCGCCGCGACTGGGTGCGGCGCCTCACCGAACTCGACGATCCTACGGAGTCCGTCTAGCGCTCGTAGATCGCGACCGCGCACACCGCCTCTTCCAGGCCGATGATGCCGCCGCCATTCTGCTGCAGGCCGATCCGCGCATCGCGTACTTGCCGCTCGCCGCTTTCACCACGTAGTTGGCTGATCACTTCGTGGCACATCGACAGCCCCGTCGCGCCAATGGGATGCCCCTTCGACACAAGACCACCTGACGGATTGATCGCGATCTTCCCGTCGATCGCGCTCGCGCCCGAAGCGGCGAAAGGACCACCCTGTCCTTCGGGGCAGAAGCGCAACATCTCAGTTTGATAGACCTCGCAAAACGAGGTCGCATCGTGAACCTCTGCGAGATCGATATCCTCGGGTCGCAAGCCTGCAAGTTCGTACGCGCGATCGGCAGCGGCCCGGGACAGGCCCGGCTCACGCTCTCCGCGGTACTTGCCGCCGGACAACGTCAGCGCCCGGATTTTCACAGCCCGCTCGCGCACGCGCGCGGGCTGTTGCTTCAGGAACCGCTCGGAACAGAGGATGACGGCCGCGGCACCGTCGCCGACTGGTGCGCACATCGCGCGCGTCAGCGGATCGGACACCATCCGATCGGCGAGGACCTGTTCGGGCGTCATCGCGAAGCGGTATTGCGCCAACGGGTTGAGACTGCCGTTGGTGTGGCTCTTTGCGCAGGCGGCTGCAATCTGTTCGCGCGTGGTTCCGTAGAGATTCATGTGGAGGCGCGCCTGCATGGAGTACGTGTCCATGGCCGCGGATCGATCGGCACCCATCTCAAAAGGTTGGCCCAGTTGCTCGCCGATGCGCGTGTAGTGCGCGATCCACTCCTCCGGGTTCAGCTGGTCGGCGCCCTTGCCGAACTCCTGCAGGATCGCAGCGGGATTCTTCGCGTCGTAGAGCTTCTCCACGCCGACCGCGATGGTCACGTCGGCGTCACCGGCACGGATCTCCTTGTACGCGCCGTTCAGCGCAAGGCTGCCAGTCGCGCATGCACCCTCGACGTTCACCACCGGAGCACGGTCCCGGAACACACCATCGCGCACCAGCGGGATGAACGCGACGTTGCCGCGCACCAGAGGCTGGCCCCAGTAGTGCATCACGCAATTGCCGAACCACGCGGCCTCGATCACCTGCGGATCGGCCAGCCCAGCATCCTGCACCGCGCAGAGGTAGGCGTCGCGCGTGAGCTCCTTGAAACCCTTGTCGGGCCAACGCCGGAAAGGCGTGGAGAAGGTTCCGAGGATGTAGACCGCTTCGGACATGCGTTGCTCCAGTATCAGATTCGCAATGGTACGACAATCTTCTTGTAATATCAATCAAACTGATCCCATGCGTCCGCCAAGCTTGTAGTCGCCCGCGTCGGTGTCAGTCGTTCAGAACTGATCATCCGTATAGGCGAGCACCGCTGCTGCGCCGTTTACCACCGTCTCCGCCAGGCCAGGCGCCTGCGCGAGGACGTGATCGGCGTAAAAGCGCGCGGTCAACAGTTTGGCGCGAAGGAAGCCCGGGTCGCCACTGCCTTGCAGCAACCCCTTGCGCGCCGCGAGTGCCGCACGCGCCAGTTGCCATCCGCCAGCGACGATGCCGAACAGTTCCAGTAGCGGGACCGCACCGGCTGCCACGCTTTTGGCATCGCTGCGGTAGTGTTCCACCACGTAGGCAACGCAGCGGCGCAACGCGACGATCCCGGCCGACAGTCGCGCGGCGACGGCGGCGAGCTCCGGATCCGCTGCAAGCAGCAGCTGTTCCTGAATCGCACCCATGTCGCGCAGGACGCGCTGCGCGGCGGCGCCACCATCACGGGCGATCTTGCGGGCCATCAGGTCTATCGCCTGGATGCCAGTGGTGCCTTCGTAGATCGGCGTGATGCGCGAATCGCGCCAGTGCTGCGCCGCGCCGGCCTCCTCGATGAAGCCCATACCGCCGTGCACCTGCACGCCGAGCGAGGTTACGAGCACCGAGCTTTCGGTGCTCCAGCCCTTGACCACGGGAATCATCAGGTCGACGAAGCTCTGATTCTCGTGCCGTATTGCTTCGTCGGGGTGAGCGGCCGCAACATCCATCGCGGCGGCGACCACGCAAGCCACGGCGCGCAGCGCCTCGGTGCGCGACTTCATCTGCAGCAACATGCGGCGCACGTCGGGATGCCGCACGATTGCGACCTTGTCGCGCGACGCGCCGCCGAGCTCGACGCCCTGCTTGCGATCGTGCGCATAGTCGCGGGCTCGCTGGTACGCGCGCTCGCACAGACCCACACCTTCAATACCGACCGAATAGCGCGCCGCGTTCATCATGATGAACATGTATTCGAGACCACGGTTCTCCTCGCCCACGAGCCAGCCTTTCGCGCCTTCGTTGTCACCGAAGGCAAGCACCGCCGTCGGGCTGCCGTGAATGCCCAGCTTGTGTTCGATGGAAACGCAGCGCACGTCGTTGCGCCCCCTAGCCTTGCCGTCGGAGTCGGACAGGAACTTCGGGACAACGAACAGCGAGATACCCTTCACGCCCTCCGGCGCATCGGGCGTCCGGGCCAGCACGAGGTGCACGATGTTCGCGGTGAGATCGTGCTCGCCGTAGGTGATGAAGATCTTCTGCCCATGCACGCGGTAGCTGCCATCGCCTTGCGGCACGGCGCGGGCGCGCACCGCCGACAGGTCTGAGCCAGCCTGCGGCTCGGTCAGGTTCATGGTCCCCGTCCACTCACCGCTGATCAGGCGCGGCAAGTAAAGATTTTTCTGTTCGTCAGTGCCGCACAGCTCCAGAGCCTCGATCGCGCCGCGCGTGAGCATGGGGCAGAGGGCGAACGCCACGTTCGCGCCGTTCCACATCTCCTCGACAAGTGCCGACACCACGCGCGGAAGCCCTTGGCCACCGAACTCCGTGCGGCAGGACAGCGCGTTCCACCCCCCTTCGGCGAATTGGCGGTAGGCTTCCCGCCAGCCGGCGGCGGTCTGCACCGCGCTATCGTTCCAGCGGGCGCCCTCGCGGTCGCCGACAACGTTCAGTGGCGACAGCACGCCGCTCGCGAACTTGCCTGCTTCCTCCAGGATCGCCGAGGCAAGTTCTTCGTTCACCTCCTCGTATCCGGGCAGCCCCCCCACTGCATCGAGGCCCGCCAGTTCCCGCAGTACGAACTGCATGTCTCGCAACGGCGCGACATATTCGCTCATCATCTTCTCCGTTCAGCGGCCGCCGTAGCTGTAGAAGCCTTGTCCGGTCTTCCGCCCGAGGCGCCCGGCGTCGACCATCTCTTTCAACAGGAGTGCTGGGCGGTACTTGGGATCGGCGAAGCCTTCATGGAAGACGCGCATCACCGCGAGCATGGTGTCGAGCCCGATCATGTCCGCCAAGGCCAGCGGGCCGATGGGATGGTTGCAGCCCAGCTTCATGCCGGCATCGATCTCTTCAGCCGTGGCGAGGCCTTCCTGCAGCACGAAGATCGCCTCGTTGATCATGGGGCACAGGATGCGGTTGACCACGAAGCCGGGGCTATTGCGCACCGTGATGGGCGTCTTACCGACCACCCGGGCGAATTCGAGCGCCAGGGCGTGGGTGGTATCAGAAGTCTGCAGGCCGCGGATCACTTCCAGCAGGGACATGACAGGCACCGGGTTGAAGAAGTGCATGCCAATGCACCGTCCGGGCCGCGTCAGCACGGCGGCAAGCTGGGTAATCGAGATCGACGAGGTATTGGAAGCGATCACGGCTTCTTCGCTTACCACGGTCTCAATCTCTCGAAGGATGCGCAGCTTCAGCTCCAGGTTTTCGGTGGCCGCCTCCACGACGAGCCCCGCACTCTTCAACTCTTGATAGGCAGTTGACGTGTGGATGCGCTGTAGCGTCTCGTTTCTCCGGGCGGGCTGCAGCTTTTCCTTCTGCACCAGCCGATCCAGGCTGGACGCGATGGTCGAGCGCCCACGCTCCAGGGCGGCGGTCGACACATCGACCATGGTGACATCGAGGCCGGCGAGTGCGCAGACCTGCGCGATGCCATTGCCCATGGTCCCGGCGCCGATGACGGCGACATGTTGAATGCTCATGATGCTGTAGAGAGTGTGAGTAAGCCGCCGCCTTGAGGCGTGCGTTCGCGGTTCCACATGGATTCGGCCTGTCCCGCATGCTGATTCAGCACACGCGCGAGGACGAACATCAGGTCAGAGAGGCGGTTCAGGTATTGCCTGCCCGTGTGGCTGACGGCCTGCACTTCGGCCAAGGCGATCACCGAGCGCTCGGCGCGCCGGCAGATCGGGGTCTCCTCGTTTTCAGTGCAATAAGTGACGGTACGCAAAGCTAGCACTGGCGCGGGGGTGGTCTGGGTAGACCGTTGATTTCATTGACTTTCCTGTTCGCTTTGTAAACGGGTATGGTGG
>JAVEZY010000041.1:0-17701 GCA_034002745.1 Gammaproteobacteria bacterium
CCACCAATACTGAAGCCCCAACCGTTCTCGGTTGGGGCTTTTTCTTGTCTGTTTGCGCCGGTTCCCGCGTGTTGTTGGGGGCTCCTGCGGAAGCCTGCGGACTTCGCCAACCGCCAGAATTGGCCGTTCCCGGCCACATTCCACTCTCTCCTGGCCATTCCTCGCTCCGACCTCGCTCCCTGGAACTGGCCCGAAGTCCGCAAAGGCCACAAGTCAGAGCCGTATAGATCAAATACTTACGCGCGGACGAATCAAGCGGTTGGATTACGGCATTGGCTACCGAGGGGAACAAACTGTCGCCAGCGCGAAGCCAGAAGCGCTACCGGGCCTTCCGTTCAATCTGCTCAAACAGCTTCTGTGCGGCGAGCCTGGCAGTGGCGTCCTGCTCCGGACCAAGCGGTTCAAGATCTACCCCGTCGCGACCTGCGACATAGGCTGGACCGCCGACGTCATCGTCGTAGTCCGAACCGTCTTCGTTGATCGCGTAATGCGCGTCCTGGGTCAGATCAGTTCCGACCAGCCGTGAGAGGTACACCCACGCCCAGCATCGCTGCAGCTCAGCGTGGTCGTATTCCTCAATGAGCTGGAGCATGGCATCCGTGTCCCCGCTCTCTGCAGCAAGGGTCAGCCAATGCTTGGCGTCAGCAGTGCGGCCCATGCGTTCTGCGATAGCCGCAATCGCCGCCGGGTCAGCATCGACGCTGTGGCGCGGCTGCTCGAAGAAAGAAGGATCGTCAAATCGACCCGCCAAGTCGAGAAGTGCATCCTGATTCCCCAGTCGACTGGCTTCCCTCAGGTACCGCGAGTACTTCTCGGCGCCAGGCCATTGATTTTCAACAAACTGCTTGGCCGGTCCGCGCTTGCGGACTGCGGACGTTCAATGGGTCGGAATCTGGCTCGCCCAGACGGTCGGCGGTGCCGCCACGCTGCAAATCGTCGGTACGTGTCGATATCTACCGACTGAACGGAACGCGTGGCGCTGCTGGGCTGTTACGTGGGCTATACGGCCTACCTGATGAGCACGGTTTTCGGCGGTGAGGCATAGGCGCCGCCCTGCTTGTTCGCGGAATCTCGCTAATTGGGCGCAATTGGGTGTATTCGAACGCTTGAGGTCCAGATCATAAATGGGTGCAATTAGGCGTTTATGGATGTAAATGGGTGTAGTATTGTTTCATGCTGAATACAGACGCCCTCCAGATCACCCCGGAGATTCTCCGCCTCATCGCCAGGATCGACGAGTTCAAGGGCGCTTGGCGCGCCTTGGGTGCGCTTGCACCTGACCGTCTGTCGGCTCTGCGTCGGGTGGCCACCATCGAGAGCATCGGCTCATCGACCCGCATCGAGGGCAGCAAGCTGTCCGACCGGGAAGTGGAGCAACTGCTGTCGAATCTGGAGATCAAGTCCTTCGCTACCCGTGACGAGCAGGAAGTGGCCGGCTACGCCGAGCTGATGGACCTGGTGTTCTCGTCCTGGCAGGACATCCCGTTCACCGAGAACCACGTCAAGCAGCTGCACCAGATCCTGTTGCGCTACAGCGAGAAGGACTCTTGGCATCGCGGCAATTACAAGACCGACGCGAACAGCGTCGCTGCCGTCGACGAGGTCGGTGCGCAAATTGGTATCGTGTTTCAGACGGCGTCACCCTTCGACAAACCTCACCTGATGACCGAACTCGTGGCCTGGGTGAACCAGGAGCGCGAGACGGCGCATCTACACCCGCTGCTGATCATCGCCCTGTGCGTCGTCGTGTTTCTGGAGATCCACCCCTTCCAGGACGGCAATGGGCGCCTCTCCCGGGTGCTGACCACACTGCTGCTCCTGCAGGCCGGGTACGCCTACGTGTCCTACAGTTCGTTGGAGAGCGTGGTCGAGCAGAGCAAGGAAGCGTACCACCAGGCTTTGCGCCAGACGCAGGACACGATCCGCGCCGAGGCACCGAACTGGCAACCGTGGCTGGTTTTCTTCCTGCGCTCCCTGGCCGAACAGGTGCGGCGCCTGGAGAAAAAAGTGGAGCGCGAGAAGACCGTGCTGGCGGCCATGCCGAAACTGCAGCTACAGATCGTCGAGTTCGCCCGCGAGCACGGCCGCGTCACCATCGGCGCGGCCATCAAGCTGACGGGGGCCAGTCGCAATACGCTCAAACAGCACTTTCGGGCACTGGTCGAGCGCGGCGCGCTGAATCAGCACGGCAGTGGCCGAGGGGTTTGGTACGAGCTGCGCTGACACAGTGACGGACGCGGGTTCGATTGCACGTTTGGGAACTGAACTGGCCCCGGAGAGCAGACGAGGTTGAGCAGCCTTTCCGGTCACCAATCAGGACGAAAATCCTGCTTGGATGTCCACGGCCGCGGGGCTTTACCGACAGGATTTTCGATGCGGTTCGCACTGGTCCGCAGCCGCCCGCAGCGCTTATCCTGAGCGATACATCAAACAGTTGCTGGCGAGAAATGCATGAAGGACACCTGCCACCTGTATACGGATCTGGCATGGCTGTGGCCGATGTGGGGCGATGCCACCCAGGAATACGCGCACTATTGTGAGCACGTCGCCGCCCAGATTCGTCGGTACGCAAAACGTCCAGTCGATACCCTGCTCGACATCGGCTGCGGGGGCGGCAAGAACGTCCTGAACCTGAAGCGGGACTTCATCGTTACTGGCGTCGATATCAGCCCCTCCATGCTGGCGCAGGCGAACAGGCTGAATCCGGAATGTACCTTCGTGGAGGGAGACATGCGCTCATGTTCACTCGGCAGGACATTCGACGCCGTGCTGATGGATGATGCCATTTCACATATGAACTGCCTCTCGGACTTCACGGCGGCATTTCGTACAGCTCATGCGCACCTGAACACGGGGGGCGTGCTGATCGTCACGCCCGACGTCACGCCCGAGTCATTCGTGCAGAACAGAACCACGACGACCACCGCTGAACGCGACGGGGTCGAAGTGGTATTTGTCGAGAACGTCTATGACCCCGAGCCCGCGGATGAGCACTACGAAACGACGATCCTGTACCTCATCCGGGATGGCGGACAGCTGAGGATCGAGACCGATCGCTGGACGATGGGCATCTTCCCGCTGGAAACCTGGCGCCGCGTTCTCCGTGAGACCGGATTCGAACTGCACGAGGAACGGTATGAACTGGGAGAGGACGAGTACACCGTCTTTGCGTGCGTGAGGACTGAATAGTCGCGCGCACGGCGGCCGGTCGCCGCAAGTTCCGCGGAAGACCTGGCGAGGACATAGTCCCTGGCGTGAACGGCAAATCCAATCCCCGCAATCCCGCTACCCCGAAGGCCTGCGGCGAAAGAGGTCACGGCGGCTCACCAGGCGATCGATGAAGAGGAAACCGTCGAGGTGGTCGATCTCGTGCTGGGCGACGCGCGCCTCGAAACCTTCCATCTCATAGCGCCGCTCCTCGCCGTACTCGTCGTGCGCCTCGAGCACGATGCGCCCGGCGCGCTCGACGTTGCCGGTGTAGTCCGGAACGGAAAGGCAGCCCTCGCGGGCAACGATCGCGTCTTCGCGGGCGGTGATGCGGGGATTGACGAGCACGAGCCGCCCGTGATGTCGCACCTTCGGCCGCGAGGAGGCATCGACGATGACGATGCGCCGTGCGCACCCGACCTGCGGCGCGGCGATACCCACGGCCGCGGGCCCTGCGCGCATCGTCTCTTCCAGCGCTCCGACGAAGGCGCGCAGCGCCTCGTCGAACCGATCCACGGGCTCGGCGACGCGACGCAGGCGCGTGTCCGGATAGACGAGGAGTTCCAGCCGCGCCACGGCTCCTCAGCCGATGAGGGTGTCCAGCGGCGTCAGGGTCGCATCGATCCCCTGGCCCCGGATGATCCCGAGCGCCGATTCGAGCGCCGGAACGCCCTCGAGCGCCCGCCCTTCGATCGCCATGACGTAGATCGGCCGCTCCGCAGTCCCGGCGACGTCGGATTCGAGATTGAGGATGTCGAAGCCGGCCTCGGCGAGCGCGCCCGTGACCTGGGCGACGATGCCGGCGCGGTCCGCGCTGGTCACCGTGACGCGCACGTCCGGCTCGACGTGACGGTGGAGCCGGCCCTCGATGCGATCGACGTGCAGCGTCAGGCCGTGCGGCTGCGTCACCGGCTCGACGAGATCGCGCAGCTGCCGCGCCGTGCCTTCGCAGCGCACCATCAGCATCACGGCGAAGTTGCCGCCGAGACGCATCATCGATGCCTCGCCGAGGTCGCAGCCTCCCTCGAACAGGGCGTGGGTCACCCGCGCCACGATACCGGGGCGGTCGGTCCCGACTACGGTGAGCATGTACCAGCCTTGCATCGCGTGATCCTCCCGCCTCAACGATAGCAGGGTCGGGGCGGCGGGGAAACTGCGGGAAAAGGGTCGGGCAAACGCCTCGGGGTCAGGCGTCCACGAGGTGGTAGCGAACCGGCAGGGTCAGCTCTACCTCTCCGATCGGAACGCCGCGGGCATCGGCAAGGCGTGCGGCGCGGGTGAGGCTCTCCGGGCGGCTGGCGAACAGGAAGCGCAAGCGATTAGGGACGCTCAGCATCCATTGCTCGTCGACCGGCAGTGCCGCGCTGCCGGGCTCCGCGGCTCGGGCAGAAGCCGCGGCGTTTACAGCTGAACGCGGCCAGGTGCTCGGCGTGACGAGTGCCGCAGCGCCCGCCCCTGGCATCATGATGCATGACTGCCGCCGGCGGACGTCCGTCCATCGCAACGCCCGCCCGTCCGGGCGGACCTCGTACTTACGGTCCTGGCCACTGCCGCGTCGTTTCTTGACCCGCTCCGGCCGGGTCGCTAAGTTAACCTGGAAGGTACCGATGAGCACCGAACCTCATGCGAACACGTACCGAAAAGGAGAGATGACATGACCATTCACCTGGGCGACGTCGCCCCTGATTTCGAAGCCGACACCACCGAGGGGAGGATCAGGTTTCACGAGTGGATCGGCGACTCCTGGTGTTTCTTCTTCAGCCACCCGGCCGACTTCACCCCTGTCTGCACCACGGAAATGGGGCGTACCGCGCAGCTCGCCAGCGAATTCGAGCAACGCAATACCAAGCCTTTGGGTCTGTCGACGGATACCGTCGAAGAACACAACAAGTGGATCGAGGACGTGAACGCCACGCAAAACACGAGCCTCGAATTTCCGATCGTCGCCGACCCGGATCGCAAGGTCGCCGAGCTCTACGAGATGATACACCCGGGCGAGAGCGACACCGCCGCGGTGCGATCGGTGTTCATCATCGATCCGAAGAAGAAGATCCGCCTGATCATGACCTACCCCATGCAGGTCGGCCGGAACTTCGACGAGATCCTGCGCGTGATCGACGCCCTGCAGATCGGCGACGCCCACCGGATCGCCACCCCCGCGGACTGGAAAAAGGGCAGCGCCGTCATCATCCCGCCCAGCATCAGCAATGAGGAGGCAAAAAAACTGTTCCCGCAAGGATGGGACGAGGTTCGCTCCTACCTGCGCTTGACGAAACTGTAATTCCGGACCGCGACTGAAGCCACCCGCTCGATCCGGGGAAGAGTCAAAAAAAAACCCCGCCGTATGGCGGGGTTTTTCGTATCCTTCCGGCAAACGCCGGAAAGATGGTTCAGGCGACGCGCACGTTCGCAGCCGCAGGACCCTTGGGACCCTGCTCGACATCGAACGTCACCGACTGGCCGTCGGCCAGCGACTTGAAGCCGTTGCCCTGGATGGCGGAGTGATGCACGAAGACATCCTTGCTGCCGTCCGCCGGAGTAATGAATCCGAAGCCCTTGGAGTCGTTGAACCACTTCACTGTTCCGTTCATCACGGTATACACCTCATTAAATGTTGAATTGCGATGGATTGCAGGTCATTCAGAAAACATTCGTTGCGGGAGTAACCGTGAAAAAACAGGAAGGCTTCCGAACTCGCGATAACCAAAAGTGCTGCAATGCAAAGACAATACACTATTCCACAGCAATAGCCAGCTTTATTTCTCATGCCGCGCGCAAGCGATCAGCCGCAACGATCCCCGCCCGGGCGGGGCGATTTCCCGGACCGTATTGAGATGATTGCGGAGGAAGGCATATCGCTGGAATCCGCGTCCAACAATATATGATCCGCCTTCACATCGGCCTCGCAATGAACCCGGATGGCTCGAGCATGCACCGGTCTGCGACATTCCCATGCAGGGCAAAGAGACGTGGCGAATCGCGGAATCCGAATACCCGATGGAGGAAGTATCTTGCGGCGTTTTCCCGGGAGAACCGCAACTCATTCGGTGTCACATAGAACGGCGTATTCTTCCCGTACTTCGTCGTCTTTGTCTCGATGAACCGATCCCTTCCCTTGTCCTCGAACGATTTGATATCGAAATCAGCGGATGGCCCCACCGTAACTGAAACCCGTTCGATTCGATCAGCGAGAGAGTCCTTCCCTGCCCGTGGTGTGACATGCGGAGGTCTCATCCAGCGCCTGCCTCAGATCATCCGCGGCGATCAGGATCCCTTTCGGCTCGAGTGAGCGTGCAACCTCCCCAAGCTGCCTGCCAGCGGCGATTCGGCCGAGCGCGCTTCCGCTCAGGGTCGTGAGTTCGGGCTGGTTCACCTGCAGCCAGAGCCGCCGCGGACATTGGCGGTTCGCCATGATGCGGGATTTGGAAAGACGGTGCATAAGGCGATCACGAGGGGGCAATGGGGGTCAGAGACGTCATTCTCTGAGCCCCACTTCTTTCCCTCAGCGCGACTTCCCGCCCAGCAGCGAACCGAGCACGCCGCGTCCGATATGGCGACCGATCTGTGAGCTGATGCTGCGCGTGACGGTCTTCGCCATCGTCTGCACGAGGCCGTCGGTCTTGCCGCCGCGCGGGCCGGTGCGGCCGAACAGCAGTTCGTCCAATGCGCCCTGCGACGCTTCAGGACTGCGTGTCGCATCGCCGGCGCCGGCTGTCGGCGGCGCCGCAGCGGCGCGCGCCGCCAGCTTCTCGTAGGCCGACTCGCGGTCGACGCCGTTCTCGTAATGGCCGAAGAGGTCGGACGAGCGGATCGCCTGCTGCCGCTCCGCCTCCGTCAATGGCCCCATGCGCGAGGCGGGCGGCAGGATGAAGGCGCGCTCGACGATGTTGGGCCGGCCCTTTTCGTCGAGAAGGGATACCAGCCCTTCGCCGACGCCGAGTTCGGTAATGGCGCTCGCAGCGTTGAAGGCGGGGTTGGGGCGCATGGTCTCGGCCGCTGCCCTGACGGCCTTCTGGTCGCGCGGCGTGAAGGCGCGCAAGGCGTGCTGCACGCGGTTGCCGAGCTGGCCGAGCACCTTTTCCGGCACATCGAGCGGGTTCTGGGTGACGAAATAGACGCCGACGCCCTTCGAGCGGATCAGCCGCACCACCTGCTCGACCTTGTCGATCAGCGCGTCCGGCGCTTCATCGAACAGCAGATGCGCCTCGTCGAAGAAGAACACCAGCTTCGGCTTCTCCAGGTCACCGACCTCGGGCAGCTGTTCGAACAGTTCGGCCAGCAGCCAGAGCAGGAAGGTCGCGTAGAGCCTGGGCGAACGCATGAGCCTGTCGGCGACGAGAACGTTCACGATGCCCTTGCCGTCCCGCGTCTGCATCAGGTCGGCGATGTCGAGCATCGGCTCGCCGAAAAAGCTGTCGCCGCCCTGCTCTTCCAGCGTGAGCAGGCCGCGCTGGATCGCGCCGACGCTGGCGGCGGAGACGTTGCCGTACTGCGTCCGGAACTCCGCCGCGTTGTCGCCGACGTACTGCGCCATCGCACGCAGATCCTTGAGATCGAGCAGCAGGAGGCCGGCGTCGTCGGCGACGCGGAAGATGATCTGCAGCACGCCTTCCTGCGTGTCGTTGAGCCCGAGCAGGCGCGCGAGCAGCAGCGGGCCCATGTCCGAGACCGTGGCGCGCACGGGATGTCCGGCGGCGCCGAATACGTCCCAGAACACCACCGGACTGGCCCCCGGCCGCCACTCGCTCAGGCCGAGCATGTCGAGCCGCTTCTGGAATTTTTCCGACGCAACGCCCGCCGCGCCGATGCCGGACAGGTCGCCCTTGATGTCGGCGAGGAAGACCGGCACGCCGATGTCCGAGAACTGTTCGGCGAGCACCTGCAGAGTGACCGTCTTGCCGGTACCGGTGGCGCCGGTGACCAGGCCGTGGCGGTTGGCGAGCGCGGGCAACAGGGCCAGCGTCGTGTCATTACTCTTGGCAATCGGAAGTGGATGGGCCATGGCGGTTCCGGCGTTTGTTTCACGCCATTATTGCGCGGGGAACGCCGCATGGCCAAGTATCGGAATCCGGCATACGAATGCCATTGGACGCACTGCGTCCAGCCACCTCGTCTTCAGACGAAGGCTCCTCCCCGCTCCATTGCCACTTCTCTGCTCCACATACGATACGAACCGTCTCCTATCTGCTCAGCCGGATGACGCTTCCGCTTCGACCAGGCGCGCCAGGAGTTCGAATGATTGCTGCCAGCCGAGGCGGCAGGATTCGGGCGGGATGACATCGGGCAGACCGGTCTGTTCGACCGTGACTTCGGTGCCGCCGGAGACGGACCGGAACATCGTCGTGGTGATGATCTCGCCCGGCGGCGCGGCATCCTCGAAGCGGTCGGTGGCGACGATCCTCTCGTTCGGGACGAGTTCGCGGTACTCGCCGCCGAAGGTATGCGCCTCGCCGAGGCGAAATGCACGAAGGAGATGCGGAAGCGGCCGCCCGGCTTCGGTTCGAGTTCATGAACGATGACCGTGAAGCCTTCCGGGGTGCAGGACATGTCACGCCCTGCTGGACCGGCAAGGGTCAGACCCTTTCGGTGCACAGGCGGCGATGCCACCCCGCGCCGGACAGGGTCTGACCCTGCTCTGGATCGGAATGCAGGGGACAGACCCCGATTACCGAACGTCGCCCGGGACCATCACCATCCACTGCACGCCGAAACGGTCGACGAGCATGCCGTAGCATGGCGAGAAGAAGGTGGGACCCATCGGCATGAGGACGCGACCGCCATCGGCGAGCGCATCGAACACCTGCCGCGCCTTGTCCTCGCGCTCGTATTGGAGGGTGAGACTGAAGCCGCGGAAACCGCCGCCCTCCAGCGGCACACCGTCGCTGAACATCAGCCGCTGGCCCTCGATGAGCAGGCTGGCATGCATGAGCTTGTCAGGACCACCCGGCGGCATGTATTCGGGCGGCACCGGATCCGGCGAATCGGCGTAGCGCATTTTGTCCTCGATTTTCCCATCGAGGGCGCGCTCGTAGAATGACATGGCTTCTTCGGCATTGCCGTCGAAGAACAGATAGGGTTCGATCTTCATGACATGTCTCCTGGTCAGGGTTCGTCCATATCACGTCCGGTCAATACCGGACAGCTTCAAGCGCCCGGAGGAGGATGTGCCGCTCAGGCGCCATCGAATGCCCGGCGCAGCGCGGCGAGATCCAGCTTCTTCATGGTGAGGAATGCCTGTGTAACGCGGTCCACGCGCGCGTGATCCTCGCTGCGCATCATGCGCTGAAGTTCGGCGGGCGCGATCTGCCAGGATACGCCGTAGCGGTCCTTGCACCAGCCGCACTGCTCCGCCGCCGGATCGAAGGACAAGCGCTCCCAATAGCGATCGATCTCCGCCTGGCCCTCGCATTCGACGATGAAGGAGATGGCTTCGTTGAACGCGAAGCCATGGGCGCGCGCACTGTCCATCGCCGCAAACCAGGTACTTCCGAGCCGGAAGTCGGTGAACATCACCGTACCCTCTCGATCCGGTTCCATGCCCGCCGGATAGCGGACACTCTGCCCGACGCGCGAACCCTCGAACACCGTGCGATAGAACTCCGCCGCCTCCCCGGCCTTACCGCAGACCTCGTCGGTGAACAGTAGTGAGGGCACGATGAATGGCCGCGGCTCTCCTGCCGGATCCGAGAGAATGAGCTGCCAGGACAGGCCGAAGCGGTCCTGCACCCAGCCATAGCGCGGACTGAAGGGATAGGCATCGAGCGGCATCAATACCTCGCCGCCATCGGCGAGCTTCTTCCAGGCGGTATCCAGCGCATCGCGCGCGCCTGGATCGCGGCCCGGATCGTAGTTGACGATGAAGGAGACTGCCGGCGTGAAGCGGAACTGCGGTCCCGCCGAGATGGCCATGAAAGCCTGTCCCGCAAGCTGAAAGGAAACCGTCTCGCAGTCTCCCGAAGGCGTGCCCCTGACCGCGCCGATGTGCTCGATCTTCGAGTCCGGGAAGATCGAGCAATAGAGCGCGGCCGCCTCGCCCGCCTGGCTGTCGAACCAGAGGTGCGGAATGAAGGGCCGCTCCATGATCACAGACCGATGAACGGGACGAAACCGCCGAAGATGAGACGGCGACCCTCGAACGGCCAGTCCTGCTGCTGCGGCCGGATGCGAGGATCCTCCATCACCTTGCGGTTCACTTCGTCGCGCTGCTCGCGAGAGCGGTAGACAATCCAGGCAAACCCCACTACTTCGTCGTCCTGTAGCTGAACAGCGCGAGGAAAGGAAGTGAGCTCGCCATCCGGCACATCGTCGGCGAGGCACTCGACGTAGGCGATGGCGCCGTGCTCTCGCCAGACCTCGTCGGCCAGTTCGGCCAGCTTTTTGTACTCGTCCACCCGGGCCTTCTTCACCGGCACCACGAAGCCATCCACGTATGCCATAGCTGCCTCCTCGCCTGTGTCCCGGGACCACCGCCCGACCGCTGGACCGCTCGTGTTGATCTCAACATCACCGCAGCGTAAACAAGGCATTTCCGCCCGACAAGACCCTTATGTGTCCAAGCCTGCGTGTGCAGCGCGGCACGGGCACTCTCCCGCCATTTCGATGACGCCAATTGCTCGTTCCACCTCCAGGCAGACCCGGTCGCAGGACAGCCAGCCACGAATGGCGGATAATTGCCGGCTTCCCGGGGGAGGACCACGATTCCCGGCAAACCGTCTTGCAGCTGAAAGAGTCCCACATGAACAACAGGATCAGAATCGGTATCGCCGGCTACGGCAATCTGGGCAGAGGTGTCGAACTGGCGCTGGCGCGCTCGCCGGACATGGAACTCGTGGGCGTGTTCACGCGACGCGATCCGACCGGGCTGCAGCTGCAAAACCGGAGCGTGCCCGTGCATGCCATGGACTTTGTGGCCGACTTCACCGACGCCATCGATGTACTCATTCTGTGCGGCGGGTCGAAGTCCGATCTTCCCGAGCAGGGTCCGGCGCTGGCGGCGCTCTTCAACACCGTGGACAGTTTCGATACGCACGCCAGGATTCCGGAGTACTTCGAGATGATGGACGCCGCGGCGCGGCGCGGCGGCCACACCGCCGTGATCTCGACCGGCTGGGATCCGGGCCTGTTTTCGATCCATCGCCTCTATGGCGAGGCGGTGCTCGGGGATGGCGATACTTACACCTTCTGGGGTCCGGGACTCAGCCAGGGACATTCCGATGCGCTGCGCCGGGTGCCGGGCGTACAGGGCGCGGTGCAGTATACGATCCCCTCGACCGCGGTACTGGAGCGTGTCCGCAGCGGTGCCCGCCCTGCGCTGGCGACGCGCGAGAAGCATGTGCGCGATTGCTATGTGGTCCTCGAGGCGGGCGCGGATGCGGCCGCGGTCGAAAAGGCGATCGTTACCATGCCCGACTATTTCGCTGACTACGAGACCAAGGTGAACTTCATCACCATCGAGGAACTGCGGCGGGATCACGCCGCGATGCCGCACGGCGGCATGGTCATGCGCAGCGGCGAGACCGGCGCCGGAACATCCCAGATGATGGAATTCGCGCTCAAGCTGGGCAGCAATCCGGAGTTCACCGCCAGCGTGCTGGTGGCCTGCGCGCGCGCCGCCTTTCGGCTCAACCGGCGGGGAGACATCGGCGCCAAGACGATGTTCGACATCGCGCCGGGGCTGCTCTCGCCGAAGAGCGCCACGGAACTGCGCCGGGAGTTGCTGTAGGCAAGGTCTGCATGCGGAGGGCATCGATCGAGCCCCTCCGCGCTCCTTGGGGTCAGACCCCGATGGGGTTTCTAACCGAACTCCTGCGCCAGCCACTCGTGCAGCATGATCCGTTCGTAGACCAGGGGATCCGGATCGTTCTTTGCCCGCGGCCGCATCTGATAGCCGAGGTCGCGCAGGGTGCGCTCGCCTTCCCTGACGATGTTGCCGCCCTCGTCCCGCAGCGTGAAGCGAAGGTCGATGCGCGGCGGGAAGGTGGGCCGCAGCTTGCGCACCCGCTCGTGCTGCGTGGCGCCCGGCTCATAACCGCCGGCCATGTCGACGTCGGTGATCACGACCTCGAGCGTCTGGCCGGCGCTCAGCCTGCGCGCGGCGGCGGCCTGAAGAAAATCGGTGAGCACCCTGGCGGCGTGGGGAGGCTCGAGATCGGTGAACTCCTCGGGACTCTGCAGGACCACGGACACAGCATCCGCTTCTCCCTCCTGCGCGGCCGCCTGGGATGCGAGGAGCGCGGCCAGTGCCAGCGCCGTCATCATCAAGTGCCTTGCCATGGCCATGACCTCCTGGATGGATGGCCTCCCGCGGGGAGGCCGCATTCATCGCCCCGGGGCATTTCCTGACCTGTCTGCGCGCGTCTCCAGCCATTCTACTCCCCGCAATCTCCGGTGCTACACTCGCCCGATGGCCAGACTGAAGCTCGATCTGCATCCGCTTTTCAATGAAGGCCGTTCGATCGATGCCGCGCTGCGTGGCATCATCGATGAAGCCGAACGCAAGCGCATCCGGGAAGTCGAGATCATCCCCGGCAAGGGCAGCGGCCAGCTGCGCCGGCGCGTGCTGCGCTTCCTCGAGAGTCCGGAAATCAAGCCGAAGTACCACCGCATCGAGATCGACAGCAAGAACCACGGCCGGCTGTTCGTGCACTTTCGCTGGGAGAGGCGCTAGCACTGCGGGAGAAAACACCCGTTTGGGGCGTTCGGAACGCTGGCGGCAAGCCGCCGGGACACGCTCGCCCGCCCGTTCGGCCACGCCCCGCACCTCGACGTTCTGCCACCAAACCCGTATAGTAGCGTCCCGCGTTCCCCGCACGCTCCACCCATTTTCGCACCAGGTGATTCCTTGATTTCCGTCTCCAACGTCACGATGCAGTTCGGCGCGAAGCCGCTGTTCGAAAACATTTCGGTCAAGTTCGGCAATGGCAATCGCTATGGCCTGATCGGCGCCAACGGCTGTGGCAAGTCGACTCTGATGAAAATCCTCGACGGCGGCCTCGCGCCGACCGCCGGCAATGTCTCGATCACGCCACACCTGCGCGTCGGCAGACTGAACCAGGATCAGTTCGCCTTCGAGCAGTACTCGGTGATCGATACCGTGATCATGGGGCATCGCGAGCTGTGGGAGGTCAAGCAGGAGCGCGACCGCATTTACAGTCTCGCGGAAATGTCCGACGAGGACGGCATGAAGGTGGCGGAGCTTGAAATACGCTTCGCCGAGCTCGATGGCTACACTGCCGAGAGCCGCGCCGGAGAGATCCTGATCGGCGCCGGCGTCCCCGAGTCGCTGCATACCGGCCCGATGAGCGAAGTCGCGCCGGGCCTGAAGCTGCGCGTGCTGCTGGCGCAGGCGCTGTTCTCCGATCCGGACATCCTGCTGCTGGACGAGCCGACCAACAACCTCGACATTCACACCATCCGCTGGCTGGAGTCGATGCTCACCGGACACCGGGCGACCATGGTGATCATTTCCCATGACCGCCACTTCCTGAACTCGGTATGCACGCACATCGCCGACATCGACTACGGCGAGCTGCGCCTCTATCCGGGCAACTACGATGACTTCATGACCGCATCGACGCTGGCCCGGGAACGCCTGCAGACCGAGAACGCGAAAAAATCGGCCCAGATCGCCGATCTGCAGCAGTTCGTCAGCCGCTTTTCGGCCAACGCATCGAAGGCGAAGCAGGCGACCTCGCGCGCCAAGCTGCTCGAGAAGATCAAGCTGGATGAGGTCAAGCCTTCCAGCCGGGTGTCCCCTTTCATCCGCTTCAACCAGGCGAAGAAGCTGCACCGCCTGGCGCTGGAGCTGGAAGATCTCGGCCATGGCTTCGACGGCGAAAACCTGTTCAGCGGTGGCAGCCTGATCCTGGAAGCCGGCGCGCGCCTGGCCATCATCGGCGAGAACGGCGCGGGCAAGACCACGCTGCTGCGCTGTCTGGTCGGCGAACTCGAGCCCGAGCGCGGCGTGGTCAAATGGGCGGAGAATGCCACCGTCGGCTACTGTCCGCAGGACAGCACCGCGGACTTCGATTCCGATCTCAACCTGTTCGACTGGATGAGCCAATGGCGCACGCCGAAGCACGACGACCAGATCGTGCGCGCGACCCTGGGCCGGCTGCTGTTCAGCTCGGATGACTTCCGCAAGAAGGTGCGGGTGTGCTCGGGTGGAGAGAAGAACCGCCTGCTGTTCGGCAAGCTGATGCTGCAGGACAACAACGTCCTGGTGATGGACGAACCGACCAACCACCTCGACATGGAGTCCATCGAAGCGCTCAACCTGGCGCTGGAGCACTACGAGGGCACCCTGATCTTCGTCAGTCACGACCGCGAGTTCGTATCGTCGCTGGCCGACCGGATCATCGAGATCCGGGACCGGAAACTGGTCGACTTCCACGGCACCTACGACGAATATCTGGCCGCGCGGGCCGTCTGATCGTCATGGGGGACAGCCGCATCAGGGACTGACACGTTTCCCCTCGCGGACAGACTTTCCTTCGGCGCAGCCCGAGGGAAACGTGTCTGTCCCGTGCGCAGCCGAAAGAATGGCTGCCTGCCCCTAGAGCAGGTCCCCGATCCGCTCGCGGATGGCGGCGATCTCCGCTTTCACCGGCAATCTGCCCTGCTCAGCGATGCGATGGAGATACGCGGCGATTTCCGGAGGCAGCGCGACCATGTCGAACTCCGCGAGATCCTCCGGCGTCGCATCGGTCAGTCCTGCCATCCACGTCTCGAGCGCCTTGCGCGGTTTCTCGATGATGCGGTGATGCCTGGTGTTGCCCACCATGAACAAGGCCACGAACATATACGGTGTCAGGTAGGCGAACAGACCGACGATATCGGGTTCGGCGCCGGGATCGTCGAGCAAGGGAATGATGCCGACGATGGCGACCACCATGATGACGGCGACCAGCACCAGGATGACGATCAGGAACCGGATATTCTGACGTCGGATTTCATCACGGTGAGCGCGGGATTGTTCGCGCGCCTGCGCGATCGCCGCGGGCGTCGGCGGCTCGCCCGTGATGTCGAATGTCAGTGATTGCTGAAGGCGCGCCACGTTTTCCACGGGCCACAGGATATCATGACCGTCGCTTGCGTCGCGGGCAGTCGCCTTTGGACAACGGCGTGGGTCGAGCGAGCCGCTAGAGCGTCGCCTCGACCCACAGCCAGAACTTGTCGGTATCGACCGAGAAGGAATCGGCATCGTAGCGGGCGTACTTCGCGCCTGCCAGATATCGGCCGCCGAACTTGCGCGTCGCCATCAGATCGAACTCGCGGCCGTAGTCCGCATCGCCGTGACTGGCCGAAAAGTCATGGTATGCCAGCGCGAGCTTCGTCCCCCAGCGCGTGGCTTCGACCACGATCCAGTCGTCGACCAGACCGGCGAGCGGTGTCACCAGAAAACGGTCCGCCCATCCGTTGAAGGCGTGCTTGGTGGCGAGTGGCGTCTGGAAGGCGTAGGTTCCGTCCCCGTCGAGTCGCTCACGCCCGATCCGTAGCGTGGTTTGCGCCGCTGCTATTCCCGCGTCCAGAAGATAGTAATCCGCGTCGACCGTCGCCGGTGCGTCGGCATGCTCGCGCTGCCACGCGGCTTCCGCAGTGAACAGCAACGCCAGGTTTTCGCCGGCGAACGGATGACGTCCATTGAACCGCGCACCGATGGTCTGCGAATCGTCCGTGGAGCGCGCCGTGTCCAGCAGATATGCGTAGCCGAGCAGGGTGCCGGCGGCGAACCCCTCGTAGCGCCCATTGAACAGATGGGTCCGCGTTTCGATGTTCGCACCCGAGATGGTGTTGATGTTGCCGATGTAGGCGTAGCTGAGCACGGTGTCATCGATGGGCGCGCTCGTCACCGAGATGGCGTCGAATGTCTGTTCATTCTGCCGCCAGCCCACGTTGCCGACGAAGCGGGCATTGTCCAGCACGATGCGCTGGCGGCCGAGCCGCAGCGTCGTATCCCGCCATCCCGAGAAGTCGAGATAGGCCTGGTTGAGCTCCGTGCCTTCCGGATCGGCGATCACCGCATACTGCGTCCTTGCGTTGACGCCGGAGTCATAGTCCTCGGTGAATGCGCGCAGATCGTCGAATTCGATGAATCCGCGCAGGCCATGAACCGCTCCGGTCCGGTAGGACAGTCGCGTGCGCAGGGTCGAGCCCGTCGCATCGCGCCTCGCGCTGTCCTCGTCGACCAGCTCAAGACGCATGCGCAGCTCGAGGCTGACCTCACCCCCGGCGATCAACTCGTCGATCGGATCCGCGGCGGCCGGCATCGCGCCCAGGCAGGCGATCGCCGCGGCGGCGCAGACGGATCCGCGCCCGACTTCCCGCAGCCGCACGGTCAGAACTCGGTCCAGGCGTTATCGTCGGTTCCAGTCTTCAGCGTCGTCCGCGCGGTCGATGCCGACGCGTCACTCACGGGGCGCTGACTGCCCGACCAGGGACGTCCGGCGGCGCGACGCTCGGTCTGCGATCCAGCGCGGCCCGAAGTGCCCGCCGTCCTTCCGGACACCTGACGCGCCCGCTCAGGCACGCCGCCCGCCACCTTGAACTGCCCCACCAGCCCGGCCAGCACATCGGCCTGATCCTCCATCGATCGGCTGGCGGAAGCGATTTGCTCGACCATGGCCGCGTTCTGCTGGGTCACCTCATCCATCATCATGATGGCCTTGTTGACCTGCTCGATGCCGGCCGATTGCTCGTGGCTCGCGGCAGCGATTTCCGACACGATGTCGGTCACCGACTTGACGCCGCCGATGATCTCATGGAGCGCCTCGCCCGAGGTGTTCACCAGCGTCGAACCCTGGTCCACCCTCTCCACGCTTTCCTCGATGAGCTCCTTGATCTCGCGGGCGGCATCCGCGCTGCGCTGCGAGAGGTTGCGCACCTCTCCGGCGACCACCGCGAAGCCCCTGCCCTGCTCGCCGGCGCGCGCTGCCTCCACCGAAGCGTTGAGCGCGAGCAAGTTGGTCTGGAACGCGATCTCGTCGATCACGCCAATGATCTCGACGATCTTCCTGCTCGATGTGTTGATCTCACCCATTGCGCCGACGGCCCTGCCGACGACTTCACCACCGTTTTCGGCCTGCGCTCGCGAGGCCGAAGCCAGGTCGCTCGCCTGGCGCGCGTTGTCGGCGTTCTGCTTGACGGTGGCGGTCATCTGCTCCATGGAAGAAGCGGTTTCCTCCAGGCTCGACGCCTGTTCCTCGGTTCGTTGCGAGAGGCTCATGTTGCCCTGGGCGATCTCGCTGCTCGATCCCTTGATCGAGACCGCGGCCTCCTTGATCTGCGCCACCAGGTCGTGGACCTTGCCTGCGAAGCGGTTGAATGCGCCCGCGAGCTGCGCCACCTCGTCCTCGCCGGTGACGTCCAGACGCCGCGTCAGGTCTCCCTCTCCCTCGGCGATGTCGTGCAGCGCGTTGAGCGCCTGACGGATCGGACCGACGATGCTGCGGGTCATGTAGTACGCGAGGAGCAGCGCAACGCCGGTAGCAAATGC
>JAVEZY010000042.1:0-10140 GCA_034002745.1 Gammaproteobacteria bacterium
GGGTTCTGGCTCGTCCTCGCCAGGTTTCGGAGGCTTCGGCGGCGGGTCGTGCCCGTTCTCGCCTTCCTCCGCCTCGACCGCGGCGCCGTAGGCGACGAGCAGCACGTCCGCGAGGCCGTCGTTGCGTTGCCGCACGCGCAACACCGAATAGCTCTCGCCCTCGGCCACCGTCACACCGGTCCCCCGCGCCACGCCATCGAGATCAGACGCCCTGCAGCGTAGCAGTCGATCGACCGTCTCGATCTCGAGGACGTCGACGGCATTGACATTTGGCAGCGCCCAGATGGTCTCGTAATCATCCTCGCTGCCTACGTTCACGAGTTGCGCACCAAAATACTTGAGTGCTGACAGCAGGTCTGCATCCGAAAACAGGATTGACACGTTAGGCTCCTCTGGCCACCAGGTAATCGTCGACCCACTCGAGCATCGCCGTTTTGCTCGCGTTCGCCGGGATGATGGCGGCCGGATCGCGCGTGACGATCCATTCGCGGATCGCCGCCGCCTGCCAGGTCTTGTCTGGCACCGGATCGACTGGCGCCACGGAGGGAACGACCACCTGGCCAGCAGGCCGCGGGCAGACCACACGGATCGACTGACCGTTGCGGTCCTCGGTCACGATCATCTCGGCGTCGAGATCGATCGGACGGCACTTTTTCAAATGGATCAGGTAGGACGCATCCTCGCCGGTGTAGCACTGGCCTGGCATCACAACCGAACCGTTCGCCATAAACGGTCTGACGGCCACGGCCTGGACGTTCTGCTTGTTTTGCACCTTCATCTCTGCCTTTCGACGCCGGGGGCGCGGCCGCCCCCGGCCCGTTTGACGTCACGGCGCCAGATCGCCGTTACGCAACTTTCTTGAGCCCGCAGAGCGCAACAGCACCAACAGGGATGCCGCTCGAGTGCGTGCCGGTCAGGTTGACGATCACGCGGATATACCGCTTGTACCCGCGATATTCGACGTCGTACAGCTGCTCGTCTTCTGCGGCCGCGTCAATCAGCGCGAACGTACCATCGTTCGTGCCGTTCACGTAGTCGCTCAGATGCTCGTCAGCGACATCTGACCACGACGAATTGTCGTCGCTTTCCTCAACCTCGAGTTCGAGATAGACACTCCCACTCAGGGTGTCACCACTCGCACCGAGATTGACCACCAGCCGGACCGAGTCGTAGTTCTTCGTGTCGACTGCGGCCGACGTCTTATCGGCCTTCGCAACGATCGGATCGAGGATCTGCACGAGATCCACGACGTCATAGAGGCTTCGCATGGTCACTTCCTCCTTGCCGCCGCTCTCGGCGGTCAGATAGGCCCCCAATGACGGGGGCCAGGCACTATGCCGCTTCGAGCGCGTCGACCATCGCCGCGAACGAACTCGGGCGCGTGACCGCGAAATCGAAGTCGAAGAACGCCGTCAGTTGGACGATCCCGCGCGAACTGCTGCTGTAGGGATCGACGGTCAGGTCGATACCGCCCCAGGTCGCGATGAGTGCGTCCAACCAGTTGCCGAAGATGATCGCTGAGCAAACCTCGCCACTGCTACCCTTGGCCAGATCACCAGGGACCTGGTTCGAGACGTGCGCGGGGTAGCCGTTGACCATCCCGACAGTCGGATCGGTGCTGCCTGGGAACGGCTGCCAGATCCAGCCGCCGACGTTCGCAGTAGCGTGCTGCGGCGTGCGCTTCAACGACCCGCGCATCTTGCCGTTGGTCAGGTAGCCCAGCCGGCCGCCGAGAGCGTTGTCTTGATCGACCTCTGTCTCGAGCCCGACGAGGTGGCCCCACGCTGGCGCGAGGCCGTCCGTACCGCCTGTCTCGGCGCCGATCCCGGTCGTGTTCAGGATACCGACCGGTTGCGTCCGACCGCCGGTGCCGATGATGGCGAGCGAATCCATCTTGAGGGCGATCGCCAGCGCAAGCCACGTCCGGTACAGCATCTCGACGTCCATCGAAGTTTGCTTGAGCAAACTGCGCGTCATCTTGGCACGCGCGGCGACTGCCTTGGCCCGCAGGGTTAGCAGCCCCCACACGAGGGAGGACTCGGTGACCTCGTCCTCCTCATCGATGACGTAGCCGGTCAGTCCGGCATCCAGCCGCGGCAGCTCGACGTCGCCGACCAGGTTGCCGAGCGGAAACGCGCCGAGTTGCAGGATCTTCGTCGCCGCAGTCAGAATGTCGATCATCGAGCCGCGGTTCCTATCGACCAGGAACCCGCCCGATGACGGGTCGGTGATCTGACCAGTTGCCCGGATCACTTCACCCGGCAGCGTGAACTCCCCGCGCGGATTGTCCTGCATCTGCCGCGCAGCTGCGCATGCCTCGAGAGTCAGGCCGAGCGAGGGCCCGCTGCTGGACCCGCGAGCCGCGAGCATTCGCGCGCGGTCAGCCGGCCCTTCCGCGCCGTAAGCGGCGAGGCTCACCAGGGAGAATCGACTGACATCGTTCGCCGTCATGCCGATATCCTCAGCGCTCGCGGTCGTGCCAGGGGTCCGGCGCTCGTCTAGCTGGTCGAGCATGAACTGCTCGGCCGAAACGTTCTCTGCGATTGCCTTGTTCACCGCAGCGACGTCAGCGCCGAGGCGCTGGGCGATACCGCGGATCTGCGCCTGGCGGCCTAGCTCGGCCTTGTGCGCTTCATCTGTTCGGTCGGCACCAACGGTGGCCGGCAGTACAGCCGGCGGCGTCGGCGGGATTGCGTCGCCCGCAGCCTCAACAAGCAGCCCGGGGTCCGAATCCGTTTTGATCAGCTTATCGCCCATCTCGGGCACCTCCTCATTGGCCCGTATCGCGGCTGCCGCGAGTAGGTCCTTGATTGTGTCAGACTTCCACGGGTCGGTACTTTGCTCGCCCGCGGCCGTGATCTCCAGTTCATCCATGGCTGCGACCGATACGATCGAGCCTTCCTCCGGCGTCCACTTGGTTGCCCGGTATAGGGGAGGCTCGCCCTCCTTGCTTTCCACGAGAATCAACTCATGAATCCGTAGCCCCGGGCTAACGTGGGTCCGTATCCTGTCCTTGACGTCCTGCCGCACCTCGGCCGCGCGAGACGACCGACTCCAACGCCCCTCGCCGACAACAACACCACCACCAGCAACGGCGGTATCGAACGCGCCGACGATGTCCTCGCGAACATGGTCGCATAGCAGCGGTCCGTTGTTGTTCATGCGACTAAGGTTGACAGCTTCCGGAGAGCAGTCGAGCTGCAACATTCCGAACCACCGCTCGAACGGTGTCTCGCAGGCCAGCACGATCCGGAACTTGTCGTCGCTGCCCTCAACCTCTGGCTCGCAACGCACGATCGACGGCGCGTAGATTGGCACCAATAGCGGTTGCGCGTGCTGGGTTCTTTTGCTCATCACCAACTCCTTCACTGGTCGCCATCACGGCGCATCGATCTGCGCAACTGTCCGATTGCAGCGACCGCCCGGTCACTGTTCGTCGATTTATTTTCGCTATCTACGGCCAGCACGTCGCTATAATCATTGAGTTCTTGACGGCGCTCGCGGAAGATCTCGGACGGGTCGCGGCCGGTCTCCCGAATGATCTCAGATACAGTCGTAATACCAAGATCGACGGCCGACGCCTTCGCGTTCATGTCGCCGTCAGGGTCGACCCACTCCCACCGCCGCCCCTGCCAGCTATGCTTGCGCAGTTTTTCCTCACGTTCGATCGGCAGCGGGGCGCCGGTCACGATCTTCTTGGCCATCAGCGCGATCGGAAGCCACTCGAGGTACACGCGCCGGCAGAACTTCCTGGCAAACATGCCCTGCAGCGCTTTCCACGTCTCGCGTTCTTGTTGTGCTTCGAGCCGTCCGGAGCTATAGGACGCGCCCTTGCGATCCATCGAGAGAGACTGATAACCAACCCCGAGGCCGGCAGCGATGCCGCGCAGGCATGCCGCTGTGAAGTCTGAATACTCACCGCGCGGATAATCTGGACTCCATGGCATCATCGTCTCGCCGGCCGACAGGCGCGCCCACTGCCCGGGATCTGGGGCGTCAATCACCATCACACCAGAGGCGTCTTGCTCCTCGAGCGCCGCCTGGTCCCGCGTCGCGGCGAACCCCTCGCCGTCCTGCGTCGTGATTACGCCTACCTTGTTCGCACCACTGCGCGCCGCCACGATCGCCGCCTCGTCGTACGCCGACAAAAGCTTGATTCGTTGGACCGCAGGCGCGAGCCACGGTACTCCGCGCGCCTGACCGGCGCGCTCGGTGACATACAGGTGGATGATTTCGTTGGCCGGTATCCTGATGAGGCTCCCGGCCGTCGGGTAACCGTTGTAATACAGTTCCGGTTGATCTCGATAAAAGTAGTAGGCCAGTGCGCGACCCCATTCGTCGCGTTCGATCCCCAGGCGTACACGGCGACCATTTGCAAGGTTCGCCTTGTGGGTGACTGGGCAGGTTTCCGCATCGAGTTGATGTAACGCGATCGGCCAGTCTTTGCCCGCAGCACGGCCAGTGACGATCCTGAAAAATGCCTCGCCGTCCTCGGCAAGCGACGTGACCGCCGATCGCTGGAGATCAGCCATGGCGGCACCGCGGCCCATGGTACAAGATTCTTCAAGGCACCATTCATTCCACGCATCGCGGGTCGCGCGGTTCGCCGGTTCGTCGAGCTTGTCGCCACCGGAAAACGTCGCCATGACCCTCAGCTGCATTCCTTCTGCGCCGACGATGTTATCACGACACAACCTCAAGAACGCAGCGCCATGGTCGGTGTTCAGCCCGACATCGCGCGACCTGGCGCGCAGGACGCCAAGACGATCGGCGATCAGCGCGTTGATGGGGACTGGATTCTTTGTCCAACTGTGATTAACGGTGTCATGTTCTGCCGCCCGGAATGCCGCAACACGTCGTGGAGACATCCTGGACGCGCGCACGACACGGCGGCGATCGATGGTCGACTGGATCGCCGGAGCCTCGGCTGTGACACTTGACTCGGCAAACTCCGGACCTGCTGCCGCGCGGCTGGGCATCCTGATGTTCACGCCGAGGATTCGCATCCTAGAACCTCTCGAACGTAATGCGGCTACGCTTCCGCTTTAGGTCAACGCGCCGCTGGAATTCGTTCCTCGCCTGGATCAACTCAGTCCACGACATCCTGGAGATGCTGGTGCCGTCGATCGACGTCGACGCCTGATTCGTGCTCGCGTGCCCCTCCATTACCGCGATAATCGCATCGAGGATACGTTCGTCAGCAGACCTGGCATCAACCGCTGCCGAACCGTCGACGAGCGGCAGGACCTCAAGCTGGCCAGCCTCCTCGATCAGTCGTTTGGTGACGACCTCATCCTCAGTCACCTCGACGACCAACTGATATGCGTAGGAGCCAGCGGCGAGGCCTGCGGAAACTGCGGCCGTCAGCGAAAAGACCCACACCCCTGACTCGATCGAACCTGCCACGGCGACCGCGCCGCCGCTGTTCGCGATTCCGATCTTGACTGACGATCCGTCCTCTGCGAGGAGTGCTTGCGCTGCCTGGGAAAAGATGGATGGAGACAGCGACCAAATCACCGTCTCGCCGGCGTGGAATCTTCGCGGGTCGAGTAGCATGCCGCCCTCCGTTCAGGCGACAAGCTAACATCGCGGACACGGCCAAATGGCCGGATTCCTCACGACGTGGGAATCAGCGGCGGCGCGGTCGCCGGCGGAACTCGAACGAGCCAAGAGACCAACCCCGGACAGCATCCAGCGCGAACGACCGCCAGTCACGATGCGGGCGGTTGTCGGTCAAGAATCTCTGCACGGTGTCCGCGCTGTATCGATCACCGGACGGCCGTTTGATCCTCGAGGCCAGGTCCTCGTATGTCAGGCCACGATCCTGCCGCACCTGCAGCAACGCCACGCGGACCTCCTCGATCATGATTTCCTCCTCCGTGAGACGTGACACAGCGTCACCTCCAGCTGTTCATCCATCCGCCGCGCTTCTTTCTCGTGGTCTTATTGAGCTTCTTGCCATCTTCTGCATCATCCACGCCATGTTGGTCGTTTGATACCAATAGAGCCCGTGCGCGAGCGGGAAGCGTCTTGACAAATTGGTGTCCGAGGATATACAGCGCAGCCAGGCAATATACTTCAAGATCCAGAGCCTCGTTACGCTCTCGCGTTTTCACCCATTCCCGGACAGTTCCGCGGTTCTTGATCCACTTGCGAATCGCCTTTTCTGCAGTGAGTTGATCAACGTACTCTTTATCTATCCACTCAGGCAGATGACAATATCCAGGTCCGCGCGAAGCGATGCGAAGCCTCGAATACACAATCTCTTTGCCACTATCGACGCAGAGCGTGAAGAGCTTAGCCCGATAACGATTGTTGGTGGTCGGTCGTCCGACGAGCGGCTTGCCGCGCTCGGTGCCACCACGGATTGCGAACACTCGCCGATGTAAGCGCGCCTTACAAAATCGATATACCTGCTCTGAATAATGCCCGCCACTATCGACCGTTGTGCAAGATATCCGAAGCGACCTTCCGATCCTATTCTTGAATTCGGTTCGCAGAAATCTGTCCAGATCGAACCAGACCGATTCGCCGCCAGGATCTCCATGGAACTGTGAGAACGCGATCAACCATGACTCTTCACCATCCCCATAGCCCTTCACGGCGCATTCGAGTCTGTTGTCCTGCACGTCGACGGATGCGACAAGAACGCCGACACCATCCGGGACATCAGCTTCGTAACGCTCGGCCCGGGAAAGCAAGCTCTCGGGCTTGATTGCTTCGCCGCGCTCCTCCCATGTCTCGCCGAGCACACTATTGACCCAGTTCTTGAGCCGTAAATGATCGTCTTTAGATCCGACGAACTCAGCAACTGTCGCAGACCACGGCAACCAACCCAGCGGCGAGTAGAGGCTCGAAATGTGAAACCCGACCGTCTCGCCGTTGCCATTGGCCGTTGGGCGCCACTGGCCGGCAGCCAGCATCCGCGTCTTGAAGCGCTCATCGATCAGGACGCCGCAGCTTACACAGGCTAAGGCCGCTGTCTTCGGATCGTCATCGCGCCAGCGGATGTTCTCCCACCGCATCCAGTCAAAGTGGCCGCACTCTGGGCAGGGGACGAAGTACCGCCGCTGATCTGACGCCAGGAATTCCCGCTCGATCCGCGAAATGCCCTTGATGGTGGGCGTCGAGACCAGGAACACCTTGCGGCGGGAGTAGAGGGGGCCGGTGGTGCGTTTCTCTGCCAGGGCGATCGGGTCGCCCTGCCCATCGACATCGCCCGGGTACTCGTCGATCTCGTCGCAGAAGAGCCAACGGATCGGCATCGACTTGACGCCGGTGGCGGAGTTGGAGCCCGTGATGAACAAGACCCCGCCTGGGAATTCCTTGATCAGGAGGCTGTTGCCGCCGTCGCGAGATCGCGCCTCGCGTACCAGTGCGCGAAGCGCCGGTGTGGTCGATATCATGGGATCGAGACGCTGACGGCTGAACCGCCTGGCCTCCTCCACTGTGGGGCGCAGAACGAGGATCGGCCCGGGCGCATGGTGCATCACGTACCCGAGCCAGTTGTTGCCAGCCTCGGTGCCACCCAACTGCGATCCCTTCATCAAGACAACCCGGCGGGCTGGCGACCGAGGCCCTAAGGCGTCCATGACCTCGCGCAGGTACGGTGTCGTCTCGGTGCGCCAATGGACCGCAGCATGGCCAGATCGGTTGCCAAGAACGCGGTGTTCGTCCGCCCATTCACTGACCGTCAGCCGCGGCTCTGGCAGCCAGCCAGCCCGGTAGGCTGTCTCGTATACGTCACGGCCGCTGATCATCGGCGACCTCCTGACAGATACGTTCAATCTCTTCCTCGAGAATGTACTGGACATCGATGGGATCATCTATAGCTGCCAGGACGGCTGCCAGACGCTCGGGCAGCGCGATCAATTGGTCGCGAGCCTTGCGGGCCATGTTGAACGCCCCGAGGCGGACCTCGTCCGCGCGCACGAGAGTGCCGCGCTTGCGGTCCAGTTCGAGCTTCGACAGCTGCGCCTGGTACAATTCACGAGCGGCACGAGCCCGCGCATAGCTGTTCGCAGTGGACTGTCCAATAATTCCGTCGTCGTCCGATCCGATAGCCATCGGCTCAGATGGCGAACCGGTTGGCCTGGACTGATTTGGTTTGCCAGTAACACTGTTGCGAGGCTTGCTCTGATCCGTATTCTCCTGCCACTGTCGATCGGCGAGTGATGGATCAATCTTGCCCTTGATAGTCGTAATTCGACCGGCTTTTATGGCGCGATGTACTGACACGTGATTGATTCCACGTCGGCGCGCATATTCTCTCTGCGATATCAGTTCCGGCACTGACATATCCTATTGTCCACCGTCGCCTCTACGTTCTGCGTTGATCTCGTCGAACGTCCGGCCGTCACCGTCGAGCGTGGCCTTCTGGCCGGTGGCTTCCTGCCAGCGCATCACGATCACGTCGGTGTAGGCGGGATCGAGTTCCATGAGGAAGGCATGCCTGCCGGTCTGCTCGGCGCCCATCAGGGTGGAGCCACTGCCGCCGAATAGGTCGAGCACGTTCTGACCGGGCTTGGACGAATACTGGATGGCGCGCACAGCCAGCTCGACCGGCTTCTCGGTCAGGTGGACCATGCTCTGCGGGTTGACCTTCTTGACGGCCCAGACATCGACGGCATTGGTCGGACCATAGAACTTGTGCCCGGCCCCTTCGCGCCAACCGTAGAACGCCCATTCGTGGTTGCCCATGTAGTCATTGCGGGTGAGCACGGGGTGTTCCTTCACCCAGATGACCGCCTGGCTGAAGTAGAGGCCGCAGACTTTCAACACCGGGGGGTAGTTGGCGCAGTTGGCGTAGCCGCCCCAGATGTAGAACGAGTGCCCGGGTTGCAGCACGCGGGCGATGTTCCCGAACCAGGCCAGGAGCATCTCGTCGAAGGCCTCGTCCGAAACGAAGTCGTTGGCCAGGGGGCGGTCCTTGGGTCGCATCTTCCCCGTGGGCTTCGACTTGGTCTTGTGCCGCGCGAGGTCGAAACCCTGGTGGTGCATGCCCTTGGCGTCGGATGCCTCGACGGCGCTCTTGGTGGACGGCGGGTAGCTGGACAGACCGGCGGCGATGGCGTTGTTGGACCGGGGTTCGACCTTCATGTAGGGCGGGTCGGTGTTCACGAGGTGGATCTTCTGGCCGCCCAACAGCCGATCGACCGACTCGGGATCGCAGCTGTCGCCGCACAGCAGGCGGTGGTTGCCCAGGACCCACAGGTCCCCCTGCCGGCTGATGGGTTCGTCGGGAGGTTCCGGGGCAGGTGCATCCTCGACGGTCTCGTCGTCGAGGAGGTCGTGCAGCTCGTCCAGATCGAAGCCCGTCAGCTCGAGGTTGAAGTCGAGGTCCTCGAGGGCCTTCAGTTCCTCGGCGAGCAAGTCCTCGTCCCAGCCGGCGTCCATGGCAAGGCGGTTGTCTGCGATGACGTAGGCGCGCTTCTGGGCCTCGGTCAGGTGGGTCAGTTCGATGACCGGGACCGTGGTCATGCCCAGCTCGCGGGCTGCCAGGAGCCGTCCGTGGCCGGCGATGATGCCGGCGTCGCCGTCGACCAGGATCGGGTTGGTCCAGCCGAACTCGAGCAGGCTGGCGGCGATCTTGATGATCTGCTCGGGGCTGTGCGTTCGCGGATTCCGCTCGTAGGGGCGGAGCCGGTCGATGTTCCAGTGTAACAGTTGCCCTGGTAACACTACGCATGGACGATTGCCAGGGAATCCTCCTAATGAATTATCCGATTCCACTGCGGCCGTTGGCTTTGTTTTTTTTGCAACCATGACCTATTTGACTCCATTGGGATTCCGGTGGTAGCTTGTTTCGCGGATCTCCCACGCTCGTTTTTCCGAGCCTGCGCGTCACCCGCTGCGGGCTTTCCCACAGTACCTACTGCGACCTACCAGGATCATGCGCGAGTGGTGCACACGCAGCCGCTCGACCTCCGCTGCCAGCCCGGCTGCAACGCGCTGGAGACGCGCCACTTCTTGCTCAGCGGCGAGCTGGGCCCGGAGCACCTGCTCGAGCCGCGCCTCGAGCTCGCGGACGCGCGCCCGGTCTGGGTGTTGGTACTGCGCGATCCCGCCGGCGTTTCCGATTGGCACGTCACCCCTCCCCGCTGCCGACAGGCTTGACCACTGTCACCTGAAAAGCTCCGC
>JAVEZY010000042.1:10240-14469 GCA_034002745.1 Gammaproteobacteria bacterium
CCTCCCGTTCTTTGTGGAGCGCCAGCGCTGCCGCTGCGCCTGGGATATCCAACACGTATCCCCTGGCCTGGACGACCGGGACGACCAACTGCGGCCTAGCAGCCGCGAACACGTCGGCGCTTACGCTCTTGCGACCGGCCGCGGCGGCGGCGGCGCACTGGTGAATCCACCACCTGATGTCAGCGAGATACACGTCGTGGCGCCCGAACGCGACCAGCAAGCAAGCAAGACCACGCGCGCGCGCGAACGCCGCGAGGAAATCGACCTGGTGTTTCTTGACGTTCCTGATTGGCAGGCGCGGGACATTCTCCGACTTTGCGTCGAACGCGATCGGGATACCTCCGACCACGCCAATGTAGTCGACCGTCGATCGCTTGCGGACTAGACAGCGCAAACCGTCGACCCCCACGCGCGGCAGCGCGTAAGGCGTCTCTTGTTTGACGATTACAGCTTCGCCGCGCTCGATCGCGGTCAAGCAAACGTGTTCGACGATTCTCTCGAGCCACTTCCCCCGGTTCGCGTAGCTGGTCGGCAACCTGCTCTTACTCACGTTTGGCCCTCCCCGAATACGTATACTTTGCCACCTTCGCGACGCGCTCCCAGCGCGCCGGCCTTCCGTATGGCTTGCGGTCTCGCATCTCGTCTGCAAAAATATCGAGCTGCATTTCACTCTCCGATTTCCGCCGCCAGCAATCGGTAGGTCGAGAGCCGGACGATCCTGCCACCGCACAAGCAATCGTTGCCGAGCGTGTCGTATTCGGCGCTCGTCCTGCGTCTGCAAGACGTGCAGGTGTAGGACGAATCGTCGCATCCGGCCCTGCGCCGGTAGTTCTCGACCGCATCGGCGGCGGTCGCTCCGCGCATCTCCATCGGGCACCAGGTGCAGGCGACGCGCGGTGGTACGGCACCGGCCAGTAGCACAACGCCGTGTCCGCAGTGGTGGCAGTTTGGCAAGTTCACGGCCTGGCCTCGTGCGCTGCGCGCATGTACCGGTTGAGCGCATCTTGTCCGAGGGTCCCCCGCGCCAGGTTATCCATCAGCTGGTCTGCCTGCTCGATCGTGAGCGTCCGTATCCCAAGTTCGCGAATGATCTGGAAACACGCCGCGCCAAACCGCTGCTCATCGTCCGGTGCCTCGAAACGGCGGTCTGCATCGGACGCCGCTTGCGCCGCTCGACGCGCTTGCCTGGCCCGCTTGATTCGCTCGAGCAGGGCAGCCGGCGATGGCATGGTGCGCGAGTCTACATCCCGCCAGTGATCGACATGCGCGTCCCAGACCTCGTCCGGCGTCGACCCGGCGAGAGCCTCGACGTAGGCGATGATCCCCTCGTTGGTCATGGCCAGCCCCCGCGCCTTAGCGACGTCGACTATGCGGTCGGCAATCGTCACTGTGTTGAGCTGCATTCACGCCTCCTGTGGTACTCTGCAAGCGCCCGGTCGTTCTGGTCGCTGATCACCTCGGCGAACGTCTTCGGCGATGCTCGCGCTTGGCGAGTCGCGACGAGCGCGTTCAACTCGTCGAGCAGCCGACCGACGTTGACCCCGGCGATCGGGATGCCCAGGGCGTCAGCCACCGCCTGAACGGTCGTCCCGGCCTGGTTTGCTTTGTCAACGAGCATCACCATCTGCCGCTCGGTCGGAGCGATCCAGGCAATCTCCGGCGCATCCCGAGGGTTCAGGATCACGCGACCGGCCATGGGTGCACGGAGCTTGACCGGTCCCTCGCGCGCGCGCACGTCTTGCACTCCCTCCTCAAGATCCCTCCTCAGGTCCTCAGGTTCCCTTCTCAGGTCCTCAGTACTCCCAGATCCATGAGACGGGTTCGTTACTAAGGCGCGTCGGCCTCGTGACGTGTTAGTGACGGGTTCGTCACTAAGGTGCGACGAACCCGTCGCGGCGGCGTCACTGAGCCGTTCGGGTGGTACTCCTGGTGCCGGCGACTGGTCGTCGGCCGCGATCGGCTGGTGACCGGGCCAGGACTGATCACTGGCGCTGGCAGGCGGCGGCGGCAAGACGCTCGCGCGTTCATCCCCCCGCGGCCGCTGGTGTTCTTGCCAGTTGGCGAAGCAGCCGTATTCGTGGCCGGCGATCTGGTAGCGGATCAGGGTGCCGGCGCCGACCAGAGCCGTCAGGACGTCCTCCATACTGCAGTCATCGTACGGCAGTACGTCAGTCTGGATCTTCCTTGGTCGCCACTCGAACCGACCCTCACGGTCCGCGTAGAGGATCAGCCCGGCGGTGGCAATGCGGATCGGTAGACCGGTCCCGCGTTCGAGGTCGTAGAGCTTCTCGCTCTTGAGCAGGTCCGGCTTGATCGGGCGGATTCTAGGCATCTGGCACTCCTCTCAAACGCGACCGTGCGGCACTAGTCATCTGCGACGCCGAACAACTGCAGCAGGCGCGTCACCATCGCGTCGAGCACTTCGCGGTCGTACCTGGCCGCGAGGAACTCCGCAAGATCCGCCCCCCGCGTCGGTAGCTGCATCGTTGTCGATTGGTTGTGGTCCGGCGAACCAGTCGCGGCGCTCACCGGAGGCTCGTCCATGCAGTCAGGATCTTGGACCCTGCGGATCTCGCCGCTGCGCGTCCCCCGGGCAGGGCGCCCTGCGCCGGCGCCTGGCGTCCGTTTGGTGCGCCCGATTCGCTCAGTCCGCATCTCGGCCGCGGTGCCGTGCTTGCTGATGTAGGTGCGGGTTTGCCTGGCTTGCGTGGCTGGCTGGTCGCTGTTCTCGCCGTCGCCGTTGCCGGTGAACGGCTCTGCCTCACTTGCCACGGTGGCAAGTGAGGATCGAACGTTCTGTGCGAACGATCGACTGACCCTGCACCGCTTGGCAATCTCGCTGTCGCTCCACTTGGCCCATACAGCGTCTCGCAGCAGGCGTTCGACAGCGCGGCGCTTGTCCGCGGACGTGCGCCGGAGGCCGTGCTCCGCGTTCGCCTGGACGCTGTAGAGCACCGCGTCGCGGATCGTCCCGTCGTGGAGGTCCATGGCGATCTTCTCGACCTTGGCCTCGCGCGCGGCGAGCACCCGGTGGAAGCCGTCCGCCAGATAGTACCGGCCACCGTCGAGGAACGCGACCACCGGCGTGAACTCGGCCCCCGCGACCATCGCCTCCGCGTACTCGGACACCACCTCCATGTCGATCGCCACCCGCGGCTGCATCGAGCTGTCGATCCAGAGCTTGTCGACCGCGATGTATTCGCGCGTCGTGACCGCCGGCTTCTTCGCCATGACCACCTCCAGAGTTACGTCGTGATGCCCGGCGCCAAAGGCGCTTGTCTCGGCGCCGGGCGGTACGGGTTCGCCGGTGCAGGTTCGCCAGGGGCCACCGGTTCCGCTGCGGGTGTTGTTCTGCCGACGGGGACCGCCCGCTGCCCCGCCCCCGCGCAATGCGGGGCGATTGATGTACCCGGGCCGCCAACCAGGTTGTGCCGGCCTCGCCGTGGACTCGCTCGGCGGATTGGCGGACGGCAGGTAACCTGCTCGAGACTGGGGTGATCTCGATTGGGTCGAGCGGCCCGGGTGGGTGGATGCACTACTCTGCGGACCACGTCTGCGCCTCCGTGCGCGTGGTGTCGATTTCCGTCTTCGGGGCGAACACGATTGCAGCGATCGCGATGATCGCGGCGAGCAATGCGGCAGCGGCCCAGCCGAAAATCGCACCGGTCGGCTGCTTGGCTGCTCGCTCCGCATCCGTCTCGTGTCTGATTTGGCAGGTGCCGAGGCCGGCGAACGGCATGCGCTCGAGGCACCGGCGGCACCAGGCGCCCGGCAATTTGATCTGGTTTCCGGCGTCGTCTTGCACCACCACCTGATCGCCGTCGTCGATCGCGATGACCCTGTAAAGCCGGTGCTTGAGCGATTCCTTGATCATGTAAATGCCATCGACCTTGATCTCGGTCGGTCGGCGCGATGGCATGCCAACAATCAACTCTCTGTCGCGGGCCATCAGCAGCACCCCTTTCCGAGGCGGTCGGCTGCCTCGCGCGTGGTGTACGTGCTCCGCGAGCTGCATCGATTGGCCATGAATACCGAGTACCGGCCTATGCACGGCAGCAGCGGCTGCCCGTCCTCGATCGGACCGGCGACCGCCTGGTAGTCGACACCAGCTCGGCAGGTACGGTGCACGAGGCCGTTGTAGTGGCGGCATCTGTTGGCGGTGATCGCGACGACATCGCGCGCTTGGTGATATCGTTCGTCTGCAGCCCCCGCCGCCGGCGCCCCGGCCG
>JAVEZY010000043.1:0-14063 GCA_034002745.1 Gammaproteobacteria bacterium
CGAACGCCAGCCGCGGCACCCCATACTTGTTGGCCTGACGCCACACCGTCTCGGACTGCGGCTCCACGCCCGACACCGCACAGAACACGGCGCAGGCGCCGTCGAGCACGCGCAGCGAGCGCTCCACCTCGATGGTGAAGTCGACGTGCCCCGGGGTATCGATCACGTTGATGCGGTGCTCGGGGTACTGCTGCGCCATGCCGCGCCAGAAGCAAGTGGTGGCGGCCGAGGTGATGGTGATGCCTCGCTCCTGCTCCTGCTCCATCCAGTCCATGGTTGCCGCGCCATGATGGACTTCGCCCAGCTTGTGGGACACCCCGGTGTAGAACAGGATGCGCTCGCTGGTCGTCGTCTTTCCGGCGTCAATGTGGGCCATGATGCCGATGTTGCGATAGCGCTCTATGGGAGTCTTTCTGGCCACGATCTGGGTTCCAGCTCTCTATATACGGTGTATTTGGTAAGCGACCGGCGCAAACATTACCAGCGGTAATGCGAGAACGCCTTGTTCGCCTCCGCCATGCGATGCGTGTCTTCGCGCTTCTTCACGGCCGTACCGCGGCTTTCACAGGCATCGAGAATCTCGGCAGCCAGACGCAGCCCCATCGACTTCTCGCCGCGATTGCGGGCGGCGTCGACCAGCCAGCGCATCGCCAGCGCCTGTCCGCGATCACCACGCACCTCGATCGGCACCTGATAGGTGGCACCGCCGACACGCCGCGACTTGACCTCGACCAGCGGCCGAATGTTCTCGAGGGCCTGGTTCAGCGCACCCAGCGGATCCGCCTTGCCCTTGCGACCAACCTGGTCCAGCGCACCATAGACGATGTTCTCGGCCACGGCCTTCTGGCCATGCCGCATCACCATATTGATGAATCGGGCCAAACCCTGGTTCCCGAACTTGGGATCGGGAATGATCTCTCGCTTTGCTGCAACTCTACGCCTGGGCATCGTCTCTCAACCGTCTCAGTTACTGTCAGCCCTTGGGCCGCTTGGCGCCGTACTTCGAGCGCCCCTTGCGCCGGCCGTCGACCCCGGAGGTGTCGAGGCTACCGCGCACCGTGTGATAACGGACACCGGGAAGATCCTTGACACGGCCACCACGAATCAGGACCACCGAGTGTTCCTGAAGATTATGACCTTCGCCACCGATGTATGTACTGACCTCCATACCGTTGGTCAGACGCACACGAGCAACCTTACGCAGGGCCGAGTTCGGCTTCTTCGGCGTGGTCGTATAGACGCGCGTACAGACGCCACGCTTCTGCGGACAGCTCTCCAGAGCCGGCACGTTGCTCTTGATTTTTTTCCGCTGACGCGGCTTGCGAACCAGCTGATTGATCGTCGTCATTACAGACTACGCACCTTATAAAATGGTTAAGCGTCCACCCCGTCCGGCCGAGCGCCTCGACGCCGCCGACGGTTGAACGCTTGATGTTCAACGGGTTGAGCCGGACCGGAGCAGGCGGTTCGACCCTGCAAAGACGCGAAAGTTTAGGGTCATATCAAACGCCTGTCAAGTCGGCATCAGCGCGTAAGGCAACGAATGGGAACGAAAGACAAAAGAAAAAAAGTAAAAAGTGAACAGTTCAAAGCCCGGGCGGATGGGAGGCGGGACGCTGACGTCCCCGTGCGCGTTCTCCGGGGCCTGCCCCGGTGGCTGATTTCCTTTTTCGCACTTCAGCTTAGGACATGTCCGCAGTTCTATCGGTGACATCACCAATAGAAAGGCCCCCGAAGGGGCCATTCTGCCGAACCCTCCTCGCCCGATCAGGACCCGACGTTAAGCGCCTGACGCAGGGCCTCTTCCACCTCGCTGCTGGTCGGCGCCGCCTTCGGCTCGGCTGCAACCGCATCCCGGCGCTGCCGTTCCGAATGATAGGCGAGACCGGTACCAGCCGGGATCAAGCGTCCGACGATGACGTTCTCCTTCAGGCCCCGCAGCCGATCGATCTTGCCACTCACGGCGGCCTCGGTCAGAACACGGGTGGTCTCCTGGAAGGATGCCGCCGAGATGAACGATTCGGTGGCCAGAGAGGCCTTGGTGATGCCCAGCAGCACCGGATCGAACACGGCCGGCAGCTTGTCCGCCGCCATCATCCGGGCGTTGTCCTCCACCACCCTGGCACGCTCCGCCTGCTCACCACCCAGGAAACTGGTATCGCCCGGGCTGCGGATCTCCACCTTGCGCAGCATCTGCCGCACGATCACTTCGATGTGCTTGTCGTTGATGCGCACACCCTGGAGCCGGTAAACGTCCTGGACTTCCTTGACGATGTAATGCGCCAGGGGTTCGACGCCGAGCAGACGCAGGATGTCGTGCGGAGATGGCGCGCCGTCCGCGATCACTTCACCCCGCTCCACGTGCTCACCCTCGAACACGGTGATGTGGCGCCACTTCGGGATCAGCCCCTCGTACCGCTCGCCGTTCTCGCCGACGATGATGAGGCGCTGCTTGCCCTTGGTGTCCTTGCCGAAGGCCACGGTACCGGAGATCTCGGCCAGAATGGCGGGATCCTTGGGCTTGCGCGCCTCGAACAGATCCGCCACGCGCGGCAGACCGCCGGTGATGTCGCGGGTCTTCGACGACTCCTGGGGAATACGGGCGATGACGTCGCCGACGCCCACTTCAGCGCCGTCGTTCAGGTTGATGATTGCGCCCGCCGGCAGGTAATAGACCGCCGGGATGTCGGTGCCGGTAAAGTACAGATCGGCCCCCTCCGCGTCCACGATGCGGACCATCGGCCGCAGATCCTTGGTGCTGAGACCACGCGACTTGGGATCGGTGACGATCATGCTCGACAGGCCGGTGATCTCGTCCGTATACCGCTGCACCGTCACGCCTTCGATGATGTCGGTAAACTTCAGGCGGCCAGACACCTCGGTGACCACCGGATGGGTGTGCGGATCCCAGGTGGCGAGCTGCTGTCCGGCTTCCACGGCATCTCCGTCGCTCACGCTCAGAGCCGCGCCGTACGGAATCTTGTAGCGTTCACGCTCACGGCCGCTGGTGTCGATCACCATCAGTTCGCCGGATCGCGACACGGCGATGTTGAAGCCGGCCGAACTCGCCACCAGCTTGACGTTGTCCAGACGCACCGTCCCGGAGATCCTGGTGTCGATCGAATTGGCCGTGACCGCACGGGAAGCCGCGCCACCGATGTGGAACGTACGCATGGTGAGCTGCGTGCCGGGTTCGCCGATCGACTGGGCGGCAATGACGCCCACCGCTTCGCCGATGTTGACCCGATGCCCGCGGGCCAGGTCGCGTCCGTAGCACTTGGCACAGATGCCGAACTGCGTTTCGCAGGTAATCGCCGAGCGGACCTTGATGCGGTCCACACCCTCGGCTTCCACCACCTGAACCCAGGCTTCGTCGATCAGCGTGCCGGCCGGGATGATCACCTCGCCACCGACACTGACGTCCTCGGCGACCGTGCGGCCGAGCACCAGGGAGCCGAGCGGTTCGACCACGTCGCCGCCTTCGATCAGCGCCATCATCGTCAACCCGCGCGTGGTGCCGCAATCGATCTCGGTGATCACCAGGTCCTGGGCCACGTCGACCAGACGGCGGGTCAGGTAACCGGAGTTGGCGGTCTTCAGCGCGGTGTCAGCCAGACCCTTGCGCGCGCCGTGGGTCGAGATGAAGTACTGCAGCACGTCGAGGCCTTCACGGAAGTTCGCCGTGATCGGCGTCTCGATGATGGAGCCGTCGGGCTTTGCCATCAGACCGCGCATGCCGGCGAGCTGACGAATCTGCGCCGCCGAGCCTCGCGCGCCGGAATCGGCCATCATGAAGATGGAGTTGAACGACGGCAGCCGCACTTCCTTGCCTTCGGCATCGACGCTGATCTCAGTGCCGAGCTTGTCCATCATCGCCTTGGCGACCTTGTCGTTGGTGTGCGACCAGATGTCCACGACCTTGTTGTAGCGCTCGCCGTTGGTCACCAGACCGGAGGTGTACTGCGCCTCGATGTCCTTCACCTCGGCTTCGGCCGCGCCAATGATCTCGGCCTTGACCTCCGGGATCACCATGTCGTCCACGCCGATCGAAACACCGGCGCGGGTGGCGAAGCTGAAACCCATGTACATCAGCTGGTCGGCGAAAATGACGGTCTCTTTCAGACCGACACGGCGATAGCAGCTGTTGACCAGGCCGGAGATCGCCTTCTTGGTCATGTTCTTGTTGATTTCGTCGAAGGGCAGACCTTCGGGGACGATCTCGAACAGCAGCGCGCGGCCGACGGTGGTATCCACCAGGCGCACGCGTTCCTCGCGCTCGCCATCGGCGACGTTGACGGACTCACGCACGCGCACGCGGACCTTCGCATGCAGATCGACCTGGCGCGTCTCGTAGGCGCGATGCACTTCGGCGATATCGGCGAACACCATGCCCTCGCCCGGCACGTTCACCTGCTCGCGCGTCATGTAGTACAGGCCGAGCACCACATCCTGCGACGGCACGATGATCGGCTCACCGTTGGCGGGAGACAGGATGTTGTTGGTCGACATCATCAGCGCGCGGGCTTCGAGCTGCGCTTCCAGCGACAGCGGCACGTGCACGGCCATCTGGTCGCCGTCGAAGTCGGCGTTGAATGCGGTACAGACCAGCGGGTGAAGCTGGATCGCCTTGCCTTCGATCAGCACCGGCTCGAACGCCTGGATGCCGAGTCGGTGAAGCGTGGGGGCGCGGTTGAGCAGAATGGGATGCTCGCGGATCACCTCATCGAGGATGTCCCAGACCTCGGGTCCCTCGCGCTCGACCATCTTCTTGGCGGCCTTGATGGTGGTGGCAAGACCACGACGCTCGATCTTGCTGAAGATGAAGGGCTTGAACAGCTCCAGCGCCATCTTCTTCGGCAGACCGCACTGATGCAGCTTGAGCGTGGGACCGACCACGATCACGGAACGGCCCGAGTAGTCGACGCGCTTGCCGAGCAGGTTCTGACGGAAGCGGCCCTGCTTGCCCTTGATCATGTCGGCCAGCGACTTGAGCGGACGCTTGCTGGTGCCGGTAATGGCCTTGCCGCGACGACCGTTGTCGAGCAGGGCATCGACGGATTCCTGCAGCATGCGCTTCTCGTTGCGCACGATGATGTCGGGCGCGTTGAGGTCGAGCAGGCGCTTGAGACGGTTGTTGCGATTGATGACGCGACGATACAGATCGTTCAGGTCGGAAGTCGCGAAGCGGCCACCATCGAGCGGGACCAGCGGGCGCAGCTCCGGCGGCAGAACCGGCAGCACGGACATCACCATCCACTCCGGACGGTTACCCGACTCCAGGAAGGCTTCCATCAGCTTCAGTCGCTTGGACAGCTTCTTTAGCTTGGTGTCGGAGGTCACCGACGCCACCTCGGTGCGCAGCTTGTCCACCTCGACCTTCATGTCCATGGTGGTCAGCAGTTCCTGGATCGCCTCGGCGCCCATGCGCGCGTCGAACTCGTCGCCGTACTCCTCGATCGCATCGAGGTAGGCTTCGTCGGTCAGCAGCTGACCGCGCTCGAGCTGGGTCATGCCCGGATCGATGACCACGAACGCTTCGAAGTACAGCACGCGCTCGATGTCACGCAGCGTCATGTCGAGCAGCAGGCCCATGCGCGACGGCAGCGACTTCAGGAACCAGATATGGGCGACCGGACTGGCCAGCTCGATGTGCCCCATGCGCTCGCGACGCACCTTGGTCACGGTGACCTCGACTCCGCACTTCTCGCAGATCACGCCACGGTGCTTGAGTCTCTTGTACTTGCCGCAGAGACACTCGTAATCCTTCACCGGCCCGAAGATCTTGGCGCAGAAAAGGCCATCGCGCTCCGGCTTGAAGGTGCGGTAGTTGATGGTCTCGGGCTTCTTGACCTCGCCGAAGGACCACGAACGGATTTTCGCCGGGGAGGCGAGGCCGATGCGGATCGCATCGAACTCGTCGACCTGTCCCTGCTGCTTGAACATATTGAGTAGATTCTTCAAAGCCGTTTCTCCCGATCAGGATCGCCTGTCATACGCCGTGATGCCGTCCGCTCACTCGAGCTCGACATCGATTCCCAGCGCGCGAATTTCCTTGAGCAGAACGTTGAACGATTCCGGCATGCCCGGCTCCATGCGGTGGTCACCGTCCACGATGTTCTTGTACATCGTGGTGCGACCGTGCACGTCGTCGGATTTCACCGTCAGCATTTCCTGCAGGGTGTAGGCGGCGCCATAGGCTTCCAGCGCCCACACTTCCATTTCGCCGAAGCGCTGACCGCCGAACTGCGCCTTGCCGCCGAGAGGCTGCTGCGTGACCAGGCTGTACGGACCGGTCGAACGCGCGTGCATCTTGTCGTCGACGAGATGGTTCAGTTTCAGCATATACATGTAACCGACGGTGACCGGACGCTCGAACGCGTCACCCGTGCGTCCGTCGTGCAGCATCGTCTGGCCGGAATCCGGCAGCCCCGCGAGCGCGAGCATCTGCTTGATCTCTTCCTCGGCCGCGCCGTCGAACACCGGCGTTGCCATCGGGACGCCTTCGCGCAGGTTCTCCGCGAGCGCAAGCGTCTCGTCGTCGGACAGATCGTCCAGCTGTTCTTTCTTGCCGCCGGTGCTGTTGTACACCTGGTCGAGCAGAGCGCGCACCTCGGCGGCGGTACGTCCGGCGTCGAGCGCCTCGCCGATCCTGAGGCCGAGCCCCTTGGCCGCCCAGCCGAGGTGCGTTTCCAGCACCTGGCCGACGTTCATGCGCGAAGGCACGCCGAGCGGGTTGAGCACGATGTCGACAGGCGTGCCATCAGCCATGTACGGCATGTCCTCCACCGGAACGATCATGGAGATCACGCCCTTGTTGCCGTGCCGTCCGGCCATCTTGTCACCGGGCTGCACACGACGCTTGACGGCGAGGTACACCTTGACCATCTTCAGCACGCCAGGCGCCAGATCGTCGCCCGCGCTCAGCTTGCCGCGCTGGATCTCGAGCTTCTCCTCGACCGCCAGACGCAGGCGGCGGCGCTGGGCATTGAGCCCTTCGAGCTCCTTCACCACCGACTCGGCCTTGATCCGGATCTCGAACCACTTCTCCCGATCCAGGCCCTCGAGCAGGGTCCGGGTGATCTTGGTGCCATCCTTCACGCTGCCGGGGCCGCCTTCGGCCGTCTTGCCGACCAGCAGCTTCTCGGCACGCAGGAAGATATCCTCCTCGAGAATGCGATATTCGTCGTTGAGGTCCTTGCGCACGCGTTCCAGCTCGGCCCGCTCGATCTGCAGGGCACGCTTGTCCTTCTCGACGCCATCGCGCGTGAGCACCCGCACGTCGATCACGGTACCGGCCATGCCGGACGGCACGCGGGCGGACGTATCCTTCACGTCCGAAGCCTTCTCGCCGAAAATCGCGCGCAGCAGCTTCTCTTCCGGGGTGAGCTGAGTCTCGCCCTTCGGCGTCACCTTGCCGACCAGGATGTCACCCGGACCAACCTCGGCGCCGATGTAGACGATGCCGGATTCATCGAGCTTCGCCAGAGCGCTCTCGCCGACATTCGGGATGTCGCAGGTGATCTCTTCGGGCCCGAGCTTGGTGTCGCGGGCAACGCAGGTGATTTCCTCGATGTGAATGGAGGTATAGCGATCCTCCTCCACCACCCGCTCGGAAATCAGGATGGAGTCTTCGAAGTTGTAGCCATTCCACGGCATGAAGGCGACCAGCAGATTCTGCCCGAGCGCCAGCTCGCCGGTATCGGTCGAGGAACCGTCAGCCAGCACGTCGCCCGCGCCCAGCACGTCACCGGGGCGCACCAGCGGCCGCTGATTGATACAGGTGTTCTGGTTCGAACGCGTGTACTTGGTGAGGTTGTAGATGTCGACACCCGGCTCTCCGGTGGCCGTCTCCTCGTCATGTACGCGCACCACGATGCGTCCGGCATCGACCGCGTCGACGACGCCGCCACGGCTGGCGACCACCGCCGTACCGGAATCGATCGCCACCGTCCGCTCCATGCCGGTGCCGACCAGCGGCTTCTGGGCGCGCAGCGACGGCACGGCCTGACGCTGCATGTTGGAGCCCATCAGCGCGCGGTTGGCATCGTCATGCTCCAGGAAGGGAATCAGCGACGCTGCCACCGACACGATCTGCTTCGGCGAGACGTCCATGTACTCGACCCGGTCCGGGGTCATCATGGTGAACTCGTTCTCGTGACGGCAGGACACGAGTTCCTCGATCAGGCGACCGCCTTCATCGAGCGTGGCACCCGCCTGCGCGATGACGTACTTGCCTTCCTCGATCGCGGAGAGATATTCGATCTCATCGGTGACCGCGCCATCGACGACCTTCCGGTACGGCGTCTCCAGGAAGCCGTATTCGTTGGTACGCGCATACACGGACATCGAGTTGATGAGGCCGATGTTCGGGCCTTCCGGCGTTTCGATCGGGCACACGCGACCGTAATGCGTCGGATGCACGTCGCGCACTTCGAAGCCGGCGCGCTCGCGCGTCAGGCCGCCTGGGCCAAGCGCCGATACACGGCGCTTGTGGGTCACTTCCGACAGCGGATTGTTCTGGTCCATGAACTGCGACAGCTGGCTGGAGCCGAAGAACTCCTTGATCACCGCCGTCACCGGCTTGGCGTTGATCATCTCCTGCGGCATCAGCCCTTCCGATTCGGCGAGCGCCAGGCGCTCGCGCACCGCGCGCTCGACGCGGACGAGGCCGACGCGGAACTGGTTCTCGACCATTTCGCCGACGCAGCGGATGCGGCGGTTACCGAGATGATCGATGTCGTCAACGGCGCCTTCGCCGTTCTTGATGGCGATCAGAACCTTGAGCGCATCGACGATATCGGAGGCATCACCCAGCTCGTCGCGCAGCCGCTGTGTAGCGGGATCATCCGCCCGGCTGTTCAGATACAGCCCGTCGTAGAGGATGCCCGGGCCTTCGATGCTGTCGCGATTGACGCGACGGTTGAACTTCATGCGACCGACCGCCGACAGGTCATAACGATCGGGATTGAAGAACAGATTGAAGAACAGCAATTCGGCCGCATCACGCGTCGGCGGCTCGCCCGGACGCATCATGCGGTAGATTTCCACCAGGGCGTCGAGCTGCGTGCGCGTCTGGTCGATGCGCAGAGTCTCCGAAATGTACGGACCGCGATCCAGCTCATTGGTGAACAGGGTGCGCAGCACGGTCACCCCGGCCTCCTCGACCTTGTCGATCAGATCGGCCGTGATGACGGAGTTCGCCTCGGCGATGACTTCGCCGGTGCTCTCGTCGACCACGTCGTGCGCCAGGATCTTGCCGATGAGGTACTCGCGCGGAACCGAGATCGACTCCATGCCGAGCGATTCCATCTCGCGCACATGACGTGCCGTGATACGGCGGCCGGCATCGACGATCACCTTGCCCTTGGGACCCTTGATGTCGAACATCAGGGTCTCGCCCCTCAGCCGCTCGGGAATCAGCTCGAGGTTGATCCCGTCCTTGTCGAAGACAAAGGAGTTGAGGCCGAAGAACGCTTCCAGCATCTGCTGGTTGCTGTAACCGAGCGCGCGCAGCAGCACCGTGGCCGGCAGCTTGCGCCGCCGGTCGATGCGCACGAACACGCAGTCGGTCGGATCGAATTCGAAATCGAGCCAGGAGCCGCGATAGGGAATGATGCGCGCGGAATAGAGCACCTTGCCCGAGGAATGAGTCTTGCCCTTGTCGTGATCGTAGAACACGCCGGGCGAGCGATGGAGCTGGGAGACGACGACGCGCTCGGTACCGTTGATGACGAAGGTACCGTTGGCGGTCATCAGCGGGATTTCACCCATGTAGACTTCCTGCTCGCGGATGTCCTTCACCGGGCGCGTACCGCCGGGCCCGACCGGAGCCTCGCGATCATAGATGACCAGGCGCACCTTGACCTTCAGGGGCGCCGAGTAGGTGACGCCGCGCAGCTGGCATTCCTTGACGTCGAAGACCGGTTCGCCGAGTACGTAGCTCACATACTCCAGAGCCGCATTCCCGGAATAGCTCGCGATCGGGAATACAGAGCGGAAAGCGGCCTCCAGCCCCTGGTCATCACGCTGATCCGGCGCCGCGTCCGCCTGGAGAAAGGCACGATAGGAATCGAGCTGCGTCGCAAGGAGATAGGGCACTTTGAGCACGCTCGGTCGCTTGCCAAAGTCCTTGCGGATGCTTTTCTTCTCTGTATAGGAGTACGGCATCGGGAATCCTCGGATAGATTAGAGACCAGGCCTTCCAGGCACGATGAGGCGCCATTCGGTGCACCGGACTGCAAAGCAAAAACAGCCCGCGGCCCGGAGATCGTCATGATCTCCGGACCGGGAGCCAACTACTATGACCTGACGAACGTTCAGAAGTTCGTTACTTGAGCTCAACCTGAGCGCCAGCTCCTTCAAGTTCCTTCTTCATGCTCTCGGCGTCGGCCTTGGAAACCGCTTCCTTGACGGTCGACGGAGCGCCTTCCACCAGATCCTTGGCTTCCTTCAGACCCAGGCCGGTGAGCGCACGGACAACCTTGATGACGTTGACCTTGTTCTCGCCGAACGACTTCAGAATGACGTCGAACTCGGTCTGCTCCTCGACGGCAGCGGCAGCGCCACCACCGGCGGGCGCGGCGACCGCAACAGCGGCAGCGGCAGCGGAGACGCCGAACTTGTCTTCCATCGCCTTGATCAGATCGACGATCTCGAGGACCGTCATGTTGGAAATGGTATCCAGAATTTCGTCGGTGCTAACAGCCATGATTAATATGCTCCTGAAAACAGTTTAGTTTCGTGTCGGATGACCGTCAGGCCGCCTGCTTCTGGTCGCGAACGGCAGCGACCGTACGAGCCAGCTTGTTTGCCGGTTCGGCCACAGTGCGGACGAACTTGGCGATCGGCGCCTTCATCACGCCCATCAGCTGGGCGATCGCCTCGTCGCGGGTCGGCAGCGAGGCCAGCCGCTTGGCGTCCTCGGCAGCCAGCAGCTGACCGGGCAGCGCGACGACCTTGATGACCAGCTTGTCGTGTTCCTTGGCAAACTCGGTCATGAGCCGGGCCGCAGAGCCCGGATCGTCGAGCGACAAGGCCAGCACCAGCGGTCCGGTCAACGCATCCTGCATGCAAGCGAAGGACGTATCGGCGACGGCACGGCGCGCGAGCGTGTTCTTGACCACGCGCACATAGACGCCCGTCTCGCGCGCCTTGACGCGCAGCTTGGTCATCTGCCCCACGGTGAGGCCGGCATACTCGGCCGCAATCGCGGAGTGCGCATTGACCGCACGCGCGGCGACATCGGCGACGATAGCCTTCTTCTCTTCTAGCGAAAGCAAACGTTCACCTCCTCGGTCGTTCCTGCACCGGCGCCATGGCACAGGTGTCAGGACGGGTTGGTACCACGGGACGCGTCAACGCGCCCCACCCACGGTGACCGTCACCGACGACTGGCGGTTTCGGGTAGCACCGTCTGCGCAGGCCTCTCGTGCCCTTGCGGGCGAAACGACATTGAGTCCCAGCCGCTTGCGCGGGGTCGGACGCCTGCGGTCTTCGACGACCCCCGTCATTGCCGGGGGCAGCCCAAAGTTCTCTTCAGCCGGGGAGCGTCGACGTATCGATCGCCAGTCCCGGCCCCATGGTCGTGGAAATGGAAACCTTCTTCATGTACACGCCCTTCGCGGTGCTCGGCTTGGCACGGTTCAGCGCCGCGATGAGGGTGCCGAGATTGTCCCGCAGGGCATCCACGGAGAAGCTCGCCTTGCCGATGGCGCAATGGACCACGCCGCCCTTGTCGGCGCGATATTGAATCTGTCCGGCCTTGGCGTTGCTGACAGCGGTGGCGACATCCATGGTCACGGTGCCGACCTTGGGGTTCGGCATCAGGCCGCGCGGGCCGAGAATCTGGCCCAGCTGGCCGACCACGCGCATCGCATCTGGCGTGGCAATGGCGATATCGAATTCGATGTTGCCGGCCTTGATCGTCTCGGCCAGATCCTCGAAACCGACGATGTCGGCGCCGGCGGCCTTGGCGGCATCGGCCTTTTCGCCCTGGGCGAATACCGCGACCCGGACCGTCTTGCCGGTGCCATGCGGCAGCACGGTGGAACCACGCACGACCTGATCCGACTTGCGCGGGTCGATGCCGAGGTTCACGGCAACATCCACCGACTCATCGAACTTCACGCGGGACAACTCCTTGAGGAGCGCCAGGGCTTCATCCACAGGATAGTTCCGCATGGAATCGGTGCGGGACCGGATTTCCTTCAAACGCTTGCTCAGCTTCGCCATCTCAGTTCTCCGTATCCAGACCCATGCTGCGCGCACTGCCGGCGATGGTACGCACGGCCGCGTCCATATCCGCAGCGGTCAGATCGGGCATTTTGGTGCGGGCGATCTCTTCGAGCTGGGCACGGGTAACCTTGCCGACCTTGTTGCTGTTAGGCGTCGCGCTGCCGGATGCGATTCCCGCCGCCTTCTTCAGCAGCACGGCCGCCGGCGGCGTCTTGGTGATGAAAGTGAAGCTGCGGTCGCTGTATACGGTAATAACCACCGGCAGCGGCAGACCAGGCTCGACGCTCTGCGTCTGGGCGTTGAACGCCTTGCAGAACTCCATGATGTTGACGCCGCGCTGACCGAGCGCGGGACCAACCGGCGGACTGGGATTGGCCTTGCCGGCCGGAATCTGAAGCTTGATGTAAGCTTCGACTTTCTTTGCCATGGCTATTCTCCCGGGTGCAAGCGCCGCATCGAAGCGGCTCCCCGTTCAGGTTTGACAACAGAGGAAAGAGAAAAGCGAACAATGCGGCCGACCATTGGCCGACACGACCGCTTTCCTCTTGATATCTTTCCTCTTTCTCTAACTCTTCTCGACCTGCGCGAATTCCAGTTCCACCGGCGTCGAACGGCCGAAGATGGTGACGGCGACACGCAGGCGGCTCTTCTCGTAATTGACCTCTTCGACCACGCCGCTGAAGTCGGAGAAGGGACCATCGATCACGCGCACCACTTCGCCGGGCTCGAACAGAACCTTCGGCTTCGGCTTCTCCACGCCTTCCTGGATGCGGTCCATGATCTGGGCCGCTTCCTTGTCGGAAATCGGTGCCGGGCGATCGGACGTACCGCCGATGAAACCCATGACCTTTGGCACTTCCTTGACCAGGTGCCAGGTGGCCTCGTTCATTTCCATCTGGATGAGCACGTAGCCCGGGAAGAACTTGCGGTCGCTGCGGCGCTTCTGTCCACCGCGCATCTCCACGACCTCTTCGGTCGGCACCAGGATATCGCCGAACTTCTCGGTCATGCCGCTGTGCGCGATGCGCTCCCTGAGCGAACGGATCGCCTGCTGCTCGTAGCCGGAGTAGACGTGGACCACGTACCAGCGCATCTTCGGAGTTTCGCCATCTGCCTTGGTCATCGCCTTCAGCCTCCCCCGCCCATCACCATCTTCACGATCCAGGTCAGGATCGAGTCGAACATCCATAGAATGGCCGCGATCAACACCACCATGACCATGACCATCAGCGTGGTCTGGGTGGTTTCCTTGCGGGTCGGCCAGACGATCTTGCGCACCTCGGAGCGAGCATCTCCGATGAAGGCCCAGGCGTGGCGGCCGGCGGCGGTCTGGAAGAACACCGCAGCGGCGAGTCCAGCAGCCACCAGCAGTCCCGCGATGCGAACCACCGCCGGTTCGCTGCCGAAGTAGTAGAAACCGGCAAGCGCACCGACGACGATCAACGCCGCGATGATAAACTTGATCTTGTCCGCCATGGTCAGTTAAGCAAAAAGCACGAAGTCAGCCCAGAGAAAGCCCGGACACTATCGCGCGCCAGCCCTTCACCCCGCCGACTTTCACTTTTCACTTGTTACCTTTTACTTTCGCCTGCGTTTGGCAGGCCAGGAGGGAATCGAACCCCCAACCTGCGGTTTTGGAGACCGCCGCTCTGCCAATTGAGCTACTGGCCTATAAAGAACCGGGAAAAGCGCAAAGATACAAGAGTAGAGCCCGACGAGCGCGCCACGAGCGCGTCCATCACTTTCCTCTTTACTCTTCTCCCTTTCCTCTCTTCCCTTACTTGATCACCTTCGACACCACACCCGCGCCGACGGTGCGGCCGCCTTCG
>JAVEZY010000044.1:0-10979 GCA_034002745.1 Gammaproteobacteria bacterium
CCCAACAGTTCCATGGTGATCACCTCATGTCCTCTGCCTCAAAATGAGGCAGAGAGGTTAAACACCCTGGTCAGTCTTCAACCGGAATTCACCCCGTTAGATGGTCAGTTTTCGGCCGGCGCCAACAGGTGACATCCACCGGCGCCTCCAGGTCGATGATCCATTGCGGCACGCGCACCGCGCGGCCCTGCTCGTCGATGTAGGGCACATCCATCAACCGCTTGGTCAGGTAGAACGGCGTGCGCTCCCGGTCGAGGAAGCCGGAGATGGGCCCGCCGCGCAGGAAGCCCACGGTCTCGAACTTCTGGATCGCCCCGTTCATGGCGTAGAAGCTGTTGGTGTGCAGTTCGAACGCACTGATCGAGCGGATGCCGGGAATGAAGAACACGAAGCGGCCACTCAGGTTGCACAGGCGCTGCTGGTATTCGGGGCAGGTTTCAGGCTCGCAGCGGCCGCCGTTGTCCTCGCGTGGCATCGTCTTGCGCCCGCCGAAGAGGCGGATGGTGCGTCGGCCGGTCGAGTCCACCGGCACCGGCGCGTGGCACATGCAATGGCGCGTGCGGCCGTCGGCCGAGTATTGCGACCAGTAGCGCTTCTCGTGCGTGCCCCAGGCCGCCAGTTCGTGGGGCATCACGGCCGGCCAGTGATCGGACGGGAAGACCACCGGGAAACGGTACAGGCGCCAGCCTTCGCCCCGATCCTCGGTATGGGCGTCCAGAATCGCGCGGGCGGTCTCGGGATTGGGGAAGTCCTGCGCCCGCACGGTGAACCAAGGAACGTTGCGCGGTACCAGCGGGGCCTTGAGGTCGGGCATGGCCGCGGCGATGGCGCGCTCGATCTGCTCGAAGGACTGGCCGGCGGCCACGCCCTGGTCGTAGATCGCCTTGGCCTTCGGCTCGCCGGCGGCCTTCTTCGTGAGCACCTTGATGCCGGCGCGGATCTTGCCGCCGGTGGGAATGCGGACCGGGCCCTGCCCGAGCAGGGTTGGCGGTGCGGCGGGGCCGCCCTGCACGGCAATCAAGGGATGGGGGTTGGGATGGGCCATGGCGGCGCTCCTCATGAATATCGGGACGATTCCGACGATTCATGTTCGCGCCGCTTTCCTGCACCTCAACCCCACGCAGATCCTTGTCGCGGACGGCTGCGGTTAAAATGCCGCCATGATTCGCTCCGAACTCGCCGCCCACCTGGCCGAACGCTTTCCACAACTCGTGCAGGAGGATGCCGAGATGTCGGTGGCCGTGATTCTCAACGCCATCCGCGCCACCCTGAGCCGCGGCGACCGGGTCGAGATTCGCGGATTCGGCAGCTTCAACCTGCATCGCCGGCCTTCGCGCAAGGCGCACAACCCGAGAACCGGCGAGCCGGTGGTGGTCCCGGCGAAGTGGGTGCCCACCTTCAAGGCGGGCAAGGAATTGCGCCAACGGGTGACGACGACGGACTGATCGCCGCCCCGATCGCCGGCTGCGGAGCCTTTCAGCGCGAACCGTCGACATCCTTCAACGGCGGCATCGGCTGATCCGTCCACCACACCCAGGCGTCCTTGCACGCCGCGACCGCCTTCTCCTTCTCCGTCCGTTCCCTGGCGTCCATGAAGGGGCTGACGACGTGCAGGGGGATCGGGGCCGGCCCGGCGTCGAGCAGCAAGGCATTGGGAAACGGCGCGACCGAGCGGGCGTCATAGCGCAAAGGCTTGATGAAGCGGCGTTGCCGCTCGACCAGGGCGTCGATCAAGGGCAGTTCATGCACGCCTTCGAGCGGAATCCAGTGCGCGCTCGTCAACATCAGGCTGGCCGCCTCGATCTCGTAGGTGTATTCGCGGCGGGCGCGGATCAGCGCGGCCATGACCAAGCGCAGCGGGTGCGCGGTGTCGGCGTCGCGCGCCTCGAACAGCGGTGCGAAGACCCGCTCGATCCGCGTCCAGCTGCGGGCCGCGATCAGCAGCGGCGCATCCGGCATGTGACGAATCCAGACCCGGCGCCCCTGTACCGTGGCGTCGCTCGCCTTGAATTCGCCGATCACCAAGGCCAGGGGCGTCCGGCCCTCGCTGGGGCGCAGCACGGCCAGCTTCTCTCGCCGGCGCCGCGCAGCCTCGGCCTTGGCGTGCTCGCTGAAGGGTTCGGGCACGTACAGGCGCTGGGCCAGCGGCAATCCCTTCACGGTGATGTCCTCCGCGGCCTCCAGCAGGTACTTGCGCAGCACCCCCTGGTTGCGCTTGCCCGCCATCGCCGGGCTCCAGCGATTGAAGCCGGCGCGCTCGAACAGGAAATGCAGCACGGCCCGCAGCGTCATGCGCCGGCACGGCACGCCCACTTCCGCCGCCTCCTGCGGCTCGCTGTGCGGCACGCCCGGCCCGATCATCCGCGTCCAGGGAAAATCCACGCGCAACTCGACCCGGCCCGGCTCCGGTTCCAGCACGGCTTCGCCCAACAGTTCAGCCAGCCCCGAATGCTGGAGTTCGGGCTCGTAGGACGGGCAGGCCGGATGGTGGGCACTGCCGCTGTCCGGCATGCGCTTGATCACGTACAGGCGGTGCCGCGCCACGTACATCTCCACACCTTGCGCCACGCACAGGCAGCGAGGCCGTTCGTGCGTGTCGTAGACCTGGGCGAGCATGTCCTGCAGTTGCGGATCGCCGGCGCCGATCACCTGGCCCCGGATGGCAAAGCGCTGCTGCTCCATGACCGTTCAGACCAGGTCGTCGAGGATTTCCGCCAACGTCGGCCGGGGCCGGGGCAGCAGTTCGCGCACCGCGCTGCGCTCGCCGATGCCGAGAACTAGGCCCACCTGGTCCTCATCGGCGCCGCGTTCGTACATCCGCGCCATCAGCGTCAGGCGTGCCGACTGCGCGCTCAGCCCCTTGAGTTCGGCGTAGCGGAACAGCTTGCGGTAGGTTTCCAGCAGGGCACGGCAGACGTGGCGGTTCTGCCCGGGCGCATCGTTGTTGGGTGCGACCCTGTAAGGTTCGCCACTCGGGGAAAGGAAGAGCCGGCTGTCCGGGTCCAGGCCGCGGTAGGCATCCGGCGCCCCCAAGCCATGCACGTCCCTGCACCGCTCGCGAAGGTAGGCGTCCAGCGCATCGTCGAGCCGCTGGCTGCTGAAGTAGAGCGGTCGTGGCTTGCCGTAGATGGCGGCCTCGGCGCGCAGTTCGGACACCCGACGCACGCTGCCGTCGGGTTCGAGGTAGTCGCGCACGTCGAGCCGGGCGATCTCGAGCGGGCGCAGGCCGGTGGCGAACAGCAGGTAGTACAGGGCCAGGTCGTGCCAGGTGCGGCTGGTGCGGCCCTTGATGCGCACCGCCCCCTGGGCCACCTCCGGCGGTGATAGCACGCGTGCCGGACGGGCGGCAGCCGGCGGCAACGGCTCGAAATCCGCCAGCGCGACGCGAATGGCATCGCGGTGCTGGCGCAGCCGCCGCACGAAGGCCGCGCCTTCTTCCTTGAGGCCGTCCACACCCACCACCTGGGTGAGTTGAACGGCAACGGACTTGATGCGCCGCTCGACCGCCGTGCGAGAAATGCCAAAGCGCCCCGCCACCGTCTCGTAGGTCTCGCCGTCAATGACGGCACGGAGCATCTCGACCGACTGCAATGCGTTCTCGAGGGGTATGCCGGCCTCCTGGCTGTCCTGCATGATCTGCATCTCCCCCACTGACATCTCGACCACGATCAGCCCGAATGTTTGGGCACCGCGACACCTTCACCAAGCCGGAATCGCCGGAAAAACATCGGGATTTCGGGATCAGGCCGATTGGCCCTGTTGCGAGATCCATTGGCGAATGTCTTCGGCGCGCCACACGGTCACCCCCGCCGACAGCTTGATGGGCGCGGGAAAGGTGCGTGCCTGGATGCGCCGCCACAGCGTCGACTTGGAAATGGGCACGAGTGCCAGCACCTTGGGCTGGCGCAGGAACCCGGTCTCGGGCAATGCCAGAGTCGAGACCGAGGTGGCGGACGCAGGAAGCGTGTTGGAAGTCGCCGTAACAGCGACGCGGGGACGGATGTTGGGCATGAGCGGACCTCGTCACGGCTGGCGCCGGTAAAGGACATGACCTGCTCCGTCGCGGCTGCGCTAGGTCAGGATGGCGCAAGCCGATAGGGAACGCAAAACTCGACAGTATGCCGTTGGCGTCCCGATTGAACGGCATCGAAGAATGAAAGCAAGAGAAAGCCCTACCCCAGGCCGGCCAAGGGCAGGCTGTACCGGTTAGATCAACTGACCTGCAATTGCGCGGTACCGGAAGTACGACAGCAGATCCTGGGATACGAGGCAGGTATCGACTGCGACGCCGCCATGAAGATGGCAGAAACGCCCACCGATGTGATTCGAACACATGTGGGACATGTGGAAACGATAGTGAGAGCCGCAGGCCTGCACAAGACATTCCACGATGCACCTGACGAAAGAGGTTCGAATCCTCCGGGCGTTGAAGGTGGTAGCAGCGGTACCCCGATCTTTCCACATACGGGATCCCATCCTCGTTTTGAGCGGCAACGTCGATGTGCAGACCATCCGTCTGGATGGTCTGCACATTTGATGCTACCCGTGATATGAAAGGAAACGGATTCGCTACCCGCATTGTAAATTTTTTCTTTCTTGATCAGTTGATCAAGGCTACCTCTCACAGTGGAATTCACGACGCTGTGCCATATCTCAGGAGATGAATGCTCCGATCAAGGCTGGGATGGTTGAAGTACCCATTTGCGCGACACCGCCATCCATAAGTCCGGTGCGTACGACTCCAGTCATTCGGCGCTGTTCAGATAAAACGTGGATGAACCCTGACCCGACCTGCGCCCGCCCGCCGCCAGTCTTGACATGAGCCAACTCCGTAGCTATATTCAGAGCTAATTAAGGAGCTGAGCTATGCAAACGATTCTCACGGACATCACGGTCAGCATGTCGGAGTTCAAGAAGAACCCCGCTTACGTGCTGCGCGAAGCGAACAGCCGCCCGGTGGCGGTCCTCAACCACAACAAGGCCGCCTTCTACATGGTGGAGCCGAAGCTGTTTCAGGCGATGGTAGAGGAGCTGGCCGACCAAGACCTGTATCGCACGGTGTTGGCTCGGGTTGCCGAGAAGGAGCAAGCCGTCGAGGTCGACATTGACGAAATCTGAGCCGTCGAGGAAATACAAGTACCGGCTCTTCTTCATCCCCTCTGCGTTGCAGGAGTGGCGTGACCTCGACGGTTCGGTGAAGGAGCCGTTGCGCAAGCTCCTGCGCAAGCGGTTGAACAACCCGCATGTCCCCGGCGGTGCGCTCCACGGGGAGCTTGAGGGCTACTACAAGATCAAGCTCAGGAAGCAGGGGTATCGGCTGGTCTACGGCGTGGAGGACGACGCGCTCATCGTAATGGTCATGGCAGTCGACAAGCGAGAGGACGGAGCGGTCTATCGCTCGGTTCTCGCGCGGCTCGCCGAAAAGGCCACCGAGCTGGCGAAGGCCGTCAAGGAAAGGCTCATCACGTAGGCGCCCTGCGGCAACGGCCTGTTCGCCCTCGGATCAGGTGTTGACGACCTGCCTGCCGAGGGCGGACGCGATGACCTCCTCGGCCGAAACGCCGGTCTTGCCCCAGCTCATGAGCCGCTGCCAGGCGAGGTAGTTGGGTAAGTACTTTGTGGCTACGCCCCTGAGCCTGCGCTGTATCCACGACTTGAGGCGCTCGTGGTAGTGGTTGGCGGACTGAACGTGATAGACCTTGTCGAGGACGGGCCCGTGGTAGCTCGCGACGAAGGACTTGGTTTGCACGCCGAGCGTGCGCTGCAGGTGGAGAAAAGCGGAGTGACCGTCGGTGCAGAGAATGGTCTCGCCGGGCGTGACCGCCTCCTTGAGCGCGTCTGTCACTTCGACACCGGTCAGCCGACCAAGCACGCGGTCGGCAGTGAGGGCCTGACCTCGCGCCCGCCCCACAAGAACGGGAATCCAGTCTTTGTTCCTGCGCCCGCGCCCCTTGGCCTTGCCGCCCCGCTTGCGCGGCGGGCGGGTGAGCTTGCGAGAACCCTTCTGCGATTCACGGAAGTAGGTCTCATCCACCTCAAGGATGCCGGTAACACCTTTGGGTTGATGAGCGACAACCTCGCTCAGGAAGCGGTGACGCCACCGGAAGGCTTTGTCCAGCGACAGCCCGACCTCAGCCGCAGCCTGCCGCACGGTGTATCCCTTCCGCATGCACTGTGCGTAGGCCTCGAACTGGTCTTTGTCCCGCAGTCGCGAAAGCGGTGTTCCGGTCGCTGCGTTGAAGGTCTTGCCGCATGCGCGGCAAAGGAAGCGTTGCAGGCCGTTCTGGACACCGTTCCGCACCACTTTCTCGCTACCACACCGGCGACAGGAGCAAGGGCGCGCAGCCTCGATAGCTCGGTAGCTTGCCCGCACCGTCTGCTCGGAAGCGAGGGCGCTGCGAACCTGCTCTAGTTGCCCAGCCGTAAGCTTCGTGACTGATTCGAGGAATCGCTTGAATTGACGGGCGTTCATGGCTCCCCCTGTCATATCGACTACGCTACTCTACCACTCATCCACGCTTAACCTGAACAAAGCCAGTCATTCTCATGCTCGTGTTTGCTTCCGTCGTTGCAATCGCTTCCCGCGGACTCACATGCCCTGGTATATCGGCCCTTCGCCGCCCTGTGGCACGACCCAGTTGATGTTCTGGGTGGGGTCCTTGATGTCGCAGGTCTTGCAGTGCACGCAGTTCTGGGCATTGATCTGCAGGCGCGGGCCGGCTTCCTCCTGCACGATCTCATACACCCCGGCCGGGCAGTAGCGCTGCTCGGGCGCATCAAAGCGCGCCAGGTTGATCGCGATCGGCACCGCGGCGTCCTTCAGGCGCAGGTGGCAGGGCTGCTCTTCCTCGTGGTTGGTGTTCGACAGGAACACCGAGGACAAGCGGTCGAAGGTCAGCACGCCGTCCGGCTTGGGGTAGTCGATCTTCGGGCACTCGGCCGCCGGCCTGAGCTTGTCGTGGTCCGCGCTGTTGTGCAGCGTCCAGGGCACCTTGCCCTTGAACAGCACCTGGTCGATGCCGAACAGCAGCGAGCCCACGTACAGGCCCTTCTTCATGTAGGGCTTGAAGTTGCGCGTCTTGTGCAGTTCCGTATACAGCCATGATTCGCGGAAGGCCGCCGGGTAGGCGGTCAGGGCGTCGCGCTCGCGCTGCTGCGCCAGTGCCTCGAAGGCGGCCTCGGCGGCGAGCATGCCGCTCTTGATCGCGGCATGGCTGCCCTTGATGCGTGCCGCGTTGAGAAAGCCCGCGTCATCGCCGATCAGGCCGCCGCCCGGAAAGATCAGCCGCGGCAGGCTCTGCAGGCCGCCCGCGGCGATCGCGCGCGCACCATAGGCCAGGCGCTTGCCGCCGTCGAGATACTTGCGGATCTCGGGGTGGGTCTTGTAGCGCTGCATCTCCTCGAAGGGCGACAGATGCGGGTTGCTGTAGTTGAGCCCGACCACGTAGCCCACCGCCACCAGGTTGTCCTCGAGGTGATAGACGAAGCCGCCGCCGTAGGTGGCGTTGTCCATCGGCCAGCCGGCGGTGTGCACCACCAGGCCGGGGCGATGGTTCTCGGGCTTCACTTCCCACAGCTCCTTGATGCCGATGCCGTAGGTCTGGGGGTCGGCGCCGTCGCGCAGCTTGAACCTGGCTTCGAGCTGCTTGCCCAGGTGGCCGCGACAGCCTTCGGCGAACAGCGTGTACTTGGCATGCAGTTCCATGCCCGGCTGGTGGTGGGGGCCGGGGGTGCCGTCGCGGTTCAGGCCCATGTCGCCGGTGGCGACGCCCTTCACCGCGCCGGCTTCGTCGAACAGCACCTCGGCGCCGGCAAAGCCGGGATAGACCTCGACGCCGGCCGCTTCGGCCTGCTCGCCCAGCCACTTCACCACGTTGCCCAGGCGCACGATGTAGTTGCCGTGGTTCACGAAACACTCGGGCAGCAGGCCGTTGGGGGCCTGGCGCGCGCCGGTCTCGGTGAGGAACAGCACCTTGTCCTCGGTCACCGCGGTCTTGAGCGGGGCGCCCTGTTCCTTCCAGTCCGGGATCAGCTCGGTGAGCGCCTTCGGGTCCATCACCGCGCCCGACAGGATGTGCGCGCCGATCTCGGCCGCCTTCTCGATCAGGCACACCGACAGTTCCTGCTCCTTGGCCGCGGCCAGCTGCTTGAGCCGGATCGCCGCCGAAAGCCCCGCGGGGCCTCCGCCGACGATCAGTACGTCGAATTCCATCGATTCGCGTTCCATTGCTTGCTCTCATTCACTTGAACACTGCGGGACCCCAGCCTTCCAGCCGCCCCCCTGTAGACAAGGCAAGTGGCTGCCGGAGGCTCACTTCGAATGGCGCCGACCATCCAGCCTGAGACTTGGTCGCTGAATCGGGCGGCCTGATAATAAATGATAATTTATCATTTTCATGCTCACAGAAACAGCGTTTTGAAGCATCGATCCTACCGCCTGACCAAGCCTGTGCGTGGCACTACCCGTTGAGCAAGAATAGTCAGGGCTTGCGAGGTGATGGAGCCACCGGCCGCCTCCACCTTACGGACATTGCACTGCCGTGTTCGACACGGATCTTCTGGTCCAGCCAATAACTAACCTTCTAACAGTTAGTATAAACTTCATCCGGAACATCCCCGAGCAGCCAGCAGCGCAGGCCACAATTGCAGTTCCAAGCCGACACGCCCATGAAAACAACGCCCCGCAGACAGCTCCGCACGAACAAGCATCCCGGAATCGACGAGAACCTTTCCAGCAGGGAAACTCTCGTTCTCGGGCCGACGCAGCCATGCTGCTGCGATGACTAGGAGCACTCGCGAGTACAGCCTTCCAGTAGCGGTACACCGTCTTACTTGATTGAAGAATTTGTGGACGGCGTCTGCAGTGTCCATCCCTAATGAAGCTTCATCTTTTCCGGCACACCCGATTGCGAGGATTCCATGTACAAGAACCTGCTTGTTCCTACCGACGGCTCGCAGTTGTCCAACCAGACCATAGGCAGCGCGGTTACCTTCGCAAAGGAGACCGGCGCTGCCATTACCTTCTTCTATGCGGCGCCGGACTTCCTGGCGACCGGTGAAGGCGCTGCCCTGCGCAGCATTGCGCCCGCCCTCCTGCCGGAAAGCATCGCGGGCGATGCCAATGCCGTTCTGTTGAAGGCCGAAGCCGCCGCACGCGCGGCAGGGGTATCCCACATATCCCTCTACAAGGTCAGCGACCGCCCCCATGAAGCAATCGTTCAGGCGGCCGAGGAGCAGGGCTGCGATCTCATCTTCATGGCTTCACGCGGACCGAAGAGCATCGGCGGCTTGCTGCTGGGTTCAGAGACGCTGAAGGTGCTGATGCATGCCAAGGTGCCAGTCCTGGTGTCGTCGGTCATGCGCAATTCGCCGACACCGGACATGAACAAGGCGCTGGCCATCATCCAGGACGAGCACCGCTCTCTTGCCGCTGTTCTGCACGCCATGCAGCATCTGCTGAACCGCGCCATCGAACAGTCCACTACGCCCGACTTCCAACTGTTCGACCAACTGCTGCACTACATTCGCGAGTTTCCGGAGAAGCTGCATCACCCGAAGGAGAACGCCTACCTCTTCGCCCTGCTCCGCCAACGTACCCACACGGTCGACGACACACTGGCAGCGCTCGAAGCCGAGCATGCCGACGAGGCGGTATTGGACGAATTGCTCTCGGCACTGCGGAAATACCAGGCCGAAGGTACGGCGCAGGCAGGTGAGTTCGCGGCGGCGCTGGAGCGCTTTACCAACGCGCAATGGCGACACATGAGCCTCGAGGAGAAGGTCGTCCTTCCGGCTGCACAGGCGCACCTGCTCGCCAGGGACTGGCAGGAGATTGCACATGCCTTCGACAAGAATGGCGACCCGCGCTTCGGTGCCGAACCGGATGCCGAGTTTCGCAAGCTTTTTGCCAAGCTTGCGCGCATGACCCGCCCGCTGAAGCCAGATGTCTCTACCTGATTCCGACACGTCCGGCCCCTTGCCGGCAAGGGGCCGGGCCAGGGGCATGCTTGGCGTTCGACTGTGCGCGAATCTGCAGACTCTGCAGCGCTCGATCGGCAGGTATTGCGTGCGTTGTCTATCGGATCGAGGTGCGGTCAGCGCATCATCAGCGCACCACCATCGACCGGCAGCACCTGTCCGGTGATGAATCGAGCGCCTGTCGATGCCATGAATGCCAGCACCGGCACGAAATCCCGCTGCACGTCCCCCAGCCTGCCGCCCAGAGGAATGTTGCGCGGGAATGTTGCGCGCGAGCTGAGCATCGTGCTCGGCCAGTTGCACCAAGCTCATTTCAGCACGGGTCTTGTCGTACATCGGCGTCCAGATCGCCGGGGCGATGGCATTGACGGTGATGCGATGCGGTGCCCACTCGCGCGCGATCGAGCGGACCCAGGCGAGTACAGCACCTTTCGAAGCTGCATAGGCAGCCTTGCCGGGATAGCCCTGCACGCCGCCCGACGAAGCGAAATTGATGATTGCCCCGCCGCCACCCGCACACAGATGAGGAAACACAGCCTGGTTCATCAGGAACGTGCCCGTTGCATTGATTCGCATCACCTGATCCCAGACAGCGAGTGGCGTCGATTCCGCGGGGCCTCCTGGCGCAATGCCTGCCGCATGGATCAGCACATCCAGGCCTCCAAGCTCCGCGACGGCCCGTTCCACCACAGGGGCCACCGATGCTGCGTCTCCCACATCCACCCCGGTGAAGCCTACGGCACCGGCCGCTTCCGCGATCTGACGCCCGGCATCCTCCGCACGGTCGATTGAGAAAACACGGGCGCCCAATTGCGGAAATGCCCTTACCAAGCCCTCACCCATGCCGCTTGCGCCACCGGTAATGATGACTCTGTGACCTGCCCCCGTCTTTAGTGCCATCGCCTGGTTAGCAGAGTCCCGAAATTTCACTCTTTCGAGTGGTGGTTGGTTTGCCCGTCATCGGGTGAATTCACCCGATGACGGGCGGCGAACTCGGCCGG
>JAVEZY010000045.1:0-10695 GCA_034002745.1 Gammaproteobacteria bacterium
GCGACCGAACGGGATCACCTGTCGCGCACGCTCGAGTTCGTGAGGCGTACGCCGCCGTGCACCAGCCGCCGGACGCAGGAAGGACATGTCACCGCGTCGGCCTGGCTGCTTTCTCCCGACCGCCGCGCCGCGCTGCTCACGCACCATCGCAAGCTCGGCCGCTGGTTTCAGCCGGGGGGTCACATCGAGGACGATGCCACGATCCAGGACGCTGCTTTGCGAGAAGCACGCGAGGAAAGCGGCATCATCGACCTGGCGCTGGTCAGCGAGGCGATTTTCGATGTCGACGTGCATCTGATCCCGGCCCGCAAGGGAGAGCCGGATCATTGGCATTTCGATGTGCGCTTTCTGGTGCAGGCCGGGACCCGGGAATTCGCTGTCGGGGCGGAATCCATCGATCTCGCCTGGCGCGAACTGGACGCGCTCGTCGATGTCGATGAATCGATCCTGCGCATGGTGCGCAAGACGGTGGGGTGAAAGGGGTCAGACCCTCGCGGACGCGGCAGCCGCGCGATGTGAATGGGGTCAGACCCCATGGGCGCGGCAAGCAGCGTGAAGATGAAAGGGGTCTGACCCTGCGGATGCTGCGTTCGGCGAGGGCGCGGTGAGTTCCGCGGCGGCGCGCCATATCAGCAGGCGCGGCGGGTGGGGTCTGACCCCGCGGATGCAAGCTTATAACGCCTGAGTTAAGCCGAACCGCGTAGTGGAGGCAAAGGCATGGCAAGTTTTTCCTGCCATGCCTTTGCCGTAACGAAGCGGTTTCGGCTTGAACGAATTGTTAGGCGGCACTTGCACATTACTTGAGCTTTGATTGCAAGCGCTCGGCCCGCTTATTCAATGATTCCACCACGGACTTGCTTGGCTGAACTGGGTCAAATGTTGTCCGCCACTCTTGAATCAGCGAAAGCGCGTCTGCATAAGCTTTGCGGCGCTCAAGCAAAAGGCTCAAGCGATCTACAGGGGCATGCAGCCGGCGGTGCGCTGATGCATATGGATCCGCCGTTGTGAAAGAACGAATAGCTGCAATTGCTTGAGTCAGAGCTTGAATCGCAGCGTCAGTGTCTCCGTCCTGCTCAAGTTTAAGCGCAGCAGCTACTTGCTCATCTACTTTCTTGGCGCGATCTTCAAGTTGTGCGCGTCTGGCCCAATCAGGATCGCCCTTGGTAATGCGGAGAACGACACCAACAGATTTCTTGCCAAGAAGCCGCTTGAGCCAGGTTGTACCGCCGTGCACCGCATGAACTGCGGCTTCGATGGGCTCGCCCTTGAGCAATGCATCTGCATCCCGAGCGTCCGAAGGAAGCCAGCCTATTTGCTCTCCAGATTGCGTAAGAACTTTGACTGCCCATCTGTCGTGCTGATTTGTCGGGTCGGCTTTGAGCTGAACCGGTTCGTTGGCTCGCATACGGCGAATGGTGTCTTGGCGCGATGCGCCGTCATCGTTGTTGTAGCTCTCGCCGCGCACGCCAACAAGAAAGGTTCGGCTCATGGTTCGGGTTCCAGGATTGCTCGGTTGTGCCGCCTAACGTGCAAATCAGCGGCGAGAGCTATCGGCTCAGGGACAAGCGCAAGGCCGGTACCGCGCCGGAACGGACGAAGAAGACGGGATAACCATAGGGGCCCAGGGGGGGGCATTTTTACTTCGGCGATTCATGCCCAAAGGGGGTCAGTTTTCAGTCGGCGTTGACAGCTGGCCTGATCGAGCAGTACCTGCGTACATCCGCCAAGCGTCCCAGCAAGAGGCTATCGATCCGGCTGATGTCGGCCATGGGGTTCATGCACGTCTTTGAACCGGTGTGCATCTGTGGTCTGGACGCATGCGTCATGCCTGGGTCATCAGTTGTGGAACGTCGCGTCGGTGAATCTGTACTGTGCCGAAAGCTCCTTGAGCAGAATACTGGCTTTATGCCTCGCGCAGAACCTCGATGATCTGCTCTTCCGTAAACGGTTTCTTTTTCCAGTCCGAGACGGCATTTACCAACTTCAGATCGGTCCGGAAATATCGGCAGTCACATCATTGGGAAGCGCCGAGATGCGTCGATCGGCGATTGCGAAACCGCGGCTCGCGACGCAGCAGGGTGCGGTAATTGGTCGCATTCACACGCTGAATGCTCCTGCCTAGAATGCGCCCCCATGCTTCAGGTGAAAGGGGGAGGAGCAGTGAAAAACAACAGAACCATCCACTACCCGCTGATTCCGGTAATTACCGGCGGGGTACTGTGCATGATGCCGCTGTTCGCCAGTTATGCTGAATCATCTGAATCCGGCCACATGCGGCAAGGGGCGGCGCTCAGCGGCGCAGTCATTGCCATGGCTTCCGACGGGGTTTATCAGGAGCTCGACGCCTTGGCCGTTAGGGCCAAAGCCGATGAATACGAGCAATCGCGGACCGAGCCCGGCCGCCTGACCGAGGCGACGCCGATCGCGGGTTCTGTGATCACGCGTGAGGAATTGGATACAGTCAAGTCCGCTGACTCGTTGCGCGAGCTGCTGACACGCGTGCCGGGCGTCTCCATGAGTCGCAACATCCGTATTCCGATCGGCGGAAAGGGCTATACCAACAACCTGATCGACGGTCATGCAGTCAAGTCGTCATCACTCGGCACCTATGGCTTCATCGACGAGGTCAACAGCTGGGACATCGAAAGCATCGAGGTCGTCCGGGGTCCCGGCTCGGTGCTCCACAGCAGCAAGGGTATCGGCGGCACCATAAACGTCATCACCCGCGATCCACCGCTAACGCCGGAGTACCGGCTGTGGGGTGATGTCGGCGAGTACGGTTTTCGACGCATCGGCGCCAATGGCGGCGACACGATGGACAATGGCATTGGCTGGTGGGTCGATGCCAACTGGATGGAGGATGATGCCTGGCGCGATCGCAGCGCGCGCGAGAAGAAGGCCGCCAGCGCGCGGCTCGTGATGCATCCCGATGCGCTGTCTCGGCTGTCGCTTCGGCTGGAACACATAGAGACCTACAAGGAGTTTCCGGGCGTCCTGACGCAGGAACAGTTCGAGTCCAACTGGCGACAGGCGGTGCCGCAGAACCTGTTCGAGGATCTGACCTACGATACCGCCGCGCTGGCGTACAAGCGTGTGGTCGGGGAGCGCGGCGAGCTGGATCTCTCGTACAGCATTCGCTTCGATGGCGGCACCAACGCCTGTCCCGCCGGGTGCGCCAACTCCGTCGCGAGCACCGGGCGCCAGACCGAGATCGACTACACTCATCACAATTTGCGGGCCTTGTATCGTCACGACTTCGACCGCGCGAAGTCGCGCCTCTACGGTGGGGTGGACGCATTCATCAGCGAGAAGAATGATGACACCTACAACCGGACGGGGTTTACGCGCACAACCCTCAGGAATGCCTACAGCATCGATGAGGTGAACGTCGCACCGTTCTTGCAGTACGAGTTTTCGCCAGCCGAGCGCTGGCGCGTGGCTCTAGGTCTGAGGCACGAGGACTACGAGCTGGATGTCGACGACCGTTCGCCGACAAGCAACGTCGACGGCAGCGAGTCCTATTCCCGGCTGATCAAGAAGGGCGGTGTCACCTTCGACCTGGACGAGAACAACCTGTTCTGGGCGAATCTGTCGCAGGGTTTTTACATTCCGTCCACGTCTCAGACCATCACCGCCCCCAACGCCCGGCCGCTGCCGCCGGAGACCTCGCTCACGCAGGAGATAGGGGTGCGCGGCCGTATGCCCTCATATCGCCTGAGCTACGATATCGGTCTGTTCCGCACCGTGGTGCGCAATCAGGCGGTGTCGCAGCCATGCGGAGGAGACACCACGCTCTGCCCGGACGATGCGAGCGCCAGCGCCACCTACGCGGTTGCCGCCGGCAAGGTGAAGTTTCAGGGCATCGAGAGCACGCTGGCCTGGGATCCCTTCGATCGTCTTGGCTTCGCGCTTGCGCATACCTACGCGCTCAATCGCTATGTCGACTTCATCGAGCGCTCGATCGACTACAGCGAAAATACTCTGACGTCGAGCCCAAAGCATCACCTGAACGCGCGAATCATGCTGCGTCCATCGCCGAAGGCTCGCGTGGAGTTCGAGGGGGACTATATCAGCCACTACTACACCAACTCCCTGAACACCAACGAGTATTCTCGACCGGTGCTGTATAACCTCCGCGCTGAGTACCGTCCGGGCAAGCACTGGGAGTTGTGGGCGCATGCGCTGAACCTGTTCGACGCTAAGTATGGCGCGCGCGTCAGCGCGACCAATGCGCCGGCGCCGGTGCGCAGCTACAGTGAGGGCTATGGTCCGCGCACGCTGCGCGTGGGGGCCTCGTACAGATGGTGAGTCGGCGCATGGCGGTGGTGCTGCTGCGTCTGCTGACATCCGTTCTGTTGATGTCGCTCATGCCGGTCGCGTTTGCCGCGCCCAAGATAACGGTGCTTTCAACCGAGTTCGTACTGGAACGCAAGTTCGAACTAATGCGAGCGGCGGCGGAGCGGGAGGGCGTGAATCTGGCCTGGGTGCAGGTGGATCGCGCCGATGCGGCGGCGATCACCAATGCATTGGAAGGCGCGGAATTGGTGGTGATCGACGCGCCGCGTAGCGACGACCGCGAACGCGTGGAAGCAGCGGCGGGCGGCGCGCTGCGGGCCGCGGCACTGCCCGCCCTGCACATCAGCGTCATGAACCCGCCGGAACGCCTGCGTGCGGAGGGCCTGCCGCAGGCCATCGCCGAGCAGGCCTATGCCTATTACGTCAGCGGCACGACGGTCAATCACGAACGGCTGTTCCGGTACCTGCGGACCTGGGTGGAGAACGGCGATCTCGCGAGCGTGCCGCCGCCCCGCCCCTTACCGGACGGCGGTATCTGGCATCCGGCTGCGACGGAGCCCGTGTTTGCCGATCTGCGCGCCTATCTGGATTGGTGGTCGTCGAAGCATCGGAAGCAGTGGGAGTCGCTGCCAGTGATCGGCGTCGAAATCTCCTCCAGCTACATTGCCGACGGGCAGACACGCATGCTGGACGAGCTGGTCTATGCGCTGGAGGCGAAGGGCGCCGTTCCGCTCATGTTCTACCGATCGACGCGTCTGGCGCGCCGCGACGCGCCTTCGCGTCGTCAGTCCACCGCACCGCGCGCCGCGGATGATGGCAAGCCGGGCTTTCCCAATCCCGGGAAGCGCCGCCAGGTCGAGATCGATGAACCGATGATCGAACTCGACGGCCGTCTGCTGCCCGATGTGCTGCTGGTCAACACCTTCCTTGGCGGCAACCCTGAAGGACGCAAGGCCTGGCATCAGGCCCTGGATATCCCGGTCATCAATGTCGTCAATTACCGCAGCGGCGACCGCGCGGCCTATCTTGCCGACCGCGCCGGCATCAGCAGCTTCCATCTGCCGTTTACCCTGACGACCGCCGAGTACATTGGGCTCATCGATCCGGTGGTGGTGTCGGCCAACGAGGGCGGAGAGATGGCGCCCATTCCCGAGCAGCTGGACATGCTGGCTGGCAAGGCGGTCAATGTCGCCCGGCTCGGGCGGAAGGCGAATGCCGACAAGCGACTGGCGCTGCTGTTCTGGAACCACCCGCCGGGGGAGCACAACCAGGGCGCGTCCAATCTGAACGTGCCGCGCTCGCTGGAGCTTCTGACGCAGCGCCTGAAGGACGAGGGCTACGCGGTGGAGCCGATCGCCGAACAGGTGATGATCGATAGCCTGCCCACGCTGCTCGCGCCGCGCTATAGGCCGGACGGCCTGGCAGGGCTGATGCAGACGCCGCACTGGGAGAGCCTGCCGCTCACGCGCTATATGGCGTGGTATGCCACGCTGCCGAAGGAAGTGCGCGCCGACATCGAGGCCTACTGGGGGCCTCCCAAGGCCAGCCGCTCACTGGCCAAGGTAAAGGGCGAGCCGCAGTTCGTCATTCCGCGCCTCCGGCTCGGCAATCTCGTGATCATGCCCCAGCCCTCCCGTGGCGATGGCACCAGTGACGACGAAGAGAAACACATCTTCCACGACACCAAGGTGCCGGTGCATCACGGCTATCTCGCTGCCTATCTATGGATCCGCGAGAATTTCGGCGCCGATGCGATCATCCATTTCGGCACCCACGGCACCCAGGAGTGGATGCCCGGCAAGGAGCGCGGTCTGTGGGCCTTCGATCAGCCTAATCTGCTGGTCGGCAACACGCCCGTCGTCTACCCCTATATCGTCGATAACATCGGCGAAGCGATCCACGTCAAGCGGCGCGGACGCGGCCTCATCATCAGTCATCAGACGCCGCCGTTCTCGCCCGCCGGACTATCCGACGATTTCATCGTTATCAATGACCTGATCCGCGAATACCATTCGCTTGACGAAGGTATGGTGAAGGCGAACAACCGCTCGCTCATCATCGAGCAGGCGGTGAAGATGAACATCCACCAGGACCTCGGCTGGAAGGTCGCCGATCTGGAGGCGCGCTTCGAGGACTTCCTGCGCGCGATCGAGGACTATCTCGAAGACGTCGGCATGGCCATGCAGCCGCTCGGCCTGCATTCCTTCGCCGAGACCGCGCTGCCGGAACATCGCGTCAGCACCGTGATGCAGATGCTCGGGCAGCCGCTCTACGATCACCTCGGCATCACCGACCCGAAGCTCGTGTTTCGCGTCGACTACCGCGAGCTCGAGGACAGCGTGCCGTACCGCTTCGTGCACGACGAGGTGTTCTCCGACAAACCGCTCGAAGCCTACGAGGACACCGCCCGGCGCGAGCTGGTCGCGCAGGGACGCGCCTTCGACCGAGATCTCGACGCTCAATCGGAGCACGAGGGAATCCTGCGCGCCCTCAGCGCGCGCTGGGTCGATCCGTCCTATGGCGGCGATCCGGTCCGCAATCCCGATGCCTTGCCTACCGGGCGCAACATGTACGGCTTCGATCCTTCGCGCGTGCCGACGCGCGCAGCCTATGCCGCCGGCGTCGAGGCAATGCAGAACCTGATCCTTTCGCATCAGGCAAGTCATGGAGAATTTCCGGAAAAACTCGCGTTCACCCTCTGGAGCACCGAAACCATGCGCCATCTCGGGATGCTGGAGGCACAAATCCTGTACGCGATGGGCGTTCGTCCGGTGTGGGATCAGGGCGGGCGCGTGATCGACCTGGAGGTTATCCCGCTGACCGAACTCGGCAGACCGAGAATCGATACCATCATCTCGCTTACCGGGCTCTATCGAGACCAGTTTCCGAATGTCATGGAATTGTTCAACCGCGCCATTGTGATGCTGGCCGAACTCGACGAGCCGGAGAACGACAACTTCATCCGCCGCAATACGCTCGCCATCGAGCGCCTGCTGATCGAACGCGGCGTAGCGGCCGACGAGGCACGTCTGTTTGCGCTCACGCGCGTGTTCGGTACTGAAAGTGGCGATTACGGCACGCGCCTGCCCGATGCGACACTTGCGTCCGACCAGTGGGAAGAGGGCGACGGCAAACTCGAAAAACTCTATCTATCGCGTATGTCCTGGGCCTATGGACCCGACAGCAGTCAGTGGAGCCGCAAGCTGCGCGACGCCGGCGGCGCCGAGATCAACACCTACGCCGAACACCTGCGCGGCACCAGCGCGGCGGTATTCTCGCGCTCGTCGAACCTGCGCGGACTGCTCGATACCGACCATCCCTTCGAATTTCTGGGCGGTATCTCGATGGCGGTGCGCTATCTCGATGGCAAGTCGCCTCAGCTATACATCTCCAACATGCGCGATCCGCAGAAGGCGCGTCTTCAGACCGCCGAGCGCTTTCTCTCGACCGAGCTGCGCGCGGTGTATCAGCACCCGAACTGGATCGCTGAGATGAAGGCCGAGGGTTACGCCGGCACCCTGGAGCTGCTCGATACTATCAATAACTTCTGGGGCTGGCAGGTGATGGACCGCAACGTCGTGCGCGATGACCAGTGGCAGGAGTTCCATGCCACCTATGTCATGGATCGCTACCAACTCGGTGTGCGCGAGTGGTTCGAACAGACCAATCCGACGGCACTGGCGCAGATCGCCGAGCGCATGCTCGAGGCGGCGCGCAAGGGCTACTGGAGTCCTGACGAACAGACCTTGCGCGAGCTGGTCGAGGTCTGGACAGACATTGCTGAGCGTCACAATGTGTACACGTCGAACGAGGCCTTCAAGGCCTACGTGCAGGAACTTGCGGTCGGCTTCGGGCTGGGTCTCGCCAATGCGGATGCCGCCGCGCCGTCGGCGCAGACCGAGGCCGAGGCGCCGGACGATGCCGCAGAACCCGAGGCCGAGGCGACGCAGCCTGCCGAGGCCGTTCAGGGGCAGGTGCTGCGCGAGGTGCGCAAGGCGGATGTCGACGACGTTCCGCTGCCATGGCTGGGCCTGCTGCCGCTCGTGGCGCTGCTGTCCGGTTTCGTCTATCAGGCGCGCAGGGCGCGTTTGAATTTCCAGTTCAAGGGGGAAGTTGCATGAACGCGTTGGAGCTTTGGTTGCACCAGATCGGTACATTGTTTCTGACGCCGGTTCTGCTGGTGCTGGTGCTGATGTTCGCGCACGCGCTGTTCTCGCTCGGGGCGCTGGTCTACGACCTGATCGCGCCTGCGTTGACTGGACGACGTCACCGGCCGCTGCTCGCGCATGCGGCCGCCAATCCCGACTGTACCATCGAGGACCTGGAGCTGAGGCTCGCCGCGCTGCTGGAGCGGCTGCGCCTGAACAGCCGTATCGCGCCCATGCTCGGTCTGGTCGCGACCATGATCCCGATGGGGCCGGCGCTGATCGCGGTCGCCAACGGCGATTCGGTCGGTATGGCCGAGCAGCTTGTGGTCGCCTTTTCCGCCGTCATCGTTGCGCTGCTGTCCGCCTCGATGACCTATGCGGTGCTGCTGGTGCGGCGGCGCTGGCTGATGAGCGAGCTCAACGAGTGGCTGCACGGGCGCATGTCGGTCGGCGGCGAGACGCTCAGAGCAGCAGAGGATCGGGCGTGAGATCGTACGGCCGTATCGACGTCCTGGGAGAGGACGATCACGACGACCCCATACTGAGCGTCGTTAATCTCATCGACGTGTTCCTCGTCGTTATCGGCGTGCTGCTGATCGTGATCGTGGAGAACCCGCTCAATCCGTTCAGTAACGACGAGGTCGTGGTGGTCAAGAATCCCGGTCGTCCGGACATGGAGATGGTCGTGAAGGAGGGCGAGACCCTGACGCACTACACCTCGTCCGGCGAGATCGGCGAAGGGCAGGGAGTACGCGCAGGCGTCACCTACCGCCTCGAAGACGGCTCGATGATCTATGTTCCGGAGAGCGCGGGTGGGGAGCGGCGCTGAGATGGAGATGTCGCTGATGGATCTGCTGCGCGCCTCGGTCGATCCGCTGATCTTCGGTACGCTCGGTCTCATGAGTGTCCTGATGCTGGCGGCGGTGTTCGAGCGCCTGTGGTTCTACCGCCGTCTGCGTCTCGACGATTACCAGAGCGAGCGCGTGCTCAGTGTCGCGCTGACCGATCGCCTCGCACTCATTTACACCATCGGCTCCAGCGCGCCCTACGTCGGCCTGCTCGGCACCGTGGTCGGCATCCTCATTACCTTCTACGACATCGGTCAGGGCGGCGACATGGCGGTGTCCGACATCATGATCGGCCTCGCGCTCGCGCTGAAGGCCACCGCCGCCGGCCTGCTGGTCGCGATCCCGGCCGTGATGGCGAACAACGCACTGGTGCGCCGCGTCGAGGTCCTTACCGCGCTCTGGCATGATGGACGTGTGCCGTGAAACGCTTCGAGCAGATCAACGTCATCCCGTTCGTCGACATCATGCTGGTGCTGCTCGCGATCGTGCTGATGACCGCCACCTTCGTCAGTCAGGGGAAAATCCGCGTCGATCTGCCGCCGTCTCGATATGCTCAGACGGTTGGTGGCGAGCAGGGCCGGCAGATCACCGTGATGGCGAGCGGCATCGTCTATCTCGACGGGGTCGAGGTCGAGCTGTCCACGCTGGAAGCGACGGTCGCCAACTGGCCGCAGGGGACGCTGGTGCAGCTGGCGGTGGACCGGCATGCCGCGTTCGAGCACTTCGTTGCCGTTCTGGACCTGCTGCGCCTCAATGAACTGACCCGTCTGCAGGTGGTGACGCGGCAGGAAAAGTGAGCGAAACATGACGAGCAGGACCAGCGGCACGCTGGCGCTGACGGCCTCGATCTTTACGCACGCGGCGCTGGCCGCGGCCGTATGGTGGGTCGCGGCCAGCGAACCCGAATCTGAGCCCGACACCGACACGGCGAGCGTAGTCGCGCTCGATCTGAGCATGTTTGCGCAGGCCGCGCCGCCCGAGGTGCCGGCGCCGGAACCGCCGCCGCAGAAAACGGAACCACCGATCGAGAAGGAGATGCCGAGCAAACCCGAATCGGAGCCCGAACCGCTGCCCGAGCCCGAGCCCGAACCCGTGGCAGAAACGCTGCCAGAGCCCGTAGTGGAGGAGGTCCGTCCGGTCGACGTGGAGCCCGTGCCGTCGCCACCTCCACCCGCGCCGCCTCCACCGCGGGATATCGCGCCGACACCGGCGGTGGCGCCCATGTCGGTCGAGCCGCAGCCACGTATCGCGCCGTCGCCGGCCGTACCGGCGTTCCAGCCCGATCCCGCCGCAGTGTTCACGCACCAGGTGCGCGCTGCCATCGAACGCTGCAAGCACTACCCGCGCGCGGCGCGACGTCTGCGACTGGAGGGCGACGTGTTGGTGCAGTTCGCACTGCGCCG
>JAVEZY010000046.1:0-8035 GCA_034002745.1 Gammaproteobacteria bacterium
CCCCCGTCCTCCGGCAGCAGAATTGCGTCCTCGTCACCAGCGCACACACCGGGTTTGCCGATGACATCCGCCGCAAACCTTCGCGCCAGCCTGAGTATCGGAGCCGTGTTGCGATAATTCAGCTTCAGAACCGTGGTGCGACCCGAAGCCTGGATGCCGAGCTGTTTCCATACCGGGCGCGACCTCCCCTTGTAGATCGCCTGGGCGTCGTCATAGACCACCATCAGAGAGTTCGTCTGCGGACTCACCATCTTCGCCGCCAGTGCCAGCCACTCCGGCTCGAAATCATGTGCCTCGTCGATCAGCACCGCCTCGTACTGTCCGGCCGGGATCAGCCCTCTCTCGACACCCTCGATTACAGCCTTGACTCCTGCCTTCAGGCGTTCCTCATAATCCGGAATCTCTTCTCTACTCGGCGCCGGCAGGTCATAGTTGCGCAGCATGCGCCAGCACCATGAGTGAAAGGTAGAGACCTTGACACGGTCCTCGACGCCCCGGTCCTGCATGGCGTTCTCGAGGCGGCTCGCGATTCCGTTGCCATAGCACAGGATCAGCACCGGCCGGGTCGTGGCGCGAGCGATGAACTCCGCACGGAATGCGAGGATCAGCGTCTTCCCCGATCCGGCGACGCCGCGCACGATGCGGTGGCCGCCGCCCAGGCTGCGCGCCACCAGCTCCTGTTGCATATCCATGACTGCAAGGATGCGATCATCAGCCGGCCCGTCACCTTCCCGCGACTGATCGAGCGACATGGCGATCTGGTTGACGCGAATCTCCGGAAACAGCAGCGCCCGGATCCGGTCGATCTGCGGCATGGACAGCGCCTTCCCGCCGTTTGCCGGCGCCAGCGCCCAGAGATGCTCGCGAAATACCTCCGGATCCGCGCCTTCCGACATCTCATCGCGGAAGATGCAGCGCCCAGGCGGGAATACCTGATGCAGATCGGTCTGGTCGAACTGCCGGCGGGTGATGTTGGGGAAAACCACACCGATACCTGCTGCCACGGCCGGCCGCCCCTTGCCGCCTCCATCCCCGGCGAGCAGCAGCGGGTCCCGCTTCAAGGTATCCAATACGTTGAACATATAGGCTCGAGCCTGTTCGAACGGATTGGCCACAGTCACCAGCCCACGAGAAGTGAGCAGCTCGACGGACATCTTCGTCGCCTTGCTGATGGAATCCAGCCGCCAGTCCTTGACCTCCAGCACCACGATGCCACGTCGCGGATGGAGCACCACGAAATCCGGATGCCGCCCGAACGGGCCGACCGGCAGGTTATGCCAGACCCAGGCGTTGTCCTCGAGGAAATCCTTCAGACGTTCGGCCAGACGCAGCTCACCGCGTGTATCGAAGCGCGCCGCGCCGATCGAAGGAATGAGAGTCGCCATGGCCCCACTAACCCCGGAGACCGGCGGAACCTGTCGGCTGCTTCACCACATGCGCATCAGCGTTCACTGTCGTCTCCCCATCGAACAGGCGTCACCAAGCTCATCGAGCAGCGTGAATCGACGCCGCCACGGACTCCGCTTCAGCTCACCGGAACACCCATTCCGGTTGTCCGCTGTGCGAATGGTTAGTCGGCAGATGGGAGATCTTCTGTAGTCTTGCAAGGGCAAGGTACGACGCCGCAACAGCGATGGCTCGCGGCCACAGGCGGCAAAGTCGGTGGATCGGGTGCTCGCAACCTGCGGCGCGTCAGGCCCGGCAGGTGATCACGGAAACAAGGTGAAGGGAGGACGGCGCCTCAGGGCGCGGCGTCGGAATTGAGGCAAGGGCAAGTCATGCCCAGGGCAGAAACAAAAACCCCGCCATGCGGCGGGGTCGTCGTATCCATCCGGCAAATACCGGAAAGATGGTTCAGGCGGCTCGCACGTTCGCAGCCGCACCCTCGGCACCCTGCTCGACGTCGAACGTCACTGCCTGGCCATCGGTCAGCGACTTGAAGCCGTTGTCCTGAATGGCAGAATGATGCACGAACACATCCTTGCCGCCGTCCGCAGGAGTGACAAATCCGAAGCCCTTGAAGTCATTGAACCACTTCACTGTTCCGTTCATCACGGTATACACCTCATTGAATGTTGAATTGTGATGGATTGCAGGCCATTCAGAAAACATTCATTGCGGGAGTAACCGTGAAAAACCAGGAAGGATCAAGCCGCGTATCGTCGGTCATGCCGATGCAGAGCCCCAGGGGAATTCGGACCCTGCTGCCTCATTCAGGGCTTGGGATCAGCCAGCTTGCGGTCATCCCGCTTCCCGGAAATACCTCACCACCTCTACCATCGCCCAGGTATCCCTCTCGCAATAACGAAGCAGCGCTTCCCGCAGCTCTGTCCGCCGTTCTGGCGAGGTATCCTCGCGCAGCACCTCCCCGAACGCCTCCTGCGCCATGCCACCGTCTGCGACCGGCAGGTCCGAATACGACAGTTGTGGAGCGATGGTCGGCAGCACTGCCTTAATCGACCAGGATCCCCGCATCTCCGGGTGATAGTAGTGATCCCGGGCGATGGGCAGCAGGTCGACGATGCGCTCGGCGGCTGCACGCAGCGCTAGCGCAAGGTCCGGAAAAACTTCCGCCAGACGCAGCATGCAGCCTCGTTCGAACGCGGCGTTGTAGACGAAGACCGTGCCACTGGTTCCGAGTGCATCGATCAGCGTCGATGCGAAGGTGCGACGCGGATCACCACCGCCTTCGGCGAGGAATGCCCGATGCTGGATTTTCCCATCCTCATCCTCGATATGGCATGACCACTGAAAAGGGATCTGCTCATAGGGCCGCGTTCCGGCCCAGATAGGCACCACGAACTGGATGGTTTCGAAGTCGATGTAGTAGTACGGCACCGGCAACGCAGCTAGCTTATGGCTCACGGCCGGATCCAGCCACGGCCGGCCCGAGCATGTCGCCGCTACGATGCGCCGGTGAAGCTCCCTGTCGAGGCGCTCGAGCGGAATCTCGCGAAGGTCGTTGAATCCCTCTTCCCGCAGGCGCGCGGCGCGACTCCCGTTCCGCGGCAGGATCTCGGGCGGAAAGCTGTCGGAATCCTCGGGAGCACAGAAGGCGAGATACGGACACTCGAACGGATCCCCGCAGTGATCTCCCGGCGCGGTATCCGGATCATCGCCCGCGAGTGTCGTGCGCGCGGCATCGATCCAATCCGGAACGGCAGTCTCCAGGTCCGACACCTCGTCCGTCACGTCCACGTGATCGAGGAGGCCCTGATAGCGTCCCCCTCCGGGATAGACGAAGCTGGTGTCGACATGGGCGATCTCGATGGCTGAAACCGGGATTCCCGCCTGCCGAACTACCCAGGCCTGAACTGCGACATCCGCAAGGTGATACTCCTTCACGCTGGCCGCCGACTTCACCTCGGTCATGCGCCAGCCGCCCGCCTCGCGCCGCATCAGGTCGGCACGAACAAGCACGCTCTCCGCCTGGTACGTGCCTTCGAAGAGGATTCCCGCGCCATCGGCATGATGCGCGGCGGTCTCTCGCAGCGCCCGTGCCAGATCATCAGCCGCGATCAGAACGCCTTCAGGCTCGAAGGATCGTGCGACTTCCCCGAGCCGTATTCCGGCGGCGAGCCGGGACGACGAGCCACCGCTCCGGGAGCCGAGCTCCGGCCGGTATACCTGCAGCCAGAGCCTGCGGGGACACTGGAGGTTGGCCAGGATACGGGACTTGGAGAGATGCTGCATGGGGAAGATTATGCACCGTGATGCGAAAGAGTGAGTGACAGGGGATATTTCGGCCTGGACTCGACAGCGATGCTTAGCCCATTGGCATTAGATCTGACACCCCAATCAACGCGCTCGACAGCACCAATCAAATCCGAGACCCTGCTAGACGCTGGTCTATACCCCGATTGGACCATAAATGACCACCCACACACAGAACCCCTCGATGAAGTTCTGGGAGCGCTGAGGGACGCCGGCGGGGCACGAAAATGAAGCTGCCCTATCTCATCCTGGTCATGCGGCTGCTGGGGATCCGTTCCGATCGCCGAACAAAGCTCGGCGCTCATCGTTCCATGGCTCAGGACCGGAACGGCAAGATTGCCCTCGGGAGGAGGTCCCAGCTTCCGGGCATGGTCAAAGGATATGTGCGCTGCTGCTCTTCTCTCGTTCATCAACGCTCGGAAGGAATTCTAGAAGTACTCGGTCTTCGCCCCCGGCATATAGATCAGATCCGTGTCCCCGAAATCGTGGCCGAGCTGGGAGATCAGGGTGGTGATCTGTCCGCGATGGTGAGTCTGGTGATGGAACAGATGGGTGAGGACGACGCCGAGCGGCAGCGTCACTTCGGTTTTCTTGAGGAAGGAGACGTAGATCACCGGATCCGGAAGACGGGACGGCTTCAGCCCGGAGATCAGATCTGCAATGTGGCCATCCGTTATTTCACGTTCGCGCCTGAGCTCATCGAAGTCCGCGTACAGCTGCTGGTCGAGCGAGCGGATCCTGAATTCCCTGCCGGTGATGCGGCCGAGCCAGAGACGATCGACCAGCTGCAGATGATTGAGCGTTCCATGGACGGAGCGGAAGAAGGCACCGAGATCACGCTTGCGTTCATCGTCCGGAATGCCGGCGCAGACCTCGTACAGCTTCCGGTTCATCCAGCGCGCATGATCCGCCATCAGACGCAGAAAGCTCATCTCGTGCATCGTTCTCTCCTCCACTCACACCCAGAACAGAATGGCGGTCAGCGCCGATAGTGTCGCCATGACGCGGTTGAGACGCTGCCGTGAAACCGCATCGTGTACCAGCGAACGCAACCAGGCGCCGCTCGCCGCCCATATGCTTATGCCCGGCAACGCCGCGACGGTGAATACGAGGCCCGCCACCACTACCCGCCCGGCGTAGTCATCGCCGGCGGGAACAAAGGCCGCGATGACAGTGGTCGCCATTACCCAGGTCTTCGGGTTGACGAACTGAAATGTCATGGCTTCGAAGAACCCGATCGGTCGCGCGGATTCCACCGATCTGATCGCGCTTGCGCTCCAGAGACGATGAGCCAGCCACAGCATGTAGATCGTACCCGCGACCTTCAGCACGGTCTGCAGCTCCGGGAAGCGGGCGAACAGCGCACCGAGTCCGGCTCCGACCAGACAGATCTGCAGCATTACCCCGCTCAGGATGCCGGCCATGTGCCGGCCGGTACGTGACAGGCCGAAGCTCAACCCCGATGACAAGAGCAGCAGATTGTTCGGCCCCGGCGTGAGCGTCATGACCATGCTGTAGAGCGCGAGAGCCGATAGGACTTCCATCGACGTCATGAGCATCCCTCAACGGATCGGCGTGATCGATGCCGCCAGCGGCCTGCGCCAGACCATGATTGCGATCAGTCCCACACATGCCATCGCCATCGCGCCGGGGAACAGCGCGGTAGTCAGCGTGATGCGATCCATCGCGGCGATGACCAGAACATTGCGCAACATCATCACCACGTAGAAAGTCATCGATTCCGAGAACGGCTGCGTCCAGGTCTTGCGCAGGGTTGGACCAAAGCCAAGGAGTTCGATCAGCGTGATCAGCCAGATTGCCCAGAAGGGATCTTCCATCCAGTGCCACAGTGGCATGGCGGCAAGCGCCGCGATGAAGAACAGCCGGTCGGATATGGTGACCGCCACGTCCGCGCGATTGATCCACGCCAGGATCGCGATGAGCAGCGTCACGCCAGCGGAGAAGCCGATCACGACAGCTCCCGCTCCCCCCCCTGCGTGCAGCGTGGCGAGAAAGGCCACGCTGGTATTGATGCTCCAGATGACCCAGGAGAAGACATGCGGCCGCGTCTGGCCACGCAGGATGGACAGGATGTACGGCAGGAAGGCGATGCAGGTGATGATCGCCGCAAGCACGCCGAGCCAGGGCCGCAGTGCATCCATGACCTTGAAGCCTCAGCCTGGATACAGAGCACGGGCGCGCCGGACCATGCCGCTGGCGTCGAACTCGAAATATTCAGCCGTCAGGCCGAGATGCCCGCGGTACAGAACGACCAGGCAGTCGATGCCCTCAAGCACATCGACGAACTCGAAGTGGAGATCCGGAAGTCGTGAAAGACCAAGCTGCCAGTAGGCCCGCACCGCATCCTTGCCAATCAGCTGGCCGGAAGGCTTTCCTGCAAACTCGCGTATGAGGGGGGATGAAAACTCGAAATCGTCGCGATAGTGCGCCAGGACCGCCTCCAGATCATGGGCGTTCCAGGCATCGATCCAGCCGAGGGCGAATTCCTTGGGGGATCTGGCCACCATGGTCAATTCCCTCCTTACAAGCCCCGAACTTCGCTGCTATATGAAAAGAGCCCCTCCCTGGGCACGCGGCGATCGAATCGTCAGGCTACCGCTCTCCTCCATGCACAGGCGCCTCAATCCTCACCTGATGGCTTGCAGTCTAGGTCGGAGAAGGAGAACAATACAGATCCAGATATCGAGAGCTGAATCGGTACAGTAATGCCGACCGCTTCTCTGTACCGCTGATTCGCCCACCCATCTGTACTGCCCGGGGAGAACCCCATGGAAACGCTCTACCAGAGGATTGCCGACGAACTCGCCAGCCAGATCGCGAGCGGGGTCCAGCGCGCAGGAGACCGCCTACCCGGAGTCCGCGACTATGCGGAGCAGCGCGGGGTCAGCGTGTCGACAGTGGTCAGTGCCTACCGCAAGCTCGAGGATGCTGGATACATCGAGGCCCGCTCGCGCTCGGGGTTTTACGTGCGGGCGCGCCAGGCCATCCAGACCATCGAAGGCGCGGCCTCACCGGTCACCGCTCCACCACGACCGGTGACCGGTCAGGCGATGGCGATGGCGCTGATCAAGGCCGCCAACGATCCAGGGATCGTGCAGCTCGGCGCGGCCGTGCCCGATTCGACGTACCTGCCAACGCACGCCGTCGCCCGCGCACTCGCCCATGTCGCCCGCAGCGAGCGCAGCCGCACCGCGGGCTACATGACGCCGCCAGGCGCTCCCGAGCTCCGGCGCCAGATCGCGCGACGCATGAGCCAGACGGGAGGCAGCATCCCGGCGGACGAGATCGTCATCACCACGGGTTGCCAGGAAGCACTGACCCTCGCCCTGCGCGCGGTCACGCGGCCGGGCGATGTGGTCGCAGTCGAATCACCGGCGTTCTACGGCCTGCTGCAAGTGCTCGAGTCTCTCGAACTCGAGGCGCTCGAAATCCCTGCCGATCCTCGTACCGGCATATCGCTCGACGCCCTGGCCTTCGCGCTCGAGCGCTGGCCGGTGAAAGCCTGTGCGCTGGTGCCGAACTTCAGCAACCCGCTCGGCTACTGCATGACGGATGACAGGAAGCGCGCCCTGGTCGAACTCGTTACGCAACGCGGCATCCCGCTGATCGAGGATGATGTCTACGGCGATCTCGGCTTTTCCAACCGGCGCCCCACCACCTGCAAGGGACTCATGCCGCAGGCGGACATCCTCTACTGCAGTTCATACTCCAAGACCCTGTCGCCGGGCCTGAGGATCGGCTGGATCGCCGCCGGCGAACGCCGTCGCGAGCGCATCGAATATCTGAAATACGTCACCAGCGTCGCCAGCCCCACCGCACCGCAGCTAGCCGTATCAGAGCTGCTGGAAAGCGGCCGCTACGATCGCTACCTGCGCGAAGTGCGCGGCCGCTACGCCAGCGCCGTCGCGCGCATGAGCGAAGCCATCATGAACTACTTCCCGGAAGGCACGCGGATATCCCAGCCCGCGGGCGGTTTCGTGCTGTGGGTGGAACTGCCGAAGCATGTGGACAGCTTCGACCTGGCTCAACGAGCCCTGAGTCAGGGAGTGAGCGTCGCCCCGGGCACGATCTTCTCGGCGAGCGGAAAATACAGGAACTACATCCGGCTATCCTGCGCGCGGGTTTGGGATGCGGGCTTAGAGAGGGCGTTGGTGAGCCTGGCGAAAATGCTGTGACCAACCATAACTTCTGGTTCAAATCTGGTGCGGTTGGTGTCGCGGACAAAAAAAAGGGCTGCGTTTCCGCAACCCCTTAATTTTCACAAAGTACAAAGTATTGGTAGCGGGGGCTGGATTTGAAC
>JAVEZY010000047.1:0-7163 GCA_034002745.1 Gammaproteobacteria bacterium
CGTCACGGACGGTGCCGGTGGCAATGACCATGCGCTGATGATACGCGACAGCTGCATACGCCACCTAACCGTGGGCGTCAGTGGCGAGCACAGCGAAGCTGTGCGAGTCCACTGCACGCCGGGTTAGACCCGGCGGCTGTTTGACCGGGTGGTTGATGAACGCCGGGCCGACGCCCCTGAGGGGGGCCCGCGGGGGGAGCGGGGCTCCCCCCGTGCAGCTCCCGCGGGGAATGCGTTGAAGGAACGGGAGGAGTGGGCGTGAAGCCGCGAAACCGAGGCCCCGAGCGGGAAGCCGGGGCCGGGACATTCGTGGCGTGCTCGTTCTCGGTCTTGGCTTGAGGCGACGTGACGCGACGAGGCCGCGAATGGTCCGGCGGGTTGGCGGCGAACGGCCGACGCGAGTGGCGGGGATCGCGACCTTGGGGATGCGTCGCGCGGGTGGAGTGCATCCGGTCTTCGGTTCTCACGGGTCGTCGACGATGCGCGGAGGCTGTCGGAGTCGGTCGATGGCCTCGACTTTGTCGAGGCGCAAGCCGGGGTCTAACCGTGGGCGTCAGTGGCGAGCACAGAGAAGCTGTGCGAGTCCACTGCACGCCGGGTTAGCCGTGCGGGTGGACGCTGCAATGGCGCCGGCGTGTGGCCGAAGCCGTGGCCATGCCACGTGAGCCCCGGTGGTGTTTGCAGGGGATGGTGACGACGGTGGCGTGCCCAGGAGGCGATGAACTGTGAAGCTGGGCATTTCAGGAACCCCGGTGCTCTGGCACGGCTGAAGAGCAGCGGCGCGAATGTGCGTGGTGACGACTGGCGACGGGGAGCGCCAGAAAGGACCGAGGACGCGTGACCGAGTCCGAGCCGGGTGGGCGAGGACGAGGTGGCCCGGGACGAAGTGATGCGGAGCGGTTCGGTCGAAGCCTGGCGCCGCCAAGGCCCTGGAGGAAACCGACGGAGCCGATGGATGCGACGTGGGCGCGGGTCCCTGCGTCGACGCGCGCGGGACGTGCCCAGCGGGCGAAGGCGTCGGACGCGTGACGGACATCTCTGCGTTGGCACGGCTAACCGTGGCGTCAGCGGCGAGCGGCGCGAAGCGCCGCGAGTCCGCTGCACGCGGGGTTAGACACGGCGAGTTGTGCCCTGAGCCGTTGATGAACACCGAATCGAAGCCCCTGAGGGGTGTTCGCGGGGGGAGCCGGGCTCCCCCCGTGCAGCCCCATGGGGTCAAGCGCGGATACAGACCGAGACGTCAGCATGGAGCCACGAAGCGGAGGCCCCGAGCCAGAAGCCGGGGCCGGGATGCCTGTAGGGCGTTCTCTCTCGGTGTTCGATTGACTCGGTTACGCGCCGCTCAGGGGATTGGCACGGCTCCGTTGAGCTGCCCCGCTGTCGGGCCTTGGAAACGAGGTGACGCTGAACTGACGGAATGGCCGCCTGCACTCGGCCCTCGCTTCGCGCTGGCATCTGAAGATGTGCCGGGCCTTCCGGAGACGCGCGAGACGCTCGATGCACGCGAGGCAGAAGCCGGTGGCTAACCGTAGGGGTCAGCGGCGAGCGAGCGAAGCGAAGCGAAGTCCGCTGCACGCCGGGTTAGATGGGCGGGTAGACGCTGCTATGGCGCCGGCGTATGGCCGACACCTGGGAGACGCCACGAGAGCCCTGGTGGTGTTCGCAGGAACTGGTGGCGACGGTGGCGCGCCCAGGAGGTGATGAGCCGTGATGCTGGGCATTTCGAGAACCCCGGTGCTCTGGCACGGCTGAAGAGCAGCGACGCGAATGCAGGTGGTGGCGACTGGCACCGGGGAACGCGAGTGATGACCGCTGGCGCGTGGCCGAGTCCGAGCCAGGTGGGCGAGGACGAGGTGGGCCTGGACGAAGTGATGCGGGGCTCTTCGGGTCGAGCCGTGGCGTTGCCGAGGCGCTCAAGAGGAATGCGGTGAGCCGAGCCCTGCGATGGTGGCGCTGGTGCAAGCGCAGGCATGCACGGGACGCGTCTCGAGGGGCAGGGCGCTGGATGCGAGACGTGCTCTTCTTCAGGGGCACATCTAACCGTGGGCGTCAGCGGCGAGCGGCGCGAAGCGCCGCGAGTCCGCTGGACGCCGGGTTAGACGGCCGAGCGGCGCGCTGACTTCTGACCGGTGAGGCGCTTGTTTCGGAAGTAGGCATTCGTGGCTCTTACGGCGACAGCGAGAACGAGGGCGGGAACGGCTAGGCCCAGAAGGGCGGAGAAGCTGAATCGGAAAGGGCGGCGAAAGAGAGTAGCGATGCAAACGAAGAGGAATGGTGCGTTGAGGAGCCACAAGAACGCGAGAGTGGGGAGCGTGGGGTGCGTCGTAGCCCTTCGGTACATCTCGGCCTCGGCGGCGACGCTTTCGATGGGGCCGGTCGCAGCATAGCCCGAGAGCGGCGCGTGGCAGGAAGGGCAGAAGTTGCCGGGACCCGAGAGTGGCGCACAACACGCTGGGCAGATGGGCGCGCCATGAGGAGCCTTCGCTGGCGGTCGGGAGCCCTTCCGTGGGGCGAGGCCGTCGAGATGTATGCCAAGACGGGCGACCAGAAAGAGGACGCCTCCAACGAGAAGCAGTGAAAGGAGGGACGGGGCGTTCATGCTGGTCGTCGGTCCGTCTAACCGTGGGCGTCAGTGGCGAGCACAGCGAAGCTGTGCGAGTCCACTGCACGCCGGGTTAGCCGTGCGGGTGGACGCTGCTATGGCGCTGGCGTGCGGCCGAAACCGTGGCCATGCCACGTGAGCCGCGGTGGTGTTCGCAGTGAATGGTGACGACGGTGGCGTGCCCAGGAGGCGATGAACTGTGATGCTGGGCATTTCAAGAACCCCGGTGCTCTGGTACGGCTGAAGAGCAGCGGCGCGAATGTGCGTGGTGACGACTGGCGACGGGGAGCGCCAGCAAGGACCGAGGACGCGTGACCGAGTCCGAGCCAGGTGGGCGAGGACGAGGTGGCCCGGGACGAAGTGATGCGGAGCGGTTCGGTCGAAGCCTGGCGCCGCCAAGGCCCGAGAGGAACCGACCGAGCCGATGGATGCGACGTGGGCGCGGGTCCCTCCGTCGACGCGCGCGGGACGTGCCCAGCGGGCGAAGGCGTGGGACGCGTGACGGACATCTCTACGTTGGCACGGCTAACCGTGGGCGTCAGTGGCGAGCACAGCGAAGCTGTGCGAGTCCACTGCACGCCGGGTTAGCTGTGCGGGTGGACGCTGCTATGGCGCCAGCGTGTGGCCGGAACCGTGGACATGCCACGTGAGCCCTGGTGGTGTTCGCAGGAAAGGGTGAGGACGGTAGCGTGCCCAGGAGGCGATGAACTGTGAAGCTGGGTATTTCGAGAACCCCGGTGCTCTGGCACGGCTGAAGAACAGCGGCGCGAACGGGAGTGGTGACGACTGGCACCGGGGTACGCGAGCGAGGACCGAAGACGCATGGCCGAGTCCGAGCCGGGCGGGCGAGGACGAGGCGGCCCGGGACGAAGTGATGCGGAACGGCTAGGCCGAAGCCTGGCGCAGCCGAGGCCTTGGAGGACACCTATTGAGCCGATGAATGCGAGGTGGGGCCGGGTACGAGCGTCGACGTGCCCGAGACGTGCCCAGCGGGCGAAGGCGCGTGATGCGCGACGGACATCTCTACGGTAGCGCAGCTAACCGTGGGCGTCAGTGGCGAGCACAGCGAAGCTGTGCGAGTCCACTGCACGCCGGGTTAGCCGTGCGGGTGGACGCTGCAATGGCGCAGGCGTGTGGCCGAAACCGTGGCCATGCCACGTGAGCCCCGGTGGTGTTCGCAGGGAATGGTGACGACGGTGGCGTGCCCAGGAGGCGATGAACTGTGAAGCTGGGCATTTCAGGAACTCCGGTGCTCTGGCACGGCTGAAGAGCAGCGGCGCGAATGTGCGAGCTGACGACTGGCAAAGGGAAGCGCCAGGAACGACCGAGGACGCATGATCGAGTCCGAGCCAGGTGGGCGAGGACGAGGAGGCCCGGGACGAAGTGATGCGGAGCGGTTCGGTCGAAGCCTGGCGCCGCCAAAGCCCTAGAGGAAACCGACCGAGCCGATGGATGCGACGTGGGCGCGGGTCCCTGCGTCGACGCGCCCGGGACGCGCCCAGCGGGCGAAGGCGTGGGACGCGTGACGGACATCTCTACGTTGGCACGGCTAACCGTGGCGTCAGCTGCGAGCGGCGCGGAGCGACGCGAGTCTGCTGCACGCGGGGTTAGCTGTGCGGGTAGACGGTGCAAGGGCGCCGGAGTGTGGCCGAGGCCATAGCCCTGCCACGGACGCTCCGGTGGCATTCGCAGGAGACGTTGACGACGGAGCGGTGCCGCGAAGGCAATGAGCTGTGAAGCTGGGCATTGAGAGAACCCCGGTGACTGGGCTCGGCTGATGACCGTGCGCCGACGGGAAGGGCGATGGCTGGCACCCGGGAACGGTAGAGACGACCGAGGACGTGTGATCGAGTCCGAGCCATGTGGGCGAGGACGAGACGGCCCGGGACGAAGAGACCTGGGACGATTCGAGCGACGCTAGGCGCCGCATAGGACGTCGGATGGAACGCGTCGGCGCCGTTGAATGCGACGTGGGTTCGGGTGCGGACGTTGGCACGCCGAGGACCTCGGCCTGAATGCGAGTGCCCGTCGAATGCAGCGGGGTGCGGTGACGGGCGCGGACGCGCGCGGGACGCTGCCCGAGGGAGATGGCGTGTGATGTGAGACGGACGTCTCTACGGTAGCGCAGCTAACCGTGGGCGTCAGCTGCGAGCACAGCGAAGCTGTGCGAGTCTGCTGCACGCCGGGTTAGCTGTGCGGGTGGACGCTGCAATGGCACCAGAGTGTGGCCGAGGCCATGGCCCTGCCACGGAAGCTCCGGTGGCGTTCGCAGGGAATGGTGGCGACGGTGGCGTGCCCAGGAGGCGATGAGCTGTGATGCTGGGCATTTCGAGAACCCCGGTGCTCTGGCACGGCTGAAGAGCGGCGGCGCGGATGTGCGTGATGACGACTGGCACCGGGGAACGCCAGTGAGGACGGAGGACGCATGACCGAGTCCGAGCCAGATGGGCGAGGACGAGGTGGCCCGGGACGAAGTGATGCGGAGCAGTTCGGTCGGCGCCGGGCCGCGGCAGGACCCGGAAGGAAAGCGATTGAGTCGATGGAAGCGACGTGCGCCCGGATCCCAGCGTCGACGCGTCCGGGGCGTGCCCAGCGGGCGAAGGCGCGAGATGAGTGACGGACATCTCCACGGTAGCGCAGCTAACGTCAGGCGTCAGCGGCGAGCGAAGCGAAGTCCGCTGCACGCCGGGGTTAGCTGCGGGGAGAGTGCGTGAAGCTGGGCAGCGGCGTTGGAAAGGGGGCGCAGAGCCGGGGGAGCTTCGGGAAGCCCCGTGCCCTGGTGGGTGCTCTAGGCGTGGACGTAGCCAGACGTGAGGAATTCGGAGCCGCTACGAGGGATGAGGCGATGAGGCGCAAGGACGCCGGCTCCGAGACCGGGAAGGCTCAGCGAAGACGGGAGCCAGGACGATGAGCTGCGGGGCCGCGATGGGCGCGTGCCTGAGAGCACCTTGGCGAGAAGCGATGCGACTGGCGAGGACAACGAGAAGCTGCGATGAACGAGGGCGAATCGATGGACCGGGAGACGCGAGACAGTGCAAAGGTGCCTTGGGAGTTGAGCGGCTGACGGCGGCTGACGAAGGGCTCCTGGAGGGCCACAGTGCCGCGATGCTCGACGGACCGTTGAAAGCCGCAGCTAACGGATGGCGTTCAGCTGCTGGCGCGCGCTTGCCGGCGCGAAGCGCCGAGGAGCAAGCGCGTGCCAGTCTGCTGCAACGCCTGGTTATGCGGCCGCCAGCCGCATGAACGCGGTTCTCTGGTGAGATCAGACAGAGACAAGGAACGTGGCCACGAGGCGAGCCGGAAGCCGCGGGGGGCGGCGACCCGGGCCGGGGAGACGCCGTTCGGGAGGTCCGGAGCCGAGAGGCTCCGCGCAGGCAGAAAAAAGCGGAGTGCAATGTGGCCCGGGGCGAGTGCGCGAAAGGGAGGCGCGGTGAAAGCCCGAGCGAGCAGACCAGGCTGAGGGAGTGAAGAGTAGGAGGCGGACGGGACGACGAACGTGTCCTCCCGCGCCTCCTCACGGGGCGAAGCCCCCGGGGCGCAGAACGAGAGCCTGCGGAACGAAGACATTTCCGAGAGGCGATGCCGAAAGGCGACCAAGAAGCTGCTGGGTGCCACGTCTTCTCTCGGAACGCGCACAGCCCCCCGTGGCAGACGGCTCGTTCGCAGGGGCGCTCCAGCGAGGCGAAGACGAATCAAGATGCACTCACGTGCGACGCGATCGATGAGCTCTGCTGTTCGGCCGCATAACGTCTGGCGTCAGTGGCGAGCGTAGCGAGTCCACTGCACGCCGGGGTTAGGCGCGCAGCCTGGCCGGCTACATATCGACGATGAGAGGAAGCCGGAGAGCAAAGGCGTCCCGGATGGCGCCGAGCCAGGACGACAGAGCGGCCTGACAGGGTTGGGACCAGGAGCGCGAGCCGAGTTCGGTCCGGAGAGTATGGAGGGAGCCAGTCGGGATGTCGGCGGTTACGAAGACCTCCGAGAAGGGTGCGGGAAGGAACAGCGAGGCGTTTAGAAGGTGTGAGGAATAGGAAGCGCGACCGAAGAGGCGACCGAGCGAGGACGGGCGCTTCTCCAGGTGCCGATGAGCCTCTGCCTGAAGAGCCTCGAGAGACATAGGGTCCACACGGTGGAATCGCGGTTCGGAGGAGGACGCCTCGTCCCAAAGACGCGCGGGGATGTTGAATGGGAGCTGCTGAAGGTTCTCAAGAAGGAGGGGTAAGGAAGCGGCGCGCTGAGAAGGGGCGTCGGCTCCGCCGAAGGGGATTCCCGGAGGCAAGTGCCGCAAGGGCTCGCCGGGAGTGACGATGGCGTACGGGAGGCCCTGTGCCCAGCACTCGCGCATCGCGGGCGTAACGAAGTCGCCGGTCCAGTAGCGGCTGAGGGGCATGATCATCAAGTCGATCGCCATATGAGGTGTTCCTTGAGGTGCGCCTAACCGTGGCTTCAGCGGCGAGCGAGCGCAGCGAAGCGAAGTCCGCTGCAAGCCGGGTTAGGCCACGGGTGGGGTGTACCGGGGAAGGGCCGTAGGCGGCGGCGGGAATGGCGCTAAGACCGGAGT
>JAVEZY010000048.1:0-7064 GCA_034002745.1 Gammaproteobacteria bacterium
AGCTGGCTGCTGTTGGTGAACGTCCCGTCGGCGTCCGAAGTGGCGTGGCGCTGCTGGGCCAGGATGCCGTTGGTCGCCCCGAGCTGCACGAAGCTCTCGTCCACATAGGCGAGATCGTCCGGATCACCGGTCGCAGCGGTATCGGTGACGATGGTCTGGATATAGGTCGAGCCACCCACCGTATCGACCCATTGCACCTGGATGAAGCCATCGCCGCTCGACAGGATCTCGCAGCTGAAACCCGCCGCGCAGGGCGTTCCGCCGCCGGCTCCACCGATCGCGCCGTTGGTGACGCTCCAGTTGTCGAACACGGGGCTGGCAGCCTGGGCGGACAAGGGAAGCACCACCGCACACGCCAGCAGCGTTCCAGCGCACAGCGAACGTACCTCTTTGATCATGTGCTCATTCTCCCGGAGCGGCCGGCCCGTGGGGCCATGGCGAAGCTATTCTGCCCTGGCGCTCGCAATATGGTCGAAGTTTGGTCGTCGCCACAGCGACTATCTATCGGCACTCAATGGACTGATTCTAGCCGCTCGCCAGGACGATGTCACGTGGGCGGGCTCTGAAAAAAGCATGTTCAGGAGTGGCTGCCGCGGCCGCGCTCCCGGAGGTACAGATTCATGTAAATCAGGTTGTTCTGCCTACGCCCGTAGTCGATCCGGCTGAGCGAGCCATAGTCGACCGTAAGGCGCCGGTAGGCTTCCAGGGGCATTGACAGCGCATCGGCCAGACACATTCTTATCGGCCCGACATGCGCGACCACCACCACCAGTTCGCCGGGATGTTCGGCAACGATCTCCCGCACGGCCCCGGTGACACGCTCCAGGTGGGCGCTGATGGGCTCCCCGCCTTCGGGGACATAGTGGACCGGGTCCCGCTTCCACGCCTGGAATTCCTCGGGATAATCCCGCGCGATATCGTCGAAGTAGAGCCCGTCCCAGATCCCGAAGGGGCGTTCGCGCAACCCGGGGTGCAGACGCAGCGAAACTCCCGCCGCCTCGACGATCGGCGCCGCCGTGCTACGGGTGCGCTGCATGGGGCTGGCATAGATCGCGGCGACCGGCTGGCCACGCAGCAACTGCGCGGCATGAGCGGCCTGTTCCACGCCCTCCGGAGTGAGAGCGGGGTCTTCGCGATCATCGCAGTAGAGGCGATCATGCGGAAAATCCGCCCTGCCGTGGCGTACGAAAATGACGCCCGTTGCCCGTTCCTTTTCCCTCATCGGCGCACCAAAGGCTCAGGTGAGCGGGCGGCTGTGCGTATGCGAGGGACCGTCGTGGGAATGCGAGGTCTCGCTGACATCGACCGGCACCATATTGAGCTTGCCGTGCCGCACGCCCCGCTCCGCCATCACCGCGTTGGCGAACCTGCGCACCTGGCTCACCGGACCGCGCATGAGCGCGATTTCCAGACAGTTGTCGTGATCCAGATGCACGTGCATGCTCGACAGGTTGAGTTCGTGATGGTCGTGGTGCACGCTGGTGATCCTGCTCGCCAGCTCGAGCTCGTGATGGTTATACACGTAGCTCAACGTGGCCACGCAGTGGCCGTCATCGGACTTTTCAAGCCGATCCTTCTCGAGCTGCTGACGGATCAGGTCACGCATCGCTTCTGAACGGTTTGTGTAGCCTTTCTCCGCGATGAAGGCATCGAACAGCCCGGCGAGGGTCGAATCGAGCGACATCGTTATACGTTCCATCATGTGTTCCTTGGTTGGTCTTGCCTGAGTGTACGAATCTGCGTGCCCAGCCGATCGGCCACACGCGCCTCAGAGGATTTTCTGTGCTAGCGTCATATTACCTGAAAGCGTGAGCCGCTGTCCCGGCTTCGCCGCCGTGCTATTGTTACCCCTCCCCCGGGGGGCAGGGAAAAAAGGAGAATCACCATGGCACTAAGTCTGAAGATCGAAGGCATGACCTGCAGCCATTGCGTGGAAGCGGTGCGGCGTGCCCTGGCGGCGGTACCAGGAGTGACGCGCGTGCTCGAGGTCGATCGCGAACGCGGAACGGCATCGGTCGAAGGCGAACCGCGCATGGCGGATCTGATCGCCGCGGTCGAGGAAGAAGGCTACACCGCCCGGGCAGCATGATGGAGGCCCGCAGCCCACAAGACGGACGACTGTGTCTGGACGCCTCGGCGCGCACCGAGGCGGTCCGGCGCCTGCGCTCGATCCGCGGCCATGTGGAAGGCGTGCTGCGCATGCTGGAGGATGAATCGGTCTACTGCGTGGATGTGCTCCGGCAGATCAAGGCGGTGGACGGCGCCATGAAGAAAGTGGGCAACATCGTGCTGCGCAGCCATTTGCACGATCATGTCGTCACCGCGGCCGTCCGCGGGGATGCCGGCGAGACCATCGATGAGCTCATGGAAATCCTCAAGTACCGCTGAGCAGCAGACGGCGCGCCTCGACATCGATGTGGGCGGGATGACTTGTGCGGCCTGTGTGCGCCGCGTCGAACGCGCGCTCACCCGGCGACCCGGAGTCGTATCCGCCAGCGTCAATCTGGCCACGAACCGGGCGAGCGTCATCTATGCGCCCGGGATGATCGGCGAAGCGGAGATCCGCGATGCCATCACGGAGGCGGGCTATGAGGCCATCGTCCATGCGGAGGCGGAGACTGACACCGCCTCGGATCGCGCGGCGCAGGAAGCCGATGGCCTGCGGCGCGATTTGCGCCTCGCCGTCGCGCTGACCGCCCCGCTGGCCGTGCTGGTCATGGCACCGATGATCCTGCCCGGCCTGATGGAAGCCATGCACCGCACGGCCCCCCCCGCCCTGTGGCGCTGGGCGGAGTTCGTCCTTGCCACGGGCGCGCTCTTCATTGCCGGCCGCCGCTTCCTGGTCCATGGCTGGTCCGAGCTGCGCCACCTGAATCCGGGCATGAACGCGCTGGTGATGATCGGCGCGTCCGCCGCCTGGCTCTATTCGACGCTGGTTCTGGCCGCGCCCGGCATCTTCCCGGAAGGAACACGCAACCTCTACTTCGAAGCAGCGGCGGTGATCGTCACGCTCATCCTGCTCGGCCGTCATCTCGAAGCGCGCGCCCGTGGCAGGGCTTCCGCCGCCATCCAGCGCCTGCTCGGCCTGCAGAGCCGGACTGCCCGCGTGATTCGCGATGGACAGGAGCAGGAGATTGCGATCGATGACGTACGCATCGGAGATGAATTCATCGTGCGGCCGGGGGAGCGGATTCCGGTCGATGGCGAGGTTGTCCGCGGCACGAGTTACGTCGACGAATCGATGATCACCGGCGAACCGCTGCCGGTGGCAAAGCGCGAGGGCGCGGAAGTCACCGGCGGCACGGTGAACGACACCGGCGCCCTGCACTGCCGGGCCACACGCGTTGGCGCCGGCACCACCCTGGCGCAGATCATTCGCATGGTGGAGGAAGCCCAGGCGGCCAAGCCGGCTATCCAGCAGATCGCCGACCGGATAGCGGGCATTTTCGTTCCGGTGGTGCTCGCCCTCGCCACGCTAACCTTCATCGTCTGGATGAGCCTGGGGCCGGAGCCTGCGCTGAACTATGCGTTCATCACCACCGTCAGTGTGCTGCTCATCGCCTGTCCCTGTGCAATGGGGCTGGCGACCCCCACCGCGATCATGGTGGGCAGCGGCCGGGCCGCCGAACTTGGCGTGCTGTTCCGCCGCGGCACGGCGCTGGAAACGCTGGCCCGCTGCGATACGGTCGTGTTCGACAAGACCGGCACCCTGACCGAAGGGCGACCGGAGCTGGTCGGCATGTACGCCCGCCGCGGCGACGAGGATGCGTTCCTGGCTCTGGTGGCCGGGGCCGAGGCGCACAGCGAGCACCCGATCGCGCGCGCGCTCACGCAGGCGGCGACCGCGCGCGGCATCGAAGCCGCAGGCGCGGAAGACTTCCGAGCGGTTCCCGGCATGGGACTCGCGGCGCGCGTCGATGGTCGCGAGGTCCTGATCGGCTCGGCGCGCTATATCGAAGGGGCTGGCATCGCCATCCCGAAGGAAGCGCTGGATCGCGCCGAGCAATGGAGCGGGGTTGGAGCCAGCGCCCAGTATGTGGCCGCCGATGGCGAGTTGGAAGGCATGTTTTCGGTGGCCGATCCGATCAAGCCGGGCAGCGCGGAGACCGTCGCGCGACTGAAGGCGCTCGGCATGCAGGTCGGCATGCTGAGCGGTGACAACCGCCACACAGCCGCGGCGGTGGCAGCCGCGGTCGGCATCGACATGGTGATGGCCGAAGTTCTGCCGCAGCAGAAGGCAGATGAGATAAGCCGTCTGCGCGCCTCCGGCAAACGGGTCGCCTTCGTCGGCGACGGCATCAACGACGCGCCGGCGCTCGCCATCGCCGATACGGGCATCGCGATGGGCACCGGCACCGATATCGCCATCGAGTCCGGCGACGTGATCCTGATGCGCGGCGACCCGGCGGCCCTGCTTGCGGCATTCACCCTGGCCCGCAGAACCCTTGGCACCATTCGCACCAATTTCTTCTGGGCCTATGCCTATAACGTGGCGCTGATACCGGTGGCCGCCGGCGCACTGTTCCCGCTGACCGGTGTGCTGCTCAATCCGATGCTGGCCGCCGGCGCGATGAGCGTGTCCAGCCTGTTCGTGGTCGGGAACAGCCTGCGGCTGCGGCGCGCGGGGGGCTGATCACACCCGTTGCGCTCGCGCTCAGTCGCCCCGCGGCGTCTCGCTCTGCTGCGCACGGACTTCCTTGAAATGATGATCATCCACATCCTCGTGCAGGTGATCGTGATCGACGTCGTGCGCATGGATGTGGACGTGATGGCCGTTCTCCGGACCATGAGCATGGCGGTGCGCATGCAGGAAGTTGCGAATGATGACGCGCTCGCCTTCCTCCATGTCCTGAGCCGACAGGATGTTGTGCAGCAGCTCGTGGGTCATGAGGGCCAGTGGCAACTCGAGCTTGTTGGCCTCGAGCAGGGAGCGATCGTAGAGTATGTCTCCAGAGGGGCCATCGGCTTCGATGCGGCCATCGACCAGCAGCAGGCAGCGGTCGCAGACTTCGAGCGCGATATCCAGGTCATGGGTGCAAAGCAGGATCGTGCGATCCGTGTTGCGAAGCCAGTTGATGAGATTGCGCCGGTTGAGCGGGTCCATATTGGTGGACGGCTCGTCGAAGACCAGGATCTCCGGCTGGTATGAAAGCACCGTCGCCAGCGCGAGGCGCTTGCGCTCGCCGAACGACAGATGGAACGAAGAACGCTCCTCGAATCCCTGCAGTCCGACCACCTCCAGCGCCTCCTGCACCCTGGCGTCGATCTGCTCGCGCGGCAACCCGAGATTGAGCGGACCGAAAGCGACATCGTCGAATACCGTCGGACAGAACAATTGATCGTCGGGATCCTGGAAGACGATTCCAACCTTGCGGCGGACCTGCTTCAGGGTCTCCTTGCGCACATCGACGCCATCGATCACCACGCGACCGGAAACCGGCAGCTGCACCCCGTTCAGGTGGCTCATGAAGGTGGACTTGCCCGCGCCGTTGGGACCGATGAGCGCGACCTTCTCGCCTTCATGGATACGGCAGCTCAGCCCCTTGAGGACCTGATGGCCGTCCGGATAATTGAAATGGACGTCGTCGACGTCGATGATCACTCGCCGGGACATGTCTCTCCCCCGCTTGCGGCAGTTGGTCGGCGCATGCTCGCGCCGCGATCGATCAGAACCAGCCTCGCTCCGCAACAGCGAACACTCCGCTGGCATCGGTGATTACCAGCGCCAGCGCGATCACCAGCGCGATCGCCGCCTTCACGTAATCGCCGGGAATGGCGCGGAACGTCACCATCGAATGGAGCTGGCCCTGATATCCCTTGGACAGCATTGCCTTGTACACCCGCTCGGTACGCTCGAAGCTGTGCACGAGCAGGGTTCCCACGAAATTTCCGAATACATGCAAGGTCTTGCGATCCGCGTGCGCGACGAAGCCGCGGGCGCGCATCGAGGTATACATCCGCCGCATCTCGTCCAGAAAGACAAAGGTATAACGGTACGTGAACAGCAGCATCTGCACGATCAGCGGCGGGCACTTGAGGCGCTGCAGTGCCAGCATCGACACGTCGAAACGGCTGGAACCGAATACGGCAAAGCTGATCAACACCACCGACAGCGCCTTGATGAAGATCAGCGACGCGATCCGCAGCCCTTCCCATGCGAAGGGAAGACCAATGATGGTGAACGCTGGCTCGCCCGGATAGGTCAACGGCATGACGACGAAGAAGGGCAGCAGGAATACCACCACGAACGTCAGGCCATGGGAAACGAAGTGCAGCGGCAGCGCGGTCGAGAGCAGGATCAAGGCGGCGATGCCGAAGGCCACCGCAGCGACCGGCAGCGTCTTGAGCAGTGCGATGCACACGATGAGGAACATCAGCGCAGCAATCTTGAAACGCGGATCCCAGCGCTGCACCGGGGAGGCGACATTGGCAAAGCGATCGATGTCGAGCGCCATTTCGATCTCCGGCCGTCAGGCCGACGGCGCGTTGCGGCCCGCGAGCATTTCGGGTTTGACGCGGTTCAGGAACTCCGCGGCCGCGCCGACCACGGCACCTTCGATCAGCATGATGGGAACGTGCGCCGCGAGCACGGCGATGGCTACCCCGCCGAATGCCTCGCCGGTAGTCAGCAGCGCCAGCGCGAGCACCAGGCCGGAACTGATGGTAGCCGTGGCGCCGGCCATGGCGCCGAAGATGAATTCGCGCCGGGCAAAATCGAAACGATGCCGCTGCTGCCAGACCATGTATGCGACCAGCGCGCCGCCGCCCAGCATGACGGAATTGACACCGATCACGGTGACGCCACCGTGGCCGAATATGATGGCTTGCAGAATGATGCCGAGCATGATCGCTGGAAAGGCTCGCCACCCCAGTACCACGGCGACCAGGCCATTGAGAATGAGATGAACGCTGGTTGGCCCGATGGGCACCTTGATCAGCGAGGCGACGAAGAACACTGAGGTGATCACCGAAATCTTCGGAATCTCCTCCATGTCCAGCTTGCGCATGGTCGCGGCCGCAATCAGTGCGGCACCGGCGAAACCGGCCGCGAGCACGGGGCCCTG
>JAVEZY010000049.1:0-6965 GCA_034002745.1 Gammaproteobacteria bacterium
TCTCCGGAACGATCCATGCCGGACAAATCCGATACGTCGGTGAAAGAAATTTCTGCCTGGGCGATACCGCACCAGGCCAGAACGGTCATCGTCACTACGGCCTTGGTATGCATCATCATCCCTGCCCTGACGAAGGGTTCTGCAAAACGGCGCGCGATCCATCACGCCACCAGACAACCAGCAGCACATACGAGCGACAGTTTCGCGGCGGCGCGAACCGCCCACAATGAAAAAAATCAATCGAGGTGAAATTCCGCGCGCTCTCGATTACGCGAACTCACGTAGCGGAACGAAAGCAGATCGCGATAAATCTCGGCGACACGACTTGCCATGGAAAAATCGGAGAAGCGTTCACGCTGACGTCGCTGCGCACTGTCTCCCAGCGCCGCCGCATCGAGTTCCGCGGTCGCCATCCGCAGGATGGCTCTCGCCATATCCCGGGCGCTTCCGGGCTGAACCAGAATGCCGTCGATGTTGTCGCGCATCACGCCCGGGATACCCTCGACCCTGCTCGCCACGACCGGGACGCCGGCGGCCATCGCTTCCAGCAGCACCATCGGCGTTCCCTCGCCGAACAGGCTTGGCAGCGCCATAACATGCATGCGCGAAATCTCAGCCTTCACATCGCTGACGAAACCCACCCACGTCACCCGGTCGCCGAGGCCGAGCCGTTCCGCTTGCCGAAGCACCGCCGCGCGATACTCCTCATCCTCGAAGGCGCCAACCGCGCGCAGCCTGACATCCGCGCCGCGTTTGCAGACCATTGCTATCGCCTCCAGCAGCGTCTCGATGCCCTTGCGCGGCCTGAACAGCGCCATCATGCCGACCACCAGCGCCTCGCCAGCGCGACGGGGCGGTCGCAGCCGCTCGCATTCCGCCACACCGTTCCATACCGTCCATACGCGATCCGGCTGAGCGCCCCGCTCGAGCACGTATCCTTCGAGGGTGGATGAGACACAAACCACTCCGTCGGCCCGACGACACAACATGCGCTCGACGAATGCATTCCTGATATTGCGCATATGCGCTTCGGTATCGGCGACTGCCGGACTGTGCACGTGATGCACCAGCGGCACGCCGGCGATACGAGCGGCAAGGCCGCCGATCAGCACCGCGCGTACCGTGTGTGTATGTATCAGCCGATGTTTTCCGGCCCTGACGATGCGCACCAGGGATGAAACCGCGCGCGGGTCCATGCGAAAGCGCATTGGACAATGGTGAACGCGTGCCTCGACCGCCTGTCGGCACGCCGCGAACTCGCCCCCCTTGAGACAGGCGAAGTCCACGCGGTACCCGAATGACGGGAGACGCAGCGCAAGCAGATCCTGGACACGTTCCGCGCCCGCATAGTGCTCCCCGTTGACCACATGCAGCACCGGCTCCGTTTCCTCGATCATCGCTCGGTCCCTCTAATCGCCTCGTCTCTCGCGCCCCCGTCTCCGGATGGAGACCGTGACAGCAGACGCAGTCCGGACGTGACAAGGTTTGCGCCCAACGCCTTCTCCACCATGACCACCTCCGTCGCGGTAAACGGCCGCAACAGTGGTTGCATCAGCAGCAACGCCATCAGGGACACCGCGCCCCAGGCAATCGGCGATCCCCCAGATGCCGTGATCGCAAGACCGATAGCGGAAGCAAGCAGCGCTGATACGACTATGCGTGCCTGCCCGCCCCACTCGAACTCGAACCCGCCGGGGCCGCGCGCGAGCACCAGAGTCGCGGCACCATTGGCCAGAGCCGACGCCACGATCATCACCAGAATCGCCCAGTTCAATCCGTACGGCGCCACGAGCCACATGCCGATCAGAGCCAGGGGCGCAACGAGAGCGGTCGCGCCGAGCACCGCGCCATATCCCAGCACCTGCATCACCATCTCGATGGTTGCCCGCTGCCCGGTCACCGCCAGGCCCACATAGAGCAGCAGCAGCGTTTCCCCGGCATTCTGAAACCGATCACCACTGAGCGCGACAACCAGCTCGTCGCCACACACCGCGATGATCACCGCCCCTGCCGACACCATCATCAAGTTGCTCTTTACCAGCACACTCGCTCCCGTTTCGACCATCGCCCGCCCTCCCGGCAGCCCGCTGCGGGCAACCAGCATCGGCATGACGATCCCACGCAGCAGCGTGCCCGGGAGATAGCGACCGGCGAGCCGCTGAAGGCTTTGCAGAAAGGCGAACATCCCGCCATCCACCGCACCCAGAGCCGCGGTCACGACCAGCCTCAAGGCGCCCGGAGAGGAACAGGCGCCGAGCAGATCGACCGGAACCATATGGCGCGCGAAACGCATCATTTCGGCCCAGGGAATGGCGCCCCGGGCATCGGGATTGCGCAGCCTGCCGAGGCTGCGCCAGAGCAGCAGGTATGACAGCAGCAGGACCATGCCGACCAGCACCGCATCGAGGAGCAGGATCTGCCGCAATTCCAGGGGAGACGCGGACAGCGCCAGCAGGACGCCGATGCCAGCGATGCGGCCAAAGACAAGCAGCGACACGACGAGCCGGGAGCGCCCCTGCTCGAGCAGCGAATCCAGAAGCTCGCAGGAGAAGTTCATGGCCGGAACGAGCACGAACAGCAGCAGCGCAATGCGCGCAACGTCGCGATACTCATCCGACAGACCGATGACCGGACTCACGACATGCCACATCAAGCCGAGCATGGCGGTGATCAGAGCCAGTGCGCACAGCTGCACTGCGATCAGAAGCACAATGATCCCGCGCAGCCGGTGTCCGGGCAGACCGACGACGAATCGGGGAACGAAGCGACGCCCGGCCTGCAGGGTGCCGAGAGATCCGATCGCAAGCATCGTTTCGGCAAGGCCGATGAGCAACATGTATATGCCGAAATCAGCCGGCGACAGGACCCTGACGAGCGTCAACACCAGCATGGCCTGGCCCAGCCCCTGGACGATGCGTCCGCCGACGAACTGGGTCAGAGCACGCCGCAGACGATCAACGCCATAGACATCCTTGCCATGTAGGTCCAAGGAATATTTCGCCTATTGATATCCGAGGCCGGTGAGAAGTGACCCCTGTTCCTGCATCACTCCGCTCAACTGAGCGTCGCTCCATCTGCGCCGCCAGGAAGGCGGACGACTCCGCAGGCCAAGCAAGGCTGCCGCCTCCAGGCATCCATCCTCCCGATCCAGGCCAATGAAGGAAAATATGCGGAGAAGGTGATCGACGGGGTTAGCCAGCAGGTCCTCATAGCGCAGCTCCATGACCCGGCACGGATCCACCGTGCTGAGCCCCCATGCCAGCTCCTTCATCTCATAGACCCAATTGCGGGCCGCGATGATCAGCGAATCCTCTCCGCTCCGCTCCATCTGCTCGGCGGTACGTCCATCCCACCAAACACGATGTCGACTCCACCATTCCACGCGCAGCAGAGAATCGGCGACCTCTCTGCCGTCGCGAATGATGTGTACATAGCGCGCACCCGGAAACGTCGCTTCGAGCGCGGGAATGCGCCGGTTGTTCGAAGTCCGCTTGGAGATCAGCAGCCGCCCGCATGCACCGCGCCGGATCGCGTCGAAACTGCGGCGCATCCTCGCGATCGTCCTTTCATCCGGCCGGTAATCCCGACCGGGAAACAGCGGCATGCCGCAGCGCCGATAGATGGATTCTCCTTCGACCGGCGTCGGGAACATGCGCTTGAGGATCGGGCGCCGGACGAAGTATGCGTTTCCTTTTCTGCCGAACCAGGCGGCCAGTTTGGCGTCCAGATTGCCTGCTACCATACCGGCAACCCGCCCAGCCGGAAGGAACCACTCATCATAGTTACTTATGTAGGCGGCATGAGGATGCAGACACAGCAGCTTGTATACGAGCGTCGTTCCCGAGCGTCCCGCACCCACCAGAAACACGAATCGATCGCCTCGTTCGGCCATGAAAGATCCCTCGCTTCAAGCAGCCGGCTAGCGACAGTCTACCCGGCGACCGCAGCGCATCATTGCGAATTGTCATTGCCGCTCGCGGCGACCGGACAGAAGATCGGTCATCGGAATTCGTTCACGGAGGAATGATATGAATCTGGCAACTCCGGCTGCCTCTGCCACGTCGCGCGCGCGCGAGCAGCTCATCTTCATAACCGGCGCGTCACGCTCCGGGACGACGTTGCTCAGCTTCATTCTGCGCAAGCATCCCCAGGTGCTGGGTTTGCCGGAACTGCACTACTTTGGAGAATTTTGCGATCCACGAAGGCCGACAGACCAACCCGGATTACGAAACCTGATGCGGGGAGCCGCTGCGATCTACGCACGCCATGAACGAGGCGTGCGCCTGGGCTCGCTGCAGCCTTGCGAACCGGATGAGCTCAGATCCCATGCCCGGGCTCGCGCCGCCGCCCTGCTCGACCGACTCGCAGAAGGTCAGCGCGATCCCTACAGCGTATTCGCCGCCGCCGTCGGCGAACTTGCCAGTGACTCTGGGAGATCGATCGTCTGCGAACAGACGCCGCGAAACATCTTCTACGCCGAGGCACTGCTGAACGCCTACCCCGATGCCAGAATCGTGCACATGGTGCGTGATCCGCGCGCCGTGATGGCGTCCCAGAAAAGGCGCTGGAAGCGACGTCGACTCCTCGCCAACCGCGACGCTCTTTCAACTGCCGACGCGCTGCGCGCATGGGTGAACTATCACCCCTATACCATGGCCGCGCTGTGGTCCAGGGCGACGGCCGAAGCGATTCGCCTGCGTTCACACCCGCGCTTTCTCATGATTCGCTTCGAGGATCTGCTCGCCCGGCCCGATGAAACGGTGCGGAAGGTGTGCCACCACCTCGATCTGGAATTCAACCGCGGCATGCTCGAGGTGCCGCAAGTCAACTCTTCTCACGAATCATCCGCCGCTGGCGCCCGCCCCGGATTCAACGTCGAAGCAATCGACGCGTGGCGCCGCTCCCTGACCACGGCGGAAATCGCGGTCACCGAGCGGCTATGCCGCGACGGCATGATTGTGCAGGGATACGAACCGACCGGCATCCCAGCGCTCAGCGCCTATCTGCGCTACGGCACATCATATCTGGCGCATGCAGCCGGCGTATTCGTTCTCAACCCGCGCCGCGCCTGGATACAGCTCATGGCGATGATGCGCTAGCCGGAGAATCCTCGCATCCATCGACCCGATCGGTTGACCGAAGGATCGGCCAGGGGCCACACGGACCGGACTCAAGACCGGCACATGATCCTCTTGCGGAGGATTTGTGTCCGGAACCGGAATTCTCAGTAGACATCCTTGTTGCGCATAAGTATGAGTGGCGTAAGCGCAACTATCTTGAGATCGAAGAGCAGCGACCAGTTGTTTATGTACTGAAGATCGAACTCCACGCGCTTCTCCATCTTGGTTAGCATGTCGGTCTCTCCCCGCCAGCCGTTGATCTGCGCCCATCCGGTCATTCCAGGCTTCACCTTGTGCCGCAACATGTAGCGCCGGATGAGAGGACCGTAGTGGTCATTGTGCGTGAGCGCGTGAGGGCGAGGGCCCACGATGGACATGTCTCCCTGAAGCACATTTATCAACTGCGGGAGCTCGTCGAGGGACGTTCGCCTCAGGATTCTGCCGATCGGCGTGACGCGCGCATCGCTGCGCGTCGCCTGAATGACCTCGGCGCCGTCCTCGCATGTGGTCATGGTACGGAATTTCCATACCGTGATGACTTCACCATTGACGCCACCGCGGCGCTGCTTGAACATCACCGGCCCCGGAGAGGTGAGCTTGATGGCGACCCCGATGACCATCATCGGAACTGCCGCCATCGCCAGAAGAACGCTTCCTATGACGAGATCCTCGGCGCGCTTCACGAGACGGCGAATTCCATAGTAGGGCGTCTCGCACACCCCGATGACGGGAAGCTCACCAAGCGTCGTCAACTGCGGGTGCAACATGTCGTAGGTGAAGTTTCCGGGAACGACGTAGACCGAAATGACGCTGTCGGCGAGTTTTTCTATGATCTCCCGGATTCTGCCCTCCGCCCGCAACGGCAGCGTGATATAGATCAGATCTATCCTTCCGCCGCGGGCGTCGTCGTGCAGTCGGGACAGATCGCCGACGATGGCGTCTCCATCCGCGAATCCGGCGGTGCGCCCGTCAGCGGGCACTCGGTCCTCATAGAATCCGGCGAAATGCAGCCCCTTCCATTCGACGCCCTCGATCGTTTCGGCGAGCTTTCTCCCCAGATCGTTGTAGCCGACGATCGCCACCTTGCGAGTATTGAAGCCATGTCTCCTTGCTTCCCACATGACGATATAGGCGATGACTCTCCAGCTGGACAGCAGACCCAGCGCAATGACAAACCACAGCATGAGCACAGCGGCATCATCATGAAAGGGAGGATTGAACAGCGCGACGATGAATATCGCGAGGCCGGAAAAGCACCAGGTCAGGCAGACAGCGCCCAGCTCGCGACGCAGCGCAACAATGCGCCATGACCGGTAAAGGCGCGTCCCTTGAGCGATAAGGTAGCAGGAGCTTATTCCGCAGACCGCAATGAAACTCCAGGTATAGTCCCACTCGGTGTTTGACAGCCAGCATGCGATGACCACCCCGGCAAGCACCAGCAAGGCATCCATCACCGCTGCGAACAGAGAACTCTCTGCCTCGACCACACTCATCGATGCGCTTCTCCGTGGATTCCATTCCTGCGGAAGAACACGGCGTAGACGAAGGCGCCGCTCGAATCAGGCACACAGTATTCATGCGGCCCGGCGGCGTTTCATTGACAATAGTCAATGTTTGTCCGGCCCATTGGATCGACACTCTCGAAGGACCGAATGCCCGCCCGAACGTTCGCACAGTGACCACGGGCGAGGCGAACGTTCGGAAATCGATGAGGATGTAATACATGCAGCGGCGGCGCATCACACACGTGCTCGTCATCGTGACCACGCTTATCGTGTCATCCGCGCAGGCGCGGATTTCTTTCACCGACGTATCGGATTTGTCCGGCATGGACCGTTCCGGAGA
>JAVEZY010000050.1:0-6962 GCA_034002745.1 Gammaproteobacteria bacterium
GTTCGCATGGGCAAGATCATCAAGGACAAGTATCCCGAGCTTGACGCCGAAGATCAGGAGGCCGTGCGCCAGCACGCCATCGCCGCCCTCAACCTCACGCAGCAGGCCAAGCGGCTTGTCACCGAAGGCGAGAGTGAAGGTTCGCCCAACACCGCCCTGATCGACGGCGTGCGTCGCTTCGCGATGGACGTGCGCGAGTTGGACATCGACCTGATCGACCGCATCAACCCCTTCGGGGAAGCCTACGCCATCCTTGCCAAGACCATGAGCGAGGACAGCTTGAAGCAGGTCGCGGCGGCCATCTCGGCCAAGCGCACGAGCCTGACGCCAGACGAGGCGAAGGAGATGGCCGTTCGCGCCGTGCAGTTCAAAAAGGAGCGCGGCCGCATTCCGGCGCTCGATTCCCAGGATGCCTGGGAGCGACGCATGGCCGAAGGCGCCGCCGCCTTCATGCGCTTCAAGGCGGAGGGACGCTATGAGTAACTCCGATCTTGACGAACTCGCTGCGGAGCTTGCCGAGTTCGCTCCGGCTGAGAAGAAAAATGGCCGCCCAGCCAGCGAGGAGCGTGTCATTGCTGGCTTCGAGGAAATCCAACGCTTCACCGAAAAGCACGGCCGTGCGCCGCAGCACGGTGAAGACCGCGACATATTCGAGCGCCTTTACGCTGTACGTCTGGACCGTTTGCGCGCGCTCCCGGACTGCCGCGCGCTGCTGGAGCCGCTGGATCATCAGGGCTTGCTTGCCGGGGCGCCTACCGTTACCGCTTCGGCAAATGACGCCATCGACATCGACGACCTGGCCGCCGAGTTGGCGGGCGTAGCCGAGGCGGACGACATCACGGTTCTGCGCCATGTCCGCACCAGCGCCGACAAGCGCGCCGCCGAGGAGATCGCGGATCGCAAGCCTTGCGAGGAATTCGAGGCGTTCAAGCCACTGTTCGAGCGCGTAGCGACGGAAGTCAAGACTGGCTTGCGCCAGTCCCAGTCCATAGAGGCGGGCCGCCGCGCGATTGAGGCCGGGGACTTTTTCGTTCTCGATGGCATCACGCTCTACGTTGCCGAGGTTGGCGAGCCATTGAAGACCACCGCCGGGGAAGTGGACCGCCGCCTGCGCCTCATCTTCTCCAACGGCACCGAGAGCAATCTGCTGCTGCGCTCGCTCCAGCGAGCGTTCTACAACGACCCCGCCGCACGGCGGCTGGCCTCGCCCGAGAGCGGACAACTCTCTTTTGGCGGAGAGCTTGAGGCCGATGATGTCGAAAGCGGCACGATCTACGTCCTGCGCTCCCTCTCGGATCATCCCTATGTCGCGCAGCACCGCGACATCATTCACAAGATGGGCGTGACGGGGGGCAGGGTGGAGACGCGCATTGCCAACGCCGAACACGACTCCACCTACCTGCTGGCGAAGGTCGAAGTGGTGGCGACCTACAAGCTCGCGGGCATCAACCGCACTCGGATGGAGAACCTGTTCCACAGGCTGTTCGCGCCCGCGCGGTTGAACATCACCATCAACGACCGCTTCGGTCACCCTGTGCAGCCTGAGGAATGGTTTCTCGTTCCGCTGTTCGTGATCGACGAGGCCGTGGCGCGCATCAAGGATGGCAGCATCACCGGGTACATCTACGATCCCAAGGCTGCGAAGCTGGTGAAGGCGGAGTAGTAGACCAATGATCGTCCGTGGGGGAGGACAGTTTATTAGCTCAATACGATCCATCGACCTGCGCTTTGTAGATGACCTCGTTGAATTCGTTCGTGGTCCTGGGTTCGTGCTCGACTTTTCCGACACGAGCTTCGCGGATTTTTTCGCCTTGGAGCTGAAGGTCAATATTGACGATCCCAAATACGCGGCGAACGGCGGCTCCAAGGGGAAACGGCTGCGCTATTTCCTGCAAAACTGCGACGATGCCACTGCCGTTCGCGTGCTTACGGCCCTCTGGGAGTACCGCTCCGACTATCTTGCCCGCAGCGGCGGCAAGGACCCGGTAATCGATGCGCAGTCGCGCTATCAAGGCTTGATCAATCGTCTCTCCGGCGGTGCGGCTCCGAAGCCAACCCAGCCCCAACCCGTTGTCGATCGTCAGAAGATCGCCACCATAAAAGCCGAGCTGCTGAGGGTCTCCTCGCTCAGCGCACAGGCACGCGGCTTTGCCTTCGAGGGATTCCTCAAGGGCCTGTTCGACGCATTCGGTTTGGCCGCCCAGGAACCGTTCCGCCTTTGCGGTGAGCAAATCGACGGCAGCTTCCAGCTCGGCAGCGAGACCTATCTGCTGGAAGCCAAATGGCATGGTCAGCCAATTGGCGTCGCCGATTTGCACACGTTCCACGGCAAGATTGAACAGAAGGCCGCCTGGACGCGAGGCCTGTTCGTGAGCAACAGCGGCTTCTCCGATGACGGCCTCGTCGCCTTTGGCCGAGGCAAGCGCGTCATCTGTATGGACGGTCTCGATCTCTATGATCTGCTTGATCGCGAGATACCGCTCAACCAAGTTCTTGAACGGAAGGTGCGCAGGGCAGCCGAAACCGGCACGCCCTTTCTTCGCGTTCGCGACCTCTTCCCGAGCTGAGGAGGAGGCGCATGGTGCAGTTCAACGATTGGTGCGACTCCGCGGACACGCCCCTGGGAAATCATCACGTTCGGGTCATGACGGGCCGGCCGGCGGACGCTGCGACCGGCATCCAGGTGACGGCCACGGCCGTCCCCGCCCACTACGCCGCCGAGGAGCGCATCGCCGCAGCGCTTGCGAGGCTGGGCAAGGTCGCTGCCGCGCAGATGATCACCAATCTTCTCCCGCAAACGCCGCAGATCCGATCGGGCGATCTCGGCGAGATCTACGCTACGGAATGGATCGACGCGCACAGCGGCTATCGCGCCCCCATCAAACGGCTGCGCTGGAAGGATCACCGCAACATGGCGATGCGCGGCGACGACGTCATCGGCATGCTTCTCGACCCGGCAACACAGCGCCTCCGCTTCCTGAAGACAGAGGCCAAGAGCCGCATCGACCTGCGCGCCCAAACGCTGGAGGAGGCGCGGACCGGCCTGGATAAGGATGGCGGCCTTCCCTCGTCGCATGCATTGTCCTTTATCTCAGCCAGACTGATGGAGCTGGGCACCGACGCGCCGCTCGTCGACGCCATCGACGAGGCGCTCTATCGGCACGGTATCCCGCCCGAGAGCGTGAAACATCTCCTCTTCACCTTCTCCGGGAACTCCCCGCAAGCGCTGCTGACACAGGCGCTGCAGGCCTATCCTGGTTCATTCGAACAATTGGGTATCGGTCTGCACGTCGACGGCCATGCCGCCTTTGTTGGGGCCGTCTACGATCGGGTCATAGCCGATGCCAACCACCCCTGACGCGATCACAGCCGCCATCACGGACGCGGCGACGGCAGGCTTTCGCGGCAGGCTCATCGCGCGAGGCCAGGCGCGCGCCATGATCTGGCGTGACGGTGTCCTGCCCCCTGGCGCGCCCGCTTTCTCGCCGCAGCTCAGCTTCGATCTCCACAGTTACGCCTATGGCTTGCTTGGGCTGGGGCTGCGCCTCCTCGAACTCGATGGCGACCCGAACCAGGCACGGATCGCATTCGAACAGGCGGCGACCGCCCTCGAAGCGGTTATGGCCAAGGGCAACCGCGACGAAGCAGACCGCGATTTCCATTTCGTCATGGCGGCGGCCAGCTATCACCTCGCACACCTGTCTGCCCGAGCCTATTCCCTCCTTGCGATCGTGGCCGCCGAGGAGAATTTCTCCCCGATCGAACAGGCGCTCGCGCTGTTGATGCGCCGAGACGTCAACGAGCTGCGCGCACGCGTGTACGCCTTCCGCCTGGATGGTCGAGGATCGGACGCGACCATTGCAGCGCTATTCCAACAACGGCTTGTGGAGCCTGTCGCCGCCGACGCGCCGGAGCGCGATGGTCAGGACTTCCTCTTCGAGGGCCTCGATCTCGCCCTGACCGATGCCTTCTTCGGCGCATTCGCGACATTCCTGCTCGCGCTGGATCGCGGCGAGAGAGCCCTAGTCGACCGGGCGATCGCGCAGCTTCGGGAAAACCTCGACATCTGCGCGGAATTGAACCTTCTGCCGCAATGGTGGGTGCATCGGGTCGCCATCCATCTGCTCTCCGACCTCTGGTCGAACACTTTCCACGAGAAGGTCCCGCTACTCCCCGCCGGTGGCGCCGCGGCGTCATGGCCCGGCCTTCGCGAGCTCTTCATCGCCCTGCTCGCTCGCCGCCCGAGAGCCGAGGTCGACCTGTGGCCTTCGCAGACCGAGGCGGCGTCGCGCGCCGTCGATCAGACCGACAATCTTGTTGTCTCGCTGCCGACCAGCGCCGGCAAGACCCGGATTGCCGAATTGTCAATTCTGCGGTGCTTGGCTGGTGGCCAGCGAGTTATGTTCGTGACACCGCTTCGCGCCCTGTCGGCGCAGACGGAAACCACGCTCCAGCGCACCTTCGGCCCACTCGGCAAGACCATCTCCGCGCTCTACGGCAGCATTGGCGTATCCGGCTTCGATGAGGACGCTATCCGCGAGCGTGACATCGTCGTCGCGACCCCTGAGAAACTTGACTTCGCGTTGAGGAACGATCCGTCGCTCCTCGACGATGTCGGCTTGCTCGTGTTCGACGAAGGCCACATGATCGGACCTGGGGAACGCGAGGTTCGATACGAGGTTCAGATTCAGCGCCTCCTGCGCCGACAAGACGCCGGTCAACGCCGGATCGTTTGCCTGTCGGCGATCCTTCCTGACGGAGATCAACTCGAGGACTTCTCGGCATGGCTGCGTCGCGACCAGCCCGGAGGCCCGATCAAGAACGACTGGCGACCTACGCGCCTGCGGTTTGGCGAGGTAACCTGGAACTCGCCAACGGCGCGTCTCAATCTTCGCGTCGGCGATGAAAGACCCTTCGTGCCTCGCTTCCTTACCGGCGCGGCGCCGCCGCTGTTCGTACCGCCGAAGAAATTACGCACTCGGCTCTTTCCGGACAGCCAACAGGAATTGAGCCTTGCAACGGCGTGGCGGCTCGTCAGCGATGGCCAGACGGTGCTGATCTACTGCCCCGAGCGCCGAAGCGTCGAGCCGTTCGCCAAGGTTGTCGTCGACTTGCACTCGCGCGGCGCGCTCGCGTCCCTGCTAACGGTTGACCCCGCCACACTCCAAACCGCTATCGCGCTCGGCGAAGAATGGCTTGGGCCGGACAGCGACATCCTCAAATGCCTGCGGCTTGGCGTGGCGCTTCACCATGGGGCCTTGCCGACCGCCTATCGCAAAGAAGTCGAGCGACTGCTGCGCGACAGCGTGCTCAAGGTAACGATCTCATCGCCGACGCTGGCTCAGGGCCTCAACCTGTCGGCCACGGCTGTCGTTATGCATTCGCTCTATCGCCACGGCGAGAAGATCAAGGTCTCTGAATTCAAGAATGTCATCGGGCGCGCCGGCCGCGCCTATGTCGATGTTGAAGGGCTAGTCCTCTTTCCCATTTTCCAGGATTCGCGGAACAAGAAGCATGACGAATGGGTCGCGTTGATCGAGGATCTTGGCGCCCGCGAGATGGAGAGCGGGCTCATTCAGCTCATCCTTTCGCTTCTCATGCGCCTGCATGCACGGCTTGGCGGCAATCTCGATCAGCTAATGGACTACGTCGTCAACAACGCCGCGGCATGGACCTTCCCCGAGGTCGCCGGCGAGAAGGCCGACAAGCGCGAGCGGGCGCTGAAAGAGTGGGAGCGTCATATGGCGACGCTCGACACCGCCATTCTCAGCCTCATAGGCGAGGCCGACGTGCCCGATGACCAGATCGAGGCCGCGCTCGACAACATCCTTCAATCTTCGCTCTGGCAGCGTCGCCTGCTTCACGTCGACGACGCATCACGCGCCGCCTATCGCGCCACGCTGCTCACGCGGAGCCGGTATATCTGGGCGAATTCGACTGCCGCTACACGACGCGGCTACTTTCTGGCCGGGCTCGGCCTCGAAGCTGGACATGCGCTGGACGCAATTGCGGCTGAGGCAAACGACCTTCTCATACAGGCCAACGCAGCCCTCGCAGCATCGGACCATGAGGCGGCAATCGCTGCGATCACCGGCATCGCCGAACGCGTGTTCGCCTTCTACCCGTTTGAGCCGGATCCATTCCCGGCGAATTGGCGCGACATCCTCAGATGCTGGCTGCTCGGGCAGCCGTTGGCAGCGATCGTCGCCGGACAGGAAGCCGAGGCATTGCAGTTTATTGAGGGTGGCCTGGTTTATCGCCTGCCTTGGGCCATGGAGGCCTTACGCGTCCGTGCCGCCGCCAATGGCGATGTCGTCGGTATGTTCGCACTGGCGTTGGACGACTATGAGCTCGGCCTGGCTGTGCCGGCTGTCGAAACGGGGACGATGAATCGCTCCGCCTCGATTCTGATCCAGGCGGGTTTCAATTCCCGGCTGGCGGCCATAAAAGCCGTCACCGACACGGCCGCCACCTTCACGACTGGCGCGGAATTGCGCGCGTGGCTGCGCTCACCCGGCCTCGCGGTCTGGTCGGCGCAACCCAACTGGCCAACGGCCGAGACGCGGGCCATATGGCTCGAATTCATCCAGGAGTTCGCCCCGTCAGACAATCGGACCTGGGCGCGACGGGATTATCTTGGAAACGTCCAGTGGTTCGCCGCACCCGCGCCTCCCGGAACACCAGTCAGCCTCTTTCATAGGAACGGACAGCCGCTGGTGCTGGCGCCCGACGGGCACGCGATCGGTCTGCTACAGCACCCGCTCAACCCGAATCGGCGCGGTCTTGTGCGAGCGACTGTCGCTCTGAATAACGGCCAGCTCGATCTGAGTTATCTCGGCCCCGATGACTTGTGGGAGGGTTAGAACCGCAGATGACGAAGCCACCTACATACTTCGGCGCATGCGGGTGTACTGATCTTACAGATACTTCTTGAACGTCGCCGCCGCAATGCACACCGCCAC
>JAVEZY010000051.1:0-6851 GCA_034002745.1 Gammaproteobacteria bacterium
AAAAGGATGCGGTGGTGGTGGATCTGTGCCCGGTCAAAGCCGAGGCGGCGAAGTGGGCAAAGGAAAGCCTGCCCGCGCATTCTCATTACGTGGGACTGGTCCCTGTGACCGGGGCGGCATATCTTCATGAGACTGAAACGGATCGGGACGCGGCGCGGGCGGATCTGTTTTCCAGAAGCGTTTTCCTGCTTTCAGCCCCTCCCGGCACACCCGGCGAAGCGATCAAACTGGTCTCGGACCTGGTCGGTCTGCTCGGTGCGACCATCATGATCGCGGACATCGCCGAATCGGACGGTTTGATGGTCTCCGCCCGCCTGCTTCCGCAATTGACATCCGCCGCGCTTCTGAATGCGACTATTGACCAGCCCGGCTGGCAGGAGGTCCGCAAGGTGGCGGGACGCGCGTATTTCTCCGCCACATCCGCGTTTGGGGAGGACGGTGATGCGGCTGCTTTGAGCATGTCATCCCTGCACAACCGCGAGAACGTGGTGCACGGATTGAATCGCCTGATCACTGCCCTGATCGAATTGCGTGACGACATCGAAGACGGGAAGGAAGATTCCCTCAAGGAACGCTTTGAGGCCGCGCACAAGGGACGCGAGACCTGGCTCACCCAGCGCGGCAAAGGTGACTGGCTTGGGGTGGAGAAAGCGTCAGTGGAGAAGATCTCCGTTATGGAGCAGTTGCTCGGCTCGAAGCTCGGCAAATCCCGCAAAAAGAACGGATGACCGCTTTCTTCTGCTACATCCTCGAATGTGTGGATGGCACGCTCTACACCGGCTGGACGACCGACCCCGAACGGCGGCTGATACAGCACAACAGGGGCAAAGGCGCGCGTTACACAAAAATGCGTCTGCCGGTGAAACTGGTTTACATCGAACCGCAGCCCGATAAGATCACCGCCTTAAAACGAGAGAGAGCCATCAAGGCTCTCCCAAGAAAAAAGAAGATCGAATTGTTTTCGTAAGGACACGGCATCGCCGTGTCCTTTTGTTTATTACGCCGCTTCCAGCGCGGCGATCACCTCATCCGAAACTTTGACGTTGTGGTACACGTCCTGCACATCGTCGAGGTCTTCGATGCCTTCCACGACCTTCAGCACCTGCAGGGTTTCCTCCACACCAAGTTCCAATTCCTGTTTGGGGATCATGCGCAAGCCCGCCTCGGCAGGCTGAACGTTGACCTGATGAAGCGCGTCCGCGATGGTCTTGAACGCCTCAACGGGACCGAAGATCTCGATCTCCTCGCCGCCATCCACCACATCGTCCGCGCCGGCGACCACCGCCAGATCGAACGCCTTCTCATACGACATCTGGCTGGACGGGAAGGAGAAATAGGATTTGCGGTCGAACTGCCATGCCACCGCGCCCGCCTCCGCCATGTTGCCGCCGGATTTGCTAAAGGCGTGGCGGACTTCCGAAATGGTGCGGTTGCGGTTGTCGGTCACGCAGGAGGCGAGGATCGCCGAACCGTGCGGACCATAGCCTTCGAGCGTCAACTCCTCGAAGGCGACGCCTTCCTTATCATCCCCTGTTCCTTTTTTAATGGCGCGCTCGATATTGTCCTTGGGCATGTTCTCGGCGCGGGCTTTGTCCACTGCCAGCCTCAGGCGAAAGTTGACATCGGGGTCGCCGCCCTCGCGCGCCGCGATGGTGATCTCGCGGGCAAGGCGGGTAAAGATCGCGCCGCGCTTGGCATCAGCCGCGCCCTTTTTGCGCTTAATAGTGGACCACTTTGAATGACCGGACATGAGACGTTCTCCTTAAATGAAAACCACAAGCGTGGGGAATTTTGCGATAAGCGGAAAAATTATACCATTCCCCCAGCCGGGTCAGGCAAAGAAACCGACGCCCATCGCGCGCGGTCCGGCATGGACGACGATGGCGGGCGGCAGTTCATAGATCGGGATGTCCGCGACAGCCACCCTTGATCTCAACTCTGCGATGAGAGCCTCCGCCTCCTGTTCCGCCTCGACCTGCAGCACGCTCAAGTAAGCGGACTCTCCGCCTTTGCATCCCTCCGCCACTACATCCACGAGGCGGGCGAGCGCGCGTTTCTTCGTCCGCAATTGCTCGAATGCCTCCACCTGACCGTCCTTCACCTGCAGGATGGGCTTGATCTCCAGCAGTTCCGCCACCAGCCGTTTCGCGCCGCCGATGCGACCGCCCTTGGCGAGATACTCGAGCGTATCCACCAGGAAGTAGATGCGCCCGCGCGGGATCATGTCGTTCAGCTTCGCCACGATCTCATCGGCGGATTCGCCCGCCTTCGCCATATCATCCGCCAGCAGCACGAGCGAGCCGAGGTTGCAGGAGGTGGTCAGCGTATCCACCACGCGGATGTCCACGTCGGGGAACTCCAGCGCAGCCGTCTGCGCCGAACGAACCGTCCCGCTGGCTTTGCTGGTCGGCGCGACCACGATGACGCTTTCACCGTTCCGCTTCGCCTCTTCAAAGACCGGGTAATACTGATGCGGTTCCGGCGCGGCGGTCTTGGGCAATTCCTTGGCGGCTTTTAGTTTTTGCAGGAATGCAGCGGTGTCGAGTTCCTTATCATCATGGAACGACTCTTCACCGAAGATGACGATCTGGGGGATCAAGGGGACGCCGCGTTGGGCGAGCAGGTCACGCGGCAAGCCGCAGGTGGTGTCAGCTACGATAATGGTCATGGGGAAGGGTCCTCCGGACTTCATTGTAGCCCCCTTCCGCAGGGAAAATAACTGTCAAACGAACCCAAATTTGTATTACAAATCTCGCTGGTACGTCCTGTGGACCTTGTAGAAGTCGATGCCGAAGTTCTCCAGATCGCGCTGCATGGCTTCATTCTCCATGCCGATCTGCACGACCTCGGCATGTTTGAACTGCCCCGAATCGCGCACGGACTTGAACATTTCGCTGTACAGGATCGCCATGCCGCCGGAGCCGCGGTATTCGGGGATCATGCCCGCGCCGTTGATGTTGAGCCAGTCCGTGCGCTTCAGTTCGCGCAGGAGGTGGAACCAGCCGAACGGAAATAGCTTCCCCTGTGACCTTTGCAGCGCGGCGGACACGTCCGGGTATGCCAGCAGGAAGCCGACCGGCTCCTCGCCCTTCATGACGATCTTGATGAGCTTGGGGTCGGCGAACCACAGCAGTTGATCGGCAAGCGCGTCCGCTTCCTCATCGGAGATGGGAGCGTTGTCCGCGGTGCCGCGCAATGCGCCGTTGTAGAGGTCCTTCAGTTTGGGGACGAGCCTGCGCAGGTCGGAGCGCTTTTCATAGCGGGCGATGTGCAGTCCGCGGCGCTGTTTGATCCTGTCCGCCAGTTCGTGGATGCGTTCGGGGAAGTGGACATTCCCGCCGATGTAGCCGGAGACCGCATCACGCAGCGGCTCGAAACCGAGGGACTCGATGAGGACGGGATAGTAATCGGGGTTGTAGGGCAGACCGAAGGCGGGACGATGCCCGAAGCCCTTCACCAGCAGACCGAAGCCGTCCATGGGCGTGAAGCCTTTGGGACCGATGATCTTGGTCAAGCCGCGCGAGCGCGCCCACGCAACGCCCGCCTCGAACAGTCCCTGTGCGGCTTCGGGGTCGCGCTCACATTCGAAGAGATAGAAGAAGGCGGTTGTCTCGTTGTTGAACTCGTTGTAGGGACGGTTATCCAGGACGGCGAGCCTGCCGATGGGACGGGTTTCCGAGTAGGCGACAAAGAATGCGGCGTGGGAATGTTTGTAGAACGGGAACCGCTTCGGGTTAAGGCGGAGGCGTTCGTCGGTTTGCAGGGGCGGCACCCATTGGGGAATGTCCCGATAGATGGCAAAGGGCAGGGCGAGGAAATCCCGCAGGTGGTTTTTGTTGTGTAGGTCGATCTGGATGATGTGCATCACGCATTAAATTGCAGGGGCGACGCATGCGTCGCCCCTGCAACGGGGAATTACATGGATTTGGCGCGGTCCGCCATTTGCGCGCGCAGGTTGCCGGTGTCTTTGTCGATGGTGAAGAGCGCGCCGAGGTAGAAGAGGAAGCACAAGCCCCACGCCACCACGCAGATCAGCAGGATGGCGGTCTTGAGGTCGATGGCATCGGCGATGAGACCGGTGAGGATGGGGGCGAATGCCGCGCCCGCGTTCTCGATGAAGTATTGCGTCGCCTGCGCCGTCGAGCGGACTTCGGGGACGGTGACATCATAGACGGTGGCGACGACGTTGGCGGAGGAGAGCGGCATGAAGACGGCGGTGAGACACATGAAGATGAAGAATTGGTTGCGCGCTTCGATGGGCGAGTTGAGCGCGAGCGTGATGAACAACGCGCCCATCAACACGCCGATGCTGGAGACGATGATGCGCCCCTTGCGGGTGTACTTGAAGGCAAGGTCACCCAGCGCACCGCCGATGAAGTATCCGCTGGCGAGGATGAGGATGACCGGCGCCATCGTGAACAGGATGCTGCCCTCGTCGTAGCCGCGTTCGCGCGCGAGATAAGCGAAGAAGAAAAAGGTGATGACGTTCCACGGGAAGACGCCTGTAAAGCCCTGCAGGAAGACGAACCACATGGTGCGCTTCTTGAAGATCTGTTTCGCCTCCTGCCAGGAGAACTTGAAGTTCTGCATCTCCGCCATCTGCATGTCTTCGAACTCGGGTTCGGCTTTGCCGCGCGGCATCTCCTTGACGCCGAAGTAGATGAACAGCGCAATGACCAGCCCCAGCCCGCCGGTGATGAAGAACACGCTGCGCCAGCCGCCGATCATGGGCGCGATCATCAAGGCAAGGATCATGCCGACCAGGTAGCCGATGGGCTGTGCCAGTTGCAGGAGACCGTAGACCTTGCCGCGCAGGTTGGGACCGAAGTAATCGGCAACGAGGGTGTACAGACCGGGGTAGGAGGAGTCGTCGATGCCGGTCGAGGCGCGGGTGACGAGGAAGACGCCGAAACTGCGCGCGAGCGCGTTCAGCCAGGTGGTGGCGCCCCAGATGAACGAGGCAAGCCCGAGCAGTTTGGCGCGCGCGTAGCGGTCGTATAGATAGCCCCAGACCGGGTAGAGCAGGGTGGCGACGATCAACGCGCCAGAGTTCACCAACCCCCATTGTGTGTTGCTGATCTGAAACTCATCGGTGATCTGCACCTGCAGCGAGCCGATCATCAACTTGTCGGTCTGGTGCAGGAGCATGAAGAAAAAGAACACGGCGACCACGAACCAGCGATAACGTGAATGTTCCCTGGACATAATGACCTCGCGAAGATGGAATAAGGAAGTGTATTCCAAAAGGAAGGCAAAGTCAATCAATAAAAACAGCCTCCATGTTGGAGGCTGTTTGCAAACGATAGAAGCGGATCAACGGTTCAGGATGAACAGCACGCCTGCGATCAGGGCGCACACGCCTGCGACCGTGCCGGCAAGCGGAAAACTGACTCCCAACAGCATCAATCCGGCAACGATCAGGTAAATGCCAAGCAATATCCATTTTAAGTTTTTCATGTCATCGTCTCCTTTGTCATGTAGAACACGAAAAACGGAGTTCGTTGCGGGTTACTCCCCGTCCGCGATGATCTCCTGCGCGAGGCGCTTCAACTCGTCGGCGTTCGAGACCCTGGCGGAGTCGAAGTACTGCCCCAACAGTTCCAGCGGACCCAGACTGCTGACGACCTGCCCCTCGGGGATGCGCACGCGCGCCTCGCTCTGCGGACGTTTAACGAGATGCAGTTCGAAGGCATCCGCGGCGTATTTCCGCAGCGCGGATTCATCGATCAGCGCATCCCATTCACGCGGATATTCCACCACCAGCCGCACGATGGCATCCGACATTTCTTTCGGTGTGGGCAATGCCTGCTTGAGCGCCTCGGTCACGTTCTCGCTGGAACTGAGAACTGCCCGGCGGTCTATGAACGTTCTGACCCCCGTGAGCTGGACCCACTCGACGCGCGTATCTTTCCCCGCCTCCAGCTCGGCAATGACAAAGAAGCGCTCCTCCTTTGCCTCGCCGAAGTCCACGCGCTCGATGGAGCCGGGATAGACGACGGGCGGCTGGTGCCCTTCGTTGACGTCTTGCGGCTTGTGGATGTGACCCATCGCCACATAATTGAACTTGTTGTTCTTGACCAGACTGCCGGAGAGCACCAGGTCGTTGCCGAGCATCACCAGCCGTTCGCCGCCGAACTTCGCGCCTTCGATGGAAGCATGCGCGGTCAGGACGGTCGGCAGGGACGGGTCACACTCCTCCAGCCAATTGCCGATCAACTGTCCCATATTTTCTTCGATGCGGGAGAAGGCTTGGGTGGAGTCGGTCTCACCGGTGACCGCCATCAGCCCGGAACGGGCGATCCACGGCATGGCAATGACCTGCAGCGGCAGGTCCCACAGGTCGGCGGGAGTCAGCAGGCAGGGCGCATCCAGCACTTTGACGAACGGCACGTGCAGGGTCTTGAACTCCTGCAGGGCGTGCGCGCGCCCGACGGCGGGGGAGATATCGTGGTTGCCGACCAGCAAGAGGGTGGGGATGTGCGCCTGCGACAGCCGCATGATGCGCCTGCCCCATTCGCGCTGGAAGGTGGGCGCGGGGGAACGGTCCTTGTAGGCGTCGCCCGCGAAGATGACCATGTCCACCTCCCGCTCGATGGCGGCGTCCACGATGGTATCCAGCGACTTTAGAAAATCGAGCACGCGCAGGGGCAGACCGCTCTCGGGGTCGTGCCGCCCGTAGTTTGCCATGTCGATGTGCGCATCGGCGAAGTGGAGCAGTTTCATCACGGCTGTACTCCCAATTCTTGTAATGCTTGTACGGCGGGGAACCAGTTCGCGTGGACTTGCAGCGCGGCGCGATAATCCGCGATTGCGGATGGGGTGTTGCCGATCATGTAATAGGCGCGTCCGCG
>JAVEZY010000052.1:0-6740 GCA_034002745.1 Gammaproteobacteria bacterium
CGGAACTGGCGCACCGCTTCGGTAATCTCGGCCGCGCTTGGCGCGCCATCCTCGGCAGCATACTGCTCGACCAGTGCGCGAATTTCGGCATCGTTCGGGCCGGCCTGTTGCGCCGCTGATGCGCGAGAGAATTGCGGCGTGTCGTCGCTGTCTGCAAGCTTCTCGACGGAGTCGGCGATGCGCGCCTTCTGCGTAGCAGCCGCGTCCATCGCTGATTCTGCGGGCTGATCCTGAGCTTCAGCTTGCGCTGGCTGCTGCGCAGACTCCGTGTCTGCATCGGCCTGTGATGCGGTCGCCGGCCCGGCTTGCTGCGCATCAGGCTTCGACTCGCGAACTCGCTGGCGGAACATCTCATTCACTTGCGCTGGGAAATCGCGCGTATAAAGCTCCTCCTCTAGCTGCTCCGCCGTCACGCGCGACGCGCTGTCGGGCAGCATCAACGAATATATTTGCCCGTCGTGCTCTACCTCCATGTAGCTGGGGGACATGTCCTCGCGCTCTGGCGCATGCTCCTTACCAACCTTCATCTCAAGTCGAGAATCGTCTTGGGTGACCTCAAGAACCCGCCCTGTTTCCACTTCCCACCAGACCAGCCGGCCATCGTCCAGTCGATAGACGAGGCGGGCGTCATAGGTCGGGTTGCGTTCTGCTCGCTGTCTCCCGGTCATCCCTGAGTCGTAAGAGACAATCCACTTTCCTTCGTTCAGCACTACCTTCCCAACGCCATCGTCACCAGACCTGCTGTTGAGCTGTTCGCGGTCTTCGGTTACCTGCTCATCAAGCCACTGCTCGAACTCTACGGCCGTCTTGAATTCTGGCAGCGCGCCTTGCTGCGCCGATTGCGCTGCGCCGGACTGAGCTTTCTGCACGTCAGGCTTCGGCTGATTGCCGTGCCCATACACGTTCGTGCCGGTATGCGTAACCTCGGTTTCGTCCAGGTCAAAGCTGCGCGAAGTGTCGGCAGAGACAACCGGCTTCCCGTTCTCGAAGGGCACCACCGGGATGCTGCGCCCGCGCTTGACTCGCGCCATCCACTGCCTGCCGTCCGGCGTGGTCACGATATCGCCTTCAATCACATCACGATCAGCGACGACACGATCACCAGATGAGTATTGAGGTGTTGGGGTTGTGGCCGTGGCCGGCGCAGCATCAGCCGCTTGCGCCTGTGCAGCCCGGCCCTGCCCGCTCATCGACTCCGTCAGCCGGCTGCGCACCTTCTCGCCCAGCGCGTCCCACTCGCGGCCCTTGTTTGCGGTCGCAACGACGTTGGGCGCGCCTTTTGCCGTCACATACCCGGCAGCAGCCAGTGCATCCTGGCGCTGATCGGGGGTCATGGATTGCCAGCGGGCAGCGGGGGTTTCTGCTGTTTGGGTTGTTGGGGCCTGCTGGCCGCCAGCCACAGGCACTCCGGCAGCGACTGCCGCTCCTGATGCGGGTCCGCCATCAACGACGCCAACCACATCCCCTGCGACTCGCTGTACGTCAGCGCCCCCTTGCGCAGCGCCGTTATCAGGCACTGCGGCAGCGGCAGACTGCACGCCATTACTGCTGCCTCCCGCCTGCTGCTGCGCGCCTTCCCCTTTCGGCCCGACAACAAACACAGGGCTCCCGTCATCCGTCATCCAGCGATCAGACACCACCTCGGGCTTGGTGGCCAGCCGTGCCGACTGGCTTTTCTCGACAGCGTACCCTTTGCGCTTCAGCGATTCATACACGCGGGCAGCGGAAACGGTCACAGAACTGTCGGACGTGAATTGCTTTCCGAGTTTCTGCGCGATCTCTACGGCCTGTTCGTACGCGCGAGAAATTGCGCCACCCGATGAGTCGCTGCGACGCTCCAGCCCGTTATCGACCATCACCGGATACACCCTGGTCGCATCTTCTGCGAGCGAGATATACCCCGGGCCAACCTCCATGTAGTAGCCGTCGTGTGTGCGGCCTGCGCTGTCATCTACGAGCGCGCGCCGGAACGGGGCCACATCAACAGGGCTCGCGGCATCCGTTGTCGCAGGAATCGGCTCCGCAACAGTGCCCGCCATGTCTGCTTCCAGGGCGCTGCGGGACGCATCGGAGAGTTCGACCCCCAGTTCCCCCGCCACGCCATACAGATTCACACGAGCGCCATCGGTCAGCAGGGCGATGTTGCGCGCCTTGCTGGCGGTCGGCTTGAGGCCCATGGTTGGCAGGATGCGGGCGGCGAACGTGTTCACCTCCCCCGCCTTCATCCCCTGCAGGCGCTGGCCAATCGCTTCGGCCGTTTGCTGCTTGACCGCGTCCACCGCCTCTCGCGTGGCCTGCGACTGGGCTACGCCAGGCCCCCCACGCTGTTCGCCGGCAGGCGAACCCGCCGTATCCACCGCCTGCGCTGCCTGACCCGCCCCGGACGCGTCGCCTGCCGATGCTGCCCTGCGCTCGCCAAGCTCATTCAGAAGACGATTACGCTCGTTCGCGAGCAGGCTATCCCAGCCGCCATTCACGCGCGCCTGCTGCTCAACAAAAGCCAACCGGTCACGCGCCCGCAGGTCACGCGCCGTCGAGAGCTCGTCACGCAGCAGGTTCCACGCCCCTTCGCTCAGCCCAGACTGAGCGACCTGATCCAGATCGGGCCGGCCGGCCAGCGCATGGACCACATCATCCGCTTCGGCCCTGCGCAGAATGTCGCGCACCTGCTCAGGCCCTTGTGCCGCCTCAAGCTGGCCGACAATGCCGGTGGCCGGTTCGCTGCCGGGTGCATCCTGCTGCTGCAGAACCTCACCGGTTTCCGGGTCCACCGCCTGCGCGGCCTGTGGCGCCTGCGCAGAAGCCCCCGAATCCACGGCCATTGCAGCCGCTGCTGACATTGGCCCTGTCGCAGGGTCCAACCCCATCTGCTCGGACGGCTTGATCTGCGGCAGATCAGCGGCAGGCGGCAGACTGTCCACGCCCCACCGTTGCAATTGCTGTTCGTCGAGTATCGCCCCCGGGGTCTGCGAAATCCCCGCCCGCTCCAGCGCATCAGCGTCAAGCACCGGGGGAGGAACGGCCTGATCGAACGGGCTGGCAGAAGGCGGCCCGTCGCCCCCCCGCGCTCCGGCGGCATCCTGCCCGTCCGCACCGTCTTGCCTCTGGCGGCCAGCCGCATAAGCATTGGCCGCACCGAAGCCCCCGCCAAGCGGTGCGCTCGCCATGCCTTCCAGTGTCGCCTGGCCGGCCACGCCCTGCCAGGTCGGCACATCAAACCCTTCGCGCTGCCCGGCCACGTTGGCGGCGTACCGCTCCTGGCCGCCCTGCAGCGCCTCCATTGGCGCCTCATACAGCGCACCGGTCAGCGCCCCGCGCACCACCCCCGGCGCGGCCCGCTCGGCCGCCTCGCGCGCCAGCGACGACCCCGCCATCCGGCGCACGGCAGACTCAACACCGGTACTGCCGGCCAGCACCCCAAGCGCGCCGCCCAGCGCAATGTTTCCGGCGTTCTCCCCGGCGTAGGACTGCGCCTCGGCTGCCCGCGCAGCAGCCTCCTCGTCGCTGGCGCCCGCCTCCTTCCAGCGGTTTTCCACCGACTCGTGGATCTCGCCCTTCACTGCCCCCACGCCCTGCGCCGCCCCCAGCGCCATCGGTGCCGCACGGGCCGCCAGTTGCGCAGCCGTACTGCCGCCACCGGTCAGCGCGGCGCCGGCAATGGTCGGCGCGGCCGTGCCCAGCGCCTCCAGCGTGGTGTCCAGCGGCGCATCGGCAAACGACCCGGCGTAGGCTTTCACCTCCTCCCAGGTACTGCCGGATTCCTCGGCCTGCTTGATCTTTGCGGCCCGCGCGGCGCGCTCGGACTGGCGCTCGGGCGACTCCCAGCCGCGCATCGTGTCGATGGCATCGCCAATGCCCTGCGACACCGCATTGTCTGCGCCGGCCACATTGGTGAGCATCTGCACGCCCTGCGCCAGGCCGGTGCCCAGCGCGATGGCGGAGTCGCGGGCGTGACCGAGAAAGCCCTTGGGCTCGGGCTTCGGCTCTCCGCCGAACGCCTCCCATGGCTTCTGTTCTGCTGGTGCATCGCTGCTCGTGGTGCTGCTGAACTCTTCCCAGGGCTTGCGATCGGCCATCAGACTTTCTCCCAGCTTGCTTGGTCGGCGGGGTTCCCGCCCTTGAATCGGTATCCGTTGCGGACTTCGCCTCGGCGCGGGGCGGCTGGCGCGGCCGGCCCGGCCGGCCCGCTCTGCTGTTGCTGCAAATACGTCGGCAGATGGACAATCTCTTCTTGTTCGCCCTGCATGAAGCCTTTGTCGTCATAGACCGGCACCTTCCGGGTTATGAACTCGTTGCGCAGGTCCCGCTCTGGCGCGCTACGGCCGGACATAGCCTGAATGCGCTCAACAATGCTCGCCCGCGCTTCCGGCGTATCGGCCTTGTCCAGCTGCTGGTAGAGATTTTCCATGCGCTCAAGCCCGCGAGCCTCGAAGCCGCGAACCCGGTCTTCAGATTCGAACTTCCGCTCATCCAGCCCGAACTGCTGTTGCTTCGCCCATCGTGCGGCTTCGTTCGCATCTCGCGATACCGAATTGGTATCTTTGGTGCGTGCAGTTTCCCCCGACTGCTGCATGGCGGTCTGGCGCTCGGCGGATCCAAGCTGGTTGTAGGCAGCCAGAATGCCGGCATACATTTGGGCGGCCTGCATGTGCTGGCGGGCCTCCGCGCCACGGCCGAAGAACCGGGCAGTTTCGGCCTTTTCAATCGCCTCGCGCATGCGGTAGTTGGCGCTCTGCATGTCGGCTGCGCGCTGTTGGGCCGCGTCGCCTTCGGGTGTACGCTGCCAGTTGTCCGGACGGCCGTCCCTGCGGTTTTGCTGGATGCGCGCAGTTTCGGCCCAGATCGCGCTGGCACTAGGGCTGGACATGCGACGCGCAAGCGCGCTATTCCCGCTGGACAGGTTCTGCATCAACTGATCCACGCGCGCAGGGCTGTCGGTGGTTCTGGACGCATTGCTCCCGGGCATGTCGCCCGACGGCACGTTTGTGAACAACGGGCTCTCGCCTGGCCGGTCGTAGCGCATCACGCCGGGCACGCTGGTGTTCGTGGCGGTGGGGGCGATCCTGCCGACTTCGCCACTGCCACTGCCCGCAGGTTGCGAGCTGCTGTTGTTCACGCCGTTCGTGCGCTCAAAGTCCTGGAGCGTGTTCTGCAGGAATCCGGTGTTCACCCCAACATCACGGCTTGGGGTTTGGGGCATGAAACCAAACCTCCCGGCCGCCCGTCGAGTCTCATCGCGCGCAGCCTGCCGCTGCTCCATGGCCGCACGGTCCGAGCTGTGCGTCAGCGCATTGCTGACATTCTTCCAGAAAGCTCCCGCGTTCGGGTTGGGCTCCGGCTGTCCCAACTGAGCAGCCGGCACGCTGTTCGTGCGCGCCTGTGCAGACGGCCCACCGGTGCGGAAACCATTGATGTCAGTGTATGGGCCCCCAGGGTTGGCCGCACGCTCAGCGTCCCGCCGCTCGCGGGCATCGGCCTGTATCCGGGCAACGGGTGACTGTATTTTTGCATCAGGAGCCGGTTGCGGCCCGTGTGTGGGTTGCGGAACCGGCACATTGCGGCGTTTCTCATCATCCACCAGGCCGCCGTCGGCAAACCCCTGCCGTGGCATTTCTGCATCGGGCCGAAACCCCTCAGCCAGCCGGAAAATCGACCGGTCCGGTGGAGGCGCCCCAGCGGCCTTTTGTACCGGATCCGGCAGCCGGCTCCCGTCGTAGTAATCGCCGGCAACATTCACCGCCGTGTTTGCGCCGATGGTCGCGGCAGAGCGGGCAGCATCCACCCCGGGCGACACCATGCCCGCAACCCCCTTGACCGGCGCACGCATCACGCCAAACGCCGGAACCCCTCCCAGCGCGGCCACGCCCACGCCGGCCAGGTCGCCATCTTGTGCCGCCGTTCGCGCGGCCCCAATCGCAGAACCCAGCCCCGTCAGCGGGTTGATGGCTCTTCCCGCACGGGCCATGAACCCGGGGTTGCCGGCTTCGAACTGCGCATTATCGGCCGCCCACGCATCGCCCATGTCCCGCATGTAGTTGGCCGCGCCCGCACCAATTCTGAACCCCAACCCTGGAGCCTGGTTTTGTTCGGCGACTTTCACCCGCCCGCCGTCGGCGAAGTAGAGTGCGCCTTCCTGCGGGTTGAAGCCCGGGCCCGGGGCCGGTGTGTGGGTGGCGTTCTTCATCTGGTCGAGCACCTTGGCCCCCACTGCATGCACCTGCTCGGGGGGCATGTGGTACTCGCCATTGCTCACATTCACCGGAACCGGCTTGCCGAGTCGGGAGAGCGTGCCATCGCCGATTTGGCGTGTGGAATCCTCGGGCATGATGTAGCTGCCCTCAGGGACTTCTGCCTTGATGCTGTCGGAAGTCCCGGTGCCCGGCCCCCTGATCTTCCCGCCTGCAGCCTTGCCAGGCTTTACGCCCGCTTTGAATCCGTACATGGGTGGCCCCTCAATAAAAACGGCTCTAACCGTGCAGATACTCCGGCTAGAGCCGACTGGAGTACAGACCTACAGGGGGACCAGGCCTATGGGCTCTCTGCGCACGGCGTGAGCAAGCGCTGTTTTGCCGGCACGGGATCGGCATGCAGGCCTGCGATTTCGCCCCCTGCAGTTATTCGTCGCTCCCCCACGAATCGCTCTTTCTCCACGAGCGTGATGCGGATGCGGAATAACTGGTTCGCCCGCTCTTTGTCGAGTTTTCGCCCACACTTGCGCGTGCGCCCACTCGCACGCCGGC
>JAVEZY010000053.1:0-6636 GCA_034002745.1 Gammaproteobacteria bacterium
ATACCCTGGCCGCCATGGGCCGCAGTCGATGCCGCATCCAGCCAGGCAGAAGCTACCCACGACCGCCCCGAAGCAAGCCACATTTGCATATGTCCTATAAGGGAGCGTTAAGTTGAGAGCATTGGGTGAAAGGAGGATGGGAGCAAAGGCCGGCTTACTTCAATCGCGGCTGAACGATGATCTTCACCGCCGACTCATTGTTGTGGATCAGGGTGTCGAAGCCTTGTGAAACCAGGTCGTCCAGCTGGATGCGCTGGGTGATGAAAGGCTCCAGGTCGATCTTCCCCTGTTCCACCAGCTTGATGGTTTCCCGATGGTCGTTGCAGTAGGCGATGGTGCCGCGCACGTCCAGCTCCTTCATCACCACGCTGTGCACGTTGATGGTGGCCGGATGGCTCCAGATCGACACGATCACCACCACGCCGGTGGGCTTGGTCGCGGCCACCAGGGCGTCCAGCACCTTGTTCACGCTGGTGCATTCGAAGGACACGTCCACGCCCTTGTCGCCGGTGAGCTTCATCGTTTCCGCCACCACATCCACTTCGGACGGGTCCAGGATGTGATCGGCGACGCCGGATTCGCGGGCCTTTTCCTTACGCTTGGCGCTCAGCTCGGTGATGATGACGGTCAGGCCCTTGGCTTTCAGGATCGCCGACAGCAGCAGGCCGATCGGGCCGGCGCCGCCGACCAGGGCCACATCGCCGGCCTTGGCGCCGCTGCGGCTCCAGGCGTGGTGGCCCACCGACAAGGGTTCGATCAGGGCGGCCTGGTCCAGCGGGATGTTCCTGGAGATCGGGTGCACCCAGCGGCGCTTGACGGCGATCTTTTCGGACAGGCCGCCGCCGCGGCCGCCCAGGCCGATGAAGTTCATGTTCTTCGACAAGTGGTAATTCTGGCCCGGTCCCGTGGGCACGTCGTCGGCCACGATGTAGGGTTCGACCACCACATGCTGGCCGACTTCGATGTCGTCCACGCCTTCGCCGACCGCATACACCACGCCGGAAAACTCGTGGCCCATGGTGACGGGAGCGGATTCCCCGGAAATCGGGTGCGGATGGCCGCAGGGCGGAATGAAGATCGGCCCTTCCATGAACTCGTGCAGGTCGGTGCCGCAGATGCCGCACCAGGCCACTTCGATGCCGACGGTGCCCGGCGCCACGACGGGTTCGGGGATGTCTTCGATGCGGATGTCGCCGCGGTCGTAAAAACGTGCTGCTTTCATGGGTCAAACTCCGTGCTCGTGATCTTCTGTGGTTGTCGCCGGAGTGTCTCGCCCCTCGCTGGGGAGGCACTCCGGAAACCGGCTGGTCAGCGCAGGTGATGCACTTCCTGCAGGCCATAGACCTGCACCGGCAGATCTTCCTGGCGCGCTTTCAACTGCAGCGCCAGGTATAGCGAGTAGTGGCGCGACTGGTGCAGGTTGCCGCCGTGGAACCACATGTTTTCCTGCTGCGTGGGCTTCCACATGTTGCGCTGTTCGCCTTCCCAGGGGCCGGGGTCCTTGGTCGTGTCCGAACCCAGCCCCCAGACCTTGCCGACCTTGTCGGCCACTTCCTGGCTGACCAGATCGGCGACCCATCCGTTCATCGAGCCATAGCCGGTGGCATAGACGACGAGGTCGGCGGGCAATTCGGTGCCGTCGTCCAGCACCACGGCGTTCTCGGTCAGGTGGCTGATGTCCTTGCCCGACTGCAGCTTGATGCTGCCGTCGATGACCAGATCGCAGGCGCCGACATCAATGTAGTAGCCCGAAGCGCGGCGCAGATACTTCATGAACAGGCCCGAGCCGTCGTCGCCGAAGTCGAGCATGAAGCCGGCTTCCTCGAGCTTGCGGTAGAACTCGGCGTCGCGCTCGCGGATGCGGTCGTACAGCGGGATCTGGAAGTCCGCCATGATGCGGTAGGGCAGCGAGGCGAAGATCAGGTCGGCCTTCTTCGTCGTCACGCCGTTGGCGACGGCGCGCTCGGAATACAGGTCGCCCAGGCCGATGTCCATCAGCGAATCCGAGCGCACGATGTGGGTGGAGGAGCGCTGCACCATCGTCACGTCGGCGCCGTGTTCCCACAGCGCGGCGCAGATGTCGTGCGCGGAGTTGTTGGCGCCGATCACCACCACCTTCTTGCCGCGGTAGGCATCCGGCCCCGGGTGCTGCGACGAATGCTGCTGCTCGCCCTTGAAGACGTCCTGGCCCTCGATCTTCGGCACGTTGGCCTTGCCGGACATGCCGGTCGCGAACACCAGGTGCTTCGGCCGGATGACCAGCGTCTCGCCGTCGCGCTCCACCGTCACTTCCCATTCCTTGCGGGCCGCGTCGTAGCGGGCCTTCACGCAGTTGGTGGAAGACCAGTAATTGACTTCCATGACCTTGGTGTACATCTCCAGCCAGTCGCCGATCTTGTCCTTGGGTGCGAACACCGGCCAGTTCGGCGGGAAGGGCAGGTAGGGCAGGTGGTCGTACCACACCGGGTCGTGCAGACACAGCGACTTGTAGCGGCTGCGCCATTGGTCGCCGGGGCGGGGGTAGCGGTCGATGACGATGTGCGACACGCCCAGTTGCCGCAGCCGCGCGCCCAGTGCGATGCCGCCCTGGCCGCCGCCGATCACCAGCACGAAGGGCTGCTGGCTGCGGCCCAGTTCGGCCGCTTCTTCCTCGCGGCGCTCCAGCCAGGTCTTGCGCCCGCGCTGGATGCCGTGCTCGGCGCCCATCGGGCGGCGCGTGTTCAGCGGCTCCTCGTGGCCCTTGAGTTCCTGCGCGGTGGTCAGCAGCGTCCAGATGCGGCCGTCCTTGATGCGGATGTGGCCGTGGCCGGCGATGAGCTTGGTGTCGATGTCGATCCACGCGGAAACCACGCCATCGGCTTCGTCCACCGTTTCGCCGGGGGCGAGGCTGAAGACGACCGGCGAGGCGGCATCCAGTTGCGCGTCCAGCATCTGCCGGATGGCGGCCCGGCCTTCCAGGGTCTTGAGGTTCCAGGTCAGCAGCACCAGGTCGCGCCAGTAGGATTCGTCGGCGAACAGTTCGGATGCGGCCTGGGTATCGCGTCTGGCCAGTGCGGCGTTGAACTGGTCCAGCATTGCCTGGGCGCGGGCGGCGGGGGTTGTGGTCATGATGTCTCCTGGATTGTTGTTGGTGTGTCCGCTTGGGAATGCGGACAGGAACAGGCATTGCAAACGCCGTGCCATGCCTGTTTCGGTCGCTCGGGCGCCATGAAATCAATGGCTTGATGAATGGCGGATGGGGCGTCCGCAATGCAGTGGCCCATTTCGGCGCTTCAGGTGTGGCAATGCATGCGACAGGTGTCGCATTCTCTTTGCTGCAGTGCAATGTCATTTGTGGGTAAACCTTCATTCACGTGCAGGCGCTTTGATTCCAGAATCCCTGGCACTTTCCGCCGCGCAACACGCTTCGCCATCCAGGCAAGCCAGGCCCCGGGCGCGGACATGCTGAATACCCATTGCCAGCCAATCGAAAGCAGACGGGCCTGAATGAGCTGCTGTGCCGGCTGGCTGGTTTTTCCCTTTCGGCGTTGCCGGTTTTTTCGATCGTTCGATCATCAGGAGGCATCATGAGCAAGAAAGTCGCAGTCATCACCGGTTCCGCCGATGGCCTGGGCAAGGGGATTGCCGAACGCCTGGCTGCGGATGGTTTTCGTATCGTGTTGTCGGACATCAATGCCGGGCAACTCGCCGCGACCGAGCAGGAGTTCAAGCGCAACGGCCACGAAGTCACTTCCTTCGTCGGCAACGTCGCCAGGCGTGACGACCAGTTCGCGCTGGTGGCTCATGCCGTGGCCACTTTCGGCCAGGTCGACGTCTTCATCAACAATGCGGGCATCGAAGACGTGATGCCGCTGGATGCCGTGCGCGAGCCGGACCTGGAAAAAGTCTTTTCGGTGAACGTCTACAGCGTGGTCTATGGCACGCAGGCCGCGGCCGAACAGATGAAGAAGCAGGGCACGGGCGGCAAGATCATCAATGCCTGCAGCATTGCCGGGCATGAATCGTACGAATTCCTGAGTGTGTATTGCGCAACCAAGCATGCCGTGCGTTCGCTGACGCAGAGTGCCGCCAAGGAATTGGCGCGGCACAAGATCACCGTCAATGCCTATTGCCCCGGCGTCGCCGCCACGAAGATGTGGGACCGCATCGACGAGGAAATGGGCAAATACCTCGGCACGAAACCGGGCGAAGCCTTCGAGCGGTTTTCGTCGGGCATTCTGCTGGGCCGCCCGCAAACGGCCAAGGACGTGGCCGATTTCGTTCACTACCTGGCCTCGCCCGATTCGGACTACATGACCGGGCAATCCATCATGATCGATGGCGGTATCGTGCTGCGCTGACTGCCGCTAAACTGCAGTGGATGGACGAGGGTCTTGCTTGCGGAGGCCCATCGTCCGAGTGCAAATACTCAGCGCCAGGGCCTGCGATGCCGCCCCAGTCCTACGTCTCGCACATCAAGGAGATCGAAGCCTTCGGGCTGGGGCAGCCCATGCATGGGGGCAGCAGGGACGAGGCCGTGCTCGGCAGCTGGCGCCGCTGCCTGGACCACCACCGGCTCGATCCGGCCCGGACCTGCGAAGCCGTCATCGTTCCCGAAGGGCAACTGCGCCAGCACCAGGAAGAATCCGAGCCGCTGATCCGCATCGCCCGCAGCGGGCTGGAGCGGCTCTACCAGCAGTTGAAGGGCCTGGACTACGTGCTGCTGCTGGCCGACCGCCATGGCGTGGCGGTGGATTTTCTCGGCCGGGATGCCGACACCGGCGACCTGCGCCGCGCCGGCCTGTACCTGGGCGCCGAATGGCGCGAGGACCGTGCCGGCACTTCTGCCGTGGGCGCCTGCCTGGCCACCGGCGACGCCCTGATCGTGCATCAGAGCGACCATTTCGATTTCACCCACACGCGGCTGTCCTGCACTGCGGCGCCGATCTACGACCTGCGCGGCGAACTGGCGGCGGTGCTCGATCTTTCCCAGCTCAGGTCCCCCGAGGAACGCGCCAGCCAGGGGCTGGCGCTGAATCTGGTGGTCGCGGCGGCCCGGCGCGTGGAACTGGCGAACCTGATGGCGCAGTCGCGCAGGGACTGGGTGTTGCGCTTTTCCCAGTCGCCGGACTTCCTCGACGTGGACCCGGACGCCGCCATCGCCCTCGATGCGCATGGCCGCATCAACGCCATGACCCACGCGGGCGCACGCCTGCTGGCTGCGGCGGCACGGCTGGACTGGCGGCAGCGCCATGCGCTGATCGGCCAGCCGCTGGAACGCTTCTTCCAGTTCGACGCGCGCCACCTGCCCAATCTGCGCGCCGACCGTCCGGCGCAGCAACGCATCGTCCGCGCCTGCGACGGCAGGGTCCTGTTCGCCCATGCGATCGAGCCGATGCGTGTGCTGAGCCCGGCCTCGCGCCCGGTGACGCCTGCGCCGCTGTCTTCCGCCTTGCAGGCGCTCAGCGCCGGCGATCCGGCAATGGACGCGCTGCTGCACAAGGCCGCAAGGCTGGCGCCGCAGAACCTGCCGATTCTGGTGCAGGGCGAAACCGGCGCCGGCAAGGAATTCCTCGCCCGTGCAATTCATGGCGCCAGCGGCCGCAGCGGCGCGTTCGTCGCCATCAACTGCGCCGCCATTCCCGAGTCGCTGCTGGAGAGCGAGCTGTTCGGCTACCTGCCCGGCTCATGGACGGGCGGCGCCAGCAAGGGCCGCCAGGGCCTGATCGAAGCCGCCCATCGCGGCACCCTGTTCCTCGACGAGATCGGCGACATGCCGCTGGCGCTGCAGGCCAAGCTGCTGCGCGTGCTGTCGGAGTCTCAAGTCCTGCCGCTGGGTGCGCGCGAGCCGCGCACGGTCGATATCCGTGTGGTGTCGGCTTCGCATCGGCCATTGGCCGAACTGGTGCAGTCCGGCCAGTTCCGCCAGGATCTGCTCTACCGCCTCAACGCCGCGGAACTGCACCTGCCACCGCTGCGCCAGCGCCGCGATCTCGGCGGCATGATGGATCGGATGCTCGTCGACCTGGGCAGCCAGCACAGCCTCGGCGAGGCGGCGCGTGCGATGCTGCTCGCCCACCCGTGGCCCGGCAACCTGCGCGAGCTGAACAACGTGCTGCGCTACGCCGTCGCGCTGTGCGGCGACGGGCCGCAGGCCGGCGCGGCGGCCTGGGAATGCGTCATCGAGCCGGCCCATCTGCCCGACAGCCTGCAGGCGGCCGATGTGCTGGATGCCGGGCCATCCCTGCTGCCGATGGACAGCGCCGCAGGGCTGGACGCGGCGGGTGGCGCTGGCGGACGTTGCCAGCCCGGAACTGTCGTGGAGCTGGAACAGTTGCTGGCGCAATGCCACGGCAACGTCTCGGAAGTGGCGCGGCGGCTGGGCGTGAGCCGTTCCACGGTACACCGGCGCATCCAGCGCCTGCAGCTGGGCGTGCGCTGCGCCCGCTGGAGCAAGAGGCCGTCCTGATCGCCGCGCTGATCGAGCGCCTGCCGCGCCTGCTGCCTCAACGAGGTCGAGGCCATCGCGGCCCAATGCTCTCAACTTAACGCTCCCTTATAGGACATATGCAAATGTGGCTTGCTTCGGGGCGGTCGTGGGTAGCTTCTGCCTGGCTGGATGCGGCATCGACTGCGGCCCATGGCGGCCAGGGTATC
>JAVEZY010000054.1:0-6127 GCA_034002745.1 Gammaproteobacteria bacterium
GGGTCGATCTCCGGGTGATTCAGCACGACCGTGCGCGGCGGGTTGAGGGTATCGCCCTCGATCACGATGACCTGCTCGGCCTTGCCCATGTCGATGATGATGAGCGCCATCAGCAACTCGCCGACCATGCGCCTGGCTTCTTTGAAGCTGTCGAACAGGTCGGCAACCGCAACCTGCGACTGCTCAAGCTGCGTCTGCTCCTGGATGCCCGACGTGGATGTGCCCTTCTGCCCCTGGAATGCGGCCGTGATCCCGCTGACGCGCTCCATCGCGCGGCGGCTGTCCTCCATCAGTTGAAACTGCTGGCTGTTCAACTGGAAGTCTCGCTTGACCTCGAACCGCGCGCCGGGCCGGCCCATGTGGTCGGCGTCCAGGATAATGTCGGCGTCGACGCGCGCAGCCATGCGGCGGAACACCTCGTCGGGCATCGCCACCGCGCCTTTGGTGCGCTCGGTGCGCGTGGCGCTCATGCCCCAGCGCAGCTTGCTGATCGAGGCGTTCAGATTATCCTGGGGGAACAGCATGTCGCGCACGAGCCCGTAGGGAACCCCGGTCATGTCCTCACGGCTGCCCCACACGGGCACGTAGGGGAAGCGCTGGTGCGGGTGCGGCGTCGGGCCGTCATGCAGGCAGTGCGGCCCCATGAAGTATGCGCGGCGCATCTTCGGGACAATCTGGCGCTCCAGCACGCCACGGCCAGCTTGCAGCATCGCATCGTGCGCCGGGTTGCTCTGGTCGTACTCGACGGCGCGGCCGGTGTGCGCCCGCAGGATTGTGACCTCGGCCCAGCGTCGATACCAAAGCTCCGTGATGCAGACCTGATTATTCTCGTCGTTGTACCAGTTGTCCTCCTGCACGGTCCATGCGCGCTCGGCGTCGATGGCCTGTGCGAGCCCGGTCGACTGCCCGCCTTCGAGCATTTCGCCGGCCAGGTCCGCAATCCACTTGTCCGCCGAGTGCATGATGATCGTCTCGTGCTGCGGGAACATTCGTGCAGCGCGCTGGCGATCCACCCAGCGGCGGCGGAACAGCCATCGGGCGTCCTCCAGGTCAGGCTCGACCGACTGCATGTCCCACCAGATTTCGTTCCGATGCACGGCACGACACCTGTACGGGAACTGGAGTGCGTTCGAGGCGCGCGTCACCTCCACCCAGCCGATACCCACGGTCGCGGCGTGGCGGAACGCATCGGACAGCGCGCGGTCGGCGTGGCTGTGACGTTCGGCTTGGTTGAGCCTGTAGTTCAGCGCGTCCGCTACATCCCGGCCTTGCGGGCCTCCGTCGGGCGTCACGCGCCAGTCCGTGCGCGTCTTGGCCTCGTAGCCGCACACTGCACGGATGGCCGGGCCGATGATGTTCTCCTTGGCTGGCGGGATGCCGAGCATCTTCTGGCGTTGCAGTAGCTCGCTGTCGAGTTGGTTGCCGTCAGCGTAGTCGGCTTCCTTGTCGGCGTTCGCGCGCCAGGGCGGTTGATTGATCGCCTCGCGGACGAACTGGGCGAACTCGTCGACGTTGATGGGCGCGTCGGCCGGCTGCAGTTCGGTGTCAGTGGTGTGTGCGTCGAGCATAGTTCGCTACGGTTCTTAGGTGCGCCAGTCGGGCGGTGGGGGTTCTTCGTAGTTGGCATAGCGCCCGGATGCGTTGTCGAGCATGCCCAGCTCCTTGGCCTGCGCCCACTGGCGAAGCGCGTCGGCGCCCTCGCTGCATCCGTTCGACTTGTCTGGCTGGTTGGTGTAGCGGTTGTCAGCGCGACTGAACCGCTTGCGGTAGCCCTCGATGCGCTTGATGCCCTTGTCGCAGCCGACCTCGTCGAAGTAGGCGCCTTTCAGGTGCTTGCGCGTCTGCTGGATGCCTGTCACCAGTTCTGTGATGATCGGAACGATGGTGAAGCGCTCTCCTGGCATGAGGTCTTGCAGCATTTCCTTCGTGCTTCTGTTGTAGTCGGACAGGCGCTTGTGGTCGGCGTCGTGCGGCAGGAAGTGGGTGCCGAACACGTAGCCCCTGGCGCGCAGTTCGGCCACGTAGAAGCGCAAGTCCTCGTTATGGGCCTCGAAGTAGTCGATGAAGCGGTCTTCGCCGCGCAGGTCCTGGTGGAACCAAATCGCGCAGCCGTCGCCGTTGCCTATGTCCCAAAAGGTGTTCACTGGCAGATCGAGGCGCGGCACGCGGGTAATTCCGCCTCGCTTGCGCAGCGCGATCATGTCCTTCGCGTACCAGTTGCCCTCGGTGCTCACCTGGAACGCCTCGGCTGGGAAGGACGGGTATTCCTGCCACATGCGTTCCTCGGCGCCGCTGAAGTCGGCCCGCTTTGTGGCGACGTACCAAGCCTTCTGCTCGGGGTCCAGCTTCAGGTCGATGCCGAGCGATTTCTTGACCTCGATCTCGACCTTCTCGAAATACTCGTGGTCCTCGCGCGTCAGATCGACCGTGCAGGCGTCGATCCGGTACTTCTCTTCCATCCACCATGCGTAGAAGTGCAGGCGGTAGTCTCGCGGAGTCAGCACCTTCGCTGAGGCTTCGTTGGCCTCGGCGATCTGCACCATCTTGAAGAAGTCGCCTTCTCGCCCCTCTGCGGTGCTCTCGATCACGAGCACGCCATTGGTCGGCACAGCCGGGATGGAGCCCGTCACGACCTCCTGCGCCTTGTCGGGGTACTTCGCGCAGATCTTCCCGAACTCGGAAACGTGCAGCCGATGGATGGTGCCGGAGCGCATCGAGGTGGCCACGCGCACGCTGCTGTTGTTGTGGTCGAACAGCAACTCAACAGCGCTGTCGCGCGCGAGCGGGAAGCGCTCTCGGATCTCAGTGGGCAGGTTGTCGTAGGCGAACCGCACCTTGTCGCGGAATATCGCCTCTGCGGCCTCGCGGTCCTGGGCGATGATCCCGCAGCGCTGGTTCGAGTTGAACAGGGCGTGGTCGAGCCACAAGATCGCCACCAGGGTGGTGAATCCGAGCTGACGGGCTTTCAGGATCAGGTTTCGATGCCACAAGCGACGGATAAACCGACGTTGAGCTCGGTTCGGCCTGAATGGCATTACGAACGAATCGGCCTCTTCGATCGTGCCGTCCGGGCGGATCTTGTCGTCGCCCTTGACCATGATCTTGTAGAGGCAGCCAGAAAACAGGCGCCACTCAGGATCGGCCAGGCAGCGCGCAAGTTCCTCGGCGTTGGTCGGCAGAGGCAGCAGCGGCTCGTCGCGGACGATCGCCATCGGTCAGTCCTCGTCAGCCTGCGTGCCGGCGGAACGGCGCTCAGGGTCGTCCGCGACCGGCTTGAACGCGCTTCCGCTTCCACTGGCGATTGCGTGCAGCAGGCTGGTCATCGGGTCCGTCTTCTGGCTGTTGTCGCGCTCGTAGAGGCCGTGGTGCTTGAACAGCTTTTCGAGGGCGGCGTTCTTGTCGGCGATGCGGCACTTCTTCAAGTAGCCGACGAACACCCGATCCTTGCCGGAGCCCTCGAACTGCTCCAGCACCTCAATGCCTGCCACGGCTGCGGCGGTGTCGTCGTCCAGCTCGTGAATGCCCTTCGGGCTGCCGTCGTCGTTGAACAGCTTGCGCGGATCGAACAGGGCGAGCCGTGCGGCCTCCAGCAGAACGCGATCAGCGGTAACAGTGGTGCGCTCACCGCGCTCCTTCATCCGCTCTGCAATGGCCGCCTGAATCTCAACATTTCTCAACAGACGCTCGCCCTGGCTTGCTGCGGTCTTCGCGCTATATCCGGCCCGGATTGCTGCCCGGGTCGCATTGAGATCGACCAGATACTCCTGAACGAACAGCTCCTGCTTCGCAGTCAGCTTTCGGCGCGCAGTAGCGCCCGCAGCCCGCTTCTTCGTGGCTGGTTTCTTCGGCGTGGTGGAGGTGGCGATGCTCTTGCGTGTCATGCACGGCATGCTCACCATCTGATGCCTGGCAGTCCATCCCTACAGGGGGCCAAAACGAAAACCCCGCCGGAGCGGGGTTGAGTTATTCCGTTGCTTTCGTGGTCTTGAGCTTAAAAAATTCCCACAGGCCGGGATGCATGCGCGCCTTGTCGGCCTCCCAGTCCTGCCAGGTGCGCAGGGTGGAATGGATCAGCGCTGCAGCCTGAGACTGCGTGAGCCCGGACGCCTCGCGGGCTGCCCGGATTTCAGCCGGCGCGGGGTTGGCAGAAGGGCCTTTCGGCCCCGGGTTTGGATGGTTTTGCATTTCAGCTGATCCACTCGCCGTCCGAGTAGATGCACTCCGACCAATACTTGACCATGTTTCTCACGGCCTCTTCCTCTGAGAGGTCTTCGCAATCGACATATACGCACCCGCCGTTGAGCGTTGAGCACTCCGGCTCTACGCTGATGACGGCTTCGGGGTATTCGCCCTCCAGGGCTTCCGCGAGCATTTCGCAGAAGCGCTCGACGTCTTCCCAGCCTTCCTCCCCCATGGACTCCTGGTCCACCGTGACTTCAATCTTGAGGTTGCTCATGATCTTCTCCTGGTTGATTTTGAGGTGTCAGCGATGTGCTGACGATTCAAATTATACACGGAATCCGTGCATACGCAAGCATTTTTTCATGCCCCGCTCGTTACGCACTTCCTCCATGGCAGCGGCGACCTTGCGCTGCGGTGCCTCCTTCGTCTTTCTGTTGAAGATCATAGCTTTGCGTCCTCTTCGACGGTCAGCCGCATGCGGGCCACTTCCCGGCGGACCTCACACACCTGGGCGGACAGCAGCGAGTTCAGGCGCGCGGTCTCATGCCCGATCTCGATTGCGGCGTACTGCTGGCTGCTGCCGGCCATCAGCTCGCCAATCATGCGCGACTCACGCGGAGAGAGGATCATCACCGTGTCGCCCACCTCCAGCACCGTGGTGCCGTCCGGGCAGATCGTGCGCGAGATCGGGCGGGCGGGCTTGTGCTGCTCCATCGGCACGAACACGCCCCGCTGCACACGGCGAATGCACCCGTTGTCCACCAGATGACTCAGCCGGTCGTCAATCGTGGTCAGCTTCAGACCGGTCACATCAGACAGTACCTCGCGCGTGACCAGCTGCTCCCGAGCGTACAGGTCCTGGATCGCCTCCAGAACGATCTCTGCCGTACTTTTTCGGCTCTTCGTTGCGTCCGTCATGTGCGTGGTCCTCGTAGTCAAACATATCCATCGTCCGGGTGTCGCGCCGCTCCCTGCTGCGCACATCCCATGCGGCGTGCCGAACTGCTGGGGGCGCGAGCAGCGACAGCTTCCGGGCGCAGGTCGGGCCGAATGCCATCCTCCCGAGCATCGCTGCCGGGGATTTCAGCGGGCGGTTGCAGTTCGCGCAGATCACTCGAACACCTCCACATCCCACCCCCCTCCGTCCTTTTTCGTTTTCGCACGCACAGCTAGGAATCTGAACGGATACTGATCTGCAGCAATCTTGATTTTTGCCCTGGCATCATCCATCCATCGCCCTTTGACCTCATGGCACTCCATCTGCCCGCACGAGAGCATCACCGCATAGTCAGGGGTATAGAACGTGTTATCGGCCAGCCTGAGCTTCAGCCCCTCGAACCTGTACCACGCGATCTCGCCAGCCGCCTGCCTGGCCTTGAGCGTCGCCTCGTACGCCGACTCGGTTTTGTTTTGCTGCCCAGCCCTCAAGCGACCAAGCGCCAATACTCCCGCCTGCCTCGATGCTCGATGCTTCGCCACTATTGCCATTCCCGCGACTCCTCCAACGGACATCATTTCTCCAGTGCCTCAAGGGTCATTGCCAACAGGTCCAGTTCGCTCAACTTGTACGTGCGCTCGAACGCCTTTCGCCCAAGTCCATGCAGCCCGCTCGCCCCACGGTGGTGCTCCGGGCACAGCCCCGTCGTGAGAAAGTCGCTCGCTCGCTGTGCTGCGCCCTGCCCCTCGCGTATGTGATGCACCTCAGCAGGGGAGTGCCCGTACCCAAGATGCCGGCACAGCACGCAGCCGGCCTCCGCCACGCGCCCCATGTGTCTCTTCGCTGCAGCGCTGCTCATGCGAACTCCCCAAGTGCCGACTCGATCATGTCCCACGACTCCCCGTCGGAAAGATGCGGCCACAGGAAACGCCGGCAATGCTCCGAGTAGATGAAGCTCATCACCGCCCCATGCACCTCCTCGAACTCCACCTGGTCAAGCCGGTCGTA
>JAVEZY010000055.1:0-5648 GCA_034002745.1 Gammaproteobacteria bacterium
TTTTCCTGGTCGAAGACCATGTAGTCGGGCGGATAGAACGAGGCGATGGTCGCCATGTCGGGCATCGGGCTCTGGAACACGCAGGCGCAGGCCGGACAGAGGAAGTAATCGTACCGGACATGCAGGCCGTACATGAGATCGCGCCCGCTGAACTCATATTCGGCGGTGCCGCCGCAAATCGGGCAGGGTGCGCTGATGGTTGGGGCGTCGGGGTGGCTGTGCGTCATGGCGTGCCCGCGGCTTGCGCCGAGCGATAGGTTTTTTCGAAGGACGTGCTGCCGGCGGCATGCAGCCACTCCCTGTCCGCGGGCGCGCGGCAGAGATGCAGCAGGTTGCGCTGCCGGTAGAAGTCCGGAATCGGCTTGTTGCGCGTCCGCAGGTCGGCGATGTCGATCAGGCCAAACCCGCCGGAAGGCGTCAGCACGATGTTACCGAAGTGCAGGGAACGGAAGTACACCCCGCGCTCGTGCAGTTGCGCGACGAAGCGGGCCAGCGCAGCGCGCAAGCCGTCGCCCGCGGCGCCGGACTGGACAAGCTGGCGCAAGGTTTCGCCCGCGAGCGGCCGGTAATGCACGGCATCGCGCCGCGCGTCGGGGATGCGGTATACGTCGATCACTTCGGGACAGGGAATGTCGCGCTGCTTCAGTTTGAGCGCGTTGTCCGCGAAGCGCTGCGCGTAGGGATACCAGGCGGCGGACGAAATCAGCCGCTTGCGCCGGAACAGCTTCAGATAACTGTCGTCCTCCAGCCGTAGCACCTTGTCCCCGTGCAGGTCGCGTTCAAGTACCGTGGCGTTGGCGCGCAAGGCGAGGTATTCGTCGTGGGAGAGGGTTCGCAAAGGAGGTGGCATCCGGTGGTCGGCGCCGGATTTTAGCGCGCGGCCGGGCCGATGCCCATGCTAGTATTGCCCGCCCGTTCAGCCACTTCCCACGTGCGGTCCGCACATGCAAGCCACCGATTCGCGCGCCACCTCCAGCCTGAGCGTCTACTTTCGCCTGTTGGGCTACGTCGGCCCCTACATCGGGTTGTTCGCGGTCAGCATCCTCGGCTATGTGATCTTCGCTTCTTCCCAGCCCATGCTGGCCGGAGTGCTCAAGTATTTCGTCGATGGGCTGGTGGATCCTTCCGGCGCGACGCTCATCGGCATGCCATTGCTCGACGGCATGCAATTGATGCACGCGGTGCCGCTCATGATCGTGGTGATCGCCCTCTGGCAGGGGCTGGGTTCGTATCTGGGCAACTACTTTCTCGCCCGCGTGTCGATGGGCATCGTCCATGACCTGCGGATGGCCTTGTTCGGCAGCCTGCTGGTGCTGCCGGATCGCTATTTCGACCAGAACAATTCCGGCCACCTGATTTCGCGCATCACCTTCAACGTGACGATGGTGACGGGAGCGGCGACGGACGCGATCAAGGTGGTGATCCGCGAAGGCCTGACGGTGACCTTCCTGTTCGCCTATCTGCTCTGGGCGAACTGGAAGCTGACGCTCGTGATGGTGGCCATCCTGCCGGTGATCGCGCTGATGGTATCGAGCGCGAGCCGCAAGTTCCGCAAGCAGGCGAAAAAGATCCAGGTGGCGATGGGCGACGTAACGCATGTCGCCTCGGAAACCATCCACGGGCATCGCGTCGTGCGCGGCTTCGGAGGGGAGTCCTACGAGCGCGAGCGTTTCTTCGCCGCCAGCCTCAACAACATGGAGAAACACCTGCGCATGATCCGTACCGGTGCGATCTATACGCCGCTTCTGCAGGCGCTGGTGTATGCCGCCATGGGGGTGCTGTTCTTCCTGGTCTTGCTGCTGCGCGGCGAGGCGTCCCCGGGTGACCTGGTGGCTTACATTACCGCGGCCGGATTGCTGCCCAAGCCGATTCGCCAGCTTTCCGAGGTCAGCGCCACGATCCAGAAGGGCGTGGCGGCGGCGGACAGCATCTTCCAGCAGCTTGACGAGCCGCCTGAGGTAGACGCCGGCACCGTCGAGCGGGAACGCGTGGCGGGACGCATCGAGGTGCGTGACCTGAGTTTCAGTTATCCCGGCGGCGAGCGTCGGGTGTTGGAGGAAATCAACTTCACCGTGGAGCCCGGGCGGATGGTCGCCCTGGTTGGACGTTCCGGCAGCGGCAAGACGACGCTCGCCAATCTCATTCCGCGCTTCTACCATCACGCGGAAGGGCAGATCCTTCTGGACGGGGTGGATGTCGAACAATACGCGCTGCGCAACCTGCGCCATCATGTCGCGGTGGTGAGCCAGCAGGTCACGCTGTTCAACGACACCGTGGCCAACAACATCGCCTACGGCGACCTGGCCGACGCGCCGCGCGCGGAAATCGAGCGGGCGGCGGAGGCGGCCTGCGCCAGCGAGTTCATCGCGCAGCTGCCGCAGGGCTTCGATACCTTGGTCGGGGAAAACGGCGTGCTGCTTTCCGGCGGGCAGCGCCAGCGCCTCGCCATCGCGCGCGCCATCCTCAAGAATGCTCCGGTCCTGATCCTCGACGAGGCGACCTCGGCGCTCGACACGGAATCCGAGCGCCATATCCAGTCGGCCATGGAGCGCGTCATGGAGGGGCGCACGACGCTGGTGATCGCCCATCGCTTGTCGACCGTCGAGCGGGCAGACATGATCATGGTGATGGAGGCCGGCAGGATCGTCGAGCGCGGGACGCATGCGGAACTGCTTGCCCTGGGCGGCCACTATGCCCGCCTGCACGCATTGCAGTTTCAGGAGCACACCGCCGTCTAGGCGCGGGGCAGCATGGCGTCGAACCTGCCGTGCAGGGCCGAGTTTTCGGGCCAGTTGCGCAGGAACCGGGCGCGATCCTTGTTCCATGCACGCTGGAAACCACTTGATGTCGTGTGCTGGCGCATCGCATCGAGATCGATCAGCACGGGGCGATCGCCTTGCCAGAGCAGGTTCGTGGCCTTGAGGTCGCCATGGCTGATGCGCGCCGCGAACAGGCGCCGGAACAGGTCGCTCAAGGCCCGCATGGCGTCGTCGCCGAGCGGGGCCAGGGCGCAACGGCGGAGCAGGTCCGGGCCGGGACAGTATTCGGTGACCAGCCAGGCGCGCCCGCGCAGCGGCCCGATCCGGTTCTCGATCAATGCCAGCGGACGGGGCGTGGCGATGCCGAGAAAGCTCAGTCGATGCGCCTCCACCCACGAGTGCCACGCGCGGCTCGGCCGCCAGCCGCGCGATAGCGCATGGCCCGGCCCCTTGATGTTGTAGCGCTTGATCACGAGCTTTCTGCCGCCTAGCTCGATGAGCGCCAGGGTGGCGGTACGCCCCTGCTTGAGAGGAGTGCCGCCTGCCATCCAGCGGTCCGGCGCGGCGACGAGCGGCGCCAGGAAGCCGATTTCGTCGCGCGGCACGGCGATGAAGCGATCCCAGTGCTTCTCGACATGAAACAGGCTGCAATTGCGCAGGCATTTGCCGAGGTAATCGTCAAGACGCCTGGCTCGGGCCTTGTCGACGGCGTCGTCGAGCTGTGCCGGGACGAGCGGTGCAGCACCGTTTTCCGCTTGATAGGCGGAGAGCAGGGATGCGCGCATGCGGGCTTCCCGGTCCTGCGGCAGCTGGGCGAGCAGCAGGGCGAGGTTTTCCCGGATTGCCCGGGGAGTTTCGGTGCCGCGAATCGCATCGCCATCGATGATGTAGGTGGTGCCGTTCCCGATCAGAAAGTTGCCCGGGTGCGCGTCCCGGTGAATCAGGCCATGGGCATGCATCCGGCCGAGCGCGCGGAACACCGGCAGCAGTTCGGCCTCGTCGAGCGTGGAGGGGGCATGCGCTCCCGCGATGTATTCGGTCAGCAGGTAGTGGCCGTCATCCGCCAGTCGGCCAGCCCCCAGCAGGCGCGGCGTGGCGATTCCCCGGTCGAGCAGGGCGGTCAGGCCTTGGCGCTCACGCTCCCAGTGGCGCTCGGCGCCGGGCTTCGCGATGAACAGCTTGGCGAGTACCGTTTGTCCGTCCAGCGTGCCGATGCCCGTCAGCCGCTTTCCCGGCAGCACCCGCAGCAGTTTGTCAATCGAGAGCATCCTGCCATCGTCGAGGGCCAGTTGGAGCGGCAGCGTGGGGGAACGTCCGGCGCGGCGCAGAGCGGCGACGTCAGTTGTCGGCACGCCGGACACCACCGCTTATTTCAGCAAGCCTTCGGATTGCAGCAGATCCCGGATCGCCACGGCGGTGACCCGGTTGCCTTCGGCGTTCATGTGCCCGCCGATATCCTTGGGACGCCACAGGGTTTCGATGTCCGGATGCCTGTCCAGATGATCGCGATAGACCGGTTCGAGGTTCAGTACCGGCATGCCGAGACGTCGCGCCTCGGCGGCGGCGAAATCGGAAATGACGCGATACTTCGACTCCTCCTCGTCGAGAATGTCGCGCACCGGGAAGTTCACCCATACCGGGGTCGCGCCGTTCGCGCGCACGTTCGCGACGAACAGTTCCATGATGCCGCCGAGGGTGCGACGACCGAGCGAGCCCTCGTTGCGGTCGCGCTTGATGTAATCGCTGAGCACCTGCTGGAATGTCGCCAGCGCATAGGAGTAGTGCCAGCCGCCGATCTTCTTCGAACCGTTGCGATATTGCTCGATCAGGGCCTCGGGCGCGGTCACCGGAACATTCGTCAGCTGCAGTTTGCCATCCGCCTGCGGCACAAACATCGGCTTGGCGTAATCGCGGAAGCTGTAGGTGTTGCGGTTGTAGTCCAGCACGTAAAAACCGAGCAGGACGACGTCCGGCTTGAACTGCCTGCCGTGATGTTCGTACATCAGGTAGTTCTGGTCGGTGCCGGTCGCCGAAACCGCGAGGTTCATCACCTCCCAGTCGGGCAGCAATTCGGCGAGCCGGTAGGCGTAGGTTTCCTCGTTGCTCACGCCATGGCCGAACGAATAGCTGTCGCCGACGATCAACAGGCGGCGCTTGCCCGGAGTGCGTTCGAGCGGAAATTCCTCGTGGTTGCGCATGCCATGGCTGTTGGTGCGGATGCGCCCATGATGCTCGGGCGTGGCGTCGATGTTCGGTGCGTTCCGCCAGCCGGCGTGCGCGTCATAAACGAAACGCGCGTCGAAGTTGGCCTTGCCGTCGGCCAGCCTGGCCTTGACCCACTTCCATTCCCGAACCACCGAGAGGTCTTCATGTGGCGGAGCCTTGTCCGTCGCCGCGTAATAGACACGCATACCGCCTTCGAGCAGGATGAAGGCCGCCAGCAGATTGAACAACACGATTTTCAGTATCTTCATGGGACCGCATTATATGAGGGCGGCCTGTTTATACTGTCGCGCTCGCTTCGACCCCAAAACGAACCAGATGAATTTTCTCGGTATTTCGGCGCATTACCACGACAGTGCGGCGGCTCTCGTCCGTGACGGCGAGATCGTCGCCGCTGCTCAAGAGGAGCGGTTTACCCGCAAAAAGCATGACCCGGGCTTTCCGGCGCATGCGGTGCGCTATTGCCTCGAAGCCGGCGGCGTCAAGCTGGCCGACCTTGACGGCGTGGTCTATTACGACAAGCCGCTGATCAAGTTCGAGCGCTTGCTGGAAACCTACCTGAGCTACGCGCCGCGTGGCTTCCAGTCCTTCGTCATGGCCATGCCGGTCTGGCTGAAGGACAAGCTCTACCTCAAGCAGACCCTCAAGAAGGAACTGGCCGAGATC
>JAVEZY010000056.1:0-5211 GCA_034002745.1 Gammaproteobacteria bacterium
CTTCATTGCCACTGGCCCCCAATTCCGGTCTGACAGCCTGGCCCCGAATTCGTAGGCGCACTTCTGCCCAGACAGATCCATTCCTCTGCCTGGATGTTCTTCTCTCTTCTTGTCGGGCTGATCTACTTGCGGTCCGGCGCGGACAGGCTCGTGAGCAGAGCTTCGCAGGCGGCGATCTGGTCACGACGAGGCAAGGGGGACGCCTCGAGGTGGACGGGCTGGGCGGGCAAGGACAGGACCTGCACGCGGGTGTCGGACGCGGCGATGAGGTCCTTGCGTAGCAGTGCGTCGCGGGCTCGTAGGTAGGCGTCGGGCGACGTCTCCAGCAGCGTGCAGAGACGCCGGTGCGAGTAGAAGGAGTGGCCGTCGCGGTCCGCAACCAGCACGAGCACGAGGTACAGACGAAGCTCTTCGGCCGTGAGCGACTGCAGGAAGCCGTCTCGCAGGAAGCGGTGGGGCAGGAAGGCGAAGGAGCCGTCGATGCGCCGCAGGCGAGCGGGCACGATGGGAGTTCGGTCGCTGGGCATGGCTTTCCTTCGCGGGATCAGTCCAGGGGCGCGCCGCTGATCTCGAGAGGATTGCGGCAGGTCTTGCCCGTGAAGCGCAGGATGGTGGCGCGGTCGACGAGCCTGTCGACGGTGGCGATGGCCTGGGATTCGGAGGGGAAGAGGTTCTTCCAGTGGGAGAAGCCGGTGTTGGCCGTCAGAATGATCGAGCCCTGTCCGTATCGCGCGGACACGACGCGAAACAGGTGGGCGGTGGCCGCGGAGTCGAAGGGCTCGTACGCGAATTCGTCCAGGACAAGGACCTGGGGTTTGACGTATCGGCGCAACGTTCTCTTGAAGGTGGCGTCCGCTTGGGAGGCATGAAGGTCTTCGAGCATGTCGGCGGTGACCACGCACAACGTCGAGTAGCCCGCCATGCAGGCGGCGTGGGCGACGGCCTTGGCGATGCGGGTCTTGCCCAGGCCGGGCCGTCCGAGGCACAGCACGTTGCGCTTGTCCTCGACGAAGCGACAGTTGAACAGTTCCTTGACCACGCGCGGCTCGAGCTGGGGACGAAGGGTGAAGTTGAAGCCTTCGAGCCCTTCGACGGTGCCCAGGTGCGAGCGGCGGAGGCTGCGGTCGAGGCTGCGGTTCTTGCGCGCGAGCACTTCGGTACGCAGCAGGGCGAGCCCGAAGTCCGTGAAGGACATGCCGTCGCGTTCGGCGCGGTCGAGGATGTCGCGCAGGCCGGCGGCCAGCGCGGTGAGGTCCAGGTCAATGGCGAGCTGGATGAGCTCTTCGACGGGGTCCGGCGCAGGGGGACGTCTATTGCGAGCCATCAGGGTCCCCCATGGTGTTGGGGCTGGAGGGACCAGCGGCGTCGAGCCGTGCGAACGATTCGAGAGAGCCGGCCTCCACCTCGCCGAGCACGTCCGGGCCTTGGCCGGACAAGGGCATGACGGAGTCGGTGAGCTCGCAGACACCGGGGTGCAGACGTTCGAGGATTCGCTTGACCGCCGAGGCGTCGAAGCGTCGAAACTCCTGGGCTCTTCGGGCAGCGACCAGCAGCGCCTCCTCGCCGTACAGCTCACAGAGCCGCAGCAAGGCGTGAATGTGGATGGGGGCGAGCGTCTTCATGTGCTGCTTGATGCCGTCGACCAGGGGCGCAAGCTCGGGGAACCTGCGCGCGAAGGCCTCGTCCAGACGCTCGCCGTGACCGTGGCGTCGGGGTTTGCGGGGCAAACTTGCGTAGTGGGTGGGGTCGATGACCAGGCGTCCCTTGTCTTGTTCTGGCACGTATCGACGGCTGAACGCCACGCGTCCGTGCGGGTCGAGGATCTCGAAGTGCTCGGCGAAGAGGTGCACGGCCACGGAGCGATGGGCCAGGGTGGCAGGGACCGAGTAGGTGGTGCCCCGAATGGATACGGTGCTGTCGGCGTCGACGACGCGCACGGTCTGCTCGCAGACGGCGAAGCGCTGCTCGGCAAGCCGGATGAGAAGCGGCTGCTCGTGCTCGAAAGCCTCGTTGGGCACGCGGCGCGTGGTGCCATGCACACGCAGATTGCCGCATCCGGGCGTGTCGTCGAGCCAGAGGCGAAGCCGCTCGTTGAGCTCGTCGAGACACGAGAATTCGGAGCCGCGGATGAAGTCGTCTTCGACCAACCGAAACGACTTCTCCTTCTTGCCTTTGCGGTTGGGGTCGCGGACCCGGCACGCGAAGGGCACGGTGCCGTAGTGGCGAGTGAATTCCAGGAAACGCGGGTGCCACAGTACCTTGTTTTCGGGGCCGATGCGGCCCAGCACGGCGGTGGCCATGTTGTCTACGACGAGGCGGGCGGCGACCCCGTCGAAGTATGCGAAGGCGCATGCGAGCCCCTCGAGCAACGTGGATTGACGCTCGTCGCGGAACGCCCAAGCGTAGAGCTTTCGACTCCAGGCCAGCAGGCAACCGAGCACGTGGATCTTGGTGAGCCGCCCCCCGATCACGACTTGGTAAGGGGACCAGTCCACCTGCATTTCCTCTGCTGGCGCCGTCTCGAACCGTCGCTTGACGCTCTTTCGGGGCTCGAGCTCGAGCTCGCTACGTACCTGTCGCACGTAGGCGCCCAGGATGGTGCGTCCCCCCTGGTAGCCAACCTGCCGGATCTCCCGAAGGATGCGTGTCGTCGTCAGATGCTGGCGAACCCGCTCGGTCACGAGCTGCTGGAACGGGTCGAGCTTGCTGCCGTCCTCGATGTCCGGCGAGACCTGGTCCGTGCTCCGCGGGCAAGGCGCAAGCCCGTGCTCTCGCAGCACGCGTTCCACCAGCTTGCGGCTCATCCCTACGCGGGGGGAGATCTGCCTCGCACTGTAGAAGCCGTGCAGGTGAAGGATCTGTGTGCGTGTCTCGTCCGGGATGTCCACCGGCTTGCGGCCCCGCTTGGGCGCTTGCACGTCGCTCGGCGGGCTGTCCGGCTCGGGCGGTGTTGCAATGGTAATCAGGCTCTGTGGGTCGGTCATCCTCTTGGTCCTTTCTGTGCGTGGTTAGGTCCGGGGCGGCTTGAGCCCCACAACTCGCGAGGCGGCGCACGTCGCCCATGGCCCCGCGATACAAAGCTTCGAGACGCCGCTGCTCGGCCGGAGCAAGCTCGGCGGGGACCTGGAACGCGGCCAGGTCGCGAAGGGCGTCGCATATGCCGTGCAGTTGGGCCTCGAGTTGCACGACCCGGGATGACAGCGTCGCAGCAGGCGCTTCGTGCGCTGTGCCTCGCGGACACCGCAACAGTTGCTTGCGGTCCGGCGCGTCCGCTACAGCCCATGCCTGCACGAGACGCAGCGATTCTCGGTCCCGAAGACCGTGCTTGCCGATGCTCTCTAGCAGCGCGTCTTGCTCTTCGTGGGCAAGCGTGCTGAGCGCGTGGGCGAGCGTCGGTCCCACCGCGCCCAGTGCCACCAACTCCTCGGCTCCGACGGATAGCCGCTTGCCAATGTCCCGTCGACGCTCCACCCAGGCGGGCTTGCGTCCCAGAAGACGCGAGACCTGCCGCGGGGTCATGCCGTCGTCGTCGAGCAGCGAGCAGACCACGCGGGCCTCGTCCAGCACGGTGGTGGTGCGCGCGGGTGCGTTGACGGTGAGCATCAGTCGCTTGTGCTCCTCGGCCCGCGCCGGCTGCTCGACGACGACCGGCACCACGGTGGCGCCTTGCTCGCGCCATCGCCCAAGACGCTTGAAGCCGTCGATCAACTCGAACTGGTCCGTGCTATCCGAGCAGGGGGCCACGCGCAGTGGAAGCTCGCTTCCCTGCTCGATGCGAGGCGGCACGGCTCCCGGCCGCAGCCGCATGTAGCTTGTGCGCAGCCGGTCGATGGCAACAAGGCGCACGTTTCCCACGACGTCTTGCCCGATGGGCGCGTCGGTAACGACGGTCATCCGTATCCTCCCGCGATGGGCCAGTCAGCTCAGAACAACCCTTGCTCCTGTGGGTCCTCGACATCCCCGTCGGGGACAGCAGGGCAACAGCTACGCCGGTACCAGCCAATCAGGTCGGACAGCTCCGTGCAGCGGTCCACGACGAGTTGTGCCAGCAGGGCACCGCGCGGAGGCACGCGCCCCTCGTAGCAGATGTCGAGCTTTCCCACGGACGGATGCTCGACGGCGAGGCTTGCGGCGGCCACGAGCAAGGTGTGCTCGAGTACCCCAAGGATCCCCGTCTCCGGGGCCTGCTCGAGCTCGTGGAGGGCCGATACCTCGATGAGGCTCTTCATTGCTGGGCCTGTGGACCGCAGATCCGGTCGATGATCAGCGCGTCGGGGTCCAGCGTGATTCGATTGCGACACCCTTGTTTCCTGCTTTTCACGGCTCTGCTCCTCGTCCGGGTCCCTTGTTGTTTCCGTGACGCGAACAGACCTCAAATCGGCTATCGCCGCTCTCGCATCGACTGTTGGAGCGGCTTCATCGGCGTCGCTCGCCGCAGGAAGCCAATCGGCGGGGGTACGTGCTGCAGGTGCTCGGCGGCCACTTGGCGCAGAGCAACGAGCACCGTGTCGGGCTTACCTAGGCGCTCGCGGAATCCGCCCACTGTCGTCGTGCAATCCGCAAACAACTCCGGCACCAATCCGACAATCGCGACCAGTCCCGCAAGCACGCCGCGATGCCTGCGCCGAATCCATTGGGCTACGGTTGCCGGCTCAACCGCGTCCGGCTCCTCTTCGAGCGGTCGCAGTTCCGCCCCCAGCGGCTCCAGCGGCTCGCCTCGCTCCACCGCTACCGCCGACCGCTCAGCTCGCTCCAGCGTGCCCGTCATCCGCGCGGCGAGACAGTCGGGCAGCAGGCTGAAGGTCCGGTGCGCCGTCGGGCAGTACCAGCGCGCAACCCAGCACACGAGCGGGATCTTCCTCAAGTAGGTCCCGTGCCGCGCGAACCCGCACCCGCCATCAGGGTGCTCAGGGCAGCGCTCCAAACTTGCCGCCTTCCACCCCTCTTGTGCTACGTACTCCTCGAGGGTCAATTCGATCGCAAACCGCAGTTGCACCCTCCGGGGCCCGAGCCGGTACCAGCGGCGGCGGGCCTTCTTCCTTTCCGGCATGACCGCGGAGACCTTCTCCGTGGTCACGCAAGCGTCCCTTCACGCCCTCGATCCGGCCAAATTTTGGGACGGCCATTTCCTCAGGACACTTGCACGACCTCCTGCCATCCCAATTCGGCGCCACGCACCGTCACTCCATTTCGGGGCCAGCGGCAATGAAG
>JAVEZY010000057.1:0-5211 GCA_034002745.1 Gammaproteobacteria bacterium
TGGCGGCGGCATCCACGATGGCCAGCGCCCGGTCGAGCGACTGGTTGTGATTGCCGGACATTTCGGCGATCACGAAGGGAGCGGCGCCAGCGCCTATGGGGCGGCCGGCGATCTGGAAGGCGTCAGTCATCTGGAAGCATCCGCTTGAAGAAGCGCGCGGCATCGGGAAGGTAGCCGGCAGACAGGAACATGTGGCGGGACGACGCGTTGTCACCGACCACTTCGGCGCGAATGTTACACACACCAGCCGGCCGTTCGAGCGCCAGCCAGCGTTCGGCGGCGGCGAGCAGATCGCCGCCCGCCCCGGCGCCATGTTCGCCCGGGGTGAGATAGATCGACACTTCGGCCTCGTCACCGGCCAGATCGAAGCGCACCACGCCCAGCGCCTGACCGTCGCGCTCGCCCACCAGCAGCCGGCGGTCGGCGCGTCCCAGCGTATCGGCCAGCCAGGCATCGTGCGCGGGGCGCGCAATCGGATCCCGGTTGCGCGATACCCGGCGCACCGCCTCGCGATTGCGCCATGCGAAAAGGCGGTCGCCGTCCGCCGCCACCGCCGGACGCATCGTGACGCCGGTGCAGCCCAGCGCCCGGCAGACCCGGGCGGCGCCCGCGCCGTCGACCGTCGCCGCACCTGCGGTGGACAGCGCACGCAGCAGGTGCGGGCTGTCGCACAGTGCCGCGATCTGGCGCAGCAGGGCCTCATCGTCATCGCCCACCTGCAGCGGCGCATGCAGCAGCCCGGCGTCAGCGGCGGTGGCAACCTGTGCGCGCTGGTTCTCGGCCACCGGCCACACCAGCGCCGGCAGCCCGACGCAGGCGCGCTCCCAGACTGTGGTGCCGCCGGCACCGATGGCCAGATCGGCCGCCGCCATCAGCTCGGCCATGCGGTCCGTCTGCACATGACAGCCGTAACCGGCGTGCAGGCAGGCCGCCTCGATGCCGGCACGATGCGGATGCGCAGCGCCGATCACTACATCGACCGCCACATGCGGGGACAGCGCGCGCGGCAGCAGTGCGATCACCCGCCCGGTCTGATTGGCCGCATCGACACCACCGAAGAACACCAGCACCCGGCGTACCTCGCCGTCGCGACGGCGGCCGCGCGCGGCCACGAACTCCGGTCGCAGCAGCGAATATTTCGGGCCGAGCAACATAGGTGCGCTGCGGACAAGCACGTCAGCGTAATCATTTTCGGTACGGCCAAAGTTCTGGTCCAGCAGAAGATCACAGTCGTGCGATCGGTCGGCAAGATCGTCGATGACCATAATCCGGTGAACATGCGGTCGCAGAGCCTGCTCCCACTGATAATTCAACGCGTAGTGATCGACAACCAGCCAATCGACGACTTCGGGACCCAGTGACTGAAGTGTCTGGTCGGCATCAGTGCCCCAATCCACACCTAACCAGGATGCATGGCAAGGCTCCGCCGCTGGCCGGCAAGTGTCATTACCAGCAGGTAAAGCAACCGCCCGATACCCGCGCCGCTGCACGAAATCCAACATGTCCCCGGTGTGCTGCCGACAAATGAAGTGACATTCCGCACCACGATTTCGCAGCGCATCTGCTAACGTCAGGCAGCGCATCACATGACCACTACCGATCAATACAGAAGCGTCAACACGAAAAGCGATGTGCATTTAGATCATTTCTTTACATGAATCCATGTCGTCAATCCACGAGCTCCGAGAGCTTGCGTCGAAATCAAACAGAGCGATGGCAAGGGATTTTCAGACAGCCACCCTTCGGGTCAGTTGAACTTCCTGAATACCGGTTTCTGGGGAGGACCCAGCAGCGTCTGCCTTACTCTGTCCTGGGCAATTGCATCCTTCAATCGCGCCAACGATCGGCCCACCGCGTCGATCGTTCGCTCCACCTCAGCGACACCGTGCGCATAGGTAATGGTAATCCATGGAATGAGAATACGTTCCTCGACCATGAATTGATGGAAAAGCGTGTTCAACTCACTCGAAAAGAGCCCGTTTTCATCAAAGCAAAGAATCTGCGGGTTAGCCTCAAAACCGATTATACGCACGCGATTCGACAGCCCATGCTCGGCACTCTTGTTGGCCACGCCAGTCTTCAACAAGTGGCCGATGGCCCAGATGTGATCGTCCACCTTGTGCTCTTCATAGAACTGCATGGTCGCGAGGGTAGCCGCAAGGCCCACCGTTTCTGAACCGTGCGTCTGAGACAGGAGAAAAACCCGCTCCCGATCGTGGGTAATACCCCCAAGGTTCATGATGTCGCGCCTACCCGCAAGAACCGAGCAGGAATATCCGTTGGATATCGCCTTTCCGTAAGTAGCGAGATCCGGATAGATCCCGTAGAGGTGATGCGCACCACGCAACCCAAAACGCATACCTGCGATCATTTCGTCGAAAATCAGCACGGTGCCTTCTTTGCTGGTCTTTTCACGCAGATAGAACAAAAAGTTTCCAGTATTGTCGCCATTACGATTCATGCCATCTTTTGTCAGGTCAGACGGGCGTGGATCAGCGTATGGCGAATCGTTCTTCACAGGCTCAAGAATAAGTGCAGCTATCTGCCCCTTATGAGCTTCAAACGCAGCCTCAACGCTGGCGACATCCCCATAGATAAACTTGACGGTGTAGGGTCGCTCTGACTCCAGCGTTCCTGCATTCATCTCGGTAGACCCGATGAACCAGTCGTGTATTGCAAAGAATGGATGGCTCCCGCAGACGAGAACATAGGGGCGGCCGGTATAGGCACGAGCAAGCTTCACCGCAGCTGTCACCACGTCGGAGCCATTCTTGCCGAACTTGACCATTTCCGCACAGGGCAACAGCTTGTTCAGATAGGCTGCAAGCTCATACTCCAGGATACCGGGTCGCGTAAAGTTCGCGCCCAGGCGCATTGCCTCGAAAACCTTTTGATCTACATAGTCGTGTGCGTGACCCAGAGACATAACGCGATTGCCCATCGCCCAGTCCAGATACTCGACGTTCTCAACATCCCAGCAATAAGCACCCTTGCCACGCGCCATTACTTTGGGAGCATTGGCGGGGAACTGATCATCGCCTTTGCTATAAGTGTGGCTTCCACCAGGTATGAGGCGATGCATTTCCCTGGATATTTGTTCAGACGTCAGGTTTCCGAAGGTCATTTTGATAGCCCTATCTCAAAATCCACTGTGAAGATGTTTGTTTCTTATATCGAGACTTCCGCCATCATAAAGAGCGATCAACTCTTCCTGCGTGAAATCGTAACGCCGCCCCAAGTCGGAAAAGTGTTGCAAGACTTGATCAACGAGATGCAAATCCTCAGCATAATCGACTGACAGATATATATCATTCCGCCTCAGAGCCGATGACAACGGCACCGCGGGAATACAATGGAAACGCCCACTTCGCTTGAGGTACGGTATGACATGCTCTCTGTCGGACGGGTCAGAAGTTTCGGTAGCAGCGCGCGCCAGAGCTTCATATGTAACCAACTCTGCCGTGGTGCCATAAACCCAGCCATCAGGATGATTTGAGTAAACCAGATCCGCCTTGGTTGTCGATTGCAGATCTGCAAGAACACGCATACCAGAAGGATCAACCAGCGGATCGTCGCCAGTTACACGGAAAAAGACATTCAGATCAAAGTGCCTTGCACACTCGAGGTAGCGACCCATCACATCGTTCTCGCTTCCGCGAAAACATTCCACGCCAGCTTTACTGGCAATATCTACCGTTACCTGATCTCGCTCCAGCTCACTTGTAGCAACATACACGCGGTCAAAACCGCCATGCTGCAAACGCCTTATCTGATAAGCCAGCATTGGCTCACCCTGAAAAAGATGAGCTATCTTTCCTGGCGCCCGTGTAGACCCCATTCGAGCCTGAATTATTACCGCTGGATTCATCATTTCACCCACGACCAATGCCATTTACAGGCAATATCAATCATTTTCTTGAAGACTGAAGACCCCGGCACCAAGCTCCAGCACCTTCATTGCCTCAATAACATCGACAGCATGAGACACCTGCCCGCGGACACTATCTTTCAGAAATGTCTCCAGTGCCGACTTGAAAGCAGAAAATGAATCTTTGAACTGGGTATCTACCGCCCCCTTCGGCCCGGAATACGCCACCGAGATTGGCGACGGCTCACTGCCGAACGCCCTGATTTCGCAAGTTCTCTCTTCATCACTCCATTCAAACGAAACCTCGGTTCCACTACCATCCGGGCCAAAACTGCGAGCGCGTACATTTCGAATATTGTCGAAGGGGCCGCAATTTCTCAGAATCGGATCGACAACATGGATGGCGTATTTGCTCCAGGATTTCGGCACACGTGCCGAGATGTGACTGATGCCGCCCATGCGGTCAACCTCACGCGGCGACAACAGCATTTCTTCAGCAAACCTCAACGCTGAACAGGAAAATATCTGAGCCGGTCGTGTCTCCAGGGCAAAGAAATCAATCGCTGCCTGGCGCGAGTGGGCAAGGGGTTTGTCGATATAGATGGGGAGGCCCGCCGCGATGAACGGCTCTGCGAATCGACGATGGTTCTCCGCATCATCGCGCGCCAGCAGCACCGCATCCACCTGCCCGATCATGTCGGCGGGGTACTCGACGACATGATCGATCAGCGTCGCCTGCGCGATATGGCGGGACAGCGCGCTGTTCTGGGTCCACACATGGGTCACCCGGGCACCGGCGATCGCGTCGTCCGGAAAACGCTGCTTCTCGAGATAGCGCGGAATGACCGGAAAGCCGCAGTGCTCCATGGCGGCTGCGTCATAACCGTTGAAGATGGCCGACCACGAGTAGGGATGCCCGTTGCCGGGCGACAGACCGATCACGCCGAGGCGCAGTGCAGCGCTCATGACAGCCTCCAGTTCACCGGATTGAGCAGCGCCGTGTCGCTGCACGCGAAGGGTGCGGCATCGAATGGCGGCACCATGTCCAGCCCGGCCAGCGCCTGTTCGAGCTGGGCGATGTTCTGCACGCCGATCAGGCAGCAGCTGACCTCGGGCAGGTCGCACACGAAGGCCAGTGCGGCCTGCTGCGGCAGAACCTTGCGCTCTGCGCAGGCGGTGTGCCAGGCATGGAGCCGTTCGCGCCAGGGGTCGAAGCAGGCGGGCGCGCTGTCCGGGGGCATCAGCAGCAGGCCCTGCAGGAAGACCGAACGCACGTGGATGGCGACGCCAAGCGCCGCCAGCCGCGCCAGCGACCCATCGACGATCAGCCGCTGGTCGAACAC
>JAVEZY010000058.1:0-5156 GCA_034002745.1 Gammaproteobacteria bacterium
GTTTGAGGAGGTAATGCTTGACCGAGCCGCCAGCCATCGCCCGGGTCGCCTGGCGGGACGACCATCTGCTGTCCACCAGGAAACGGTTCCCGCTGATGTCTTCAATCATTGTGCAACCCCTCAACGCAATCACTGTGCAGCTTCCTGCACGCCAGAAACCGGCTCAGCGTCTCCGTCTCCCACGCCTGCCTGTGCAACACCGTCGGCGCCGGCTCCTGGCAATGCGCCACGCATTCCCATGGCACCGGTCTGGTAACCGTGACCGGTGTAGAGACGCTCGATGCGCAGGCGCTGCTCAGGGCTCCACTCACAACTACGGTCAGGATCGGCAGCAGCTTCATGGATCACCCGCGCAGATAGATCAGATTCGCGCCTGCGCGCTTCGGCGGCTGCAGCGGCGCGTGCTCGTTCAGCTTCAGCCGCTCGACTTGCAGCCGCAACAGCGGCGTTCTGTGCATCCCGAGCAGCAACCGATAGTTCGTACATGCGAGCCTCGTAGCCAGCAGCCACGACTCGGCCACCAACGAAACCGCCTGCAAGTAGGCCGGCAAGCAGGGCTGCCAGTGAGATTGTTGCTGTTGTTCGCACATCACGACCCTTTGGTGGACAGTCCTGCCGCAAGCGGGGACTCTGCGTCGCCAGCAGCCAGGCGCTCTTTCAGCGCGTAGCCCATCAGCGGCCAAACCTTATCGACGGCGTTCTGGCGGGCGATCTTGCGACCCAGTTCAGCGTCGAAGTTTTCTGGGCTGGCGCAGGCGCTCTCTCCGGTAACGGTGAAGCCGTTGCGCAGGACGAGGACGCAGAAGGTGAGAAGACCGAGCGCCTTTCCGTGATGTGGTTCTCCGGCCGCATAGCAACCAGCATCGCGAGCAGCTTTTTCGGCACCTTGCGCAGCCGTAAAATAGAAACTGCGGTCGATGTTCGCCTCGATGTCGGCTGGCGTGACGCGCGGCGCCGTCAGCCCCTTGGCCTGGATTTCCTGCTCGATTTCTCGGTCGTTCATACACACCCCCTACATCAAATTGCGCCGCGCAAACACATTCAGTTCCCCATACATTTGTTGTATTCCGCCTGCCTGCGCTTCACCAGCCCCGGCAGCTCTCGCCCGCCCGCCTTCGTCCAGCGCAGCAATTCGGCGCAGGCACCGGAGTAGTCACCCGCGTTGAGTTTCCGCACAAGCGTCGATCCACAGAACGCCGCCGCCCCGACGTTGTACGAGAAGCTGATGTAGGCGTCGTACTCGTGCTGGTGCAGCGGCACCTTCACGCAGCTCTTCAGCGCACCCTCGAACTTCTGCACATCCGTCAGTGCGCGCTGCAGGGCACGTTCTGGGGTGGTGCGGTCGCCAATCCGAACGCCGCCGGTCGTACCGAATCCGATGGTCGGCACGTCCCCTGGCACCGGGATGTACGCCTCTCCGCGATACCCTTCATGCAGCAACAGACCGACCAGGGCGGCGGCGGAGAGGGAAAGTGCGGCTACCGCCTGTCTGCCGTTCATTTTCCCCCCTCTTTGAATTCTTGCTCAACCTCACGCTGCTCTCGCTTCAGCCGGGCCTCTTCCAGCCGATAACGTTTGGCCTGCCAGTACCACGAGATCAGGATGTTGGCAGCGAGTCCCACAACAGAAATGACTACGCCTGCGATGATTGCGGCCTCATTGAGCGTAAGGCCGCCCAGCATCATCGTTGCCGCCCCGCCCTGAGTCATCCCCATCGTGATTTTCCCTGCTGCCATAGCGCCGCCTGTTGCTGCCTCTGCTGCTTGTTGATGTGTGCTGTTCATGCGCGCCCCGTGGAATGGACGTTTCCCGCAGTTTCGTGCGTGCCGCTCAACTGCTCCAGCCCTACAGGGGGCGTCACCATGCGACGTTGTGCTGAATTTCATCGCACCGGGTGTCGCTGCGCAGATCGGAGTCAGGCCGCGCGCCGAAGTAGCGCGTAAATTCAGCTTCGGCCATCGCCGCCCTGGACGGGTCGAACAGGTCTGCATCTGGCTTGGAGAATGCGCGATACAGCGCCCACTGGACGAGGTGAATGTGGTGTAGCGCCGGGATGGCGGGCTCGTCGGTATCGTCCGTCATGCGCTCCAGCGGCGTGCGATAGCCCTCCAGCAGGATTTCCCCCGCCTTCGCAGGAGCAGGCACGAGCTGCAGCGAATGACCGTCCTTCGCGATATACCGTGGCGCATCCTGAGGCATGTCACGCCAGTACAGCACGTTGCGGTCAAGCCACTCGCGGGTCACCAGAGCGAGCGGCGTGCGCACAGTCTCGCCAGACGCACGCCATGCCTGATAGCTCAGCTCGTACAGTGCCGGGTGCAGCGAGTAGAGACTGGCCCCCGCCGTCACGTCGATTTCACACACCGCCGGCTCGGCCTCTGCGGTGGTGCGCAGCATGCGGCCACGAATGGCTGCCTCGTTCTGCGCTTCGTTGAGGAACGTCGTGACTTCTTCATCCGTACAGAAGTGCGGCGCCACGAGGTCGTTTGCTGCGACACGATAGCGAGCGACGAGATCGGCGAGCGTCATGACAGGGCAATCTCGGTGATCTTGCCATCCTCCACCGTGAAGGTCACGGTGTCGGTATAGGAGCCGGTCGGCTCGACATCCGCCAGGGTCATGCCGTCTGTGACCACCGCCCCGCCTGATTGCGACATCGCCTGACAGAAAAGCCGGTTGTCGTGATCGACCACCAGATCGCCATACGGCTGCCAGTCGGGCAGCAGGGCATTTACTTTGGCTTGCACGGCGTCAATAGAGCGGTCACGCACGACCTGAAACGCAAGAATCGTCATTGTCTTCCCCTATCGCACGCCGAACTGCTCGATCAGGCTGGCGACCTCGCCGCGCAGCTTCTCGACGCCACGGCGCTTGTCCAGCTCGACCTCGTACTTGCGCGCGTATTTCTCCAGCGCGCCCTTGTCCATCGTCTCGATGAGCATCAGCATGCCCTCGACCTCGTTGTGCCGGTCGCGCTCGCGCTGATTCTGCGAAGCCAGCACCGCCTCAACGTCGCCAGGCCTGTCGGTCGCCTCGACTTCCTCCGCGCGCTTGAACTCGGCAAAGCGCAGCAAAATCTTCGCCTCGCGCTCAGGCACGCGCTTCACGTCGCCAGGGCTCCACTCGTTGCGCAGCGTGGTGCGGTCCCGGTAGAACTTGCGCCCCTCGTACTTCACAGGGATGAGTTTCATGGTGTCCTCATTGGAATTGCCAGCCAGGACGTGCCCGGCTGGCCGTTTCTCACTTAGGCCACGCCTTCGTTGATGGCGAATACGATGATCTCCAGCTCGGACGCCTTGGCGTTGGCGGCAACCCCGGTTGTCAGCGTCAGCCAGGCGTCCTTTGGCAGCACGACCGAAGCATTCCCGGTGGTGCTGCGAAGCCTGCCTGCCGTGGCCGCGTCGCCGCCGTCGATGAAATAGTCGGCGTCTTGCGGCACGGCGGTCACATCGACGCCATCCACATATGCGAAGCCAACATCGGCGGTCACGGTCGCGGTCATGCCGGTCTTGACGACCACTTCAGCATCGAAGTAACGGAAGCCGGCCGGCAGGATGCCGACCTTCACGGTATCGCCGGAAGCGACCGCAGAGGTGGAATCGCCGCCGATCACAGCGCCGGTCGAGTCGGTCTTCAGGACGTAGCGAAGCGCGGTCACGTTTCCGTAGTTGGCCGCGCCCAGACGGTTGCTCGCGTCCTGCATGCCAAGCTTGGTAATGGTTCCCATGGTTCAAATCTCCTTGTTGGCGGCCGTCTGCAAGGGCGGCCGCCGATGGCTCAGTGGTGGCGATTACTTGCGCGCGCCGATGATGGGCACGGCGGTGTCGATGGCGACGATGCCGTGGTCGGTGAAGTGCTTTTCGCCGTTGCCCTGATCGACCAGCCAGCGGACCTTGCTGATGCCCTGGATGGCGCCGATCAGCAGTTCCATCTTGTCGTCGTGGTCGAACTCCTTCTCCTTCCAGAAGAAGGGCATGCCACCGTGGCCGGAAGCCGCGAACGCTTGGGCAATCGCCTGGCCGCCCAGCAGGATGGCGCGATCCACCGCGTGGGTCGTGGTGAAGCTGGCATTGACCGTCGCGGTGGATTCCGTCTCGCTGGTGTGGCTGGCGCAGTAGCTGATCGCGTCGCCCGCGTAGAACCGAATCGGCTTGGGCATCTTCATCAGCAGGACGCCGTTCCACAGGCCGCACTCGCCGAGGAACAGCGGATGCTGTTTGGCCTTGGCCGCACGCGCCAGGGCATTGGCCTGGAACTGGCGGAAGTTCGGGTCTTGCGCGAACGAGTGATACTGAGCTGGCGACACCAGCAGCACGCGCAGCGGCGAATCCTCGGCCACCACGTCGCCCGGAATCTTCACCGCAGGCGGTGGCAGCGCGATGGATTCCATCACGGTGCGGATCGCATCCACGGTGTCCATTTCCAGCACATCGGTGGTTGCCAAATCGACCACCCCGCCCGTCTCCGAAAACTCGGTGATGCCGTTGGTGCCATCGGCGATGAAATGACGGTTCTTTGTCGGCGCCTTGACCGGGTTGACGGCCATCTCGGCGAACTCGGGGTGCGAGGCAACCGGAATGCGCCACTCGATGTTGTCGTGGAAGCCGCGCGCGCCAGCCATGTGCACCAGCAGCGACTGGTCCATGTAGCTGTCCATCAGCGACTGAGCCACCGGGCGACCCATGCGGCGGAAATCCACCGGGGATCGCAGGGTGGTCATAGTGTCGCCAAGGTCCACCGGGAAGCGTGCCTGATTCACACGGACGCGCGAAGTGTCGTAGGACAGGCCAATACCCTTGCCCTCGGCGGTCTTGCTGCCCATGATCGGGTAGGCACCAACAGGCTGCAAGAACTGGAACTCGACCTCATCGCCTTTGCCGCGCGACAGGTCGACGGTCTTGACGATAGGCAGGTCGGTGGAGGTCTGCTTGCGCACGACTTCGCCCGCCCGCGCTTCGCCCTTGGGCATGGGGCCGGACAGACGGCCCATGGTGGAGTTGCGCTGCATCGATTGGGCGAACAGGCCCGCAGCGAGAACACGTTGCTTGTCCGCAGCGGTGGCCGGGACGTTGGTCTTGGTGGTCATGTTCAATGACTCCTATGCGTTCAAATGAGGTTGTCCAGCAGGTCGTCGATGCGGTCCGATGACATGGCGC
>JAVEZY010000059.1:0-5050 GCA_034002745.1 Gammaproteobacteria bacterium
CCACGGTTAGCTGCGCTACCGTACAGACGCCCGTCTCACATCACACGCCATCTCCCTCGGGCAGCGTCCTGCGCGCGTCCGCGCCCGTCACCGCACCCCGCTGCATTCGCTGGGCACTCGCATTCAGGCCGAGGTCCTCGGCGCGCCAACGTCCGCACCCGAACCCACGTCGCATTCAACGGCGCCGACGCGTTCCATCCGACGTCCTATACGGCGCCTAGCGTCGCTCGAATCGTCCCAGGTCTCTTCGTCCCGGGCCGTCTCGTCCTCGCCCACATGGCTCGGACTCGATCACACGTCCTCGGTCGTCTCTACCGTTCCCGGGTGCCAGCCATCGCCCTTCCCGTCGGCGCACGGTCATCAGCCGAGTCCAGTCACCGGGGTTCTTTCAATGCCCAGCTTCACAGCTCATTGCCTTCGCGGCACCGCTCCGTCGTCACCGTCTCCTGCGAATGCCACCGGAGCGTCCGTGGCAGGGCTATGGCCTCGGCCACACTCCGGCGCCCTTGCACCGTCTACCCGCACAGCTAACCCCGCGTGCAGCAGACTCGCGTCGCTCCGCGCCGCTCGCAGCTGACGCCACGGTTAGGCTCGGCTACCATTTCCACAATGGGTTCTGACGACGCGACCCCACTCGATACTCTGCAGGCGGGGCCAGATCTGGACGCCATGGTCGCCGCGTCCGTGATGGGCGAAGCCCGGCCCACACACGAACATGTTCACGCCCACATCCAGCCTATCGCGTCGCCCGGAGGCAACTGGCTTTGCATCCCCCGCTTCGAGAACGGGGACGTCTGCGAGTGGGTACCACTTCCATTCAGCACCGCCATTTCAGCCGCATGGCGCCTTGTCGAGAAGCTCGAACCCCTCGTCTCCCGCTTTCAGACGGCCGATGGCTTCGTGCACTTGGCTTCCGCCCACTGGGCCGACCATGGTGAGTGCCTCTATCGCGAATCCTCAGCTCAGGACGAAGAGGCCGACCTCGACCCGCAACCATGGTCGTTTCATATTCATCTCGGCCTGCTTTCCGACAGCCCCGACATTCCTACCCACTGGACCCACTCTCGGCACTTCTGCGCCAGGGCCTCCACCGCTCCTCTCGCCATCTGCCTTGCGGCACTGAATGCGAGTCGGCCCAGGTCGTGAGGCTGTTTTCCAAGCGCTCGCGCCACCGAGGCCAAGCCTAACCCGGCGTGCAGCGGACTTCGCTTCGCTCGCCGCTGACGCTGCGGTTAGGCACGGCTGCGCGGCGCAGGCCTCGGCTCTGACAGCGCATCGCCTCCACCTGTCATTCTCGCCAGCCGGCACGTCCTCAGCGCTCAGCCTCACCGTCCGGGGCTCACCGCTCGGGCCGCTCGCATCCCGCGCCCCGTTCGTCTTCGGTCATTCGCTTCCACAGGCCCCGCGTCTCTCCCGCAAGCGCGCGTGTGCATTCCCCGCCGTTGACGGCTCGCCTACGTTGGCTCGCCGTACCCCAGTGCCTTCGCAGCCAGGCCATCCCATTCTCGCGGTCACATCGGGTCTCCTCGTACCACGCACAGCCTCGAGGTCCCCATCACATCGGCGCACGCCGAGGGGCTCGAAATGCTCAGCCTCACAGCTCCTGCGGCATCCGGCTCAGCACCGTCTCGGCAGCGCACCCGCGTAACCGCCCAGGGGCCTTTCCTCGTGCTTCGGCCTCTCCGCTCTTCCTCAACCCGCCCCGCCTCCATTCGGCCGTGCCTAACCCCGGCGTGCAGTGGACTCGCACGGCTTCGCCGGCTCGCCACTGACGCCAGACGTTAGGCCACGGGCCACTGCATCTCGTCCTCATCAACTCCTCAAGAGAGACCGACGAAGGCCATACGACATGTCCACCACAGCCGTGCTTCTCCTTGTCGCACTGTTCAGCCCACTCGTCGCGTTCGCACTGACGTGGACCCTCTCACGCGCCATCCGAGAGTCCTCCACCCTCCGGGGCGCCCGCAGACTCGCGTTCATCGTCGTCGTCGCCATTCAACTCTTCTTCCTCGGCTTCATCCTCCAGACGGAGGGTTTCGGCCTGAGGGCACTCGGAACGGCGCTTGGCGGTTCCCTACTCGCTTGGACGGCATGGTCCCAGCTCCGACGCGCAACCCCACCGCCTCCGGGCGGGCGGGCGAATGCCACTACAACTCTCCCTGCCCCGTAGTGGGCCGGCCATTCCGCGTCCCCTCCGTGCACCACTCACTCCGGTCTTAGCGCCATTCCCGCCGCCGCCTACGGCCCTTCCCCGGTACACCCCACCCGTGGCCTAACCCGGCTTGCAGCGGACTTCGCTTCGCTGCGCTCGCTCGCCGCTGAAGCCACGGTTAGACGGCTCTGAAGACAGCTTCTCGGCTTCTATCCGCCCCACCCCAGCACCCAAGCGTTGGAGTCGCATGCAGAACGTTCCCCTCATCATTCACACCGGCTCCGGGCTGCTCTTCGCGCTCGTAGCCCTTCCCCTCATGCTTCGGCGCGTTCCCATGAACCATGCCTACGGCGTTCGCCTCGCCGACGCCTTCCGCTCCGATGCTGTGTGGTACGACGTGAACGCATATGGCGGTCGTCTGCTCTTCCTCTACGGCCTCGGTCTAACGACGTTCGGGCTCTTCGCCTCTCCTTTCGCCCCTTCCTTACACAGCCCGTGGTTTCTTGCCTTCGTTCTTCCTCCGTTCCTCGGCGTCCTCCTCATCATTCCCCCCATCCTTCGGTTCGCCCGGGCACGCGCCGCGAGCGAGCAGTAGACCGCCATTGAGCTCCGCACCTCACTCAGCCCTCGCCGTCTAACCCGGCGTGCAGTGGACTCGCACAGCTTCGCTGTGCTCGCCACTGACGCCCACGGTTAGAAGGCAGCCGGAGCTCACAGGCAAGTCTAATGGCAGACGATTCACGGCAGATCCTCGCAGTACTCGATGCCTGTTGCGAGACCTTCACGTTTCCGATGCTCGACAACGGCTACGTCTATCTCGCCGCGACACGTCTTTCCATCCACTGGTCCCGTGCCGACTGGGGTGTCGTTATCGAGGTGTTCGGGTACTCCCCACGCTCTGGATCACCAGACGTTCACGTTCACTCCTTCGCCAGCCGGCTTCACGGCCGCAAGACGAAGGAGCAGTTCATCACCGAGGAGGCGCATACGCGCTACGTCTCGCTGAATCGCAACAACGAGTCGCAGTTCTTCTTCCCATGCGACGGGTCCTTTCAGGACCCCGACGATGACGAACTGCTCGATGCCCTAGCCACCGACGTCGTCCTTCGGGGCCAACCTCTCCGGCTGCCGCCCATCACGAGCTACGCTGACCTCGGCATCTCGCTGGTAGATCCGCCGCGGGTTCACGTGTTCGAGCTATGCCGGTACCTGGCCGCCACTCATCGCGACCTCGTTCTTGCGACTCCCGCCGAGCGAACCATCCACATCAGGCCCGACATGCGGCAGCTCCTTGTTCTCGACGAGTGGAACCACCCGGATCTCCTCTCGGGCGAGCGGCCGAGCACCTCCTCGACCTTTCAGCAGCTCGCCCACGCGCTATCCGTCGGGGACGCCTCGGCCTATCACCCTGCGGCACCGCCGAACACGCACTGGCGCTTCTGGCCTGATGGCGGCTCCCTCTAAGCCCCTCAGAGAGCTGCCCTCTAACCCCGCGTGCAGCGGACTTCGCTTCGCTACGCTCGCTCGCCGCTGACGCTACGGTTAGCTGCGCTACCGTAGAGATGTCCGTCGCGCATTCCGCGCCTTCGCCCGCTGGGCGCGTCCCGGGCGCGTCAACGCGGGGCCCCGAGCCCACGCCGCATCCATCGGCTCAACCGTCTTCCTCGAAGGCCATGGCTCCGCGAAGCAACGACCGCACCGCTCCGCATCACTTCGTCCCGGGCCACCTCGTCCTCGCCCACCTGGCTCGGACTCGGCCATGCGTCTTCGGTTCTCACTGGCGTGCCCCGATGCCAGTCGTCACCACGCACATCCGCGCCGCTGCTCTTCAGCCGTGCCAAAGCACCGGGGTTCTCGAAATGCCCAGCTTCTCAGTTCATCGCCTCCTGGGCACGCCACCGTCGTCACCATTCCCTGCGAACACCACCGGCGTTCACGTGGCATGTCCACGGTTTCGGCCACACGCAGGCGCCATAGCAGCGTCCGCCCGCACAGCTAACCCGGCGTGCAGCGGACTTCGCTTCGCTTCGCTCGCTCGCCGCTGACGCCCACGGTTATGCGGCCGAACAGCAGAGCTCATCGATCGCGTCGCACGTGAGTGCATCTTGATTCGTCTTCGCCTCGCTGGAGCGCCCCTGCGAACGAGCCGTCTGCCACGGGGGGCTGTGCGCGTTCCGAGAGAAGACGTGGCACCCAGCAGCTTCTTGGTCGCCTTTCGGCATCGCCTCTCGGAAATGTCTTCGTTCCGCAGGCTCTCGTTCTGCGCCCCGGGGGCTTCGCCCCGTGAGGAGGCGCGGGAGGACACGTTCGTCGTCCCGTCCGCCTCCTACTCTTCACTCCCTCAGCCTGGTCTGCTCGCTCGGGCTTTCACCGCGCCTCCCTTTCGCGCACTCGCCCCGGGCCACATTGCACTCCGCTTTTTTCTGCCTGCGCGGAGCCTCTCGGCTCCGGACCTCCCGAACGGCGTCTCCCCGGCCCGGGTCGCCGCCCCCCGCGGCTTCCGGCTCGCCTCGTGGCCACGTTCCTTGTCTCTGTCTGATCTCACCAGAGAACCCCGTTCATGCGGCCGGCGGCCGCATAACCAGGCGTTGCAGCAGACTGGCACGCGCTTGCTCCTCGGCGCTTCGCGCCGGCAAGCGCGCGCCAGCAGCTGAACGCCATCCGTTAGGCAGCCTTCACCGATGTTCTCGATCTCATTCGAACCTCGCGCGCCCCGGTCGCCGAAGCGTCTCGCCGTCGGCACGATCACTATCGGCGCCTTTACCGAGCGGTTCGAGGCACCGCTTGACTATTGGACGTGCAAGGCCTACGAGGCTCACTGGCGCGAGGCGGTCAGGCGCATTGTCATAGGCAGAAGGCGCAGCGCGCTCATCACGTCCATGCTCGATCCTGCCAACG
>JAVEZY010000060.1:0-4963 GCA_034002745.1 Gammaproteobacteria bacterium
GTTTCCCGCTCCAACGTCTCTCAGGCGCCGGAAAACCTCCCCAACCGTCGCGAGCAGGCGAAGAACGGCGTTCTCAATCCTGACGCTCCGCTTACAGAGATGCAGCGGCAGTTTGTGACCTTTCTCGTGGACCAGCAAATGACGCAAACGGCCGCTGCTCGCGCCGCTGGCTTTGCGCAACCCGGAACTGCTGCGAATCAGATGATGCAGCACCCCAAAATTGCGCGCGCAATTGCTGAGCGGCGTGCTGAATACGCGGCTGCGAGCCAAGTGACCAAGAAAAAGGTCATTGATGGCTTCCTCGAATCGATCGAAATGGCCAAAATCAAGGCTGACCCGCTCACGATGATTGCCGGTTGGCGTGAAGTTGGGAAAATGTGCGGTTTCTACGAGCCGTCGAAGGCCAAAATCGAGGTTTCCGTCAACGGGCAGGTGCTGATTCAGCGCTTGAACGCCTTGTCCGACGAGGAATTGCTCAAAATCGCCGAGGGCGACCCCGATGTGTTCGACGTTGATGTGAAAGTGATAGAAGATGGCGACGAAAAAGCCTAATCCAGCGGCTGCGAAGCTGCTGGCGGACCGAATTCTGGCCCGTCGGCGCCTCTTGCACTTCACGAAGCTGACTCACCCGCGCTACAGCGCTGGGTGGGTACATGATGACATCTGTAGGCGGCTCGAGAGGTTCTCTCGAGAGGTAGCTGAGGGCAAGAGCCCCCGTCTCATGCTCCTGATGCCGCCTCGACATGGCAAATCGGAGCTGGCGTCCATCCGATTCCCCGCGTGGCACCTTGGCCACTACCCCCACCACGAGCTGATCAACGTGGGGTACAACCTCGACCTCCCCATGGGGTTCAGCCGCAAAGTCCGCGAGGTGTTCCGTGACCCACAGTTCCAAGCCCTCTTCCCCGACTCTCAGCTTGACCCTGACTCGCAGTCAGTTGAGAAGTGGAACACCACCAAGGGGGGCGGATTTACGGCGGCTGGTCGTGGAGGCGGTATTACCGGCAAGGGCGCCCACATCCTCATCGTCGACGACCCCATCAAGGACCAAGAGGAAGCAGACTCGGCCCTAGTGCGTGAGAAGCTGTGGGACTGGTATCAGTCCACCGCTTACACCCGTCTGGCCCCCGGCGGCGGGGTGCTGGTCATCCAGACGTGGTGGAACGACGACGATCTGGCCGGTCGCTTGCAGCAGGCCATGGCCAAGATCGGCACGCCCGACGCGCCCGAGGGGATCGACAACTTCGAGATCATCAAGTACCCGGCTCTGAGCACCCACTACGAATACCGCGACGACGTGGACCCTGCCAACCCGGGGCCGATCATCCGTACGGACGAGCCCATCGACGTGGCCAACCCGCCGCTGGGCTACAGCCGCCACCTCACGCTGCTGCGCCCCAAGGACTTCTGCCTCCACGAGGATCGGTACCCGACCGACGCGCTCAAGCGCATCCGCGCCAACCTCCAGCCTCGTATCTGGTCGGCGCTGTACCAGCAGAACCCGGTGCCCGACGAGGGTATGTACTTCAAGAAGGAGTACTTCCGCTACCAGCGCCAGCTGCCCAGCCCTCAGAACCTGCGCATCTTCACCGCGTGGGACTTCGCCATTGGTGAGAAGCAGCAGAACGACTGGACGGTCGGGGCGACGATCATGCAGGACGAGCTGGATCAGCTGTACGTGCTGGACATCCACCGCATGAAGGGCGACAGCTTCCAGATCGTCGAGGCCATGCTCGACGTGGCCACGCGCTGGGGGTCCGTGCCGGGCACCGGCTACCTGATCGGCGCTGAGGACGGCCAGATCTGGCGAGCCATCGAGCCGCTGTTCAAAAAACGCATGACTGAGCGCCGCCAGTACATTCCGTATGAGGTGTTGCGCCCGATGACCGATAAAATGGCGCGTGCGCGGCCTCTGCAGGGCCGCATGCAGCAGGGCCGCTTGATCTTCCCGGAGCAGGCGGCTTGGTTGAATCAGGCCGAGCAGGAGCTGCTGCGCTTCCCGGCGGGTGTCCACGACGACGTGGTCGACGCGCTGGCATGGGCGGTGTACTTGGTCATGGGTAAGGAGCCCCCGGTATCGTATGTACCCCCGCCGCTCAAGAGCTGGCGGGATCGGTTGTCAGGCAGTTTTGCTGGCAGTGCGTCGCACATGTCAGCGTAGGAGAGTTCTCATGTCCAAGACACAGGCTGAACTGGCGGTGCGCGCGCTGCACCTCGGCACCTTCGCTCACCTTGAGCACTTCAAGACGGGCAGCTACGCCACACACGTGGCGCTCCAGACCCTGTACGAAGCCCTCCCCGACATGGTGGACAGCTACGTCGAGCAGTGGCAGGGCAAGCACGGCAAGATCGGCGCGTATCCGACGTGGTCGCCGGTGGTCCGCCCCATGCAGACGATGTGCATGGAGCTTGCCGACTGGATCGACGACAATCGGGACGAGCTGATGGACAACGACATCTCGCTGGACAACGCGCTTGCGGAGATTCGCACCGTGTTGCTGCAGGCCGTGTACCGTCTCAAAGAACTGAGCTAAGGAGAACACCGTGCCTGTGAACACTTCCCTCGCCAGCCAAGTTTGGAACCGCTACACGTGGCTCCGCGACAACGGCCACCTCGACTACGTCAAGAAAGCGGCCAAGTGCGAGGACTTCTTCGCCGGGCTGCAGTGGGACCAGAACGATCTGGCCTTGCTCAAGGCCCAGCGCCGCCCGGCCATCACGATCAACAAGATCATCAGCACCATCGCCAACGTGATGGGCGAGCAGATCTTCAACCGCACGGACATCGCATTCAAGCCCCGCAACGAGGGGGCCACGGCCGAGGTGGCGCACGCGCTGACCAAGGTGTTCATGCAGATCGCGGACAACAACCAGCTCCCGTGGGTGCGCAGCGACGTGTTCGCTGACGGCATTGTGACGAGCCGGGGCTTCTTCGACGTCCGGCTGGACTTCACCGACTCCTTGCGCGGCGAGGTGCGCATCGAGCAGCTGAATCCGAAGAACGTGCTGATCGACGCCGATGCGGACGAGTACGACCCGGACAAGTGGAACGACGTCATCATCTCCAAGTGGATGAGCCCGGACCAGATCGAGCTGCTGTACGGCAAGAAGGACGCCGAGCTGCTGCGCAGCCGCACCGACTCATACCACCCGTACGGCTACGACTCCATCGACATCAACCGCGACCGCTTCGGCTCTGCGCGCGCCGTCGGCTGGCCGCTGAACACGGTGACGATGGAGGAGTACAACAACGTCCGGAACATCCGCGTGATCGAGCGCCAGTGGAAGAAGCTCGACAAGGTGCTGCACTTCGTTGATCTGGAGACCGGCGACACGCGCGTTGTGCCCACCGACTGGGACGACGACCGCATCGCTCAGCACCTGCAGGCCAACCCCAACCTCGCCACGACCAAGAAGCTGATCCAGCGCATCCGCTGGACGGTGATCGCCGACAACGTGGTGCTGCACGACGACTGGAGCCCGTACAAGCACTTCACCGTGGTGCCGTACTTCCCGTACTTCCGCCGTGGCCGCACCGTCGGTCTGGTGGAGAACCTGCTCGGCCCGCAGGAGCTGCTGAACAAGGTCTCCAGCCAAGAACTGCACGTGGTCAATACCACGGCCAACTCCGGGTGGAAGGTCAAGCGCAACGCGCTGCAGAACATGTCCACCGCCGAGCTGGAGCAGCGCGGCGCCCAGACCGGGCTCGTGCTGGAGCTGGACGAGATCGCCAATGCGGAGAAGATCCAGCCCAACCAGACCCCGTCTGGCCTCGACCGCATCTCCTACAAGGCCGAGGAGCACATCAAGACCATCTCGGGCGTGTCGGACTACATGCAGGGCTTTGCGCGTGAGGACGTCGCCGCCAAGTCGGTGACGGCCAACAAGCAGAGCGGTCAGGCGAACCTCGCCAAGGTCATGGACAACATGAACCGCACCGACTTCCTGCTGGCGCGCGCCGTGCTGGACCTCGTGCAGGAGTACTACACTGAACAGCGCCTGATCTACATCACCACCGACCGGCTGCTGAACACCACCGAGCAGATGACGGTGAACGAGCCCACCCCGGAGGGCACGATCGCCAATGATCTGACGCTGGGCGAGTACGCCGTCGTGGTGACGAACCAGCCTGAGCGCGACACGTTCGAGGAGACCCAGTTCGACCAGCTCGTGCGCCTGCGCACCGAGGTGGGCGTTCAGGTACCTGACAAATTCATCCTCCAAGCGTCTCGGGCGAAGGACAAAGCTGATATCATCTCCGAGATGGAAAGCGCCGGTCAGTCCCCTGAAGCTCAGCAGCAGGCTGCTCTGCAGATGCGCGCGCTGGAGGCTGATGTTGCTGCCAAGGAGGCCGAAGCCACTCAGAAAGGCTCCGACGCCCAGCTCAAACAGGCCAAGGCCCAGAAGGAGCTCGCGTCGATCGGCGAGGACTCCGGCCAGAACGAGATCCTGATGGAGCAGCAGAAGCTCGAGGCTGAAATGGCCATGGAGCAACAGAAGCTCGATCAGGAGTTCCAGCTCAAGCAGGAGCAGATGAACCGCGAGTTCGAGCTCAAGCGCGAGCAGCTGCAGATGGAGATGGCCCTCAAGCGGGAGCAAGCCACTGCTGACGCCGCCATCAAGGCCACCGTCGCCAAGGAGCAGGCCAAGACTGCTCGTGTGGCGGCAGTCCATAATTCTCAACCCCAGCCCGCCGGAGCGCCCGCAGGCGGAACCCCGTCCCCGAAACCTGAACCCCCCAAAGGAAACTGATCATGGCATACACCGGCTACAAGGCGATCACCGCCCGCAACCCCGTCGACCTGACCAACTTCGTCACCGAGGCCATCGGTGACGGCTGGCAGCCCTACGGCCCTCCCACCAACGACGACGCCGGCCTGTTCGTCCAGATCGTGGTGCAAGGCACCGCGAATGGTGGTGGCGGTGGCCCGACCGACGTCTCCGCTGACGACATCACCGACGC
>JAVEZY010000061.1:0-4958 GCA_034002745.1 Gammaproteobacteria bacterium
GATGCGGGCCCGGGTGACGGTCTACATGCGCGCACTGACGCCGGCATACCAGTTTCTCCCCGGCGCAGGCTCAAAATAGCGCCCGCCGGCGGCGTCGACGCGAATATTGCTGAACCATTTGCGGTCCCCGATATTGTTCACGCCGGCGAAGACCTCGATCAGCCGCTTGCCGGCCTTCACTTCCCGGCCTGCCCGCAGATTGATGACCGTGTGGCCGGCGACGTTCACCGCGTTGGCATTGTCCGCATGGCGGCTGCTGATGGTGAGCAGATCGGCAATGACCCAGCGATCCGGCTTGCGCCAGGCGAGCTCTCCAAACAGGGCGTGCTCGGGAAGCCCGGGCAGACGCCTGCCGCTCAATGACTTCCCCGCTGCATCGGTGAAGCGCGTGAAGCGAAACCGGCTGGCGGTATAGGCGACACGCAGGGTCCAGCGCTCGGCCAGGTCATAGTCGAGCCCCAGCTCGACTCCTTCCCGGCGGGTTCTCGCAGCATTGGCGAAGCGGTTGGGATCGGACGCAATCTGCACGATCTCGCCCCGGGTACGTATCGAGAACAGCGCTAGCTCATAGCGCAGTCCGGTTGCCAGCGCCCCCCTCGCGCCGCCCTCCACGTTGACCGCCCGCTGCGGCTCGAGCCCGGGATCGAAGCCCTGTCCTGGCACGCTCGGATCGCGGAACTCAGTGAAAGTCGGCGTTTCAAACGCACTGCCCAGGTTGGCGTAGAGACGATGCGCCGGCCGCCACTGCCAGCCGATGCCAGCCATGTAACTGAACTCATCGTAGTCCCGGCTGCCGGATCCGCTGCCGGCATCGAGAACATCGTCGATCGAGAAACGGATGAAATCGCCGCGCATGCCAAGGGTCAGATCGAGGCGAGCACTGAGAGCATAGTCGATGCGTCCGTGAATGCCGACCCCGGCCGCCGACTCGATCGCATCCTGGATCTGCTCCCCAAGGGCTCCGTTGGCATCGACCAGGTATCGCTGGCGGTCGTCGCGCTGACGATGGATCTCGACGCCGAAAGAATAGTCCAGCGGGCGTTCGATGAGCCGAATCCGGTCCGCATAGCTGGCGCCGCCACCAAAGAAAGCCCGGTCGAACCGGATCCGGCTCGCGCCAGGAAAGGGCAGCTGCTGCTCGAACTCGCGGCGGGTGTAGAAGAGATAGGCGTCGATCCCGCCGTCGAGGGTGACCTCATCTTGCAGGACCCAGCCGATGCGCTGCTGCCGCACCTCCTGGCCCGCATCGAGCGCCAACGCATTCGGCGCCGCCCGGCGCGGATCGTCGTCGGCTTCCGCGCGCGTCAGTCCTCCAGGATCCTTGCCGAAAGGCTGATCGAGCACGGTGACGAAGGTCGTCAGTCGGCACCCCGCGCCCGATTCGTGGTCGAGCCGGGCATGCGCCATGCGTTTTCGGGTTTCACTCTGCGCGCGGTAACCTTCATGCTCCAGCTGCCAGGCACTCAGATGGCCGCGCCAGCTTTCCCCCGCCACCGCGGCGCGAACTCCGGCGCGCCGGAATCCTTCACTTCCCCCCTGCAGGCGGAGATCCAGACGGTGACCGGTTTCGATGCGGTCCGCGGTGCGGATATCGATGACTCCGCCGGCAGCATTGCCGAAAGCGGCAGCAGCCGGTCCGCGAATCAGCTCGATCCGGCTCACCGATTCGAGATCGACGGCATCGATCTGCGACTGCCCGTCGGGTAAAGTCTCGGGCAGTCCATCGACCCGCAGGCGGATGCCGCGCACACCGAATGGCGCCCGCGCGCCAAAGCCCCGGATCGAAACACGCAGATTCTGCGCGAAGTTGTAGCGGTTCAGAAACAGCGCACCGGGTACCCGGCTGAGCGCTTCGTCGAGCTGCAGACCCTGACGCCCCTGGCGCAGGTCCAGCGCTTCGACAGCCGCGACGGCCGCTGGCATGCGCATCGGATCACCAGCCGGCCCCGGCGCGCTCACCTCCAGAGGGTCCAGTTCGAACGTATCCTGGCCATGCGCGCCCGCGGACGCTATGAGCGCCGCGATCACAAGGGAGAACCTGCCTCGCCCCACATATAGCCACACGTTTCAGATGGTTGCCGCCGATCGGGCCTTGCGCAAACGATCACGACGAATGATAGCCTAGGAACCGGAATGGCGCGTGAGGGCGATCCCCTAGCGCAGCAGAGAACATGTAAATATAGATCACGGGATGCGGAGGCCGCATGAAGTACGTGGAAGTCGTCGCCAGAGCCGGTAGCTCACAGACCGTACTGGCCATCGCCGAGAAAGTGAAAGCCCATGATTTCCGGCTCGGCGGAGTCGGTGATGATGGCATGTGCCAAATGCGCCTGCTGGTGAGTGACAACCAGCTTCAGCTCACGCTCGACGCGCTCCAGAACATTCTCGGCGCTCAACCCACGGCCCGTATCGTTGTGCTGCCGGTGGAGGCTTCTCTGCCGCGCCTCGATGAAACCGAGCAGAAGAAGCAGGATTCTGCGCCGACCGTGCGCGAAAAACTCTACGAGGAAATCGAGCGCAGTGCCCGGCTCGATTCCAACTTCATCGTTCTTGTATTCCTGTCGACCATCGTCGCCGCCATCGGGCTGATCGAGAACAACGTTGCCGTGGTGATCGGCGCCATGGTGATCGCCCCGCTGCTCGGCCCCAACCTCGCGCTCAGTCTCGCCACGGCGCTGGGCGATCCCGCGCTGCTGCGCAAGGCCGCGCGAACATTTGCCGTGGGAATACTGCTGGCGATCGGTCTTTCGGTGCCGCTGGGGATGTTCTGGCCTGGCCGGCTCGACAGCTTCGAGCTTATGTCCAGGACCGTGGTCAGCTACGACTCGATCGCGCTGGCGCTGGCATCCGGTGCCGCCGCCGCGCTGTCACTGACCACCGGGCTGTCGAGCGTGCTCGTCGGCGTCATGGTGGCGGTGGCGCTGCTCCCGCCAGCAGCCACCCTCGGCATCATGCTGGGCACCGGAGAGTTTGGCCATGCAATGGGAGCGGGCCTTCTGCTCGCCGTCAACGTCGTGTCGGTAAACCTGTCGAGCAAGATCGTATTCATCGTGCGTGGCGTACGGCCACGGACCTGGTACGAAAAAAGGAGGGCAAAATATGAAATGCTCGTTTACATAACCGCCTGGATAGTCACCCTGGCGGTGCTCGCCGTGCTCATTTATTTCAGGATGCCGACGACCGGCGCCGGCCAGGGATAGCAGGACGAGGCAAGGTGCTCGGGTAGGACAGGAAAATAAAGGCCAGGCTCACAGTGACGTGGACCAGGCCCCGCTCCACCTCAGGCGGTCCCGCCTCGCCTACTGCATCTGAAAAAAGCCATCCGCCGCGGCGGCATCCTCGACGCCGCCGCCGTCCGGAGAATGCTGGCCGAAGCAGCAGCCGAAAACACCTCGCGCGCGCGCAAAGTACAGCTCAACGCATTGATCAACCACGCGCTCGGCGTACAGATCCTGCACCGGCACTTCATCCGGGGAGACGTTCCTGCGCGGGCTCGAGAGATGGCCGAAGCGGCCGAATGGAAGGCCGGAGTCGCCTGATGCGCAAGGGGCGCGATCGACGCGTCCCGGCCCCGGCCTCAGCCTTCCGCGAGCAGCCCGCTGGCAAGCCTGCCGTCGCGGCCCTCGGGGTCGGCCTCGACACTCAGCCGGAGGTACTGCACATAGGCTTCCTCGTCCCGATCACCCTGCGCAAGCAGCGCGGCAGCCATGTACGCCGCTGCCCGATAAGCATCCGCCATGCGCTCGAAGCCGGGATGCGCGAGGATCTCCCGCACCAGGCGTCGGGCGTCGTCGTAGCGATTGAAGAACGACGGAACATGGATATAAGAATTTGCAGCCACCAGCGCCGCGTCGAGATAGCGGACCGGATCCTGCTCCGCGCCGACGGCCAACGCGAGCGCCCGATCGATCTCGCGCAGCCCCTCCTCTGTCAGGCGGCGCCGCTCGATATTGTTTGTCCCGTCCCTGCCCTGGAGGGTCGTGCAGGCGCCGAGATAGGCAATGAAGACCGCCTCCTGCGGATGAGCCGCGCTCAACGTCCTGAAGCGAAGGGTCGCATCGCGCACCGCTCGCCGGTCGCCATCCACGGCGCGCAGGAAGACCTCGCGGGCCTCGGCAAACTCGCCGGGCTCGTTGGCGTGAGCGGGAAATACCGGAAGCAGAAGCAGGATACAGAAGAGTCGGGTGAGCATGGAGGGCTCCGCGGTTCGCAAAATGGGCACGAGCTCGATAGATGATAATCCTTCAGGACCGGTCATCACAGCCCCGCGAGGAACCCCGTTCCGCCCGCATCCCCGGCATCTACCGGAAATCGCCGGCAATCACATGAATTTCGGAAGGAATAGGAAGGCCGCCCGGATATGCTCAGACCGGGGTCGTACGGGCCAAACTCCGATCGGGTCTAAAACACCAACCGCTCCACCAGCGGAGTCATTCGGGACCAGGTCAGGAAGACCTCATGGGTTGCGCGAGTGATGGCGACATAGGCGAGACGGACGTCGTCCTCGATGTCGCCCGACTTCAGCGCGCCCAGGCCGCCGATGACGACAACGGGAAACTCCAGACCCTTTGAGTTGTGCATGGACAGCAATTTGATCGCATCGACCGCGGAACGAACCCGATTACCGTTCCTTTTTGCAAAATCCACCGGAACCCCGTGCCGCTTCAGAATTCCTTCGAACTTCTCACCGACGACGTGAGTGGGATAAAGCACTGCCATCTGCGACCAGTGATAACCGGCGGCGCGACGCCCGCTCAGCCATTCCGCCGCTGCGTGGGCTTCCGCTTCCTCGCTCACGCACTTGCGCACTGCTGGTTCGACGCCCTCGCGGCCCCCGTCCTCCGGCAGCAGAATTGCGTCCTCGTCACCAGCGCACACACCGGGTTTGCCGATGACATCCGCCGCAAACCTTCGCGCCAGCCTGAGTATCGGAGCCGTGTTGCGATAATTCAGCTTCA
>JAVEZY010000062.1:0-4628 GCA_034002745.1 Gammaproteobacteria bacterium
GGCGAGCTGTCGCTGATGCCGTTCCAGGCCAAGAACAAGGTCGTGCAGGGCCTGTTCATCCCGGTCAACCTGCTGCTGGAAGGCGTGTCGCTGATCGCCAAGCCGGTTTCGCTGGCGCTGCGACTGTTCGGCAACATGTATGCCGGTGAAATGATCTTCATCCTGATCGCCATCATGTACGGCGCCGGCTGGGCCATGGGCGCCTTCGCCGGTGTGTTGCAGCTGGGCTGGGCCATCTTCCACATCCTGATCATCACGCTGCAGGCGTTCATCTTCATGACCCTGACCATCGTGTACATGGACATGGCGCACCAGGAACACCACTGATTTTTTGCTTCAAACCTTCAACCTTTAACTTTTAACTTCTTTAGGAGAGAACCATGGAAATGTCTACCGCCCTCGTCTACATCGCCGGCGCCCTGATGCTGTCCTTCGGTGCCCTGGGCGCTGCCATCGGCATCGCCATCCTCGGTGCCCGCTTCCTGGACGGCGCTGCCCGCCAGCCGGAACTGATCCCGCTGCTGCGCACCCAGTTCTTCATCATCATGGGCCTGGTCGACGCCGTGCCGATGATCGCCGTGGGTATCGCGTTCTACGTCCTGTTCGCGGTGGTTGGTGGTTAAGGGATACGCAGTCCGCTTAACAGCAATCCTGTAACCAACCCACACCACACGAGGTGCGAACATGAATATCAATGCGACCCTGATTGGTCAGTTCATCGCATTCTTCGTGTTTGTCTGGTTCGTGATGAAGTACGTTTGGCCGCCGCTGATCAACGTACTGAACGAACGTAAAAAGACAATCGCCGATGGTCTGGCAGCTGCCGAGCGCGGCAAGAACCAGCAGGTTCTCGCCGAGCAGCACGCCGCCGAGGTGATACACGAAGCGAAGCAGCGTGCCGCCGAGATTCTGGCCAAGGCCGAGAAGCGTGCCAGCGAAATCGTTGAAGAAGCCAAGGATGCCGCCCGTACCGAAGGCGACCGCATCAAGGCTGCCGCCAACGCCGAACTGCAGCAGGAAGTCAGCCGTGCCCGCGAGCAGTTGCGCGGTCAGGTGGTGAGCCTGGCAGTGGTCGGCGCGGGCAAGGTGATCAAGCGCGAGCTGGACGCCAAGGCACACGACGATCTGCTGCAAGATCTCGTCGCCCAGCTCTAAGGGCATACAAGCATGGCTGAAATCACAACGATCGCTCGCCCCTACGCCCAGGCCGTATTCGACACGGCCAAAGAGCAGGGCAAGCTGAAAGACTGGTCGGAGATGCTGCAGCTGGCCGCCGCCGTGGTAAGCCACCCCGAGGTGGCCGTGGCAGTGGACAGCCCGAGCCTGGACAAGGCGCAGCGCGGTCAGCTGATCATCGACATCTGCGGCGACAAGCTCAACGATGCCGGCAGGAATCTGCTGCGGGTACTGGCCGAAAATGGCCGCCTCAGCCTGCTGCCGGAAATCGCCGCACTGTACGAGATCGCGCGCGCCGCAGCGGAGAGCCGCATCACCGCTGAGGTGACCTCGGCGACGCCGCTGTCCGACAGTCAGAAGCAGGCCATCGCCGCCGCGCTGAAGAAGCGTTTGGGTCGCGATGTTGCCCTGGAGTGCAAGGTGGACGAGGCGCTGCTTGGCGGCGCGGTCGTTCGGGCCGGCGATATGGTCATCGATGGTTCGGTTACGGGCAAGCTGGACAAGCTGAGCGCGGCTCTGCTGCGCTGACCCCGGACTGCTAGAGGACAAATGAATGCAACAGCTTAATCCTTCTGAAATCAGTGAACTGATCAAACAGCGTATCGCCGGCTTCAAGGCCGAGGTCGAGGCGCGCAACGAAGGTACCGTGGTCAGCCTGACCGACGGTATCGTGCGTATCCACGGCCTGGCCGACGTCATGTCGGGCGAAATGCTGGAATTCCCCGGCGACACCTACGGCCTGGCGCTCAACCTGGAGCGTGATTCCGTCGGTGCCGTTATCCTCGGTGCCTACGAGCACATCTCTGAAGGCGACAAGGTCAAGTGCACCGGTCGCATCATGGAAGTGCCCGTCGGCGAAGCGCTGCTGGGCCGCGTGGTCGACGCGCTGGGCATGCCCATCGACGGCAAGGGCCCGATCACCGCGCAGGCCTCTTCTCCCATCGAGAAGATCGCCCCGGGCGTGCTGTGGCGCAAGTCCGTTGACCAGCCGCTGCAGACCGGCCTCAAGTCCATCGACGCCATGGTGCCGGTCGGCCGCGGTCAGCGCGAGCTGATCATCGGTGACCGTCAGACCGGCAAGACCGCGGTCGCCATCGACGCCATCATCAACCAGAAGGGCACCGGCGTTAAGTGCATCTACGTGGCGGTCGGCCAGAAGGCCTCCTCCATCGCCAACGTGGTGCGCAAGCTGGAAGAGCACGGCGCCCTGGCCCACACCATCATCGTCGCCGCCACCGCCTCCGACTCCGCCGCGATGCAGTACATCGCGCCGTACGCCGGCTGCGCCATGGGCGAGTACTTCCGCGACAAGGGCGAAGACGCCCTGATCGTGTACGACGATCTGACCAAGCAGGCCTGGGCCTACCGTCAGGTTTCCCTGCTGCTGCGTCGTCCGCCCGGCCGTGAAGCCTACCCCGGCGACGTGTTCTACCTGCACTCCCGTCTGCTGGAGCGCGCCGCGCGCGTCAACACCGACTGGGTGGAGAAGCACACCAACGGCGCCGTCAAGGGCAAGACCGGCTCGCTCACCGCGCTGCCGATCATCGAGACCCAGGCCGGTGACGTGTCCGCCTTCGTTCCGACCAACGTGATCTCCATCACCGACGGTCAGATCTTCCTGGAATCCGACCTGTTCAACGCAGGCATCCGCCCGGCCATCAACGCCGGTCTGTCGGTGTCCCGCGTCGGTGGTGCGGCCCAGACCAAGATCATCAAGAAGCTGGGCGGCGGTATCCGTCTGGCCCTGGCCCAGTACCGTGAGCTGGCTGCCTTCGCGCAGTTCGCCTCCGACCTGGACGAGGCCACCCGCAAGCAGATCGATCGTGGTCAGCGCGTCACCGAGCTGATGAAGCAGTTCCAGTACTCGCCGTTGTCCGTGGCGCAGATGGCCGTCTCCCTGTACGCCGCCAACCAGGGTTACCTGGACGACGTGGCCGTGAACAAGGTGGTGGACTTCGAGGCCGCCCTGCAGAGCTACATGAAGGCCGAGCAGAGCGACCTGATCGCCAAGATCAACGAGACCGGCGACTACAACAGCGACATCGAAAACGCCCTGCGCGACGCCCTGGAGAAGTTCAAGGCGAACGGCACCTGGTAAGCGAGGGTTGAGCAATGGCCAGCGGTAAAGAAATACGCAGCAAGATCAAGAGTGTGCAGAACACTCAGAAGATCACGCGCGCGATGGAAATGGTGGCCGCCAGCAAGATGCGCCGGGCGCAGGATCGCATGGCCGCAACCCGTCCCTATGCGGACCGGATGCGCAACGTGATCCAGCACCTGGCCCACGCCCATGCCGAGTACAAGCACCCGTACATGGTGGAGCGCGAGGTCAAGCGCGTCGGCATCATCGCCATCTCCACCGATCGCGGCCTGTGCGGCGGCCTGAACATCAACATGTTCAAGGCGGCCCTCGGCACCATGAAGGAATGGCGCGACAAGAATGTCGACGTGGAGCTGTGCACCATCGGCCAGAAGGCGCAGGGCTTCTTCAGCCGCGTCGGCGGCCGCATCGCTGCCCAGGCCTCGCAGCTGGGCGACGCACCGAAGCTGATGGACATCATCGGCACGGTCAAGGTGATGCTGGATGCCTACGACAACGGCGAGATTGATCGCATTTACCTGATCTACAACCGCTTCGTCAGCACCATGGCGCAGCAGCCGCGGGTCGAGCAGTTGCTGCCGATCGCCGCTGAAGAGCGCGATGAGACGCTGAAGCATCACTGGGACTATCTGTACGAGCCCAATGCCGAAACGGTGCTGGATCAGCTGCTGATGCGTTATGTCGAGTCGCTGGTCTATCAGGGCGTGGTCGAAAACATCGCCTGCGAAATGGCGGCGCGCATGGTGGCCATGAAGGCCGCCTCCGACAACGCCGGCAACCTGATCAGCGAATTGAAGCTCGCTTACAACAAGGCCCGCCAGGCAGCGATCACGCAAGAGTTGTCTGAAATCGTCGCCGGCGCCTCCGCCGTCTAAGCGCGCCAACCGGATTTAAATTTAAGAGGAACTGGCAATGAGTTCTGGAAAGATAGTGCAAATCATCGGCGCCGTGGTGGACGTGGAGTTCCCGCGTGATGCCATGCCGAAAGTCTACAACGCCCTCACCGTCGCCGACGCGGGTCTCACCCTCGAAGTCCAGCAGCAGCTGGGCGACGGCGTGGTGCGCGGCATCGCCATGGGTTCCACCGACGGCCTGAAGCGCGGCATGAGCGTCGCCGACACCGGCGCGGCCATCTCCGTGCCTGTCGGCCAGGCCACCCTGGGCCGCATCATGGACGTGCTGGGCAACCCGGTGGACGAGGCCGGTCCGGTCAACGCCGACACCAAGATGCCGATCCACCGCAAGGCCCCGGCCTACGCGGATCAGGCGGCGTCCGTGGAAATCCTCGAAACCGGCATCAAGGTCATCGACCTGGTCATGCCCATCGCCAAGGGCGGCAAGGTCGGCCTGT
>JAVEZY010000063.1:0-4305 GCA_034002745.1 Gammaproteobacteria bacterium
TGGTCGTCCAGCCCGGCCTGGCGGGCGATGTGCAGGATGGTCGGCAGCGCGCCGGCCACCGCGTCGACCCGGCCATGGGCGATCTTGCGCAGGCCGGTCAGGTAGTCCTTGTCCGCGTCCTTGCGCAGACTGGCGTCGGCGTCGAAGCGCGGATGCATGGCAAGCCCGCGCGTGACCGAGATCACCAGGGGCGCGAGGTCGTCGTAACTTTCCAGGCGCACGCCCTTGCGCGCGATCACGCCGAAGGGCATGGCATACACATCCTCGCCGCGCGCCGCGTAGCGCGCCCGGTAGTCGTTCCAGAGAATGATGGTGCAATCCCGTTGCCCGGCCTCCAGCGACTGGTCGATGCGCGCGAGCGGATAGAGCGCGATGGCGATGCGGTCGCCGCCGCGCCGCTCCAGTTCGGCGATGATCTCGGGGAAGGCGCCGGCCGGACGGCCGTCCGCGTCGCGATAGGCCCAGGGCGCGGCCTCGATGGTGACGAAATCCAGATCCGTTGCCGCCAGCGGCGGCAACCATGCCGTCAGCAGGATCAGCAGCACGACGCGGACTTGAGCAGCGCAGTGTTCCATGAATCACGTCACGATATTGGGTTGGCGCCGATTCTACTCCTTTGGATTGGCGGCCGGCGGTGCCGTCCTGGGTGGCGTCAGTCCCACGGGCAACAGAATCGGCACCGCCCGGCGCTACGGCCGGGTGCCGGCAAGAACTGATCCCCTTCCGTCATGCATCGCGGCGATTCGCCGCCGAACCACGGCGGCGCCATCGCCCCGCGTTGAGAACACCACCGCTGATCACGACCAGCAGCAGTATCAGGGCTCCGATATCGTTGATGTTCAGCGCATTCATGCCGCCGAGCCAGCGACCGTCGTGAATGATGAAATTGAGTGCCTGACGGTCGTTGCGCCAATCCGTCATGCGCTCGACGGTCATGGTGTTGGCATTCATCCACACCGACTTGCCACCGATGCCATCTCCGGCTTCCGAGAACTTCACGTCTGCGCCATCACCCCGGATGAACGCGGCCCGTGGCAAAGTACCGATCGCCATTCCCGCCAACCGGCGCGCCTGATCGATCGACCCCGGTCTGACCGGCCCCTCCAGCCCGACATCGGGCAACGGCAGACTCGCCGCCCGATCACCGCGTCCGAACAGTCCGAACTCCAGATGCAGGGTCGTCAGGACGATGATGACGACGAACAGGCCGATCAGCCGACCCAGGCGCACATGCCATGCCGCGACGCCCTCGTACGCCCGACCTGCTCGGCGATCCAGCCGGGCGAGCATCGCGCCGCTTGCCAAAAGCACCACCAGCAGAACCGAGCTGATGGTGGAGACCGAAAGGGCGTGGATGCCGAAGAAGCGAAAGGCATGAATCATGTGCGCCTGCGTCACCAGGGAGGTCGTCCTGTCCTGGATGCGCAGGATGCGCATGTCGCGCAGGTCGATCAGTACCTGCAACCGCGGATTGGTGGCCATCACCTCGGGATCGTGGCTGTGTCTGACGAAGGCCTGCACAACCGCGATGTTTTCGTCGCGCATCGTGATGACCTGTCCGTCGCTGCCCGCCACGAGCCGGGCGATCCTGCGCGCCTGATCCCACGAACCCGGCTCGACCGGCTCACCCAGCTCGATCACCGGTATCGGCAGCGACGGGTAGATCATCTCCGACAGCGCATTGACGAGCTGCGTGTGCGTCAACGCCACGGCCAGCAGGATGGAGACCAGCAGAAACGGTATGGAGACGAGCCCCGCCAGCCCGTGTATCCGTGCCAGCCAGTCGCGAGCCGACGCGACCGACGGCGAGACGTGAGTCGATTCCTTCATCCTTCGCCCTCCCGAGAGACTGATCCGAAACCACAAACAGCACTGTGCCTCATCAGAACCGGCCATCGATGCCGATGGTCCAGGTCCGGCCATCGGACTCTTCGTAGTACAGCCACTCGCGATATCGCTTGCCGGTCAGGTTGTTGACGGCAACGAAGGCCTGCCAATCCCGCCCGAAACCGATCGACAGCGCCCGGATCACCTTGGCGTCCGCCGTGAAATAGCCGCCGAGACGCGTGTTGAAGCTGTCGGTATTCGGCAGCGTCAGCCATTTCTCGCCGATGTAACGACCCGCCACGTTCACGGTCCAGCGCTCATCCGGCACGTACGTCACGCCGACATTCAGCTTGTGTGGCGCCGTGTAGGTCAGCCGTTCGCCCACGTTGTTGGGATTGGTGTCCCGCTCGATGCGCGAGTCGGTGTAACTGTAGTTGACGTAGGGCTGCCAGGCCGAACCGATCACACCGTCCCAACCGCATTCGAATCCGTTCACGCGCACCTTGCCGAAGTTCTGCCACTGGCTCTTCGAATCGACCGCATTGGCCACCAGCGCGATCTTGTCGGTGTAGTCGGTCCGGTAGACAGCGACGCGGAAGTTGCCGATGGCCGTCCGCCGGTTGGCGCCGATCTCGAAGGACTGCGAGGTTTCAGGCTTCAGGTCCGGGTTGTCGACGCGCGTGGTGCTTGGCGCGACGTACTTCAGCGAGTTGTATGCCGGCAGATAGGCCTTGCCATACGAGGCGTAGATCGACGTCACGTCGGACAGTCGATAGCGCCCACCCACGCGGGGATTGAATATCTCGTCCGTCGACGACGGCACGCCCACCTTCGGCACACCGTTCACCCGGTCGTCGAACTGCCGTATCCGGTCGTAACGGCCGCCGGCCAAAAGCGTCAGTGCACCGAACCGATGCTCGTCCTGGATGAAGAATCCCTCGGTCTCTGCCTCGTTGGCACTGTCCGTCGACGCGCCATCCACTGGGATCGTGCGCGCATGGTGCTCGGCCGTCCCGCGGTTGTAACCGAGCAACAACCGGTTGGCGGCGTTGATGCGCACGTCCGCCTGCAACGTCAGGTCGGTGCTGTCGCTGAAACGTCCCCAATCGGCGGCCTTGGTGTAGTCGCCTTCGATGTCGTTGTAATACGCCTGATCCCAGACTGCGGTCTGCTCGACGTCCAGGACGCGATAGCTCGCCTTCAGCGTCACGGTCTCGCCGATGTCCTGCCTGACGCCCAGCGTAAATGCCGTACCATCCATGTTCTGGCGCTGATTCGGGCGTCCGCCGACCAGCGCCGAACGTGTGCCGAAATTCTGCACCGACAAGGTCCACTCCTGAGCATCCGATGGCCGCAAACCGCCGTACAGGGAGAGCTTGCGATCGCGCCAATCCCGCGGACCGAGATCGACCGAGCCGAACGCCGGAACGGTCTGCGCCACGTAGCCGTCACTGCGCGCATCGTAGACGGACAGACGAAGATCGTATCGGTCCACGCCCACGCCCGCCGCCGCGCCGAACCTACGCGTATCGTGCGTGCCGTAGGATCCATGCACCTCGATGCCAGGCCCGCCGTCCCAGCGCTTCGGGATCACGTTCACCATGCCACCGATGACGCCGGGTCCGTAGGCCGCGGAACCCGGACCACGCACGACCTCCACGCGCTCGACGTCCCACGGCGACATAAAGTTGAGACCGCCGCGACCCATGACGCTCGATATGACGGAATCCGTCGCCAGTCCGTCCATCATCAACTGCGTGGTATTGCCGACGAACGATCCGCCGACGCCGCGGATGGTCAGACCCGATGCGTGTGCGACGCTGAACTGTTGACCGATGTCGACGCTTTCGACGTCCTTCAGCAGGTCCTGAACCTTGTCGACGTTGCGCAGGCCGATCTGATCGGCATCGATCACGCTGACGCTGACCGGGATCTCGTCCACCCGCCTCTCGGTGCGCGTCGCGGTCACAGTGACCGGCGGCAGGTGTTCCACCGCAGGTCCATCCGCCCCCATATCCTCGACAGCCGGAACGGCACTCACGAGCACCGTCCCTGATGCGGTAAAATGGAACGTCAGGCCGGTGCCGGACAGGGCCTCCGCAATGGCATCGCCCACATCGAGATGGCCGATGACGCCGGGACTCGTTCGCGCGATCACCCGCTCGTCGGCATAGATGAACCGAGCGCCCGTCTTTTGCGCCAGGACGGCCAGTACCTCGCCGACCGACTGCGGCGGGATACTCAACTCGTAGCGCGCAACCTGGGCCTGCGCCGTGATGGCAGCAAACATCAGGCAAACAAGCAGGGCGTTCGTCATTCGCATTTTCTCTCCCCTTTTGGCTCTCTGGCCAAGTCTTTCAGCGAAACATCTCTCTACGGCGTGATGCGGTACTCCAGGCGCAGGCTGAAGCTGCGAGCGTGTTCCTCGAACGATGGCGGAAACGGCGGAAAGCGGGCGCAGGTCAAGGCCTCGGCGGC
>JAVEZY010000064.1:0-4265 GCA_034002745.1 Gammaproteobacteria bacterium
GTCCGTGGCAGGGCTATGGCCTCGGCCACACTCCGGCGCCCTTGCACCGTCTACCCGCACAGCTAACCCCGCGTGCAGCAGACTCGCGTCGCTCCGCGCCGCTCGCAGCTGACGCCACGGTTAGACGGCTCCGGCACAATCCAGTCCTGAGTTCATGATCGCGAATCCGGAATGGTCGACCTTCCTCCTCCAAGTGCCGTGGCATCGACGGCTCGGCCTTCAGTTCTCCGCCGGCTCCACGCAACCCGCAGGAACGTGGCGCCCCGTCTCGAGCGCCTTCAGTGACGTCTTCCAGCCACTCGCAGACCTCCTTGCCTCCGCTCGCATAACCGATGTCGCCATCGATGGCGCCTCCTTCCTGCTCTTCTCGTGGGGCCGAAGCGACGGCAGCGTCTGCTCCTGGCTTTCCCCAGCCCCCAGCGCACTTCCCCCGTCCGGGGTCTGCGAGCCTCACGCTCTTCTGCTTCGGTCCTTCGGCGGCATCGTCGAACGTGCGAACGAGCCCGAAGAACAGTGGCTCGCGAACCACGAGAACGTTCTCACCAGCAAGGAGGCTCTCGTTGACGCCTCCTTCCTTCTCGACTTCGCCTGGGCCTTCGAGGATGCGTGCGTCCCGATACCGATCGATCCGTCGGCCTTCTACTGCATCGCTCGCGAAGCGAACGGCAACCGCACACTCTGCCGCCGTGACGGATCGCAGGTCCTACTCTTCGCACCGGACCACTGCTTCTCTCACATTCAGCCGCTGGAGGGCTGTCCGGCGTACACCCTCTACACCATCGACGGGGCTGCTGACTTCACCTCATGGGTCAACGTCGTGGCGCGACAGTGGCTCTCGGTTCTCCGCAACGCCGTCTAACCCGGCGTGCAGCGGACTTCGCTTCGCTCGCCGCTGACGCTGCGGTTAGGCTATCCGGCCATACCGACGCCTCCTACGCCTGCCAGGACATTCCTCGAAGGGGAACGCTCATGAACTCACTCCAGTTCAAACCCGCGGATGGCAAGGACCAGTACCACTTGACGGTAATCCTGAATGACGAGGTCGTGGATGACGTCTCGGCGACCGGTAGGCCCGACCGCGCAGACGTTCGAATCCTCGGAACCGGAGGGCAACGGCTTCTCGCTTTGACCATCAGCGAGTGCAGAGCCGCGGGACTCGACCACATTAAAGGACGCTACCAATGCGACGGTCTGAGCTGGCCCTTTTCATGGGAGCTGAGACAGGAGTGGATCCCTGACGACCCGGACGCGCCACTCTCTCTCGACAGGCCACATCACTATGTCGGCTATGCGCACACCGCAGAGATCGAACTGGAGCCGAGTCGGTGGACGGGTCTGTGGAGCATCGCCGACTTTGTAGCGGCCATGCAGCGAGCTGCCCTCGGTCTGGAGCCTGTAGTGGCCATCGAGCACCCCGAGCACGAAGAGGGACTTCAGAATCTGATCTTCGTGCGGTTCCCGCTCGCTGGGGACGGGGCGGAAGGACTCAATGACCTTCAAGACCTCTGCGGAAACTACCTCCCTGCACTTGAAGCAGCAGCATGGGCCGATCTCTCGCGCACACAGGACAACGCCAGTGTCATCCAGCACTTCCGCTTTCCGCGGGCTGTGAGCGCCGCCTGTCAGCAGTATCTCGCTTACTTCACTCAGTTCTTGTCGGATCTTGGCATAGAGGCCGACGCCGAGCTCCAAAGCAATGCTGCCGAAATCTTGTTTCGGGTCACTCCGAAGGACGGACCAGAGGCGCTCGGGCAGGTACGCGGAGCTCTCGACGCCTACCTGGCCCTCTCCTCAGCCACAGAGGCTTCAGAAGCGGGCCAAGCGACTGACATCGCTGTCGTTCAACTTCTTTCGAACATCGAGCACCTCAGGAGCCAGCTTCGGCTCGCAAGAGCAGAGACAGGCCTCTATAGGGCACAGCTCGAGGCGAAGGACATCTCGATTCAGCTTCTCCGGCTTGGCAGCGCTTCTGGTCCGATCCAATCCAGCCAGCCGGCACCGGAGCCTCTCTTCGACGGGCTCTTTACACTCGGAAAGCTAGAGAAGGCGGGCATCGGCTTCGACTGGGGCGTGCTGCTGCAAAAGCTCCGGCGCCGTTCTCCCCGATAGCGCGCGTCGCGAAGGCTCGGTGCCCCCCTACAGCCTAACCCGGCATGCAGCGGACTTCGCTTCGCTCGCCGCTGATGCCACGGTTAGCCACCGGCTTCGGCCTCGGGTGAATCGAGCGTCTCGCGCGTCTCCGGCAGGCCCGGCACATCTTCAAATGCCAGGGCGAAGCGAGGGCCGAGTGCAGGCGGCCATTCCGTCAGTTCAGCGTCACTTCGTATCCAAGGCCCGAAAGCGGGGCAGCTCGACGTAGCCATGCAAATCCCCTGAGCGTCGCGTAGCCGAGTCATCCGAACACCGAGAGAGCGCCCTACAGGCATCCCGGCCCCGGCTTCTGGCTCGGGGCCTCCGCTTCGTGGCTCCATGCTGACGTCTCGTTCTGCATCCGCGCTTGACCCATGGGGCTGCACGGGGGGAGCCCCGCTCCCCCCGCGGGCCCCCCTCAGGGATTCGGCCCCGGCCTTCATCAGCCCTTCGTTCCATCACACGCCGTGTCTAACCCCGCGTGCAGCGGACTTCGCTTCGCTACGCTCGCTCGCCGCTGACGCTGCGGTTAGATACCCCACGGCGTATACCCGTCACGCTCCCGTAAGGAGACGCCTCATGTCGCGTACGTCCCTCGTCGCCGTTCTACTGGCACTCTCGACCTGCCCTCTCACCGCGGCCGAACCCTCGCCCCGCACGATCAGCGTCCGAGGCCGCGCCGAAGTGGTCTTCCCTCCCGATCACGTCGTGGTTCATGCCGCGGTCACCGCGAAGGCTGACGAAGCCCGCGGGGCTCAGAAGCAGGCGCACGAGAAGGCGACGGCGATCCTCGGCTTCCTACGGCAGGCCGGCGTCGCTGCGGACGATCTAGCAACCGACCGCACCGACCTTCGAGAGGTGCGCGAACCGGTCAAGGAAGACTGTCCGCCTCAGCCACCGCGTTCACACTTCGAGGCAACGGTGGGCGTCCGCTTCAAGATCCGGGATCTGCCGCTATTCGACCACCTTCTTTCAGGGATCACCGACCTCGGCGTCAATCGAATCTATGCCGTAACGTCAGAGTCGACGCGACGCCCGGCGAAAGCAAAGGAAGCCCGCATCCAGGCTGTTCTTGCGGCCAGGGAGAAGGCCGGCTATCTGGCCAGCCAACTGGGCCTCACTCTCGGTGCGCCCATCACAGTTCAAGAGATCGTCGCGCAGAGCTACTTCGACCAGTCTCTCAGCAACACGAACCGTTTCGTTGTTGACGGTCTCACCACGGCCGATCCAGGAGCCACTTCATTCAGTCCGAATGACCTCACGGCGTCGGCCGAGTTCGAGATTGTCTTCGAGCTTCGCTAGTTCAAGGGGGGCATCTAACCCGGCGTGCAGCGGACTTCGCTTCGCTACGCTCGCTCGCCGCTGACGCTGCGGTTAGACCCCTCAAGAGGCATCTTCATGCGTCTCTTCTCGAGATCCACGAAACAGCAGAAGTTCTGGGCCTGGTTCGACCGCAACACCGAACGACTGTTTCACTTCGAATCGGACCAAGAGGCGATCTTCGACGAACTCGGCGCTGCCCTCGAGAGGGTCCATGCGGGCCTGACCTTCGAATTCGGCCCCGTGCTAAATGGAAAGCGCGAGTTCATCGTGAGCGCCGACGGCATACGCGAGCTCTTTCCGGCCGTTCGCGCACTCGTCGCCGCGGCTCCAGACCTGCCTCGATGGGTCGTCATCCCGTTTCGACCGCCGAAGGATCTCTCGTTCTCCATTGACATGGGCGGTTCTACGCTCCTGCCTACCGACATCTGGTTCTCCGCAGAGCCGGACGGCGAGCGCGTTGGCCTGCACCTGTTCATTCGGGGCCTGACCGAGGCGAACTCCGATCTGCTCGGCGGTGCCTCATTCATTCTTCTCGACAACGCCCTCGGCGAGTACGTGGTGGAGACGCGTGTGGGGTTCATCGAGCGCCTCCCTCTCCCGGACGACCCACAGTCCCTCGGTCTCCAGCCCTTCGAAGCTATCCGTAGTCACTTCGACCTCACCATTCACTAGGGTCGGGGTCTAACCCGGCGTGCAGCGGACTTCCATGAGAAGGCCCGGACGTGTCAAGTGAGACGAGGGGTGCTCTCTCCCGTCGGGCCCGGTTCGATCGCCATGCTTCCATTCGCACTCTGGGAGGCGCCTCGCGACGG
>JAVEZY010000065.1:0-4225 GCA_034002745.1 Gammaproteobacteria bacterium
GCCACGTAGGCCAGGGCCAGCACAACCATCGCCGTCGTGTATGCTGGGAAACATGCCTGGGCCACGACCGACGTGCTGGCGGTCAGCCGCAGCATCACCCACGTCAGCAGACCAGCTATCACCAGGATCGCTGTCAGTTTGCGGATTCTCGACCATGCCTCAGCAGAGATTTTCATGACGCCGCCTCCTTTGACTTGAGCGCGCGCCGGCGCTCGTCCTCCATCAGCGCAGCCTCGATCGAGACCGCGTGCCCGTCGATGTACCCCTGTCGCCAGGGCTCACGCAGCCCGAGGACGCCGCGGACGTCCAGGTGCAGCCATGCCGCATATCCGCGCACGTAGGCGGCGATGCCACCCGCCGTGAACCACTCTATGCGATTCGCGAAATCGTAGACCTGGATCAATGGACGGCTGGTAGTGATGTCGGCTGCGCACGTATAGCCACCGAGGTCTGCGCGCGGCAGGTGCATACTGGACGGCGCGCCGCCGACCGCCGCGTTGTGCGTTGTGCATCGCGAGCCGCTGTTGATCCGGATCGGCACGCGGATGATCTCCCGCAGCTCTTGTAACCCGACCACTAGCGCCGGGTGCGGATCGGCGAGACCGCAGCCGCAGCGGCACGTGAACTCGGAGCGCGCGAAGTAGGGCGTGATCACGGTGCGCCCCCGCGGATCTTGATCCAGCCGGTCAGCCACGCCAACGCGAGCGTCACGCCCGATGCCAGCGCGGCGGCGACTCCTGCGACTGCCGTCTGCTTGAGCACGACGCCCTCGATCTTGGCGATCCTCTTTACTTGCGCCGGACACGGGAGCGCGTCAACCCGGGTCTCGACCCGGGCCACGCGCTCGCGCACGCCCTGGATATCGGATCGCGCCTCGCGGACCTCGTGGTGGACTCCCTCGATTTTCGCGAGCAGGAGCTGCCAAGCACGGTCTCCGTTGTCACACAGATCAGCCACGTCAGTCCTCCGTGATCACGTGCCAGTCCAATAGATCGCTCCACTCCCCCTGTCCGCCGAGCGAGTCCACGCCGGCCGCGCGGGCGCGCCCAGAGTCCGCCCAGACAGGGATCGGAACGACACACGTGGTGTCGCCCCAAACCGTGCCGCGTATCCAGAGATCGACCACGTACCGCTGCACCGGCGAGCCCTCGGTCGGCGGCGACCAGTCGAGCCGAGCGAGTCCGCGGTCCCGACACCCGAACCGCAGCTCGGCGTCGGTCAGCGAGTACCAGACGACAGCCAGCTCGTGGAGGACAGCTGTCAGCGGGCGCAGCGTGTCGCTGGCAGCGGGGACGGCGACCACCCGCATTTTGGTCACGAGATCCGTCTCAACCGTCCCCGCCTGGTCGTCGGGCGGCTGCCAGCAGCCTACGCACCCGGCAGCCAGCGCAGCCGCGAACAGCAGCACGCCTATCGTGGTCCTCATGACCGGCCTCCCAGCATCAGCGTCAGCATCGCGCCCTGGCGGCCTTGCTCGGCCATCGCGCCCTCGCACCACTCAGCGAGCGCCGGCTCGGGATCAGCGTCCAGGATCGCCGACAGCGCCCGGCCAGCGGCGATCAATGATGTCACTGCCCTGCGTAGCAGCTCGTTCGGCACGCCGTCGGCGCTCGGGATGCCGACCAGATCGTCGTCGTCTCCGGTGAGCCGGTAGACGCCGTGCGATAGTTTGACCACCTGGCCGCGCTTGCGGAGGTTACTCAGCTTGACCCGCGCGGAGGACGGCAGACAACCAGTCGCCGCCGACAGCGTTTTCGGCGTCACACACCCGTGTTCTTTTTCAATCGCGCGGAGGTAGTCGGTCACGACCCTAACCTCGGGATTCCACCATAGATCTGCACGCCGCGAATCCAGTATGGTCGACGCCAAATGCCGTCCTCTTTCGTCCACTGGTACGGTGCCGGTTGCGCCCATGGCTCGCGCAGATCGAGCGGCGTCGTCACAGCGTATTTCCACGCCAGAACATCAGAGCTGTTCATAAACACGGCCCCGAGCTTCTGCAGTTCATCGACCACGATCACGAATTCCCAAGGGTCGATTGCCGTCGTGTCGCCGTAGGGCCCGCTCTTGATGTCGTGCGTAAACCAGTGCATGATCGGCTGCTTGCGACCAATATGTCGCTGCGCTTGGTAGCGTACCCGTGCCCGTAGCTCGTCCTCGGTGAACGTGACTTCGCGCGGCCCGACCAGATCCTCAGCCGCAAAACTCGGGGCCCACAGCATCACGTTGACCGGTGACCAGGGGTAGTGCATAACGAACGAGATCCGCGTGGAGTCAGACTCTGACGTGCCGAACCCGCCGCAGCCGAGAGATGTTGCCCCGGCACGCCAATCGAACCAGCCCCATTGAGCATCGTGCCCGTATTGTCCGTAGAGATTCCCAGGCCCAGCACGAGTTGTGCGGATCGACGTGTAACCTAGCCTTCTGGCCGCTTCGATTCCCTGCTGATTCCACCTGTTGTTTGGTAGCGCTAACGCCTTGCCGACGTAAGGGTCATTCAGATATTGCGCGCCCATATAGGCGTAGAGCCAGCACGGATCGAAGTCCACTAGCAACGAGTCGGTACCGGACCCGGCTTTCGAGAATATGTCCTCTGGCCAAGTGCGCTGTGGCGGTGCCCAGTCGTCGCAATCATAGACGCCAAATTCACCAACCTTGCCGTGTTCACGGAATCCAACCGATCCAGTAGAACAATACTGTGCGGTCCCGTACAGTGGATGCACCCGGCTGTGCGCGCCGATCTCCATCCCACGCGCCCGCCAAGTCCGCAGATCGTCCGCGTCGTAATAACTGCCCAATTCCTGGATGTTGACGTTGATCGTGATTGAGATGCCAAGAGAATCTGCTTTCTGCGACCAAGCTTCATTGCTGGCTTTGTGGCCGTCGTCGCTATTCATCGATGCAATCAGCGTGGCCCCGCCTGGCAGCAGCGGTCCAGGATCATATCCCTCGATCCAGGACAGCGTGAAAAACGGGCGGGCGGCTGCAGTCGCGTGATCAGGCATCCTCGCGGAGACGAGTGCAACGGTTGAGGCGTTATCCATCCAGGCCAACACCATGCCATTATAGACTGCGCCACCGGCAGCCGCCGTGACGATCTTCGTGATCTGGAAACCATACCAATCAGGTGACGACCAGCGCGGCGTGTTATATCCATTCGTCGGGTGCGGTTCTGATGTGAACTGGTAAACGTCACCCCAATCGGCGAATCCGCGACGATTATCAAGCGACGGGGACCATGGTGCACTGCTCGTCGTTGGCGCGCCACGACCAGCAAGCGTCGATGCGTTCCCCTCGATGCAATCATCCTGTCCTTGGATTTGGTTCTTCCACGAGGCATGAGCCATTCCAAACCGCGAGCCGTAAGAAAGCAACGTATGCCATTGATCATCATCGGCCCGCGACATCATCACTGCTAGGAGTGTGTCCGTATTACCTTGCGAAAATGACGTTGATGCCTGGATGTTAAGTCGTGCATCGACGACAAATGAACCAGCGGGGACGAGTTCATGGATCGGGCAGTAGAACAGGAGATACTGCGTTGTGTCCGGATTCGTCGTGTTGTGCATGTCGTGTTGTTCGCCGATTGAGCGATAGCTAGATGTCTGCGTCGTGTAATTAGCCACGCCATCCCATTTATACGGGCTCTTAATAATCTGCCGGAATGCGATCGGAATATTACCCTCGGCAGCCCCGTATACCGCTGACACGTCAGCGTGTTCTGCATAGATATTCCACAAGCTCGATCCAGACGGCGTGCTGCTGGCCCGTGTCACGACAGCGTGTTTCATTGTTCCAGGCAGATCGCCACCGAGTGTGTCAGCAAATGCGAATTCACCAACATCGCCAAGGTCGATCCAGACGTAAATCGAATCACCCTTGAACGCGCGAACGGTGTCAGGCAACGACATGTCTAGCGACACGAGGCTCGCGGCCTCTGGTGAATCGTATAATTCAGTCGCGAGCATCCCGCGCGAAAACATTTCCTTGCCTACGACGCGAGTGGTGACCGCGCAATCGACGTCATAGCCGAGATCCACGCTGACTGATAGATCTGGCGTCTCGCCCCAACCAGCAAGCATCGGCTCCACCGCGATCCCCGCGCCGCCCCCGTGCTTAACCGTGATCGACCCGGTGATCCAGTAGATCGCTCCCTCGCCATACACGACCTTGACCGACACGTCGAGATCCTCGCCAGCGGTAGCGGCGATCTCAGGCACGAACA
>JAVEZY010000066.1:0-4190 GCA_034002745.1 Gammaproteobacteria bacterium
AGCAATACGGCGGGTTGGATTGGCGCGCATGGACGGTCGGTGTGGAATACGTGGAAGGCAAGCCGACGCTCTTCGCGCTGATCCACTTCCAATGGGAACCGTAAACGCGCCTCACCCCGCACGCCCCCACCCATCCTCCCCCAAATCCGACAATAAAGCGCTTACAAAGTGATTCAGAGTTTGAATCGTCGGAGTTGGGGGAGGTGCCGAAGGCGGAGGGGGTCTCACCCCGCCGAACGACGCCGCAGCCAGCGCCAACCCGCCCAGACCAGCCCCGCCAGCAGGATCACAAAACTGCCGTTGACGAAGAACCATTTCAACGCCGTGAAGACGGGCGTCATCACATCCACGAACGGGGTCGGGTCGGGGTAGCGTCCCATTACCAGCGCGGCGGAGAGATTTTCGAGATAGTCGAAGACCACGCCCGCCAGCGGGAAGAGATTCAACAACCGCCAGCGGTTCCCCGCAGGCAGGGCGCGCGTCAACGCCCAACTGACGGCGGTGCCGAGGAAGAACAGATACGCCAGGGGCCAGACCACATCGAAGGTCAGGCGCGCGCGGATATAGGCACTGCGTCCCTCCGCGCCGTACGCCTCCGCCATGCGGTACAGGTCGGCGGGCGTATAGAAGAAGGACGTATCGGGCGAGCCCGCCTCCGCGCTGTAGGTCTCTGCCTGCGCCGCCTGCCCCGACAGGATGACGCCGATAAAGACCGCGAAGACCGCCAGCGCCGCGAGCGCCAGCCAGCCCTTCGAAATGGAATACAAGAGATCCGAAGTCCGTTCGAGCATCGTTATCACCTCACTGCGTTGATCGTACCTTTGCGCCATGCCTCTGCCGCCACCACCAACGGATGCCGCGCCTCCACCCCCGCTCCCTGCTGGATCTGCATCCGGCACGCCGCGCCGCTGGAAATGACTCCACTGCCCCCTCCGTCACTGCGTGACACATCCCCCACATCCGTGCCGGGGGATTCCCTCACTCCTGCAACCATTCCTTTCGGATGTGGGGGAGGCTGGGAGGGGGCAAGTGCGCGAATCTTTGGTAGTACCCCCAACTCCCCGACCTTCATCGAAAGCTCGTAATGCCCGGCATCGTACCCAAATGTGCCCGCCATGCCGCAGCAGCCCGCCTCGAGCACTTCCACCTCGAACCCGAAGCGCCTCAGCATCTCGACCGTGGCGGCGGTGCCGGAGGGTAAGCCGTCATCCGCCGGTCCCTGCGCGCGCTGGTGACAATGCGGCTGGAATACCAACTTCCCCCCCTCTCCTGCTAGGAGAGGGGCTGGGGGTGAGGTCGCAGCACGCAAAACAAACTCCTCCACCAGCCAGACGCGCGCGCTCAACGCGCGGATCTCGTCACGGCGACCCGGCAACAAGGAGGTGTACTCGTCCTTGAGACAATAGACCTCCGGCGGTTCGCATCCCACCACGCTCAAGCCTGCCCCCCCATCCAGACGTTGGATCTCGTCCAAGACCCTGTCCGCGTGCCGCCCTGCCGCCTCGAGGAATCCCTTTGAAAGCAGGGACGCGCCCGCGCCGATCACCGGCAGGAGTTTCACGTCGTAGCCGAGTCCGTTCAGGAGGCAGACCGCCGCTTCTTCCACCTCCGGCTCGATGTAATGCGAAAAGACATCCGACAGGAAAATGACCGACTTGGAACGACCCGTTTGCAGGTCGGCGCGGAAGCGCGGCTTCGTAAAGCGCGGGAACGGTCTCTGCTCCGCCAGCCCCAGCAGGCGCGCGATCATCTTCCGCGTAACGGTCATATCCATGAAGAGGTTCGCCAGCGGCGCGAGGGGACTCAAGACCTGCGCGGCGAGGTGGAAGTAGCCGAAGAGATAATCGCGCAGAGGGCGGCGGTGACGCTTGTAATACTGGTGCATGAACTCGTACTTGAGCTTGGGCATGTCCACGCCGCTGGGGCACTCGGAGGTGCAACCCTTGCAGGCGAGGCACAGGTCGAGGGTGTGGAAGACCGCCTTCTCCATGTCCTTGCGAGCCGAAGGCGAAGCAATCTCCCCATTAAATGAGGGGATTGCTTCGTCGCTCATTTCATTCGCTCCTCGCAATGACATGAGCCCTCGCAACAAATTCGCCCTGCCTCTGGTGCTCAAGCCTTCTTCACGCGTGGCTTGAAACGACGGGCACATCACGCCGCTCTGTTTGCGGCACACGCCCTGCCCGTTGCACATTTCGACCGCCCCGCTCAGACCGCGCTCGTGCTCGAAGTGCAGCACGGAGTCCCATGCCTGCGGCGCAGGGTCGGTGCGGTACCGCAGGTGCGTGTCCATCGGCGGCGCGTCGAACAGCTTCTTGGGGTTCAGAAGGTCCTGCGGGTCGGCGGCATGTTTCAAGCGCCGCATGGCATCGGTGACCTCCTTCCCGTAGGTGCGTTCGATGTATTCGCCGCGCGCGAGACCGTCGCCGTGTTCACTGCTCATCGAGCCGCCCAGCCGCATCGTCAACGCGAAGACCGCTTCGCTGATGCTTCGCATGGCGCGCACGCCCTCGCCGGTCTGCGCGTTCAGCACCGGGCGGATGTGCAGACAGCCCGCCGAGGCATGGGCATAGATGCCGCCGAACGTGCCGTGCGCTTCGAGCATGCGCTCCACCTCGCGCACGAACTCGCCCAAACGCTCCACCGGGATGGCGCAGTCTTCGATGAACGCCAGCGGGCGTGCCGCCTGCGGGCGCGAATCCAATATGCCCAGCCCCACCTTGCGCACGTTCCAGATGCGCGCCTGCTCTTCGGCGCTCTCGGCGATGGTCAACAGCGGACCGCTGACCGGACTACCGGGACGCGGCACAGCCAGACGGCGCAGCGCCTCTTTCAACCCCGATGGCTGGTCGCCGCTGAACTCCACCACCAGCACCGCGGCGGGACTGCCCACCACCCAGCCCATTTGGCGCGCATAGGCGGGTACGCTGCGCGCCAGCTCGAGGATCATGCGGGGAATCAACTCCACGGCGCTGGGCTTGAACTCCAACAGGCGCGGCACGTCGTCGCAGGCAGAGGCGATGCTGTCATAGGCAAGCACGCCCAGTATCGTGTGCCGTGGCTTGGGGACGAGGTTGACGGTCAGGCGGCGCATGACCGCCAGCGTGCCTTCACTGCCTGCTAATAGATGCGCCAGATTGACGGTGGACGTTGGGTGGTAGACCGCCGCAGGCAGACCGAAATCATGCGCATCCCATTGCGGCGGCGCGGAGGGACTCCACGGCAGCAGGTAATTGAGCCGGTAGCCCGCCGAGTTGCGCCACGACTTGGGATGGTTCTGTTTGATGGCGTTGGCGTGGTGTGTGCGGATATCTTGAACTGCGGAAACGATATTCGATAAGCGGGTATTCGAAACGCTCATACCTGCTCTCGAAGCATCGAATATCGAATCATCGAAAACCGCCAAACTCCCGTCCGAAAGGATCACATCTGCCGCGAGCAAATGGTCCGCCGACATGCCGTATACGATGGAGTGTGCGCCGGTGGCATTGTTGCCGATCACGCCGCCCAGCGTGGCGCGTTCCGCCGAAGCCGGGTCGGGACCGAAGGTCAAGCCGTACGCTGCGGACGCGCGGTTGAGATCGGACAGCACCACGCCGGGTTCCACAACGGCGGAATGGGTCTCGGGATCAATCGAAAGGATGGCATCGAGATGACGCGAGCAATCCAGGATCAGGGCGTCCCCCACGGCTTGTCCCGCCAGCGAGGAGCCCGATCCGCGCGGCAGGATGGGAACGCGGTGCTTCGCCGCCAGCTCGACCGCGGCATGCAGGTCGTCCTGCGTCTTCGGCAGGGCGACTCCCAGCGGCTCGATCTGGTAGACCGAGGCGTCGGTGGAATATAAGGCTTTCGAGGCGGGGTCCAGCCGGATGTCGCCCGTGAAGCGCTTTTTGAGTTCGTGGAAGAAGTCGGGGGAGAGGGTCATTTGATAAAGCCCCTAAAGGTCTTGAAACCTTTAGGGGCTGGAACATCTATTTCACCTGCGCCTGTTTCGCCACCGCTTCGGCTCTCTTGGCGGCTTCTTCGGGGTCGCCGAGATAATACTTCTTGAGCGGCTTCAGGTCCTCATCCAGTTCATAGACCAGCGGCAAGCCGGTCGGGATGTTCAAGGCGACGATGTCCGCTTCGGACATGTCATCGAGGTATTTGACCATCGCGCGGATCGAGTTGCCGTGCGCGACGATCATCAC
>JAVEZY010000067.1:0-3866 GCA_034002745.1 Gammaproteobacteria bacterium
TCGCCTTCGATGAACGGAATGATGGGATTGTCCGGCATCGGCTGGCCGGCAACGATTTTTGTCCCCTCGGCGGGAATCTTGATGTGAGTGGTACTCATGCCATCCAGCTCCTTGGTGTGTTGTCTGGTTATTGGCCCTGTGACGGTGTTGCCGCCGGCGGGCTTCCGCGATTATCCCCCAATCAAGAAATGATGCGACATTCCTGTCGGTCGCGTGTTCCGCACCGCGGTGATCGCCCCCCCATTAGAATCGACGCCTTGTCGATACGAGCGGACTTTCCATGAACCTACCTGCCGGACAGAACCAGGTCGCGCTGGCCATCGCACAGGCGCTGATTGACGGTTTCGACAAGCACTACACGCTGTTCCGTGCCGTCAGTGGCACGGCCAAGCAACGGTTCGAGCAGGCCGACTGGCCGGGGCAGCAGCGCTGCATCCGCGAGCGGATCCAGTATTACGACGACCGTGTGCGCGAGTGCGTGAACAGGCTGCACAACGAGTTCCACGCAGACTCGCTGGACGACAACACCTGGCAGCAGGTGAAACTGCTCTACATCGGCCTGCTGGTGAATCACCGGCAACCCGAGCTGGCGGAAACCTTCTTCAATTCGGTCACCACGAAGATCCTGCATCGCAAGTACTTCCACAACGACTTCATCTTCGTGCGTCCGGCCATCTCGACCGAACTGATCGAAAGTTCTCCACCGACCTGGCGCAGCTACTACCCGAACCGCACAGGCCTGCGTGCGGCGGTGAAGCAGATTTTCATCGACTTCGACTGGCAGCGTCATTTCACCGATCTGGACCGTGATGTCGATTACATCATGCGCGCCGCACTCGAGCACGTCGGCGGCGAGTGGCCCGGGCGCGAGGCCAACCTGCAGATTCAGGTACTGAACTCAGCCTACTACCGCAACAAGGCGGCCTACGTGATCGGCAAGGCGATCAACGGCCACAACGAATACCCGTTCATGGTCACCGTGCTGCACGACCGCAAGGGCGGGCTCTTCCTCGACACCATCCTGCTCGAACCCTGGCGGGTCAGCGTGATGTTCTCGCTGTCGCGCGCCTATTTCATGGCCGACATGCAGGTGCCATCGGCCAACGTCAATTTCCTGCGCACGCTGATGCCGAAGAAGCCCCAGTCCGAGCTCTACACCATGCTGGGGCTGGGCAAGCAGGGCAAGACGATGTTCTTCCGCGACCTGATCAACCATCTGCGTCACTCGAACGACAACTTCGTCGAGGCGCCGGGCATCCGCGGTCTGGTCATGCTGGTGTTCATGCTTCCGTCCTATCCCTATGTGTTCAAGATCATCAAGGACAAGTTCGGCAGCTCGAAGGACACCGACCGGGCGACAGTGAAGAAGAAGTTCCTGATGGTGAAGCAGGTGGACCGCGTCGGCCGCATGGCCGACACCATCGAGTACTCCGACATCGCGCTGCCGGCCCATCGCTTCTCGCCCGAGCTGCTGGAGCAGCTGGACCAGCTCGCGCCCTCGATGATCGAGCGCGATGGCGACACGCTGGTGATCCGCCACTGCTACATCGAACGACGGATGATTCCGCTCAACATCTTCCTGGAAACGGCAAACGAGGAACAGATCGACCACGCGGTGTACGAGTACGGCAACGCGATCCGCGAACTGGCAGTCGCCAACATCTTCCCGGGCGATCTGCTGTGGAAGAACTTCGGCGTCACCCGCTACGGCCGCGTCGTGTTCTACGACTACGACGAGATCGAGTTCCTGACCGACTGCAATTTCCGCCGCATCCCGCCGGCGCCCAGCCCCGAGTACGAAATGTCCGGCGAGGTGTGGTACTCGGTGCAGCGCAACGACATCTTCCCCGAGGAGTTCGCCACCTTCCTGCTGTCGACGCCCAAGGTGCGCGCGGCCTTCCTGAAGTATCACCGCGATCTGCTGGACGTGAAGTTCTGGCAGGAGACGCAGCAGCGCATCCGCGACGGCCACATCCAGGACTTCTTCCCCTACCCGGAGGAACTGCGCTTCGCACGCCGCTTCGGTCACCTTCAGGGGCAGCCGGTGGCCACTGCGTGAGCCGTCTGATCCTGCTGAACAAGCCTTATGGCGTCATCTGTCAGTTCTCGCCGGACGGCATGCATGCGACGCTGGCAGATTACGTGGACGTGCCCGGGGTCTATCCGGCCGGGCGCCTCGATACCGACAGCGAGGGCCTGCTGCTGCTGACCGACGATGGTGCGCTGCAGCACCGCATCGCCGATCCGAAGCACAAGCTGGTCAAGCGTTACCGGGTGCAGGTCGAGCGCGAACCGGATGAGGCCGCGCTGGAGCGGATGCGCCGCGGGCTGCAGCTGAAGGATGGCCCGACCCGGCCCTGCTCGGTCGAGCGCGTCGCCGAGCCGGCCGACCTGTGGCCACGCGACCCGCCGGTACGCCATCGGCTGTCGGTGCCGACCTGCTGGCTGGAGATCGGCATCAGCGAGGGGCGCAACAGGCAGGTGCGCCGGATGACCGCAGCGATCGGTCACCCGACGCTGCGCCTGATACGCGTCGCCATCGGTCCGTGGCAGCTCGATTCGCTGCCGCCCGGTCAATGGCGGGACGCCGACGCCGGCATGCTCTTCGGCCGGCCTCTGTGCGCGTGAGAATTCGATGCGGACATCCGCTGCGGGCTGACGTCGATCAAGAAGCCCTCGGCGCGCATCATTCATCATTCACCATCGGGATGTTCTGCCTGTCATGAAGAAATCGCTACTCTGCAGTCTGCTCGCGCTGAGCGCACTGAGTGCCTGCGCCGACATGCCCACGCTGGAACTCGGTGTGGGCATGTATCGCATCAAGGCCGAAGTGGCGCACACCAACGCGGCGCGCATGACCGGGCTGATGCACCGGACCGAGATGGCCGCCGATGCAGGCATGCTGTTCGTGTTCCCCCGGGCCGCCAAGCACTGCATGTGGATGCGCAATACCCTGATCCCGCTCAGCGTCGCCTTCATCGACGACGAGGGCCACATCATCAATATCGCGGACATGCAGCCGCAGACCGACACATCGCATTGCGCCGGGCGCCCGGCGCGCTATGCGCTGGAGACCAATATCGGCTGGTTCGCCGCACGCAAGCTGCAGCCCGGCACGCGCATCGCCGGAATCGAACGTGCGCCCGCACCGGAATGAGGAAAGGAGACACCATGGACCCGATACATCACCGCATCGACTACACCAGCGGCTCACTCGACGAGACTGAAGCGGCCGACAATCCGCTCGAGCAGTTCCGTTTCTGGTTTGCAGAAGCCGGCCGGTTGGTCGAGCGCGACCCGAACGCGATGACGCTGGCCACGGTCGGTGCAGACGGGCGGCCCAGCGCGCGCATCGTCCTGCTGCGCGGCTACGGCGAGGACGGTTTCGTGTTCTTCACCAATTACGACAGCCGCAAGGGCGCCGAGCTGGAAGCCAATCCGCACGCCAGCCTGCTGCTGTTCTGGGCCGCGCTGGAGCGGCAGATCCGCATCGAGGGTACGGTGAGCAAGGTGAGCGCGGAAGAGTCCGACGCCTACTACTCGCTGCGCCCGGTCGGCAACCGGCTGGGTGCCTGGGCGTCGCCGCAGAGCCGGGAAATTCCCAGTCGTGAATCACTGGTCAGGCGCGTGCGCGAATTCGAGGAGCGCTTCGGCTCGGCGCCGCCGCGCCCGGAAAACTGGGGAGGCTACCGCCTGCATCCGGATGCGATCGAGTTCTGGCAGGGGCGCAGCGACCGCTTGCACGACCGTCTGCTCTATCGCCGTCAGGGCGCGGACTGGACGCGCGTCCGGCTGGCGCCCTGAGACGCGGCCTCAATCGGGCAAGCCGAGTTCCTGGCTCAGTCTGCGGGCAGTGCGTGGGTCGT
>JAVEZY010000068.1:0-3862 GCA_034002745.1 Gammaproteobacteria bacterium
GATAGCATAGAGACGTTCGCGATCTTCCGGTTTCAAGAAGGACGGATCACCCTTGTTGCTGGTATAGAGGGAAACGAGTGAGCGGAACTCGTCCTTTCCGTAGACTGCGAAGGCTTTCTCGAGGACTGCGTTATGAGCATCAGCTACAGAGGGGAGAATTAGCTGAAGGAGCGCGGAAGTCGCTTCTCGACGCTCACGATTTTCGAGATAGAAGTGAATGAGCGTTAGCGCCAGAGCCAGTTCGAGGAAGACCGCGGCAACGTGCAAGAGCGCGGCTTCTGCGAAGGCACTGTGAACCAAGGCAGCCACGCCTGCTAGGAGAAGCGCGGCACCGAAGAAGGACACCGAGACGAGGAGCTTACGACTGGTGAGCGACGAGCTTTGCATAGGGCCCGGTTCTCCTCCTTAGCTGGAAATGTCAGTACGATTGAAAGGTATGGGAGCGGCCTAACCGTAGCGTCAGCGGCGAGCGAGCGAAGCGAAGCGAAGTCCGCTGGACGCCGGGTTAGACCGCGTGGGAGTGGTCTTCACCGGACAACGCAGACCTCGTGGCTACTCCTGAAGACCATCGTCCCGCGAGACCAGCCCGGGACCGGAATGAGAGTCTCGGAGCGCCCCAAGCTCATTTCAGGCTCGAGTCTGTCGTTCGTAAGCCGGCGGACCCGGTCGTCCCGGGAGAGCAGGGCGAACTCGCCGTAGCTTGTGGCACGCCACCCGTGCCCTTGTCCGAGCCGTTGGGGACGGCCGACTGGCGTTCCGTTCTCTGTAAGGATGACGACCGATTCGGTGCTCCAGCGGCGGCTGCGAATGACAACGGCGACATGCCCGCCGCCTGCGTACGCCGCGCTGGTCGCGACAGTGCCCCGGGGGGCGTTCCATGAGGTTGACGATCCGTTGGGACCGACGATGGTTACACCAGTCGTTCGAACAACACCCACGCGAGAGAGCCCCGACCAAACGCCGGCTCCGCCCCCTTGGAGGCACAGCTGCTGCAGGTGACCATCGCGAAGGACCAGCCACTCGTTTGATCCGACGAGAACCGGTTCGTCCGTGGACCGCAGCACTTCCAGGTTGTACGGCGAGTGCCTCAAGCGCCCCCCCCAACGCTCGCGCACACTCCTTGCGGCGGTAAGGACTTCAAGAATCTTCGCGGTGCACTCGCTGTAGCAGTCGGGTTGAACGACGAGCAGAAGCGCTGAGCCGCCTGGGGAAACGGCGACGCCGAGGAACCGCCATTCTCCGGTCCCATCAGAGAGACCGTAGGTGAAGGCGGTAGGGCGCAAGTCTTTCGCTGCCGCTACTGTCAGGCGGTTGCCAGCAACCGTCGCGAGCCAGAGCTCCCCATCGACAAGCATTGGAAGGGCGCCGCGAGCGCCGGTGTCGACCCGCTGACAGGTCATCGACGCGGTAGGCGGGGGTCGTCTACACGCCTCTCCGGCCCAGATGCACAGGAGTGACAGGAGCCATGAGAAGACAGCGGTGACTCGTCGGTATGGTGCTCTGGGCATCACTGATGACCCCTCCGGCGCTGACGACCGGCCGACTCTAATTGCAGCCCTGCGAAACAGGATTGCGGGCCGCTCGTTGTCGACCTCACGGATCGGAGCTCACCGCTTGGCGAGGCGAGCGACATTGAGCGTAGCGGCCTAACCGTAGCGTCAGCGGCGAGCGAAGCGAAGTCCGCTGCACGCCGGGTTAGGCTGTTACGGGCGCGGCCTCTGCCTCGGATACGGGACCTGCCGAGGCCACGTGCCAGCGTCGAAGAGCTCTCGCTCGCAGAGTGCGACGAAACCGCCCTTCTCGCGGTCGAGAATCGCCCCGGCAGTCTGAAAGACGGCGAGACCGATGAGTGCCGCACCGAGGTGCCCAGTCACGCGGCGCGAGCTTTCGCGGGCGGGCTCGCTGCGAAAGTGGCAGACGTGCCTCTTTGTGTCGAGGTTGGAGTAGCCGCCCAGGACGCCGGCAGCGTTCGGATGGGCGAACTCGGACATGTCCTCAAAGCTTTTCGTGAGGCCAGGGCCGAGTTCCTTGGTGGCGCGCTTGAGGGAGGTGAGGACGTTGATTGCCTCGGGATCATCTGTACCGGGACGCCAGCCGTCCGCCTTCGCGCCGTGCATCAGTCGGGTTAGGTAGGCGTCGAGTTCCGGAATCTCGGCGGTGCTGCCGCTCCGTACGAGTGCTCTGACACGCACTGCAAGGTCGTACGCGTGGCATGCGCCCTCGAGAAGAGCCCGAGCGAGGAGGAAGCTCGGCGCGAATGCGCGGGCGTTCGTTTCACGAACGTAGGCTCGCGACAGATCCGCCATTCGGTGCGCGAGAGCTTCCTTGTAGCAGTAGACCTTCGCCGGCACCTTCGCGACCGGCGACAGAGTTGCGAACGCGATCGAGGCGAGAAGGCTCTCATGCAGCGCTTTGATCCGCTCGGCTACGGATGTCAGGCGCTCCGGATCAACTCCCTCGGCGAGGAGCGTCGGATCGAATGCGTCACAGGTGACGGTCATCGCGTGATGGAACAGCCTAACCGTAGCGTCAGCGGCGAGCGAGCGCAGCGAAGCGAAGTCCGCTGCACGCCGGGTTGGACGGCGAGGCCCGATAGCCCGAGGCTGCCTGGCTGGCGGCCGTCGAATGGGTCAACCGTTGTCCGGATCCGTCGCCTCGCGAGGGACGACCTTGGCGAGCACAAGGAGGACTACGACCGAGAACGAAAACGGGATGAGAACGCCTGCGATGGGCTCGGCAGGATATAGACCGATGGCACGCACTACTGCGGCCGAAAACCACGCGACGGCGAGACCAAGTCCAAGCCACTGGTTTCCGAGCGGAGGCCGCAGACGAGCCTTCGTAACGAAAAAGGCCACGACGAAACCGACAACTGATCCCGGGAGAGTGTAAGCAAGACTGACGGGCAGGCGAGAGAAGAAGTCCACGCGTTCTCTCTGAAAGCTCTTCTCGCTATGGGCCTTACTGCGTGACCGCGAAAGACTCTATGCACTGCGTGGCGGCATCAGTCAAAGCCTTGTCGCCTGCGGGATGAAGTACGTAGAGGGTCCAGATCTTCGTGTACGTGCCAAGGGCGAGGCCTCGATAGACACCTTCTGTTCCGTCGCCGCGAAACGAGCCCGACCACTGCCGACCGGAGAGGTTCTGGCGAACGATGGACATCATCGAGTGCGTTAGAGGTGTGCCGCCGATCCGGACGATGAAGCTCTCGAGATTCGCGATAGCACCGTTCGCGGCGCCGTCGAGGCTAAGCGGTTCATTAGCTATAGACGACATGAACATCACGCCGACCTGGAGCTTCCTATAGGTACAGGTGAACGATGCGGCATTGATTCCGAGTGAGGCCGGATCTTGGCCTTCGGGGTACTTGGGGGTGAACGGGGATGGCGTACATGGTGCAACGAGGGAGATCCCGGTGTTCGGAATCTCGACGCGAGAAGCAGGAGCAGGCCGGCTGCTCTCGCGAGGGGACTCGAGAGCGGCCTTAACGATGACGCGAACGAAGGCTCCTATCACGAGTATCGCGACGATCCCGAGAACAGCTTTGACCTTGCCCTGGTCTTGTGTGGGCGACGCAGGGCTGTGCGGCGAGATGGGGGGCGGTACTTCGGGCTGGCTCATTGGGCCTGAGTGCCTGCGGATCGAGGAGCATCACACGACTGCGTGTTATGAAGCTGTCGGGCCATCAGATCTCCTGCCGCTGCTATCGCCGAGGCGCGCATGGTGTCAAGCGGGCCATCGAGTAGTTTACGGCAAGGCCAGGCGGACTGAACGGTGTCAGGAATGCTCTGCGATGGAAGCGGCGTCGGGATCCCGGCCGAGCCAGCGTGAGGAGAAGGCGTTGTAGCCGCCCAACCGTGGC
>JAVEZY010000069.1:0-3860 GCA_034002745.1 Gammaproteobacteria bacterium
TTCGCGCATGGATGCCGGTGCGAACTGGAGTGATCAACGCGGTCGGAACCGCGTCGCAGCCTTGAAGATCGTGGCTGCCTGGGCATGTCGCTGACGGACGTCAGCGGAACATGGCCGGAAGCGTGGCGCGAGTGAGACCGTCGTGCAAACAGCAATCAGTATTCGCAAATGCCCCCATTGGTGGATGCTTCAGTGAAACGGCATCAGTGAACCGCGAGCCGGAGGTTCAGCAACTCTGTTGTGAGTCCAAAAACTGTCTTGGCCAGGGGCAACCGCCATGGGCTGCCACGCGGAGACCACTCATTCATAGGCCAACGACGCGCGAGCTTTTTCCGCTACTGCAATCGGCTGACACCTTGCCGTCGACGTGTGAGACGCCTAGGTGTGCGCCCCAGTTGAACGCCCGCCGGACTGCGCGACCTTCGAGGTCTTGCCGCGTTCAGTCTCGTAGCGCAGGGCTTCTACGACCAGCGAGAAGGCTGGGGATGGTTGCCGCCGGCTGGGGTAGTAAAGGTAGTAGCCGGCGAATGGGGGACACCACTCCTCCAGAACACGGACCAGTCTTCCCTCCTCGATGTGCGGCGCAAACTCTTCTTCCGGCAACCATGCGATTCCCAGTCCGGCCACCGCAGCATCGACGATGTTCAGCGAGGTATTGAAAATGATCTGTCCGTCCACGCGGACATTCAACTGACGCCCCCGCCGCTCGAACTCCCAGACATAAAGGCCTCCAGAGGTCTGCATGCGTTGGTTGATGCACTTGTGCTCGAGGAGGTCTCGTGGTTTTTTGGGCTTGGGGTGAGCTGCAAAATACTCCGGTGAGGCGGCGACAGCCATGCGCAGTTCCGGCCCCAACGGCACGGCGATCATGTCCTTGTCGATGGTGTCGCCCAAGCGCACGCCGGCATCAAAGCGGTCCGCAACGATGTCACGGAAGCCATAGTTCACGTCGAACTCCACCTTGATGTCGGGATATTCCAGCAGCAAAGGTGTCAGCCTGGGCAGAAGCGTGGTGCGCAGGATGTGATCGCCGCAGGTGATCCGCACCGTGCCAGCCGGCTTGTCGCGCATCTCCGTCAACTCATCCAGTTCCGCTTCGATTTCATCGAATCGATGGCCGATGGCATTCATCAGCCGCTCGCCCGCCGCCGTGGGCGACACGCTACGTGTTGTGCGCGTGAGAAGCCGGATCTGAAGCCGCGCCTCTAGGCCGCTAATGGCCTGACTGAGAGCGGACTGCGTGACGCCCAGCAGCGCCGCGGCACGGGTGAAGCTGCCCTCACGCGCCACAGTGACGAAGGACAGGAGATCGTTGAGATTGCGTCTGACCATGCCGCAGTCTCCCATGAGCTATTGATTAGTGCAACTTATATTGACTGTAAGAATTGAGTAGCTAGTCAGGCGCGCGCGTAGCGGTGAAAATGCTGGCCATGAACAACGCAGGCATGCAGAGACGCCCAACGGCCGGACTCGTATGGATCACAGCTTGCCGGCGATGGTGGACATTCGCGAAAGGCGGCGCTGGACGTTGGCCGGTCGCCTACCGCCTAAGCACCTGTCCCCAACAGCTTGAATTGATAGGAGATCACCATGAGCGAGCACATTGAAGCCACACTAGATCGTCAAGACGCCGCCGAAACCGATGTCGGGCGCCGCGCCCTGCTGAAGATGACCGGCACCGGCATTGCCGCTTTGAGCGTGGGGGCGATGCTTCCGAGTCAAGCCTCCGCGCAACCGCAGGTCCACCTCAGCGACAAATGGGACAAGACCTTCCCCAGGAGCGACAAGGTGGACCACAAGAAGGTCACCTTCAAGAACCGCTATGGCGTCATCCTGGCTGCAGACCTGTACCAGCCGAAAAACGCAGGCGGCAAGCTTCCGGCGATCGCCGTCAGCGGGCCCTTCGGCGCTGTGAAGGAACAGTGTTCCGGTCTCTATGCACAGACCATGGCCGAACGCGGCTTCGTCACGCTGGCGTTCGACCCTTCCTACACCGGCGAAAGCAGTGGCGAAACACGCAACATGGCTTCACCGGACGTCAACACCGAGGACTTCAGCGCCTCTGTGGATTTCCTGGGTCTGCAGCCGAACGTCGATCGCAACCGCATCGGCGTCATCGGCATCTGCGGATTCAGCGGCATGGCGCTCACCGCCGCCAGCAGCGACTCGCGCATCAAGGCGGTTGCCACGGCTTCCATGTACGACATGTCCCGCAGCATGAGCCGCAGCTACAAAGACAGCTACACGATGAAGCAGCGCCAAAAGGTCATCGACTACCTGAGCCAGCAGCGATGGGCAGACGCGGAGAGCGGGAAGTATGCACTCGGCTATCACGAGGTGCCGTTTGACGATAAGGGCAATATCGTGAAAGGCCAGCGTGTGTTGCCTGAAACCTTGCCTGCCAACCCGGACCCGGTACTGGTTGCATTCTTCAACTACTACAGGACCCCACGCGGGTTCCATCCGAGGGGCATCAATTCGTCGACGGCCTGGACGGCCACGACACCGATGTCCTTCTTCAGCTTCCCGATGTACGCGAACATCGAGATGATTTCACCGCGCCCGATTCTGCTGATTGCGGGCGAAAACGCCCACTCGCGCTACTACTCCGAAGATGTTTACAAGGCGGCATCCGATCCCAAGGAGTTGCTGATCGTCCCCAATGCGGACCACGTCGATCTTTACGACCAGATGGACAAGATTCCGTTCGACAAACTGACCTCGTTCTTCAAACAGCATCTGGCTTGAGTCCGCACCGTATGACGGCCTGAATTCAATGCAGGCCCAGTTGAATGACGGGCCTCCCGCCGAGAGGGTGGGAGGCTGCATGAAGATCAGTGCCGGACAGCCTTGCGACCCGAGAGGCACTGCACGCGGATGGGTCTCCAGCTCCCGTCGTCGATCAGCCGTTCCAGCGTCTCGCCGAGGGTGTCGAAGAACACCTCATCGACCCGTTCGATCAGCTCGCCGTCGCGGTGCAGCTCCACCGCGTAGAGGTCGAGGCCACGCTCATACAGCACGGTGACGCGACCCTGGAACTTCATCGTGGCGACGGTGAAGCCGATGGCCGGTGGCGTGCGGATGATGTCGGCGGGTAGCGGATCGACCCAGGTGATGTCCCGCGCACCGGCATCCACCAGCATGTGGGTGACGCGCCGGAAACCGTCGGGAGCGGGCAACTGCTCCAGTTGGTCGACCAGTTCCTGCAGCTCGGGGCAGCGCGGCTCGGGGATCGGCAGCTTCGCCGGTGCGGACCCGAGCACGAACCGCTTCACCGTGTAGGGCTGGCCGTCGGCGGTGAACTCGGTCTGCTCCTCGGGCGTGTCCGCCCGCTGACCGTCGAAGCGGCGTCTGACATAGGGTTCGACCTGCACCTTGGCGCCCTCGTCGGGCACCTCGGTCACGAGCGTGCGATCGAGCACCGCGAACTCGGCCCGTCCCGTCTTGACGACGATGGCCTCGTCGGTGGTGGCGATGACCTTGCCCTCGAAAGGCTTCGGGTCGATGTGAAAGCCCAGCGTCGAAACCTTGGGCTGGCCGTCGAAGATGTTGAATTTGAACGAACGGACGTTGGAAGGCACATGACCGACAACGAGCGTCGGCATCTGTGCGCGGATGGCTTGGGTATCCATGGGGAGACTCCTTGTGGCAACCAAGGGACTCCCGCCCGCAAGGGAGGTCTGTCCCTTGAGGGTGAGGTGGATGGACGCGGGTGCGCCCGGAGAACGAAGCAACCAGCACGGCGAACCGCGCCGCAGTCTCGAAGGTCTCGACTGCCTGGGCATGCTGCCGGCAACGCCAGCGAACATGCGGCCAGCGTGCGGCACATGGCGGCGGCCGTCCGTTGGGAATCGGCAATG
>JAVEZY010000070.1:0-3811 GCA_034002745.1 Gammaproteobacteria bacterium
GCATCACGCCCCCGCGAACCTCCCGGCATCCATCAAATCGCGCCTTGTTCGTGGCAGATACACGCCATCCTCCGACTCACGTATCCGCTTCTGCCGATTGCGTACGCTCTGCCACATCTGCGGGGCGGTGATGCGCCTCCCCGGGTTCTTCTCGTTGAATCCACGGATCGCCTCTCGCGCTGCGTTCATCGCATCGATATCCTGATCCATCGCCGCGCGCGCGAACTGGCTCATCAGCTCACTGCGGCGCTCGCTCAAACGCCGGTCGGCATCCATCACCGCGCTGCGCCCCTCGAACGCCAACCGAACCTCGGACGGCGAGAAGCCGGCCGCCTGGCCGAGCACGCCGGCCATACCCACGTCGCCCTTGATCTCGATGCCCGTGCGATCCTGTGCGCCTTCATCCCAATACCGGTACGCCTTGATCGGATTGCGCGCAAAGATCGGCAGCAGGTCCTCCAGCCCCCGACCATAATCGCCGTCGGCCATCTTCTGCGCCGCCTTCGCCGCATTCACCCCCATGCCGATTACCGGCCCAAGCATCGCGGTGGAGAACGCTTCCGCCCAGCGCTGCCCCTCCAGCCCCTCCTGTACGTCTGGCAGCAGCAGCTTGTCGAGCCCCACCCGGCCGGAAATGTCCCATGGGGTCAGGCGCGAGAAGCCGCGTGCGACCACCTCGCTCGCTTTCGGGCCGAAGGCATCGGCCAGCAGGTTGCGCAGCGCCACTTCCGCATCCCACGGCTCGTCATCGTCGCCCCCCAGGGCCGAAGCAACGGTCAGCAGCGTACCCACCAGCGGCAGGCCTAGTACGCCGGCAGCCGCCGCGTGCAGCGTGAGCAGCGCGCCGAACATCCTGCGCGCCTCCCTGCGCACTTCGGGCGATGCGCCCTTCACTGACTGATAAGCGTTGCGCGAGAGCGTGAAAATCATGTTCTGCGCGTACTGCTTGAAGAGCAGCACCACCCGGGCCACATTGCCCTGCATCACACGGGGGCGGTTGCCCGACGAGTAATCGAAGTGCCCGTCATAGGTCGCCTTCACCGCCTGAGAATAAGCCGTGTCGTGCTTCGCGCCTGCGTCGCGCGCGAGGCGATAGGCAGCCAGGAAAGTGGCCTGCCGGTTGAAGCGCTCCGCGTGATGGAACAGGAAGCTCGCGGCACGCATGACAGGACGCATTTTCCACATCACTTTGGCGTCTTCGCCTTGGGCGATGCCGGCCAGATCGTGTGCCATTGTCACATCGATTACCCCGGTCCGCACTGCCTCATCGTAGGCCCTGATTTCGTCCGGATTTTTCAGTCGCGACCGCAGATCGTTCTTCCCCTCCATCGTTTCTGCCGAAGCTCTCATCAGGGCGGCCCCTGCCTTCCTGAACCCCCACTTCGCCCCCATCACCGGATAGGCTACCAATGGCGTCTGAGACAGGTTCACGATTGCGGCGGCCGGTGAAATCCCTAAGTAGTACACAAACCCGAAGCTGGTGAGCGCGGTCGAGAGCGGGTTGCTCTTCGGATTCATCATCGCCTCGTGGCGCTTGTTCATCTCGTCCACCACCCGCTGCGCAGCCGGCTGGTCGAACCCCTCGACCGGACTCATCTCGTCAACGTGCTTCTGCATCCGATCAAGCTCGGCCTGCATCTGGTCGCCGTACCGCAGCTTGGCGAGGTAGCGCGCACCGTGGAAGGTGTTTTGCGCGAAAGCCCGGCGCGCGTCCTGACTGAAACCGGGCGTGCCCTTGCGGTGGATGCCGTGCTTTGCCCACGACAGGTCGGGCAGGCTGGACAGATAGAGTTGGCCAAGCGTGTCTTCCAGCTCTGCCATCACTCCCGGCGCCAGATGTTGTTCGTCAAGCGCCTTGAACAACTCGGACATGAACCCGCGCCCGACCATGTCCCTGCCCGCCACGAACTCTTTACTCAGCGTCACGCGCCCGACCCGGTACCCGTCGCTTGCCGGGAACCCCTTGACCATCTCCTGCCGCATAGCCTCTGCTTCGGACATCGTCTCCGCGCGCGACACGCTCACCACCTGGCCGGCTGCATCCCGCGTCACCACAACATACTGACCAAACCTGGCCAGCGGAAAATACACCCCCTTCACAGACTTGAAAAAATCATCGTCCATCCGCTTGAGCAGCTCGGCGCGCCGTTCGCTGCTCAGCTCGCTGCGCATGATCCGGTCGGCTAGCGCCTGACGCACCTCCGAATGGTGGCGCTTATAGTGATCGCGCGCCTCCCGATACACCTTTTGCGCTTCGGGCGTCAGCGCCTTGAACTGCGCCTTGAGCATGCTGCTCTTGGCCCGATCATCGCCTGGCACGTACGCCACTTCTGAGTCGGCATCAATGCCTGCCAGCGTCGCGTCGTGCATCAGGTCGGCGAGCTTGCCTTCGTCGGGCAGCTTGCCCCAGCGCCGCGCCAGATCGTCGGCAGCGGCGCCCACGTCGTTCTTGTCGGCCTCCATCTGCGCGGCGAGTCGGTCGTAGTCGGCCATCGGCAGTACGTCGCCATACACATCGACCAGTTGCCGGCGGCCCATGAACTGCAGGCCCAGCTTCAGCCAGTCGGTGAGCTTGTGCCTGCCGGCCTTCTTCACATTCTGCACCGTCATCGACTTCAGCCCGTCGCCGATGCTGCGGGCCAACTCCGCTGCACTTCGGCCGGATCGGCTGAACTGGATACTGTCAGCGTCGGAGTCTGCCGCTCCCTGTTCGCTGGCGGCACGGCCACGTTCGCCCATGCTCGCCATTTCCCCGGCATTTGATGCCGCACGAACATTGCCCTCTGCCGCACGCCCCACGCCAGCCATCGCGTAGCCCACCAGGTCGTCGATGGTCAGCGCCTTGATCCCGCCATGCTGGATCATCCACGTTCTGAGGCCGGCGGCCACGCTGCGCAGGAAGTCGCCGATCTTCTTTCCGAATGTCCTGTCAGCCCACGCGAAGAACTTGCTATCGGCCATCTTGTAGCCCGCACTGCGCCCCTCGATCACCGCCTGCTCCACGATGTAGGGGGCGGCCTCCTTGCTGTCGGTGGCCACGCCGGCCTCAATCATGCGCTGCGCCACGCGGTCGAGGAATTCGCGCGTGCTCTCGTCCTTCTCCTCCATGCGGTTCGTCAGCATGTCCATCGCCTGCGCGTCGATCTCCTCGCGCTGCTGGCCATGGCCGGACTCATGCAACAGCACGGCCGGCGCCGTCACCGGGTCCAGGTTCGGCCCGACCATGAACGTCAGGCCGGACTTCGGATCGTAGAAGCCGTTGATCGATCCATCCTCTTTGCTGAACATCTCAACCGCTTCATCGAGCGTCCGACCGGTCTTCTCCGCAAACACCCGCGCAATCTGCAGCGGATCGGCACTGTCGAGCATCACCAGCCCGCCTTTCTTGCCCTGCCTGCCCCGCGCAAGCATCGCCTCGACGTTGCCCGCCAGGCCCGGGAACTGCCGGCGCATCGCCCGCATCAGGCCGGACTCCGTCATCGGCATGCGGCTGGTCGCGTTGTGCGGGGGTGTCACGATCCGCTTGCCGTTGAACGTCACCAGCACATCCCCCGGCATCGTGTCCGACGTGTAGCCCGGCGCAATCGCCCTGCGCTGCTCGGGCGTCATCTGCCTGCGGGTCTCCACGTTGCGGGCTTCCACCTCCCCCGCCAGCCTGCGGTACGTGTCCGCGCCCTGCTCCTGGCTGTCGCTGGCAAACGCCTCCGGGCTACCCCCTACCGCAAACCCTTCGCGGAACTGGATGCCGTGTTGCAATTCGTGCAACAGGGTCTTGGCCATGGCCTCACGCTTGATGCGCGGGTTGATCTGC
>JAVEZY010000071.1:0-3705 GCA_034002745.1 Gammaproteobacteria bacterium
CTGCTGCCGCCTGGGCCTGCTGCGTCGTGGCGAGTAGTGCGGCCGCTGCCTCGCGTTCCAGCCTTGCAGCTTCCTCGCTTCGGATGCGCGCGCGCTCGGCCTCGATGCGCTCCTGCTCGGCGGCCTTGCGTTGAGCGATAACGGCCGCCAGATCGTCGGGCGCCTTCAGCACCAGCGCGGCTGTGTCGTGCGCAACCAAGCCGGATTCCTCCAGCGTCTTGACGTTGGCGTGGATGCGATTGGCGATCTCGTTGGCCGCGATCTTGGCCCGTGCCAACTCGGTATCAACGGCATTACGGATGCTGTCCACCGTGCGCAGGCCCTTGATCGCGCCGCCAAAGTCGGCCGGCACCGTGGGCATGTAGTTCCCCGGCATGGCCGCGTTCAGTTCGCGGATGTGCTTTGCCATTGCCGCAATGCCTTCGGCCACGATGTCGGCCTTGATGGCCTCCTTGCGGGCCTTCACCAGCTTGTCCAGATCAAGCCGCACGCGCCGGGCCTCGGCGCTGATGTCGTCAATGGCGCGGAACAGGGTATCGATGCTTTCGGTCTGCGCGAGTGCGGATTCCTTGGCGGACGCCAGCCGGTCCTCGATACCCTTGGCCCACTTGACCGTGGCCTCGGCGTTGGCGAAGTCCTCGTCGGTCTTCAGGTCACGATTGATGCCCTGGAACACCGCCAGGGCCTGGGCCTTGAATTCAGCCAGGTTTGAGGAGGTAACGGCTCCGGTCACTTCGATGCGCAGGGACGGGAGAGACTCGGGCGCCTTGCCGGTTGGCTTCGGTGCTTCGGCGGCAGTCGGTACGAATTCGGCCAGGTCGCGCTCGAACTGCTGCCATCCGGCAATGATCTTGGTCCTCAGTTCGGCATCAGACGTGTACCAGCAGTGGCGTTCCTCGACCAGCTCATCGCCGTTCCATTTGGACGCCATGAACAGCGCGCGCTCGGCACCGGACACCAGCATCTGCTGTTCCATCTGCACGCGGTAGTGCAGCGGCAGATGATCGCCGTTGCCCTCGTCCCATGGCGTGTAGCGCAGCGAATCGTTGAGCGACTTGTGCTCGAACGCCGTGGATTCGTCCATCGTCAGCCCGTCGAAGCTGGCCGACAGCTTGCCGCTGGAGCCCGTCACTGGGTAGAGGTCTTCGCCGATGATCTGCTCGGCCAGCGGGCGGGCCAGCGCCTCGAAGCGGTGGCCGTCATCGAAGCGGCGCTGCGTGGCCGCGTCCACGTCATGGCTGATGCCGGTCTTCATGCGGGTCAGCAGCTCGGTGCGCGTCTGGTACGGGCTGCATCCCATCATGGCCGGCGCGTCGCTGGCGTTGAAGTGGGTGGCGCGGTGGGCATGCCATTCAGGGCCGCCCTGGGCGAAGCTGTGATATTCCATTCTCAATCCTCGTTGGTGAAATCGTCCCAGCCGTCGCCGGCCGCCGCGGGTTGTTGGGCTTGTTGGGCTTGGGTTTCGCCCTTGATCTCGGCGTCCACGATGGCTAGATCGCGGATGGCTTGCTTCTGCTGCTCGGACAGCACGCCCTTGGTGCCGACCATTGCGATCAGGTCATCCGGGCTCTTTCGGCCGGACTGGATCACGCCGCGCCAGCTTTCGAGGTTGCGGGCGAAGTCGTCGGGCGAGTAGGGGGGCAAGGCAGGGCGCGCGGAGGACTGCCGGATCACTTCGCCGGTCGATGCATCGATGCTCTCCACGATGCGCTCGGCCTCGTCTTGGTCGTAGATACCGCCGTAGCCAAACGCCAGGCGGGCGCACTGGATCATCGCCTTGTGACGCAGCATCCGCTTCGGGTGCGATTGCCACGGGGCCATGTTCGCCCGCTTGCACTCGCTCATCCACTCGGTCACCTTGATGGGGTGGCTGCGATCCTTGCGGTAGATCACGCAGGTGCATGACTCGTCATCCTGGACGAAGTCCATGCCGTCGAACTGTGGGTGCTGGTTGATGATGCGGCTCCAGCCGTCCACGCCGACCACCGGAACGATGCCATTGTTCTTGTCGGGGAAAGCATAGATTTCCTTCGTCCAAGGGTTCAGGCCGTACTGGTTGGCCACCACCATCAGGGCGGTCATCTGGGCGTCGGATACCTGGCCCTTGAAAGCAGTGGCCTTCAGAGTTTCAAGTAGGCCAGTACCGTCTCCCAAGTCGAATCGGGCGGCCAGCTTTCCGGTGAGAGTTGTGAGTGCGGTGCTCATAGTGTCGTCAGGTGGGAAGTTGATTGATGCCAACCGCGACGGCCGCCAGGCAGCCGAGCGCGGCGATGGTGATGAGTGCAATCAGCGCGGCGCGCTTCGTGCTCTTGCGGGTGGCCGGGGTTGGCATATGGACCGGCGCCCCGCCGACATACCGGCGAACCGGGATGAAAGGCTTGCTCATTGCGCGCGCTCCGCGATCAGCAGGCCCATAAGGGAAAGGAAAGCCGCCAGGCTGGCGGCTTCGGCAATTCGATGACCGAGGGACTTGTTCATGCAAACCTCCGTTGGATGGCGGCAAGGCGCTGCTTCAACTGGTAGACGTGCAGCAGGATCAGCGGCACGTCGGGGTGGCAGGGGTCCATGTCTTCCAGCGCCCACTGGTAGTAGGCGATGCGGGCGCGCAGGATGTATTCGTGGATGAGGGAGATGAGGCTCATGCGGGCTCTCCCTGCTCGATGGACTCGGGGTCCAGGCCGGCGCCCACTGCCGCAGCCTCGGGCGGCAGCGGCGGCATGTCGTCGTGATCGGCCAGGGCCTTGCGGATCTCGTCACGGATGGGCGAGTGCTCGTCCAGCACGGTGGCCGGGCTGTAGCCCATGTGCAGTGCGTGCTCGATGCAGCGAAGGATCATGATCGGTGTCATTCGACCTCCACGTTGTTGTGCGCCCATGCGTCGGCAGCGCGCCGCAGCAGCGCGTTGGCCTGCTGTTCCAGTGCTTCACGCGGCTGGCGACCGGCGGCGACGTTGAGCACCAGTTGCCAGACCTCGGAAATGTCAGGGCCCAGGTTGTAGGTGCAGGCGTCGGACAGCACTTCGTGCAGCGACATGACGCGCTTGGGCAATGCGGCATCGGCTGCGAGCGGCTTGCGGACGGCGTGCCAGTCGGTGGTCAAGCCGGCAAATGTGGCGGGCGCGTTGGCATCGGCTTTGCGGCAAGCGTCGAGGAAGCAGCCGGCGGCCACGGCTTCGGCGTGTTCTCGGGCTTCCTGGGCTGCGTAGAGCGCGTCGTAGTGGCGCGCGGCATCGATCACGGGGTCGGCGTGCATGTCGTCTCCTGAGCGGGTGGGAAGAAGAAAAACGCCCGGGCTGGCCGGGCGCGAAGGCCGCGTGGAGCGGCCGGGGGAGTCAATGGGGATGGTGTTGCGCCATCACATAGCCCGCCTGGTCGAGGTAGCCCTGTGCTTTCTCTCACCCGGACTTGATGCAGCGGTTACCGGCCTGGACAGGTCGGGCTGTGTGATGGCCCTCTTGCGAGGGCTTGCTGGCCTATCCCGGCTTGGCCGGTTCCAGCACTGAGAGTGATGTGAAGGGCGGGCCGGACGGCCAGTCCCGGCTATAGCACTGTCTGACGTGCCCCACAAGTCATGCCCCTGCGATTGCTCGCCGCCTGGTGCAATGAACTGACTGTCTTCCCGAGGTCGTCGGCCCTCGCGTTTCGGCTGTGTGCGGCCCCGTTACCCGAAGGTTTCGCCGCGTCCGCCCATCACATCACTCTCACT
>JAVEZY010000072.1:0-3663 GCA_034002745.1 Gammaproteobacteria bacterium
CGGGTGTGGCCGTGGCCACAAACTTGAACTCCACTGGCGCGAACGCGGGCAGGAACTCCTGGTAGGTCTTGCTGCCGTAGCTGCGCAGGATGCTGGCCTCGTCCAGACTTGTGGCGCGGAAGCGACCCGGCGTCACCTTGCCCTCGCGCACCGACTCGTAGTTCGTCATGTAGACGGTGGCCGGGTCGTCGATCTCGCTGTCGCTGCGGATGAAGCGCAGCGTCATGGCGCAGTCGCCGGTGAATCGCTCGGCCACCTCGCGGGTGAACTCCTGGCGCACGCCTAGCGGGAGCACCTGCAGACGGTAGGCATCCGTGTAGCGCAGGCCAATCTGTCGCAGGATTTCCAACTGCGTGGCGGTCTTGTGCAGGCCGAACGAAGCGAAGATCGCCCGGTTGCCTCCCTTGACGGCCCACTTCACGATGTCGCGAGTGTGTGGCTTCAGAGCGGGGTTGATCTGCTCCAGCGGCACGTCGAATCCGTTGAAGCTCGCCAGCTTGATCTTCTGGCGCAGGAACTGTTCGTAGGCGTCGGTCATATCGGTTGTGCATGAAAAAGCCCTTGCAGTGGAGGGCTTAGGGTTGGGGTTCAGGTTCATGCTGCTTGCCTGATCGCGTTGATCAGGTCGGCTGCCACGGGCGGGCAAACGGCGTTGCCCAGCATGTGCATGGCGAGGCGGTGTGCAGGTGGAAGCATGGTCGAGGCCGGGAAGCCCATGAAGGCCCGGGCCTCTTCCTTGGTGAGCATGCGCATCTGGTCGCCATCGATCACAGCCCAGCGGTCCCGGGTGGTGATAGTGCCGATTGGCCGGTACAGGCTTCGGCCGGTCTCGCCTGACCCGCTGCCGTAGTACGGAGCCAGAAAGCGGTTGCCATGTGAGGCGCGGCCGGCAGCAATGCGTGCCAGAGTCGCAGGCGAGCGTCCGGGGCGACAAATGGGCGTCCAACTGCCGGCGCTGAAGTCGATTACCTCGGCCGCCGCGACATGCTCGCGACGCTGAAGCTGTAGCTCGATGGGGTGACGTGAGCGCGTGGCCACGATGAATAGCCGTCGCCGGTTCTGTGGTACACCGTGGTCTGCGGCGTCGATGACCATTGGAGCCAGCGCATACCCAAGCGCGTGCATTGAGGCGCACCACGCTGGGTAGAGTTGCCACCGGGCGAATTCGGGAACGTTCTCGATCACCACGACCTCGGGCCGGTGAAACTCGGCTGCGCTGACGACTGCCCAAGCCGTGGCGCGCAGTGCGTCATGGTGTGGCTTTTCTGCCCCGCGTGCGGGGCTGTGTCCCTGGCACGCCGGAGAAGCCAGCAGGATGTTGTGCGCGGGGACCATGCGCCAGTCGGCTTGCTGCACGTCCTGGCATGCGTGATCAGTGTCCGGATGGTTGACGGCGTGCCATTCGACGGCCGGGGGCCAATGGTTGGCGGCCCACACAACGGAGCAGCCAGCCATCACCGCACCAGTTGAGAATCCGCCGATGCCGGCAAACAGGTCAATGGCGTTCACAGTGCTTCCCTTGATATGCCTTGGTCAGATCGCCCTTGATCGCGTGGCCGCGCCGCATCAGCGCGCGCGAAATCAGGGCTTGCTCGTTGTGGCTGGCGCCGGCTTGCCGGGTCAGCCCGAGGTAGGAATTCCCGGCCTCGAAGAGGTCGGCGGCTGGCATGTGCTCCAGCCGGGCGAGCGCCGCGTGCAAGGTGCGCGGCCGTGTCGTGCGGCGCCAGGGCTTGATGACCTGGCCTACGTAGTCGATGCCCCTTCTGATGGGCTGGATCACGGTCTTGCGCGGGTTCAGTGCCAAGCCGAGCGACGGCAGGAAGTCATTGATGCCGGCCAGCGCCTCGCCCAGCCAGTCGGGGGACTCGTGCAGCAGCACCATGTCATCGACATAGCGCGTGTAGTGCTTCGCCCGGATCCTGTGCTTGACGTGCTGGTCCAGCTCGTTCAAAAGGATGTTGGCGAAGAACTGCGAGGACAGGTTGCCGATGGGCAGGCCGTGCCAGCGGTCGGCGCTTGTCAGGCGCTTGTGCTCCGGAACCCTGGCCAAGGCCTGCGGGTCGCCGCGCACCTCGTAGTCCTGCCGTGGGTCGTGGAACAGAATGACTTTCGTCAGTCCGCGCCACCACGGCTCGTGGATCTGTGCCACCAGCAGCGGCCAGAGAATGCGCTTGTCGATGCTGACGAAGAAGTTGGCTAGGTCGCACTTCAGGTAGAAGCCCGGCCGGCTCCAGTTCTGTGTCTGGCTGCGCACCTTCGCCTCCAGGCGCTCGGCGGCATAGAGCGTGCCGCGCCCAGGGATGCAAGCGCACGAGTCGGCGATGAACCGGCGATGGAAGCGGTCGGCGATCTGGTTGTAGACAAGGTGATGCACGATCCTGTCACGGAAGCTGGCCGCCCAGACCTCGCGTGGGCGAGGCCTGGTGATGGGAAAGCAGATCGAGCGGCCCGGTCTGTAGGCGCCGGACTCCAGCCCTTCGTGCAGCTCGATCAAGTTGGGTTCCAGGCGCTGCTCGAAGTGCAGCGCGCTGGCGGCGGTTCGCTTGTGCCGGCGGCAGTCGAAATACGCCTGCACCAGCTTCTCGAACGAGTAGCCAGAATCCATAGAAACACTCGGTTGAATCTGCGGACGGGACGGACCCGGAACTCGTTGTTCCGGTTGTTGTTGTTCGTGTTGCCGTTCTCGAAGTCGACAGCCCAGGTGCGTCGAGCGATCACGTCAGCCCGTCGATATCTCAGCGGGCGAACTGCGCGGGATCACTGCGGCTGGTGCCGGCGATATCCGTGTTGCGCGTTTCGGTGGGCTTGTGGCCCAGCGGCTCGACCAGATTCAATGGCGCTCTGGCCAGACCGCCGTGACGGACCGGCGACAGGCGCGCTTTCCGAGTGTTTCTGCCAGCCAGTTGCTTGCCTGCCCACGCTATCGGTCAGGGCTACAGCTCTGGCGTACTGTCCACGCGAGATCAGCTTCAAGTCCACGGACAGCCTCAGGGAGAGATTGACGGCCTCGACCTCCTGGCGCATGCGCTGGAGGATCGGGACGCGGTGTTCCAGGTCCGCCGTGTTTGCCTCATACGTGCGCATGACGAGAGCCATGCAGCGTCTGCGCAGCTCTGCCCCGAAGTCCGCCTTGTAGTTCCTGGGCATCCCCGCAACCAATTGGGTGGCCAACTGGCACAGGCCATACGTGGCCTTGTAGATCTCGGTGTCAGTGTGTAGTGCCATGCCGTGGGGGGCTACGCCCGCGAAGGATTAAAGCGATGAATCGCTGAAACTGCGGACGGGACGGACCCGGAACTCGTTGTACCGGTGGTCGTGGCTCGTGCGGCCGTCCTCGAAGTCGACAGCCCAGGGCCAGTCGTGGTGCTCGCTGCGCGACCAGTAGATGCTGTCCACGCCCTTCTGCATGAAGTGCTCGCGGGCGTTGATGTAGGCCAGCATGAGGTCTTCCTGGTCCGGCGCGCGCCAGTCGCTGAATCCGTTCAGCTCATCGCCTTCGTTCACCACCTTTTCAACCCGGTTGAAGGGGACTTCTTCGTGATCGAACTCCACTCCACCGGGGATGACGACGTGGTGCACCTCGCCGTCGACGAGGCGGCTGCCGATGTAGATGCCCCCCTGCTCGGGCCATGGTTGATTGATGGCGGGGACGCGGGTCTGTGC
>JAVEZY010000073.1:0-3419 GCA_034002745.1 Gammaproteobacteria bacterium
TCGCTGACAATCAGACGTTTGACACCGAGGCCCAACGGATCGGGCGATCGCTCACTCAACGCGCCTGCACCGAAACCCACGTTCGCCAGGCAGTATCCGACCGACCCGCACAGGGCAGCGCCGCCAGCCTTCTGCATCGAATCGCTCGACAGGAAGGTGAACGCCTCTGATAGCCGAGCCTGGACGGCGCCGCCCAGTTGGCCGAACGCCGGCGGATCATGCGGGATGCTCGCATGATACATCGAGTCCCACGACGAGTACGTCAAGACGTCCGCTCCGATGTACGGCAGAAGGTGCGCCACCCTCGGGTGCGCCCCACCGTCCTCCTGCTGACCGCCAATTGCGTCATGCACTCGGTTCAGGTCTACTGCGTGAAAGACTGCTATTGAGTAGGGCGAAGGATAGATATCCGGTCTGCGACCCTCGGCTACCGCGTCCTGCCGATTCCTCAGCCAACGTGCCATCGGCGCCGAGCGCCTGAGCAGCATCGGAACGTTGTCATTGGATGGCGCAGGATCGCCCACACCCCTGCATGGAAAGGTGCCAGGCGGCTCGGGTTCCCCGTCGGTGCGCTTGCCGCAATATACATTGTCGCTCTCCCAGTTCTTGAGCACGACCGTCATGCCATCAAGAAGCGGAGTCGAACGAAGGTAGGCGGTCAGGTCTCGGATCTGGGCGAATTCCGTTTCAAGACGGCCGGCCTCAACGCCGGCCGTCGAGCCGAAGTACGGAAGGCCGCTCCCGCCGGGCACCACCGCATGAACATTAAGGACCAGGAGTTGAACACCTGCGGCCTTCGCGATGCCGAAGGCGGTCTGAAAGCGCGAGGACTGCGCCACCTGCACCAAGGTGGACTCGCTCGAGCCCTTGATCTCCGACAAGTACAGGAAGATCGCTTTGACTCCAAGCTGTGCGATACGTCGGGTCGACTCTACGACGAGACCGGGGTCAGACGGATCTTCTGGGAAGAGCCTGTAGCGCGCCCAGCCTCCTCTAACTCCGGACAGGAACGCCGTCTCCGACAGCTTCGGGACGGACTCCGCTATAGGTTCCGCCGCCTGCTGCGACTCACTGGTCGGGTGACCGTCCCACCGGCTGACCAGACGGTTCGTAAGGTCCGGTCCGGACTTCGGCCCGGCGTCCTGAGCACCGAGCGGAGCGCATACGATCGCGGCGAACGTCACCAGAGCTAACGTCAGACGATAGATCACCTCTACCTCCCTATCGGCTCGACATGCACGGATCGCAATAGAACGCGATACCGCGAACGATCCTCGGAATGGATGAGGCCTCGGATCTCGATCTCCCTGCCAGCCATGATCTCGGGTAACGTCCAGGTCCCGGTGAACCCGGCTCGCGCACAAGACCCCATCCCCGCGATCGCAGCCTGGACATCGTTCCTGGCGAATCGCTCGAAGGAAGTCGGTGCGATCGCTTGGCCATCGAACGTGAAGGACACGTCCGAACATGGCCTTGAGGGCGGCTCCTGGCACCAGCCCGAGATTCGAAGTTCGAGGCCGATGACTTGCCCCTCCACCGGCGCATCGATGTACGCCGGAATCGTCTCGTCGATCTCGCTGCCGAAGAACTCAGGCTCGCGCGCTGCGAAGGACGCCGTGTCCTCGAGTATTGGCGGCAGACCCGGATCCGCGACGAGCACGACCGCCGCCGGAAGGAGGCTGGGAGCTCGCTGAATGAACGTCCGCTCGCCATCCACGAGCGTACCCAAGAAACAGTGCATCCTGGGAGCCAGATGATACCGAACGAAATTCTGGACCTGCGTTGCGTTAGTCGCCTTGACGAGAAGATATGCCGACTCCGGCGGGAGACGTCGTTGTATCTCATCGATTCCTGCCATGTAGGCAGCCCCGTACAGCCGAGCATTCGCCGCAGCCGCGTCGTCGAAACGCCCTAACCAAGTGACCTTCGCGAAGTACCTAGCAGACTCCGACCAAGGCACGAACGCCGGCGCGATAGTCGCGAGGGCGAGCCCCGCCATCACCATCGGGCGACGGCGATGAATACCTCGAAGTGACTGCCCCAGCAGAAGAAGGAGCGGCAGATGACCCAGAACGAGAAAGCGCCCCCATGTCACCCTGGCCAACTCGGCCGGACCGCTTGCAGCCGCGTAGGCGGCTGCCGCTCCACCGATGATGGAAAGGGCGACGAGCGCCAGTCCTCCCGCTTTCCGATTGCGAAGGCCACTGTTTCCAATAGCGAGGGCAATAGCCGCCGAGGGCCAGAGCAGGCCCCACCTGTCAGTCCTGATGCTCTCTCGGTAGACCACGGGCATCGCCGCTCGGAGTCTCGTCGCGATCGACTTCGACTCCATTTGCGGCACGAAACGCTCATACGCGTCTCGAGCGAGCGGCTCGCGCCACGAGCGCAGCAGGAACAGACTCGCACCCACGAGAAGGAAGACCGGCAGAATCCCGGCAGCGAATGCCCGCAAGCTAGCACCACGAAACGAGGACCATGCGTCAACGACGCCGATCGCCGCAGCCGCTGCAATCGCCAGAGGGAGGCCTTCCACCTTCGTGAGTGCCACGCCGGCGAGAAGGAGTCCCCCGAGCGCGCGCGTACCGGGGTGCCTCGGATGAACGATGCACAGGACGAGGCCGGCACCGAGAAATACGGCAAGCGGATAGTCGCTGAATGCTCCTGACGGGCCGCCGTGGTTCCAGAAGGTGAGGTGTGGGACAAATGCGACGATTCCGCTCACGACAGCGGCGACTCTGCGGCCCGCCAGGCGCGCCATGCCTTCAAAAAGGACCGCGATCCCCGACAGAAACAGAGCGGCGTAAATCGGGCGGAACGTGCGTTCATCGTCAGAAGAAAACAGCTCAAGCGGGATGTTCTGTGTGATCGGCAGCGCTACCGGGTAATGGCGCGTGGGGAACCACCAGCCCGCCTCCTTCAGTGCAGGCACATCGGCGGAGCGCGATGCGCGAACCATGCGCCCCAGGGGCGCCCATGTCTCTCTTCCGTCCCAATCTGTGATGGGCCTCGCGAGCGCTTCGCCCAGCAGGAGCAGTCCGACGAGAGCAGCCGGGATGAAGAAGACGACCGTTACGGCCCCGCGTCTCCAACGCCTCCGCCGAGGCCGCAATGCGGCAAGACGGGGCAGCAACGATGCAGCAACCACCACGGCCGCGACTCCGAGAATAGTCGTGCGGCGAATCTGGAGGAGCCCGAGATGAGACAGAGCGTAGAGCAGACCGCTCGTCGTCACGACGCCGAGCGGAAGGGCGAAACCAAGCCGCAGCGGAAGGCTTGCATCGCGCAAAGACGGGCTGAATCGTGTCAGCGCGAAGCCCACGAGTGTGAGGATGGCAATGGTGACTAACGCTGCGGGGCCGGCTGAAAAGACCATCACCGTGGCATTATCGCCGGTCCGGCTCGCCCACGTGGCGGCGTGC
>JAVEZY010000074.1:0-3274 GCA_034002745.1 Gammaproteobacteria bacterium
TGATCAGCCTTTCTTGCGTCGTGAGGCGCGCTCCTTCGCCTTGGCGGCGGCTCTCTCCTTCGCCTCCTTGAGTCTGTAGCTGTCGGCATCGATTTCGATCTGTTCGCAGCGGTGTACGAGCCTATCGACAAGCGTCACGACGCACGAGGCGTTCGGGAACACCTGAGCCCAGTCCTCGAAGGCCTTGTTCGTCGTGAGCAGGATGGGACGTCCCGCTTGGTAGCGGCGGGTGACGATCTCGAAGAACAGGTCGGCGTACCGGCTGTCGTAGGAAAGGTAGCCTACCTCATCGACGCACAGCACCTCGGGCTGGCAGTACCGGCGCAGCCTTCTGGACAGCGCGGAGGAGCTATCCTGCGCGGCAAGGTCGGCGAGCATGTCGCTGGCGTTGGTGAAGCGGACAGTGTGCCCGCGCACCAGGGCGTGATGGGCGACGTTCTTGGCAATCATGGTCTTGGCGACGCCATTGGGGCCGATGATGACCACGTTGGCCTTGTCCCTCACGAAGCCAAGGTTGACGGCGTCGTCCACGGCTTCACGGTCGATCTTGCGGGGCCAGGTCCAGTCGAAGTCGCTCATCGGCTTGAAGCAGCCGATGCGAGCGTACCGAAGTCGCCGGTCGAGGCTGCGGCGCTTTCGCTCGCCCTCCTCGTAGCCCAGCAGGTCGGTCAGCCAGGACTGCTCTCGGACCTGGGACCAGTTGGCGAGCAGACCGTACAGTCCCAGGGCGCGCACGCGGGCGATCAGGGTGGCGTCGTCTGGCACCAACGGGTCAGGAGTCGACTTCATGGCCGTCCTCCCGGTTTCGAAGTTGGTCGTAGTTCGAGAGTCGGTGAGCACGCACGGGGCGTGACAGGGCTCGCGCCGTGTCGGACAGATGCAGCATCACCGGGGGAGGCTGATGGCGAGCCTGGCGTTGTTGGTCGAGCAGATGTCGCACCGCTCCAAGGTGGGCGGTATCACCCGCGATGGCCTCGGTCAGGGCCGCGTCGAGGGCTTCGGCGCCGAAAGCATCGAGCAAGCGTGTGAGTCCGACGGTGGTCGCGCCGAGGTTTCCTCCCCGCTCGGCAACGAGTTGGAAGAACCGTTGGCACGACGGGCAGGCGTGGTGCAGCCGGTCCATGCCCCGCTGCTCGCGAGCGTGGGACTTGAGCGCGGCCAACTCTCGGACGTGGGAGGCATCCTCGATCTGTTTTCCTTTGCCCCAGCAGCGAGGATGCGAGGCGATCTCGTCCACGCCATCGATGATGCGCACGACGGTCGATGACGCCACGACGGTGAGCGAGCGGCGAACGCGGTCGTGGGGGATCGAGTAGTCGTTGAGGTCGAATCGCGCATAAGGAGTCTTTCCGACATGAACCACGACGCGGTCCTCCGCGGGAAATGGTGCGTCGGGAAGGGGTAAGAGTCGCTGGCGTTCGTCGCCGAACACCTCGCAGACCTTGCGGTGTCGGTCCTCGGGGCACGGCCGATGGTCGGCGACTTCCTTCATCCAGACGAGCGCTTGAACATTGAGGTCGTCGACATCACGAAACGAGCGGGCGGGAAAGAAGCTGGTGCGCACGTACCGGATGGCACGTTCGACGCGGCCCTTCTCGTTTCCTCTCGCGACGGCCACAGGCTTGGGCTGAAAGCGGTAGTGGGAGGCGAGGTCCAGAAGGGTGGGGTTGAACCGAATGGCGTCCCCCACCCGCTCGATCACGGCACTCTTGAGGTTGTCGTACAACAGGGTGCGGGGCACGCCCCCGAAGTGCTCGAAGGCCTGGACGTGAGCACGAAGGAATGCACCCATGGCCGCCCCCAAGGAGAAGAATAGGAACACGCTGCGCGAGTAGCTCAGCACCATGACGAAGGCGAACAGGCGACGAGCAGCCCCGTCGATGTCGAGCTTGCCGAAGTCGCCCCAGTCGACTTGCCCCTGCTCGCCAGGCAGCGTGCGCAATCGGAGGAACGCCTCCGCGACAGGCTTGGGCCGGTGTCTGGCAACCAGGGCTCGAAAGTGGTCCGGCGCGCCCCGGTATCCTCGCTCGAGAACCATCTGATACAGGCGGCTTGCGGGCAGGCGAGGATACTTCGCGAGCGTCTCGATCACGAAGGGCAGATACGGGTCGATGATGCTGGGCCGATGGGCGAGCCCCACGACGCAAGCTTGCTGGCCCAGCACGCGGGTCACCACACTGTGGTGCACGCCGAGTTGGGAGGCGATCGTACCCGGCGGCCACTTCTCGGCGTGTGCGAGGCGTACGATCTCCGCGGCCTTGTCGTGAGGGATCATGCGGCGTGCCCCTTTGCGTGCTTGCGGCGGAGGGCGCGGAAGTCACCCATGCCGCGGAGGGCCACGCGGCGTCCTGGGGATCCGAGATCCCAATGCACCAGCTGGCTTTCGCCGGGAAACAGCTCGTCCCCGAAAATCCCCGACCCGAGCGTATCGGACGGGTCTTCCACAGACACAGCAACATGAAGCGGATACCCGCTCCACAGCGCCAGCCCCTCGAGCAGAGTCAGCAAGGCCCTGGGGTGAGGCGGGGCCAGGGGCAGCCTGGCCTTGAGCAGGTCGGTTCCCGGTGGTCGCACAGCTAGCACCTGGCACTCCCCCCGCCGTACTCGCACGACACATGTCCATCTGCGCATCATGAAGCGGGCCCTCCCGGACCCCGACGGCCGAAGCCTCCGCGGCTCGCGCAACGTCGGGGGCCAGGTTGCGGCCAGCCGAGGCTTGTGTCGCCGGATGATCCGTCTCTATTTCACGAGCAATCTTGGCCCTGATCCTAAGAGCGCGGTTGCGATCGGAGGTCTTGCCCCGCCCCCACCGACTGCGCCAATACCGGCGCTGGTACTGCCTGACCTGAGCCTTGCGGGCGATCGCTCGGCATCGCTCGGAGCAGTAGCGCTGACCCCAGTCGCACTCGACGCAGACGACGAAGGGAGTGCTGCACTGTCCGCAGTTGACCAACCGCCCATCTGCCTGCCTATCCTGCACGTGCTCTCCGAAGTTGGCCCACCTCGAGTCGAAGAGCGATACCGGCGGCACCCTGTTGCCCCGAGGTCCTTGTTGCTCTTGGACCGTTGGCAGCATCCGTGGCTCGAGCTGTCACTCGGGCCACGAACCTTTTGTGGCGCGGATCCTACGGAGAGCGAACCACGAGGGCCAACAGCGTGGTCGTTCCTCAGAGCGCTACACGCTGAACCCCAACGCGCGCGTCATCCAGTCGCCGCGCTGATCACCATCAGGCGGCAATCCCCAGAATGCCGCGGGTTGGGAACGTTGACGACA
>JAVEZY010000075.1:0-3129 GCA_034002745.1 Gammaproteobacteria bacterium
CTCTGGAGAGCTGTCCGCAGAAGCGTGGCGTCTGTACGCGCGTCTATACGACCACGCCGAAGAAGCCGAACTCGGCCCTGCGTAAGGTTGCTCGTGTGCGTCTGACCAACGGTATGGAGGTCAGTACGTACATCGGTGGTGAAGGTCATAATCTTCAGGAGCACTCTGTGGTCCTGATTCGCGGTGGTCGCGTCAAGGACCTTCCCGGTGTCCGTTATCATACGGTTCGCGGTAGCCTCGATACCTCCGGTGTCGACGGCCGGCGCAAGGGGCGCTCGAAGTATGGCGCCAAGCGGCCCAAGGGCTGACAGTAACTGAGACGGTTGAGAGACGATGCCCAGGCGTAGAGTTGCAGCAAAGCGAGAGATCATTCCCGATCCCAAGTTCGGGAACCAGGGCTTGGCCCGGTTCATCAATATGGTGATGCGGCATGGCCAGAAGGCTGTTGCCGAGAGCATCGTCTATGGTGCGCTGGATCAGGTTGGTCGCAAGGGCAAGGCGGATCCGCTGGGTGCGCTGAACCAGGCCCTCGATAACATTCGGCCGCTGGTCGAGGTCAAGTCGCGGCGCGTCGGCGGTGCCACCTATCAGGTGCCGATCGAGGTGCGCGGCGATCGCGGACAGGCGCTGGCGATGCGCTGGCTGGTCGATGCCGCCCGCAATCGCGGCGAGAAGTCGATGGGTCTGCGTCTGGCTGCCGAGATCCTCGATGCCTGTGAAAGTCGCGGTACGGCCGTGAAGAAGCGCGAAGACACGCATCGCATGGCAGAGGCGAACAAGGCGTTCTCGCATTACCGCTGGTAATGTTCGCGCCGATCGCTTACCAAATACACTGTATATAAAAGAGCTGGAACCCAGATCGTGGCCAGAAAGACTCCCATAGAACGCTATCGCAACATCGGCATCATGGCGCATATCGACGCCGGCAAGACGACGACCAGCGAGCGCATCCTGTTCTATACCGGGGTGTCCCATAAGCTGGGCGAAACCCATCATGGTGCGGCAACGATGGACTGGATGGAGCAGGAGCAGGAGCGAGGCATCACCATCACCTCGGCTGCCACCACTTGCTTCTGGCGCGGCATGGCGCAGCAGTACCCCGAGCACCGTATCAACGTGATCGATACCCCGGGGCACGTCGACTTCACCATCGAAGTGGAGCGCTCGCTGCGCGTGCTCGACGGCGCCTGCGCCGTGTTCTGTGCGGTGTCGGGCGTGGAGCCGCAGTCCGAGACGGTGTGGCGTCAGGCCAACAAGTATGGGGTGCCGCGGCTGGCGTTCGTTAACAAGATGGACCGCGCCGGCGCCAACTTCCTGCGCGTCGTTGAGCAGATCCGCACCCGCCTGGGTGGTAACCCGGTGCCCGTTCAGCTTCCGATCGGCGCCGAGGATTCCTTCAAGGGCGTGATCGATCTGATCACCATGAAGGCCATCAACTGGAACGAGGACGACATGGGCGTCACGTTCCGGCTCGAAGAGGTCCCCGGCGACATGGCCGCGCTGTGCGCGAAGTGGCGCGATCATATGATCGAGTCCGCCGCCGAGGCCAACGAAGAATTGATGGAGAAGTACCTCGAGGGCGTGGAGCTGTCACCGGAAGAGATCCGCAAGGGGTTGCGCGCGCGCACCCTGAAAGGCGAGATCGTGCCGATGCTGTGCGGCAGCGCCTTCAAGAACAAGGGCGTCCAGGCGATGCTGGATGCGGTAGTGGAATATCTGCCTTCGCCCGCCGACGTCGAGGCGGTCCGGGGTCATCTGGATGACGGCAAGGAAACGGCGGCCGAGCGCCATGCGTCCGACGAAGAGCCGTTTTCGGCGCTGGCGTTCAAGATCGCGACCGATCCCTATGTCGGCACCCTGACCTTCTTCCGTGTCTATTCCGGCGTGGTCAATGCCGGAGATTCGGTCTTCAACCCCATCAAGGGCAAGAGGGAGCGCTTTGGCCGTATCGTGCAGATGCACGCCAATTCGCGCGAGGAGATCAAGGAGGTGCGCGCGGGCGACATCGCTGCCGCGATCGGCCTCAAGGATGTCACCACGGGTGAGACCCTGTGTTCCGTCGACGATGTCATCGTGCTCGAGCGCATGGAATTCCCGGAGCCGGTGATTTCGGTGGCGGTGGAGCCGAAGACCAAGGGTGACCAGGAAAAGATGGGTATCGCGCTCAGCAAGCTGGCCGCCGAGGATCCGTCGTTCCGTGTCCGCACCGACGAGGAGTCGGGCCAGACCATCATCTCCGGCATGGGCGAGTTGCACCTGGATATCATCGTCGATCGCATGAAGCGTGAGTTCGGGGTCGAGGCCAATGTCGGCGCGCCACAGGTGGCGTACCGCGAAGCGATCCGCAAGTCGATCGAGCAGGAAGGCAAGTTCGTGCGTCAGTCGGGTGGTCGCGGCCAGTTCGGTCACGTCTGGCTTCGCGTCGAGCCGCTGGAGCGAGGCGCCGGATACGAGTTCGTCAACGGCATCGTCGGCGGTGTCGTCCCGCGCGAATACATTCCCGCGGTCGACAAGGGCGTCAAGGAGCAGCTGGACAACGGTATCATCGCCGGGTACCCGGTGGTCGACGTGAAGGTCACCATTTTCGACGGCAGCTACCATGACGTCGACTCGAACGAAATGGCGTTCAAGATCGCCGGCTCCATGGCTATCAAGGACGCCGTGCGCAATGCGAATCCGGCCATTCTCGAGCCGATCATGAAGGTCGAGGTGGTGCTGCCGGAAGAGTATATGGGCGACGTAATGGGCGACCTGAATCGTCGTCGCGGCCTGGTGCAGGGTTTCGATGATTCGCCGTCCGGCAAGGCCATTCGCGCCGAAGTGCCGCTGGCCGAGATGTTCGGTTACGCCACTTCGCTGCGTTCTGCCACCCAGGGGCGGGCGACTTACAGCATGGAGTTCTCGCACTACGCGGAAGCGCCGAGCAGCATCGCCGAGGCAGTCATCAAGAAGGCCTCCTGAGCCGGCAAAAGATCACGGATTTCGGAACATACCAATATTTGTTAGGGGAGCAGTCCGATGTCGAAGGGAAAGTTTGAGCGTACGAAGCCGCATGTGAACGTGGGCACGATTGGTCACGTGGACCACGGGAAGACGACGCTGACGGCGGCGCTGACGAAGGTGATGGCC
>JAVEZY010000076.1:0-3030 GCA_034002745.1 Gammaproteobacteria bacterium
TCGGCTTGGTCTACGTGAACGTGGAGAGCTACCTGATCGCGGCGGCCTACACGACGCTGGTCTTCCTCGTGCGGCTGCTGGTGCTGTGCCTGACCCTGCCGCTGTTCCTGATGGCCGCCTTCGTCGGCCTCGTGGACGGCCTAGTGCGCCGGGACATCCGCCGCTTCGGCGCGGGACGCGAGTCGGGGTTCATCTATCACCGCGCCAGGGCCAGCCTGATCCCGCTGGCCGTACTGCCGTGGGTGACTTACCTGGCACTGCCGGTCAGCGTGAACCCGCTGCTGATCCTGTTGCCCAGTGCCGCATTGCTCGGCGTGGCGGTGTGCATTGCGGCGGCGACGTTCAAGAAGTACCTGTAGCTGCAGCCCTGCGCCAGATAAACGATGCCATAGTTTCGGTTCTCTGCTTCGTCAAGAACGTCAGCATTGGCGCGAACAAACACGTTTCAAGCAATCTTCTTCTGCCTGTCTCGCAGAGACGCGGCCCAGTCCTTCAAGGCCTGGATGTCCTGAAAGAGATCAGTAGGTGGCGGCGGCACGGCATTCCTGCCGCTGGATGGATCGTGTGCGTCAACAATGTCGCAGCACTTCTTGAATCCGGCGGCGAAAGCATCGCAGTCAGCCTCGGTGAGCGCACTGACCTTCTTCAGGTCCTTGGCGTTGATGTAGTCCCTGTGGCGTTGAATAACGCGGACGAAAGCGATGTCCTCCAGGCCGCGCTCCCATGTGGCGCGCAGCGCGTTGTAGAGCTTTGCCACCTCAACGGCGTACTCGTCTTCCTGGTTGTTGTCATGCAGCAGCTTTGCCGCACGTGCCGCCTTCTCCAGCTTGTCGATGCGATCTTCGACGCTCTGGGCCTTCCAGGGCAGGCCGTCGGCCACCATACCGGCTCCCGCGGCGCCACGACTGAGCGTCGTGAGCCGCACTGCCCGCCCGGTCTTCGTCGCGTGGTCATTCAGATCGTTCACGAACACCAAATCATGCGTGAAGACGATGACCTGACGGTTTTCCGCTTCTTCCACGAGACGCTTGGCCACCTGCCCACGCCAGCGATGGTCCAACGAGGACACCGGGTCATCGAAGACCAGAGCAGAGCGGTGCATCGCGGTGGCAAGCTCGGTCATGAAGGCGGCCAGCGCCACGCAGGTCTTTTCCCCTTCGCTCAGGATTTCGTGGACCTTGGCATCCGGCTTGGCGAAGAGGCGCACCTGATACTGCGGTGAGCCGTACTTGCCGCCGGAGCGCACGATTTCGACGCGAACCTTCGAGGCCGCAAGCCTGACGATCTCTTCCTGAAATCTGTCGCGCAGCCGGGGCGTAATCACGGTGTCGGCAATGTCGTTGCCCATCTTGGTGATGGTGTTCGTCGCCGTGTCGCCCGCACACTCGGTCAGAAACCGGATGGTCTTCAGCCGCTGGATTTCGTCAGTGACGACCGGCAGCATGCCGGCGAGCAGCGCCCGGTCGCTCAGCTCGGCGAAATCGGCTTCGAGCTTCTTGCGTTCATCCGCGTCAGCCGACTTGCGCAGCTCGGCGGCGTAGTTGCGGATCGTGGTCTGAAGCTGGCCGAGATCAGGCAGCGGCGACAGTGGAACGGGCGGAAGCTGTACCTCGCCGTTTCCGCCCAGGGCTTTGAGCAGAACGTGGCGCCGCAGCCGGGCTGCGGCGATGAAGCGGCGCGTCTGCTGCTGCAGCACCTCATTCTGGAGGCCCAGCTCGTCAAGACTGGCCTTCACCGCCCGCGTGCCGATTGCCCCGGCAGCTATGGTCTGCCGTGCGGTCTGAGCTGCCTTCTCTGCCTCGCGTGCCAGCTGTTCCGTGTCCTTCTGGATGAAATCCTCGAAGCGTGCCATCCGTGCACGTGCCTCAGCTTCCAATGGCTGCTGGCAAAGCATGCAATGCGCGTCTTCGGCCGACGGCGGGAACGGCTGTCCGGGGTATGCGATCTCCGTCGAGTAGCGTCGGGCGGAATCCCAAAGCGCCCGCCACGTCTCGCCGCCGACGCCGGCAAGGGGTTCGCCCGTGAAGGCCTTCTCCGCGGCAAGGAGTGCAGCGTCCCGTTTCGACCGTGCGTCCCTCGCGAGGGCAGCGGCTGCCAGCAGCTCCTCATCGGTGGTTCTGGCTGCAACGCTGTTCACCACGGTAATCAGCCGCATGACGTTGTCGGCTTTGACGGTCTGTTCCGCCGCCGCCTTGGTCGGATTCTTCGACAAGTCTTCCCGCAGACGCTCAAGACGGGCGCTTTCGTCTGCCGAGAGCGCCGCCATGGCTTCGATCTTCTTTGCGTCAGTACTGGCGTTCAGCGCGGCAAGCGTCTTCCCCACGGCCGTGGTGGCCTTCCAGGTCGGCGCCGCAAAGATTGGATTGCGGGCCTTCTCAAGCTGCTTCTGTTCAGCTGCGAGGGCATCCTTCACCGCCTGACAGGCTGCAGCAAGCTCATCCGGCACGTCCAGACCAAAGGGCCGGAATGCAACTTCGTTCTTCTCGCGGATATGCACGGAGGCGCAGTCGCTATCGAACACGCTCACTGCAGACAGCGTTGCATGCGGATTTGCGCCGTTCTGCCACTGCTCGACCGGCTGCGGCACACCGCCGACCCCGTACGCGATGTTCGCGCCGACGCGCTTCGGGGGCTGATCGGCATACACATTGGGTTCGATTTTTCCGGCATGCCTTGCACGACATGCGCGCTTCAGGATGCGTGCGTAGCCGGACTTGCCCGCACCGTTGTCGCCGTAGATGATCGTTATTCCATTCGGCTCGAAGCCGAGGGTCTGACCGGCGGCAAGGTTGTTCACGCCGGTCACGTCGGCGATCGACAGAAGCGATACCGCGGCGGTCTGACCGGGGTTGGCCGGAAGGTGGGCCTTCTCCAGCGGTACCGCTTTCAGCGCGCCTACGGGGGCACCTTTGCCCTGTTTGCAAAGGTCCACGAGTTCGCCGATATCGGCGTCCGTCAGACGGCCGTTTGCGATGATGCGGCGCAGGGCGTCACGCTGCCAGAGTGGACGATCCTTTGACCAGTCCAGAA
>JAVEZY010000077.1:0-2901 GCA_034002745.1 Gammaproteobacteria bacterium
AACACTTCCGGATCGAGTTCCCGCTCACGCGTGGTCACGTTCTTTCGGCCCACCGCGACTCGCGGCTTGCCCAGCCTCCAGGCCAGGGCGTCGCAGGAGCGCTGCAGGTCCTCGGTGACGCCCACGAACCAGTACGCGTCGACGACCGCCTGCCAGTTGCTTTCATCGCACTGCATCATCCTCGCCATGAAATTGGGCGCTCGCCGCAGAACCCGCTCTTCGAGCGTGCCCGGTTCCCAGCCCTCATTGCCGCTCTGGTGTCGGCTTTCGAAGAAGTGCAGCGACACGGCGATCTCCAGCGGATCGCGCACGAACGTGATGACGCGGTACCCCGGATTCGAGAACACGTCACCATAATCGCCGCGAAGCCGGTTGCCCTCGACTTCGAAGTGCCCGCACAGCATCGATGCACTGTCGAGCCCTTCCAGATCGAACCGGGGCATCCGCACCATGCCCCAGCCCGGACGGTAGTGCCGGACCAGGTTGAACCACTGCGCGAAAGTCTCCCGTACCGAGTTGCCCCCGGTCTTGGGAATATGGTGAAAGACATATCTGGGTTCCATCTCGGTCTCACGCCGCGCTGGCAGCCGGTGATCCGGCCGCCATGCCGATGCGACGCAGTTCGGCAACGCATTCCTGAACGACACGCCGCCGCTCATCCAGCAGCGCGTCGGTGTCCTTGAACAGACTGGCGAGCGAGGACAGGGTCGACCGATAGGCGTCCAGGCACGGCCCCGAGGTTTCGAACGATGCGATCATGCCGCGCGCCTCTTGCGGTGAAAGCCCGTGCAGATTGATGAAGGATTCCGGCGCAACGAGCCGGAATACGGAATGACCCGGGGCGGCATAGTACAGGGGCAACCCAAGCACGGCATAGGCGTCGAACAGCTTCTCGGTCACGTAGTCCGGATGATGGGTATTCTCAAGCGCCGACACGATGCGCGCCCGGCAATCCAGCTGGGCCAGTTTGTCGAGATGCCAGTCGGGCAGGTTCTGGCGTCGTACCGTGTTGCCCTCCCATCCCGCGCCCTGACGCAGCGTTGCGGCGCTTTCGGCACTCTCGGCCAGCTGCGTGCGGAAGGTGCACAATCCTCGCAGGTCGAAACGGGGTTCACAGACCTCGAATTGCTCCCCTTCGCGCCTTTCCGCGAAATAGGCTTCGGCGATGGGCGCGCGGCGCCACCGCGCCCGTATGCCTTCGGCTCCCAGACGCGCATTGCGTGCCAGCAGGCTGGCGTAGCGAATCGCGAAATCGTTGCGCGTGGTGACGAAATAGGGAATGCGCGAGTAGCGGTAGATCGAGCTCGTGCAGTGGTTGAGCTGATGGACCGTGAACGCGCCCTCGGCGCTCCCGATCCGTACCGTACTCGCGGTCCAGCCAGTTCCGCTCCACACGGAATCCCACAACGGCTCCTCGGACAAGACCACTACGCTCGCCTGCGGCCGACGGCGCAGCAGGTGCGCCAGCTCAGCCGATCCCTCGCGAATATCGTGAATGAAGCCGGCCACGACGAAATCGGCTTCATCGATGCGATCCACATAGTCGAAATGACGGGAGAAGAGTGGCCGGTATACGGCATACGCCGGCGGCGTACGGTTGGCGTGGCTCCCCCAGAGCGCGATCCTAGGCTTCCGCAAGCTCTACCCCCCGCTTCCGCAGCACATGATCCATCGCTCGTACCCGTGCCTCGCCGCCCTCGCGCCGTGCGCGCTGCCAGGCATGACGCAATTCCGGGGACTGCCGGTACAGGGACAGGAAGCGCTCGGGATCCTGCATGACCCGGGTACTGCAACCCAGGATGAAGGCATCCCAGGGAAGCGGACCCTGCGCGCCCGGCGCCGTCAGTGTACGCGCCATCCGCAGCAGGCTTTCCGGTTCGGGAAGCCGATTTCGCTCCCCCGCGGAAAGCGCGCCCTCAAGGAACAGGCGCCGCACATCGTAGACGAAGCACTCAGGACCGTAGAGCAGCCAGAGCTGTCTCATCGCATGCCGTTTGCGTTCGAGGAGGTCCTTGTCCCGGGAGAGCGCTTCGAGGCGATCGGGCAGTTCCCGCACCGCATTCCGCTGCTCCGGCACGAACACCAGCGCCTCCTTCCATAGCGTCTCGTCGCCCGGCGGCTGCCAGGTATCGGACAGCACCACGGGAATCGCGCCCAGGCCGATCGACTCCCAGAGACGGATCGAATTCGGTCCCGTCCCGCCGGGGCACAGGGAGAATACGCTGCGCCGCAGCGCGGAGCGGAAGTCCGCCGAGGCACGCTGGTCGACCAGCCCCTCGCCATCGCGCACTCCCCGGCCAATCTGGTGATCATAGACGATCTGCTGGTAATGCCAGGTGTCGCGGCCCTGGATCCATCCGCGGCGGTCCTGCTGCAGATCATCCAGAATCCAGTTCCGGACCTGGCTGAGATACCAGTGATTGGCCCTGGCGCCGAGAAAGGAGAACAGCACGTCGCGTTCCATGTCGGGCTCTTCCGCTTCGCTTTCGATCGCCTGTACCGGATAGAGCGGAAAGGGATGGACCCGGACCCGCGGAAATGAAGGCAGCGCCCTCATGCCACGCGGAGCGTGGGACCAGAAGACATCATCGATACCGGCTTCGCCGAAGAGCGCTTCGAACTGCGGCAGTCGAATGTGCTGACAGACGGTCACCACGCGCTCGCCGGGGCGCAGCAGACGCCGGGCCCGCTCGAGTTCCGCGCGCAGAGCGGAAGCATTCAGGCGGCACTGGAGCTGGTCGATGAGTGTTGCCCAGGGGAACGCGAAGTAGACCACGCCCTTGGGCGGTGGCTGTTCGCTCACCTTCGCGAAGGCATGCTTTTCGGTAATCGCCGGATACTGCCACTGCGCGTCGAACTGAACCACATTACCGTTACGTACCGGCCGGATCCCCGTCGCGA
>JAVEZY010000078.1:0-2876 GCA_034002745.1 Gammaproteobacteria bacterium
GCCGGCTGCCGTCATCTGGTGCTGCTCAAGTGCACCAGCACCTACCCGGCCACGCCAGCCAATACCCATATCCGCACCATTCCGCACCTGCGCGAAATGTTCGGCTGCGAGGTGGGGCTGTCCGACCACACCATGGGTGTGGGCGTGTCGGTGGCCAGCGTCGCGCTGGGCGCCACCGTGATCGAAAAGCACTTCACGCTGGATCGCAGTGAAGGCGGCGTGGACGCCACCTTCTCGATGGAGCCGCATGAAATGGCGCAGCTGGTGGTGGAGACCGAGCGCGCCTGGCAGGCGCTGGGCGAGGTCCGTTACGGGCCGACCGAAGCGGAGCGCAAGTCCATCCAGTTCCGGCGCTCCCTTTATGTCACCGCCGATCTGGCGCCCGGTGACGTGCTGAGCCGCGAAAACGTGCGCGCGATCCGGCCCGGTCTGGGGCTGGCGCCCGGATTCATCGATGCGGTGATGGGGCGCACCGTCGCCCGCGCAGTCGCGCGCGGCACGCCGCTGTCCTGGGATCTGCTCAAGTGAACGTTTGCCTCCCTCAAATCCGACCGATGCCCGAGCCCTATGTTTTCCCTTGACCAGCAGGCCACCGATACCGCTGCCACCGAACTGCGCGCGCTGCTCGCCGGCATGCGCGATGCGTTCGCGCGTGGCGAAAACGCAATGGAGTACGCGCGCTGCGCACTCGGACGCAACGACAACCTTTCCGCCGCGACGCTGATTGCTTACGACCTGCAGGCTGGCGCATATGTGCGTCACGCGCTGTCCGACCCCGCAGGCAAACAGCGCTGGTGCGCACAGCTCGCCGGGCTGGTCGCCCCACACCTGCCGGTCGGCGGCTCGGTGATGGAAGTCGGGTCGGGCGAGGCCACCACGCTGGCCGGCCTGCTCGAAGCACTGCCGCATCGGCCGGCTGCCGCGCTCGGATTCGACATCAGCTGGTCGCGCTGCGCGCACGGCCGCGGCTGGCTGCGGCAGAAGGCGCAGCAGGCGGAGCTGTTCGTGGCTGATCTGTTCCACATTCGGCTGGCCGACGCCAGCGTCGATGTGGTCTACACCTCGCACTCACTGGAACTCAATGGTGGCCGCGAACAGGCTGCGCTGCAGGAACTGCTGCGGATGGCGCGTCGCGCGGTGGTGCTGGTTGAGCCCCTCTACGAACTGGCCGGCCCGGAAGCGGGCCCATCGCGGCTAGGCGCGGAACCTAAAGGCGACCGCCGAGGCGCTGGATTTCATCGTCGCCGACCATCGCCTACTCGACTTCTGCGTGAATCCGCTGAATCCGAGTGGTGTCGTGTGCATCGTCAAGGCGGATGCGGGCCTGCCCGCGTGGCGCTGCCCGCTCACTCATGCACCGCTGGTGCGTTCGGAAAGCGCCCTTTCGTCGCCGGAAACCGGTCTGGTCTATCCGGTGCTCGACAACATCCCGCTGCGGTGCCGCAACCACGCGGCACTCGTCTTGGCCTGCGGCTGCCGCATCAACTCATCACATGCGCGCATTCTTCCCGGCGGCTTGACAACGTCTGGTCACTGTTTGTCAATCGTTACGGATTCGGATCGTCTGCGACTGGCGGGCGGAGGAGTATATGAATTGCACACCCTTAGGCTGGCAACGATGACGCGGATCGCTTCGCCGGCAACGTGTATCTGGACGGATGGTTACTCCGACGATGAGCTTGTTGCCTTGAGTCGACTGCAGCGGCGTACCGATGCCGGTTTTGCTCCCTGGGCAACTTGGGAAGTGGAGAACTCGAGTTTCGGCAAGACCCTACGCGCTTGGACGGGCTATCCGTCGTGGTTACCAATGTGTGCCGTGTCGGATCACGGCGTCCACTGGGGCGCACGATGCTGGCCGAACGAAATCGAATCGCCATACCAGCTGTTTCTGACGTGGAATGCCAAGAAGGCGCGCCTGATGGCGGAGAGGCATGGCAAGACGGCACTGCACATTCCGCATCCCTGGCTGGCGTACCGCAGGAAGCACTATCCCGAACTCGATCCGGCACGCCGTGGCACGGTGGTCTACTTCACCCATTCCAACTCCACCACCACACCGGTGTTCGAGTCGCTGGATGCATACATGCAGAGCCTGCGCGACCTGCCGGCGCATTTTCATCCGGTGGTGATCTGCCTGTCCTTTCACGATGTGCTCAAGGGCATGCACCGGACGCTGCGCCCTTACGGCTTTCCGATCGTGACGGCGGGTACCACGAACGCGCAGTGCTTCGTCGACCGCTTCTACCGTATTGCACGGCGCTTCCGCTACGCATGCTCGCCGAACATTGGTTCGCACAGCTACTACCTGGCCGAGGCGGGTGTGCCCTTCTTCCTGTACGGTCCGGCGCCGACCTATGTCATCAAGGGTTCGCGGGCCGTGCGTGATGGCGAACTGGATTTGCGCGACTATGGCGACGAGGAAGACATCGAGCGTTTCATGGCCTTGCACAAACTGTTCGCTGAGCCTCTTGACGTGGTAAGCCCCGCTCAGAGGAACGCTGTGAACGCATACCTCGGAAGCGATGCTCCGACCAGCGGTGAGCGTCTTTATGCGGAGCTCATGGCCTCGCTCAGGGCGAATCTTCCAAAGATCGCACGGCTTTATGCCAACCAGGCCGGACGGATGTTTGCGCGCCGGCTGTCTTTCCGTACGAAATGAACGACCGTCCGTGTCGAGCACGAATGATTGAAAACGCCTGGAAACCCAATGAACAGCGATAACGCAAAAGCACTTCCGTCCCTGTTGGCGCGTCCGACAGTCATCTGGATTACCGGATATTCAGGCGCTGGCAAGACGACAGTCGGACGGAAGGTGAACTTCCGGCTCAACGAACAGGGCGTCAAATCGGTCTTTCTCGACGGCGATGACCTGCGGG
>JAVEZY010000079.1:0-2724 GCA_034002745.1 Gammaproteobacteria bacterium
GACCGCACGGGGGCACGCATAGCTCATGAGGTTCCGGTCCTGTCGAAAGCCAGTTGAGCCGTGCCCTAACCCGGCATGCAGCGGACTCGCGGCGCGAGGCGCCGCTCGCCGCTGATGCTGCGGTTAGCTGCGCTACCGTAGAGACGCTCGTCTTACATCACACGCCATCTCCCTCGGGCAGCGTCCCGCGCGCGTCCGCGCCCGTCACCGCACCCCGCTGCATTCGACGGGCACTCGCATTCAGGCCGAGGTCGTCGGCGTGCCAACGTCCGCACCCGAACCCACGTCGCATTCAACGGCGCCGACGCGTTCCATCCGACGTCCCATACGGCGCCCGGCGTCGCTCGAATCGTCCCAGGTCTCTTCGTCCCGGGCCGTCTCGTCCTCGCCCACATGGCTCGGACTCGATCACACGTCCTCGGTCGTCTCTACCGTTCCCGGGTGCCAGCCATCGCCCTTCTTGTCGGCGCACGGTCATCAGCCGAGCCCAGTCACCGGCGTTCTCTCAATGCCCAGCTTCACAGCTCATTGCCTTCGCGGCGCCGCTCCGTCGTCAACGTCTCCTGCGAATGCCACCGGAGCGTCAGTGGCTGGGCTATGGCCTCGGCCACACTCCGGCGCCCTTGCACCGTCTACCCGCACAGCTAACCCCGCGTGCAGCAGACTCGCGTCGCTCCGCGCCGCTCGCAGCTGACGCCACGGTTAGCTGCGCTACCGTAGAGACGCCCGTCTCACATCACACGCCATCTCCTTCGGGCAGTGTCCCGCGCGCGTCCGCGCCCGTCACCGCGCCCCGCTGCATTCGACGGGCACTCGCATTCAGGCCGAGGTCCTCGGCGTGCCAACGTCCGCACCCGAAACCACGTCGCATTCAACGGCGCCGACGCGTTCCATCCGACGTCCCATACGGCGCCCAGCGTCGCTCGAATCGTCCGAGGTCTCTTCGTCCCGGGCCGTCTCGTCCTCGCCCACATGGCTCGGACTCGATCACACGTCCTCGGTCGTCTCTACCGTTCCCGGGTGCCAGCCTTCGCCCTTCCCGTCGGCGCACGGTCATCAGCCGAGCCCAGTCACCGGGGTTCTCTCAATGCCCAGCTTCACAGCTCATTGCCTTCGCGGCACCGCTCCGTCGTCAACGTCTCCTGCGAATGCCACCGGAGCGTCCGTGGCAGGGCTATGGCCTCGGCCACACTCCGGCGCCCTTGCACCGTCTACCCGCACAGCTAACCCCGCGTGCAGCAGACTCGCGTCGCTCCGCGCCGCTCGCAGCTGACGCCACGGTTAGACGTCATCGGAAGCACCCTTGCTGATTGAGCGCTGGCATCCCGTCACGAGTGACATGGGCCTGATTCAGGCCCCGGCCAGCGCGTGCGTCGCGAGCTTCACCGCCTGGCAGGGGTCAATCGGCCGCACGCATACCGTCCGGACGGTTGAGTCGTCTCTCGCAGATGCTTTCGAGCTTCTTCCTCCCCTTTCAATGGAGGCACGGCGGCAGCTATTCGCGCCAACCCTCTCGCCGGAATGGACGGCGTTCTTTGAAAGCGGCATCGCGGGTTCGGACCCGACTCCGGTCATGAGCGTTCTCGCTGCTCGCCTCGGCACGCTCGCGATGAGAGTGTGTGTGTCCCCCTCCTCCGCTCCCGAGCCCGCGGTCATCTGGGAGGTCTTCGCACCGTCGCATCTTGGTGGCGAACCGCCTCTTGGCTATCGGCGGTCTATAGCGGCCGTCAAGGACGGCCGACGCTGGGTCTTCGAGCAGTTCGGCGCGCCGTTTCCATTCGAGCGTGTCGAGCATTACGCCATGCCCCGGAAGCGCGACCGCTTCACAGCCGACCTACTCATGCAGTACCTCTCGCACTTCGGCCTCGCGCCCCATTCAGACTCCTTCTATTCGCTCACCGCCACTAACCCTGCCACTGTCCTTGAGCGAGTGCAGCGCTGGGCCACCGTCCCGCCCGAGTTCTCGCTGTCACAGGTCGTCGCCGGCCTACCTTGGCGTCGCGCACAATGACGTCTAACCCGGCGTGCAGCGGACTTCGCTTCGCTCGCCGCTGACGCTACGGTTAGGCGGCGTTTCGCCTGCCCCCAGGAACTCAATCGGCCCGCCCCTAGTCAGAGGCCTGTGATGTACCAGATTCGATACTCGCCTTCGTCGCCACGTCCGCTAGAAGGACCAGGGATCCAACTCTCCCTGCTCCTGCCTCTCTTCGTACTCTTGTTCGTCGGTCCGCTGCCAGGTCCACGGTTTCATGGCGACCGCCCCGTCCTACTCTCCGGCATTCACGGTCCGGAGTACCGCACAGATGCCGACGCCGACATCGTCGTGGCGGTTCAAGCAGACGGCCACGCATTCATCGGGCCGAAATGGTATCCAACCGACGCCCTTCTCGCCGGCATCAACAGCCGCCTCGCGAGCAGCCCTGCGTCGCGCGTCCTAATCCGTGCCGACAAGTCTGTTGCCTTCGGATCCGTTCGCGCAGTTCTTCGTGCCCTTCAGCAGGCGCGCGTGCCTTCCGCTCTTCTCGTAACCTACGAGGCATACGCGGACGAACCCTGCGCTCCACTCCCGCTCTTCTTCAGAGACGCCCCCTAACCCCGCGTGCAGCGGACTCGCGGCGCTTCGCGCCGCTCGCCGCTGACGCTGCGGTTAGGCGGCCGGCACAGCCGGCCCTGCGGACTCGGAAAGCACTCATGAGGACGTCCATAGTCATTCGTACTCTGGGC
>JAVEZY010000080.1:0-2695 GCA_034002745.1 Gammaproteobacteria bacterium
TCCACCCTGCCCGCAGCGGCGCTTCGAATCGCTCCGCGTACGCCCGGTGCGCCGCCAGCACCTCCTCCGCGCTCACCTCACGGTACATCAGCGACAGCAGCAACGTGCTCCATACCACCGGGGAATCCGGCGCGTGCCGGCGGGCTTCCTCGAAGTATGCCGCCGCACGTTCATGCTCGCCGATGTTCTGCCAGCTCACGCCGATGTTGAGCAATGCCAGCGCATGCTGCGGATCATTGTCGAGGGCGCGCTGAAAGCAGGCTCGGGCTTCGTCCGCGCGGCCGAGCTCGAGCAGAATGCAACCCATATTGTAATGGGGCCGCGGATGCGCAGGATCGAGGGCGATCGCCTGTTCATAGCTGGTCAGCGCATCTCCTCGCCGGCCCAGACCGTGCAGCGCGAACGCAATATTGAGGTGCGCGACAGGCAGATCGCTACGGATGGCGAGCGCGCGACGGTTGATCGCGATCGCCTCCTCGAGCCGCCCCAGCCTCAGCAACACCAGCCCGAGATTGATGTGCGCATCGACATGATCCGGCTGAAGCTCGAGTACATGCTCAAGCCCGGCGCGAGCCTCGTCATCGCGCTCGAGCTGCAGCAGAGCCCAGGCGATATTGTGATGCACGGCCACCAGCGCGGGATGGCGCGCCAGTGCCTGGCGGTAGTGTTCGATCGCCTCATCGTAACCGGCGCTCTGCAGCAGAGCGTCACCCAGATTGATCCGAGCCACGGCGAACTCGGGCTGTCGCGCCAGCGCTGCGCGAAAGGAGGCGATCGCATCCTCGCGCCGGCCGAGCGCCGCGTAGACCAGGCCGAGATCATTGTGCATCGCGGGATTCCCTGCCTCTCCGCGCAGCGCGCGCTCGAGGTAATCGCGCGCGGATTCGTGCTCACCCGCCTGCAAGGCAAGCACGCCGGCAAGGTGCAGCGCCGCGGCGTGATCGGGATCCGCACGCAACACGCTCCTGCACAACTCGGCGGCGCCTTGCGCATCGCCAGCCTGCTGCCGCTCGCGAGCCTGGTTCAGAAGCGCGAGGAGTGGATCGTCATTCGCGCGCTCGGCAGCCGCCGCTGGAGCAGCATTCTCCGCGGAGCTGGTATCTTCCGTGGAGCTGGCATTCGCGCTGACGGCGCGAGCCCTGGCCTGGACCGCGGCCGCGCGTCGCTCCACGCCGGGAGTCAGGAAACCCAGCCCTTGCAGATCGTTCGCGATGCCAAGGGTGATCTCGGGACGGGAGAAATAGCTGGAATAGGAGCGCAGCTGCTCGAAAGCCTCCAGCGCCGATGCGATGGTCCACTCGATCAAGCGTCCGCCGGAATCGGTGTGCGCGAGATTCGGCGATGGCGGCAGGAAGGGTTCGGCGTCGCCGATCTCCGCCCGCCGCGCGGAGATCGATTTCAGGATCAGGTTGAGCGCCTGTACCGCCGTCTCACGATGCCCCAGATCGGCCGCCACCCGCGCGTACGACAGCAGCCGCGGCAGATTCGCCTGCCGTCTCACCAGGCCATCGAGCAGGCGAAACGAGGCCTGCAACGCGGCGCTGCGCCGGGCGGTGTCCTCGTCGCGCGACATGGCGAGGGCATACGCGTCCAGCGCCTGGCGATAAACGTCCCACTCTTGTTGCGGCGCGCGCTCGACCTGCTGCCGCCAGGCTTGCGCCTGCCGACCCGGAGCCGGCAGCGAGCGCAGAAAATCGAACCACATGCCCGCAGGAGCGGAACAGTCATCGGCGCTGACCTGCGCCAGCAGACCGCGCGCGGCGAGCACGGCGGCACGATCAGGCTTGCAGCAGAACGCATTGAGCTGAAAGCCGTCGACCCTTTCGTCCAGCGACTGCGGAATCAATGCGGGCAGACCGGGCGCCAGCCGGTAGCACTGGTAACCCCATTCGATCAGCCGCCGCGCCGGCGCCAGGTCCAGACTGGCGCCAGCCTTGATCTCGATCATCACCAGCGGCGATCGCTCGCGAAAGAAACGTTCGCCGCCGGCAAGCACCTTGAGTTCATGTCCCTCGGCATCGATCTTGACCAGATCGACCTCCGGCCATCCGTGCCGCGTCCATTCTTCGTCCAGACTGGTCAGTTCCACCGATTCACCGCGCTCGTCATCGGCGGCCACCAGCGCATTGAGCTCCGGGTTCTCGCTGTTTAGCAGGCGACCGAGCCCGGGGCGATCGGAAAGCGCCTGTTGCATCAGGCGGACGGTGGAAAACTCATTGGCGGTGATGCTGCGCGCCAGATGGCTTGCGGTTTCCGCGCAGGGTTCGTAGGACCAGATCTGCCGCGCGCCCCGGCGAGCCACCGAGAGCGAGTAGAGACCATAGTTGGCGCCGATGTCGATGAATACGGTATCAGGCCGTGTCAGCAGGCGGAAAAAGCGGATTTCATCCTCGAACCAGTCGTTCTGTTCACGCAGGACATAAGGCGTCATCAGGCGCATGTCGTCCGGGCAACAGACGCGGATGCCATCGACGATATCGATGATCGCGGGGGAACGCTCCGGCATGTGCTGCTCCTCTTTCATCGCTGTTCGGGGTCTGACCCCATTTTTTTCTGATCGGACAATGAGTTATGCCACATGTCGCGGTAGGCGTGCTCGAGGTCGCGGACGAAGCCCGCCTCGTCGCGGAGCACCGAGGCGGCGAAGCGGGCCGGCAGTTCGCGGCGCAGTCGGCTGAGGCGCTGCGGGTCGCGC
>JAVEZY010000081.1:0-2570 GCA_034002745.1 Gammaproteobacteria bacterium
TGCGCCGGGAAGTCCTCGATCTCGATGCCGAAGAACTGATCGACGTCGACCGCGATCATCTGATGCACGTCGAGCGCCATCTGCCCGCCGGCGTTAGCCGCACGCAGCACCTCGAGCTCGAGCAGACGCAGCTCGCGATAGGTGATCACCAGGAAGTTGCCGCAGCCGCAGGCCGGATCGAAGAAGGTGAGCGTGCGCAGTTTGGCGTGAAACTCGGTCAGGCGCTTCTTGTTGCCTCGGATCTTCTCGAACTCGGCCCACAAGGCATCGAGGAACAGCGGCTTGATGAGCTTGAGGATGTTCTCCTCGCTGGTGTAGTGCGCGCCCAGGTTGCGGCGGGCCTGTGCGTCCATGATGCTCTGGAACAAGCTGCCGAAAATGGCTGGGGAAATCCGCCCCCAGTCGAGCCCGCACAGGTCGAGCAGGCTCTCGCGCATGGCCGCATCGAAGCTCGCCGGCGGCAGCATGTCGGCGAACAGCTTGCCGTTGATGTAGGGGAAGGCGGCCAGGTGCTCGTCGAGGTTCTTCAGCCGCTTGTCCTGCGGCGTGTTGAGCACGTAGAACAAGGTGGATAGGTGGTGCGCCAGGTCGGCCCCGTCGACGCTCGTGCGCAGCTCGATGTAGTCCTGGAACTGCCGTTTCTCGAAAATCCCCGTGTCCTCGGCGAACAGGCAGAACAGCATGCGCACCAGGTAGAGCTCGAGCGGGCGCCCCTCGTAGCCGATTGCCCGCAACTGGTCGTGCAGGCGGCCCATGCGCTCGGCCGCCTTGATGTTGATCGGGTCCTGCGGCTTGATGACCTGGGTCTGGTAGCCCGCGATGAACCCGAACAGGCGGACGTTCTTGTAGAGCTCTTCGAGGGGAAATTCGTATGTCGCCCCCTCGACCAGGTCGAAGAGCCGAAAACGCGCAAAGTCACACACCAGGACGAAGCGCGGCAAATCCCGCTCGGCGATCCCCGGGAAGTAGTCCATCGCCTGGGTGTGGGCCCGGTCGAGGTTCTTGCCGCGCGACTTCATTTCGACCAGCAGGATGCCGGGCCAGAACAAGTCGACATAGCCGGCGCCGCCGCCGTACTTCTTCACCGCATGCTCAAAGCTGGCAATGCGCTTGTTGGTGATCCCGAAGATCTCGAAGAAGGCGAGCAGGAACGGCTTGCCCTCGCTGTCCTCGTTGCAGGCGTCGGCCCAGTGCTTGGAGAACGCCAGGGCGCGCGACTTAATTTCGTTCCAGGATAGTGGCATGTGTCGTTATTGACTTATTGCGTTCATGCGTTATTGATTTATTTCTCTTGAATCCTGAAGTGGCCGACCAACGCCTCTTCGATCAGATCGGACTCATTGACCCGCCTGCCGCTCGCCATCGTGCGGCGGAACGCTTCCTCCTTGAGGAACAGATCGAGCGCGGGGTCGATGCGAATCGACTTCGTTCTGCGCTGCGAGACCAGCACCGAACTCAGCCCCATGCCCGAAGTCCCAGATGCCGGCCGCTCGGCGGCAGCGGCTGCGCTCCCAGCCAGGAAGCTGTCGAGGTTGGGTTTTGCTTTCACGCTTGAATCTCCTTGTAGAGGGCGGCCATCTCGGCAATCGCTTGGGGGTCCTTGGCGAGCTCGGCCACCGTAGCCCCCTCGCCGACGGCACGCCGGTACGCCACGCGCTCGCAGATGCGCGCATCGAGGAGACGCAGCTTGTGCTCGTGCAGGTAGTCAATCATCTCCCCGGTGTCCCGGGTGCGCGGATCGATGCGCATCAGCAGCACGTGCACGTCGAGCTCCGCATTGAAGTCCTTGGCCAGCTCGACAATCTCAAGCAGATCGGTCATCGCAGCGGCATCGAGGTTGGAGGCACCCACCGGGACCACGGCACGCTCGGCCAGCAGCAGCGCCGCGCGCAGGCTGGACGAATCCCGGCCACCGGCATCGATCACGGTATGGGCGAAGCCCTTGGACAGATTCTTGCCCTCATCGAAGACCGCCTTGCCCAGCAAGCAGGTCGTCGTCGGCGACGGCTCACGCCCGGCCTCACGCCGCCAGGCGGCCCAACTGGCGGCCGAAGCCTGCGGGTCGGCATCGATCAACAAGGTCGCCGCCTGTGCGGCAAAGAGGGCAGCCAGGTGTGTGGCGATCGTGGTCTTTCCCACGCCGCCCTTGGTGTTGACGACCGCTATTCGCATTCGATCAGTCCTTATTTATTTCGTTACCGCGTTATACAAATACATAAAAAAACATCTTATATCAACGATAAACATCCCGACGATTGCCGATCCTCACGACAAGGATGCGCATCACCCCGTCCTCGATGCTGGAGATCAGCCGGTAGTCACCCACGCGATACTTCCAGAAGTCCCCGAGCTTGCTGCCCTTGAGGGCTTCACCGATGCTGCGCGGATCTTCAAGCTTGGCCACGCGCTCGAACAAGAAGGCGAGGATGCGCCGGGCATCCTGGCGGTCGAGCTTCCCCAGCTCGCGCTCGGCGGCGGGGTCGAGCTCAACCTTCCAGGCCATAGCGCTTCATAACCTCTTCGAGCGGAACCGTCTGGGTCTTGCCCGAGCGGATATCGATGAGGCGCTG
>JAVEZY010000082.1:0-2522 GCA_034002745.1 Gammaproteobacteria bacterium
CGAAGACACGCTGCAGAACCTGCGCGAGCAGGCACTGCGCATCATCATCGACTCCAAGCTGAGCGATGACAAGAAGCTCGCGGCGATCAAGATGATGGCGCCGGACGAGGCCGTCGAGAAGCTGAACCTGGCGAACTTCAAGAAGTACGCCGAGCGCAACGCCATGCCGTTCCACATCCCGATGGCGCCGACGAACGAGAAGGTCCTGAACACGCTGGAGCGCATAGCGCCGACCTACCGGGACACCACGCGCGACGTGAGCAAGAAGCCAGTGGTGCCGCAAGAGCGACAGGCCGGTGGCAGGTCGCTGTTCCAGCGCAGCCTGACTGCGCCGTGGGGGCGGTCGCTGACGCCGCGAGACCACCAAATCTTGAACCAGCCGTTCCACAAGTTCCAGGACGCGCGGCTGCGCGCGATGGCCATCCGGATCAAGAACTCCGTGGCCGACCCGGTAGAGGGTCGCGCTCTGGCTCGCCAATTCCGTGCCGACGTGCAGGCCACCAGCACGCAGAGCGCAAAAACCAACTTCCGCGCAAGTGACCTGACCCCTGCACAAAAAGCTCAGTACGACGCGCTGACGACTGACGCACAGCGCAAGCAGTACCTGGCCCGTGCTTCTGGAGTAATGACGGACGGACAGATGGCCCTCGCCGGCAGTGGCGGCGTGAACACGCTGACCCCCGAGCAGTACGAGGAGTACAAAGCGCTGACCACGGACAAGGCGCGCATGTCGTTCCTGGCCCAAGCGCGTGGTGTGAAGGCCCGCCAGCCAAAGCCGGCGCCTGTCTCCCCCGCGAAGACCATCGAGAACGCCGAAGCCCGGGCGATGAAGTACCTTGAGTACCTCAACAACCCGCCGGACAGCTACGAGCCCAAGCACGCCGTGGGCATCCGCCGTTGGGCGAACACTGTGCTGGCCGAGTCGACCGACGAGGGCGTGCGCAGCGCGGTGCGGACCTTGCTGAAGAAGGCCGAGAGCGTGATCGAGGGCGACCAGTCCTTGACGGCCCTGGAAGGTACTGCCGGCTCGGAGGTGCCGGCCCAGGCCCCAAAATCCCAGTCAAAGCCCGCTGGGGCACGTAAGCTGAATGGGCGCTCGCCGTACCTCGCCAAAGATCAGCGCAAAGCAGACCAAGCCACGAAGTTCATCGGGCGCGGGAGCCCGGCGTCATCGACGGCACAGTACGCACGCGATCTGAAGGACATCGCCAACACCGGGCAGTACACCGCAGATGACGTGGTGTTCATCAGCGCCGAAGGTGCGCGCACCGACCGCGTAGACCCTGACTTCACCGAGATCCGCAAGGCGGTAAAAGCGGGCGCGACATTCATCACCGACGATGCGTCGAGCCGCGGTCGTCCGTACAACGTGGGCGAGCGGCAAGTCGCCAAGTTCTTGGTCGAAGAAGGCTACCGTGAGAGTGCGCCCGGGCGGTGGACGCCAGCTCAGAAAACTACGGGTGCTGACTGGTCCGGCCAGGGCCGGAAGCTGAACGCCATGGCGACCCAGATCCACAACGACCTGGGCCGCAGCGGCTTCGCCGCCACCCACGACTCGCCCATCCGTCACGAGGGGAGGTTCGACTGGCGCGCCCACCTGGGCAAGGGCGAAGGTAATGCTGCGTTTGGTGCGGGCACGTACCTGTCCACGGCGGAGGGGGTGCATAAGAGCTACAAGTCGCAATTCACCGCGATGATGATTGGCGACTCCCGGTTTAAGGGGCTCGTCGGGATGCACGCCCTGGATGTACTGAACCGCATACGCGCTGAGATGCCCAGCGCAGGCATGGCGCGTGTTTTTTCTGCGGCTGAGGCAGAGCTCGACGAGCTGGCGACGAACGGCCCCGCTGCAATACGCCCGGTCTACCGGCTCGCCCTGAAAGACATTCGTGCCGACCGAGAGGCGTACGAGCGCGCGCTGGATGCAAAATCCCCCACCTACGAAGTCAGCGTCGACATCGCTCCCGAGCAGCTGCTGGATTGGGATGCGCCGCTGAACGAGCAGAGCGAGCTAGTACAGAAGGCGCTGCGTACGGTGGAGCGCGACCTGGGCACCCAGGTCGACGGTGCGACGGGGGCTGACCTCTACAAGCACCTGGCCGAGGTGCTCGCACAACGAGCTGACGACGCCGCCGACAGCTTCAAAGAAATGGCCGAGGTCAACGGTCAGGCGCTGGCCTCCGACTACCTGCAGAGCCTCGGCATCCTGGGCCACAAGTACGCTTCCAGTGGCGGGAAGAACGACAAGCACCCCAACTACGTGATCTACGACGACAGCAAGATCACCACGAACTACGTCCACTTCAACGCCCAAGCCAACGGCCCGTACTCCGGGTGGAAGGCCGGCACCCCCAGCACGGACAAGGAAGTGGCCGAGGCCAAGGCCTACATCGACCGCGTGCTGGGGCCGAAGATCAAGGTCGACTTCGAGAAGACCATGGGCCACTCCGGTGAGTGGATCGAGGCCAGCGAGACGATCAAGATCGCCCTGAACGCCGCTGCCGGCATACTGCCAACGGCGT